>JAGIBP010000016.1 GCA_017744285.1 Variovorax sp.
GCGCATTGCGGCGCGAGAGCGCGAGGGCCTGCGCCACCGCATCGGGTGCCGCTGCGTCGGCCGGCGTGTCTGCCTTGGTGCCGCTCGCGGCGGTCCTGGCCGGTTCGGGCATCGGCTTGGCGGCGGGGGGAGCCGACGGCGGTGCGGATGCAAGTGCGGGCGCGGGCACTGGCGCTGGCACGGATGCTGGCACTGGCGCAGGGACCAGGGCGCCGGTCTCGCGCGCCTCTGCCGCGGGCGGTGCCGCCGCCTGCGTGCGCGCGTCCCATGGCGCGCTTCGTCCGTGCAGCACGTAGATGCACCATGCGACGAAGGCCAGCACCATGGTCAGCCCGACGAGTCCGAGATGCAGCCAGAAGGAAGAGCTCGGCGCGTTGTGCGCCGCGGGTGCGGACGGCGTGCGTTCGCGGCGATCGATGGCCGGTGCGGCCAGGTTCGGCGGCACCATGGCGCCGGCTGGGGCGAGGCCCGGCAGCCGGCCGGCGCAGCCGATGCAGAACTTGGCGTTCGCGCGATTGGGGGTTCCGCAGTTTCCGCAGACAAGAGGGTCGGACATCCGGTCAAAATTGCACGCGCCAACCCTGCTGTCTGTCAGCCGCGTCCGACAGCGCTGTCCCTCCAGAGGCCGATATGCCAACCCTTCCCACCTACGACGACGTGATGGCCGCCGCCGCCCGGATCCGCGGCCATGCCCACCGCACGCCGGTGCTGCGCTCGCGCACCGCCGACGCGCGATGGGGCGCGCAGTTCTTCTTCAAGTGCGAGAACTTCCAGCGCATGGGCGCCTTCAAGTTCCGCGGGGCGTTCAATGCGCTGTCCCGGTTCGACGCCGCGCAGCGCCACGCCGGCGTGATCGCGTTCTCGTCGGGCAACCATGCGCAGGCGGTGGCGCTCGCCGCGGGCATCCTCGGCATGCCGGCGGTCATCGTGATGCCCAACGATGCGCCCGCCGCCAAGCTTGCCGCCACGCGCGGCTACGGCGCCGAGGTGGTGCAGTACGACCGCTTCACGGAAGACCGCGAGGCGCTCACGCGCCGGCTCGCGCAGGAGCGCGGCATGACGCTGATCCCGCCCTACGACCACGCCGACGTGATCGCGGGGCAGGGCACGGCGGCCAAGGAACTGATCGAGGAAACCGGGCCGCTCGACGCGCTCTACGTGTGCCTTGGGGGCGGCGGGCTCACCAGCGGCTCGGCGCTCGCGGCGCGAGCGCTCTCGCCCGGGTGCCAGGTCTACGGCGTCGAGCCCGAAGCGGGCAACGACGGCCAGCGCTCGCTGCGCGAAGGGCGCATCGTCCACATCGACACGCCCAAGACCATTGCCGACGGCGCGCAGACACAGCACCTGGGCGAAATCACCTTCGGCATCATCCGGCGCGACGTGACCGACATCGTCACGGTGAGCGATGCGCAACTGGTGGACGCGATGCGCTTCTTCGCCGAGCGCATGAAGATGGTGGTGGAGCCCACGGGCTGCCTGGCCTTCGCGGGCGCCTGCGCGGCGGGCGATGCGATCAAGGGGGCGCGCGTGGGCGTGCTGGTCAGCGGCGGCAACGTCGACTTGGCGCGGTTCGCGGCGCTGCTGGGTTCCTAGCGCACGCCATCCGCCGTCAGGTGCAGCACGCGGTCGGCGCGCGCCGCCGCGGCTTCGGAGTGCGTGACCAGCACCAGCGCCGCGCCCTGCTCGCGGGTCTGCGCGAGCAGCACCTCCAGCACGCGGGTCGCGGTGGCCGGATCGAGGTTGCCGGTGGGCTCATCCGCCAGCAGCAGCGAAGGCCGGTGCACCAGCGCCCGCGCGATCGCGACGCGCTGCAACTGCCCGCCACTGAGCTGCTGCGGCAGCCGGTCGCCAAGGCCCGAGAGACCCACCGCGTCGAGCATGCGCGCCACGCGTTCGCCGGCCGCCGCGCCGCGCTCGCCCAGCAGCATCAGCGGCAGCGCCACGTTTTGCGACACGTCGAGATGAGGCAGCACATGGAAGGCCTGGAACACGAAGCCCACATGCCGCCGCCGCCACAGCGCGCGCGCCTCGGCGTCGAGCGCGCCGATGTCGGTGCCGTCGTGCATCACGCGGCCGGCATCCCAGCGGTCGAGACCCGCCATGCAGTTGAGCAGCGTCGACTTGCCCACGCCCGATTCGCCCACGATCGCGACGAACTCGCCGCCCGCGACGTCGAACGTGACGTGCTCGAACACCGGCACCTCACCGTAGCGCTTGCACAGGTCGGTGATCTGCAACCTCATGCGAGGGCCGCCACCTGCTGCACCACCTGCGCGACGGCATCGGCCGCCTCGGCCGCGATCACGCGCCGCTGCGGCATGCTGCGCAGCCAGGTGATCTGCCGCTTCGCGAGCTGGCGCGTGGCGACGATGCCGCGCTCGCGCAGTTCGGTGAGGGGCCAGCGGCCGTCGAGCGCCTCCCAGGCCTGCCGATAGCCCACGCAGCGCATCGAGGGCAGGTCGGCGTGGAGGTCGCCGCGCGCGCGAAGCGCCTGCACCTCGGCGATGAAGCCCGACGACAGCATGGCGTCGAAGCGCGCGGCGATGCGCTCGTGCAGCCACGCGCGGTCGGTGGGTTCCAGCGACAGCAGGGCGGCGGCCGGCCAGCCCTTCGCGAGCGCGCCGGACGCGCCCGAGGCATGGAAGCTCGACAACGGCCGCCCGCTCGCATGCCACACCTCCAGCGCGCGCTGGATGCGCTGGCTGTCGTTGGGCGCCAGCCGCGCCGCCGCGACCGGGTCGACCTCGGCGAGCCGCGCATGCATCGCGGGCCAGCCGAGCGCCGCGGCGTCGGCTTCGAGGCGCCGGCGCACCTCGGGGTCGGCGGCGGGCATGGCGTCGATGCCGTCGGCCAGCGCCTTGAAGTAGAGCATCGTGCCGCCCACCAGCAGCGGCAGCCGGCCGCGCGCCGAGATCTCGGCGATCAGGCGCCGCGCGTCCTTCACGAAGCTGGCCGCGCTGTAGGCGTCGCGCGGATCGATGATGTCGATGAGGTGGTGCGGCACCTCGGCCTGCTCCTCGCGGGTGGGCTTGGCGGTGCCGATGTCCATGCCGCGATAGACCAGTGCCGAATCGACGCTCACGATCTCGACCGGCGCGATGCGCGGATCCCGGGCGATGGCGAGCGCGGCCGCCGTCTTGCCCGACGCCGTGGGCCCGGCCAGCGCGATGTAGCGCGGCGCGGTGGGGCGGTCAGTGCCCATGCGCGGCTCCATGCCGGCGCACCAGCGTCCAGGCCACCAGCGCGATGCACGCGCACCAGAACCAGATGCCGAGCGCCAGCGGCATCACGGTGCCGTCCATGCGCGCGCCCACCCAGCCGCCGATGCCGAAGGCCACCAGCATCATCACGAAGCCGTTGAGCGCCGAGGCCGCGCCGGCCGCGTTCGGAAACGGCCCCACCGCTCCGGACTGTCCGCAGGGCTGGTGCACGCCGTGCCCCAGCATCACCAGCGTGAGCGGCACCATGATCGCCGGCACCGAATGCGCGCCCGCGAGCGCGAGAAGCCCCACGCCGCTGCCGCCGGCGAGCGAGAGGCCGGCCGCCCGCGCCACGCTGCCGCGCACACCGTGGCGCGGCAGCCAGACGCGGCAGAGGAAGGTGCCCGCGATGTAGGCGAGCGAGCTCCACAGCATCACCAGCCCGTACTGCGTCTTCGTGAGCCCGAGCACCTGGATGAACACGAAGGACGAGGTGGCCAGGAAGGTGAAGAGCATGCCGTACGACGCGGTGGTGAGCGCGCCGAAGGCGATGAAGGTCGGGTTGCGCAGCACCGTGGACCAGGTGGCGGCCAGGCCGCCGATGCGCAGGGCATGGAGGTTTCGCGCGGGCAGCGTCTCCTGCAAGCGCAGCGCGATCAACGCCAGCGTGGCGGCGGCGAACACGGTGGGCACGAGCAGCGCGAAGCGCCAGCCGAAGAGATCGGACACCAGCCCGCCGACGGGGGCGCAGAGGCAGGCGATGATGCCCAGCCCGGTGAGCGCACGCGACATCACGCGCGCGCCTTCGGCCGGATGGTAGAGGTCGCGCACGATCGCGCGGCCCGTCATGACCGCGGCACCCATCGCCGCGCCCTGCAGCGTGCGCCAGACGATCAGCACCTCGATGGACGGCGCGGCCGCGCCGCCGACGCTCGCCACCGTGTAGCCGGCGAGCCCCCACAGCAGCACGGGCCGCCGGCCGAAGCGGTCCGACAGCGGGCCGAGGATCAGCTGCGAGCTGCCGAAGGCGAGCAGCAGCGCGCTCAGCGTGAGCTGCGCGTGCGCCATTCGCGCGCCGAGGCTCGCGGTGAGCGCGGGCAGGGCGGGCAGGTAGAGATCGGTCGTGACCGGCTGGATGCCCAGCAGCAGCGCGAGCGCGAGGACGACCTGGGCCGGCGGCATGCCGGCGGCGGGCGCGGAAGTGCAGGAGGAAGGAGAGAGGGCCGAAGCGGCGCGGGGCGGCATGCGCCCAAGGGTAACAAAGCCCGGCGTCAGATCGCCGGCACGGGCGCGGGCGGCGATGCGGTCGCCTCGTTGGCCGCCACGTCTGCCGCAGGCGGCTCCTGCATGCGGAACAGCTGCGCGAGCGCCGCCCGGTACTGGGCCTGGCCGATCGAGTTGAGGTTGTGGTGCGACCCGCCTTCGACCAGCACGAACATCTTGGGCACGGTCGCCGCGTCGTACAGCTTGCGCCCCAGCGTCGGATTGATCAGGCTGTCGGCGGTGCCATGCACCACGAGCAGCGGCGCGCCGATGTCCTTGACCTTGTTGATCGCCTCGAAGCGCTGCGTGATGAGGGGGCCGAAGGGCAGCCAGCCCCACTTGAAGCTGCTCACCACGTCGGCGATGGAGGTGAAGGTGCTCTCGACGATGGTGCCGCTCTCGTCGTTCACGCGCGAGGCGAGGTCGATGCCGATCGCGCCGCCGAGCGAGTGCCCGAAGATGTAGCGCGGCTGCTTGGGATGGTGCGCGGCGAGCCACTTCCAGGCTTCGAGCGCATCCTCGCGGGCCGAGTCTTCCGAGGGCAGCGCCTTGGAGCTCTTGCCGAAGCCCCGGTAGTCGATGGCGAGCACCGAGAAGCCCAGCTCATGCATGCGCCGCATCCGGGGCGAGGAGCCCGCCACGTTGTAGCGCGCGCCGTGCAGGTAGAGCATCACCGGCCGGTCCGGCGAGTCGGGCTCGCCGCCGAGCCAGAGGCCGTGCAGCTTGACCGGTTCGCCGGTGAGCGTGGACTTGAAATCGATCCACACGTGGTCCATGCCCTGGGTCATGGCTTCCGAGTTGCCCCAGCTTCGATCGCTGGGCTGGAAGATCCATTCGCGCTGACGCTCGTCGAGCGTCGAGCAGCCCGCTGCGAGCAGGGCGACCAGGGCGGTGGCGGATGCGTACAGAGACCAGGTTTTCATGAAGGCTGAAGGACAGGCACTTTGCCCGAAAGTTCAACGTAAAGTCTTCATGCAACGTGCGTGCCTGGGCCTTGATGACACGGGAAACCCTAATGCAGGCGCGGGCTCGCCGGGCCGAGTAACGGCCCGCGCGCCCGGATGTAAGCAAGGTAAGAAATAGAACCCGGGTAAAAACCGGGCTACCTGCCACGCATGAACAGCGCGTCGAGTTCGCGCACCGACAACTGGCGCCAGGTCGGGCGGCCGTGGTTGCACTGGTCGGAGCGCTCGGTGGCCTCCATCTGGCGCAGCAGGGCGTTCATCTCGTCGAGCGTCAGCTTGCGATTGGCGCGCACGGCGCCGTGGCAGGCCATGGTAGACAGCAGTTCGTTCTGGGCGCGTTGCACCACGGTGCTGGCGTCGTGCTGCGCGAGTTCCGCGAGCACGCTGCGCGCGAGCTCGACCGGGTCGCCGTCGGCCAGCGTGCTGGGCACCGCGCGCACCGCCAGGGTGCGTGGCGAGAAGGGCGAGATTTCCAGGCCCAGCGAGGGCAGCACCGCGGCGCAGGCTTCCGCGGTCGCGACCTCCTGCGGCGTGGCGGCGAAGGTGGCCGGGATGAGCAGCGGCTGGCTCGCGATGGCGGCGCCCTCGAGCTGCGTCTTCAGGCGCTCGTAGACGATGCGCTCGTGCGCCGCATGCATGTCGACGATCACGAGGCCCTGGCTGTTCTCCGCGAGGATGTAGACGCCTTGCAGCTGCGCGAGCGCGCGGCCGAGCGGCCAGCTGCCCTCCGCGACCGGGGCCGACGGCACGGGCGCGGGCGCGACGAAGGCCGGCGCGGCAGGCGCGGCCGTCGGCAGGCTCACGGGCGCTGCCGAGCGGTCGCGGTAGGCCGGCCACATCGCCGCCGCGTCGCCCAGGCCGCGCTCGGCGGCGACGAACGGGATCGCGGGCTGCGTCCATGAGGCCGCTTCGGGCAGCGCGCGCGGCTTGAAGAAGGGCTCCGCGGGCGCGGCGAGCGCGTCGCCGGCGTCCTTGGCACGGGGTGCCGCCAGCGCGTCCTCGATCGCATGGCGCACCGCCTGGTGCACTTCGCGGCCATCGCGGAAGCGCACCTCGATCTTGGTCGGATGCACGTTGACGTCGACGCGCGCCGGATCGATCTCCAGGTACAGCGCATACACCGGCTGGCGCTGGCCGTGCAGCACGTCCTCGTAGGCGGCGCGCACCGCATGCGCGAGCACCTTGTCGCGCACGAAGCGACCGTTGACGTAGAAGAACTGCTGGTCCGCACGCGAACGCGCCGCGTCGGGAATGCCCGCGCGGCCGCTGACGCGCACCGGGCCCGCCGCGTGCTCGACCGCGACGCTGTTCTTCACGAAGTCGTCGCCGAGCGTGTCGGCCAGGCGCTGGTCGCGCGTCGTCGCGGCGCGCCACTGCTCGACCAGCTTGCCTTCATGCCAGATCGAGAAGCCGACCTCGGGCCGCGCGAGCGCGTGGCGCCGCACCGCCTCGATGCAGTGCGCGAGTTCGGTCGCGTCGGTCTTCAGGAACTTGCGCCGTGCGGGCGTGGCGAAGAAGAGTTCGCGCACTTCGACCGTGGTCCCGGCCGCGCGCGCCACGGGGCGCAACTCGCCGGTGCGGCCATCGAGCAGGAAGGCGCTGTCGGCCCCGGCGAAGCGCGAGAGGATGCTGAGCTCGGCGATGGCGTTGATCGCCGCGAGCGCCTCGCCGCGAAAGCCCATGGTGCCGACGGTCTCGAGGTCGTGCAGGCTGGTGATCTTGCTCGTCGCATGGCGGCGCAGCGCGAGTGGAAGCTCATCGCGCGGCAACCCGGTGCCGTCGTCCTCGACCGAGATCAGCCGCACGCCGCCGGCCGCGAGCCGCACCGTGACCTGCCGCGCGCCGGCATCGAGCGCGTTGTCGAGCAGTTCGCGGATGACCGAGGCCGGCCGCTCGACCACTTCGCCAGCCGCGATCTGGCTGATCAGCTCGTCGGGAAGCTCGCGGATCGGACGACGCGTGGAAGGGCTTGCGGAAGACGGGAGGGCACTCACGAAGGAGATTCTAGAAGGGCGCCCTCCATCCATCGTGATAATGCGCGCCATGGAAATCATCAGCTTTCTCGTCGATTTCATCCTGCACATCGACAAGCATCTCGAGGCCTTCGTCATTGCCTACGGACCCTGGGTGTACGGCCTCCTCTTCCTGATCGTGTTCGTCGAGACGGGGCTGGTGGTGATGCCTTTCCTGCCCGGCGATTCGCTGCTCTTCATCGTCGGCGCGCTGTGCGGCGCGGGGCTGATGAGCTACGGCATCGCCGTGCCGGTCCTGCTGGCGGCCGCGATCCTGGGCGACCAGTGCAACTACAGCATCGGCCGCTACTTCGGGCCCAAGGTGTTCCAGTGGGAGAGTTCGCGCTTCTTCAACCGCAGGGCCTTCGACCAGGCGCACGCGTTCTACGAACGCTATGGCGGCGTCACGATCATCCTGGCGCGCTTCATGCCGTTCATCCGCACCTTCGCGCCCTTCGTGGCGGGCGTGGCCGAGATGACCCGCGGCAAGTTCACGATGTTCAACGTCGCCGGCGCGCTGCTCTGGGTGCTGGGCATCTGTACCGCGGGGTACTTCTTCGGCAACCTGCCGCTGGTGCGCGAACACCTCGAAAAGATCATCTGGGCCTTGATCCTGATTCCGGGCCTGATCGCGATCTTCGGCGCGTGGCGCGCGCGGGGTGCCTCGACCGCGCCCTGAACTCCGCCCTCTCTCGACCCTGAAGACGGGCCTCGACGACGAGAGGCCCGTTTTTCGCAATGGCTTGCTTACCGGCCGGCAGGTTGGCATGATGTGGGCATCGATCCGGAAAACCGGACGAACAAGTCCAACCATTGGAGACAAGCCATGACAGCAGGACAGGGCGGCACGCCTTCGAAGAGCACTTCTCCCACGCGCTGCGACGTGATCGTGGTCGGCGGCGGGTTCGGCGGCATGTACGCGATCTACAAATTCCGCGAGATGGGCCTGAGCGTCCAGGGCATCGAGGCCGGCGGCGACCTCGGCGGCGTCTGGTACTGGAACCGCTATCCGGGGGCGCGCGTCGATCTGCCGAGCATCGACTACAGCTACAGCTTCTCGCCCGAGATCGAGCAGGAGTGGAACTGGTCGGAGCAGTTCGCCGCGCAGCCGGAACTGCTGCGGTACATCGATTTCGTCGCGACGCGGCTCGACCTGCGCAAGCACTACCGTTTCAACACGCGCGTGACGCGCGCGGCCTGGGACGAGGCGCGCCAGTTGTGGACCGCGACCACCGACCGCGGCGATGTCCTGGAGGCGCCGTTCTGCATCATGGCGACCGGCCCGTTGTCGGTTCCCAAGGAGCCCGAGATCGCAGGTCTCTCCCGCTTCAAGGGCCGGCTGATGCATGCCGCCCGATGGCCGCACGAGCCCGTGGACCTGTCGGGCCAGCGCGTGGGCGTCATCGGCACCGGCTCGACCGGCCTGCAGATCGTGCAGGAACTCGGCCCGAAGGTGGGCGAGCTGTTCGTGCTGCAGCGCACGCCGAGCTTCACGATGCCGATGCGCAACGTGCCCCTCACGCCCGAGTACATGGCCGAGGTCAAGCGCCACTACGCGGGCATCCGCGAGGCCGCGCGCAACAGCGCGGTGGGCGGCACGCGGCCGCAATCGACGCGGGCTTTCTTCAGCGTCACGCCGGAACAGCGCCGCTCGCTGCTCGAGGACGCCTGGAAGCAGGGCGGGCTGGCGATGCTGGGCACCTTCTCGGACCTGATGGTCAACGAGGAAGCCAACGAAGTCGTGGCCGAGTTCGTGCGCGAGAAGATCGGCGAGGTGGTGAAGGACCCTGCGACGGCCGAGAAGCTGAAGCCGCGCGGCTATCCGATCTTCGCGCGGCGCCCGTGCATCGACACCTCCTATTACGAGACCTACAACCTGCCGAACGTGCACCTGGTCGACCTGCAGGCCGATCCGATCGCCGAGGTGGTCGAGCAAGGCGTGCGCCTCGCGTCGGGCAAGGTCGTCGAGCTGGACGTGCTGATCCTCGCCACGGGCTACGACGGCCTGACCGGTGCGCTGACGGCCTTCGACGTGGTCGGCCGCGATGGCCGGACCGTGACGCAGAAGTGGAAGGACGGCCCGCGCTCGTACCTCGCGATGATGATGGAAGGCTTCCCCAACCTCTTCGCGACCACCGGGCCGAACGGCCCCGCCGCGCTGGCGAACATCATCCGCATCAGCGAGCACGACGTGGACTGGATCGCCGCGCTCATCGTGCACATGCAGAAGACCGGCGCGTCGAGCGTCGAGCCCACGGCGCAGGCCGAGGCCGAGTGGATGGACATCATCGCGGGGCTGGCCCGGCGTTCGCTCATCAACAAGGCCAAGACCTGGTGGGTCGGCGCCAACGTCAAGGACAAGCCCACGGGCCTCACGATGTACACCGGCGGCTTTGCCAAGTACCGTGAGCATTGCGCCGCCGCCGCTGCGGACGGCTACCGCGGCCTGGTGTTCGCCCGGCGCGTGGAGAAAGCCCGCGCCGCCTGACGCGTAGGCGTCAGCCCGGGGGCTTGCGCGCTTGCCTGCCGGCGCGCGCCGCGCCTATATTTACCTGTCGGCAGGTAATTCGCCTGCGAACTTCGAGGAGACTTCATGGAATTCAAGACGCTGCAAGTCGAGATCAGCGACCGCATTGCCGTGGTGACGCTCAACCGCCCGCCCGTGAACGCGCAGAACGCCGAGATGCGCGCCGACCTCACGGCCTGCTTCGACGAGCTGTCCGACCGCGAGGACGTGTCCTGCATCGTGCTCACCGGCTCGGGCAAGGTGTTCTCGGCCGGCGCGGACATCCGCGAGCGGCCCAACCTGGGCGCCACGCCGGGCGCCTATGGCCGCCACAACCGCCTGGTGCGCGAGTCGTACTACGCGCTCGTGGAGTGCTCGAAGCCGGTCGTCGCGGCCATCAACGGCCCGGCGATGGGCGCGGGCTTCGGGCTCGTGATGGGCTCGGACATCTGGGTGGCCTCGGAAGACGCCTATGTCTCGATGCCGGAGATCAACGTGGGCCTCGCCGGCGGCGTGACCTTTCTGCAGCGCGTCTTCGGCCAGTCGCGCGCGCGCCGGATGTTCTACACCGGCATGAAGGTGAGCGCGCAGGAGCTCTATCGGCTCGGTCTCGTCGAGGCCTGCCTGCCCGCGGACCAGTTGATGCCCTACGCGATGGAGATCGCGCGCGAGATGGCTTCCAAGAGCCCGGTCGCGCTGCGTCTCGCGAAGGAAGCGGCGCGCATGACCCTGGTCATGCCGCCGCGCGATGCCTACCGCTACGAGCAGGGCAACACCGTGGCGCTGTCGAAGACCGAGGATGCCAAGGAAGCCCAGCGCGCCTTCCTCGAGAAGCGCGCCCCGGTCTACACGGGCCGCTGAACCCATGGGCTCCGGGGCGCGGCTGATACCATTGCCGAGGCCCGGAGTTGACCTGCCGTCAAGCCAGTGCCGTTTCTCCCCCCTCGATGACGAATAACACGCCCATGGCGACCGATCCTCCGGAACCGGTGGAAGCCAGTTCCGACACGCCCCCCACGCCCCGCATCCGCTCGGATGCGCGGCAGGAGCAGCTGATCGACATCGCGATCCGGCTTTTCGCGCGCAAGGGGTACGAGGGCACCTCGCTGCGCGACATCGCGGAAGAGGCGCGCATCACCAAGGCCGCGCTCTACTACCACTTCCCCAACAAGGAAGAGTTGTACGAGCGCATCGTGCTGGCGTCGATGCAGAACCTGGTCGACACCGTGAGCGCGGCCATGGCGGAAGGCGCCACGCCGGCCGACCGGGTGCGCCTGTTCATGCTGGCCTCGGCCGATTTCCTCGATCGCAGCCGCGACTCGTGGATCGCGGGTTCCAACGCCTTCTGGTCGAACCGGGACGCACAACCCCGTGCCGTCACGGTGCGGCTGCGCGACACCTACGAGCGGCTGCTGCGCGACAGCATCCGCGACGCGATCGACCAGGGCCAGTTCCGACCCGTCGACCCGGCCATGGCCGGACGGATGCTCTTGTCCATGCTCAATCACCTGTGCCGCTGGCACAAGCTCGGGGGCCGGCTGGGTACCCGCGAGGTGATCGACCAGTACCTGGACATGGCCTTCGGCGGCCTGAGCGCGCCCGCCAAGCCCTGATTCCCCCTTAAGCCACCCCGCGGTTCTCGCGGCGAAATCGATCAGGGCAAACCCCAGATCGTTTACTTACCGGCCGTAAAGTAAACTGAAGCCAACTGATGGAGACGGTGATGAACCTTGTTCGCTGCCTGAGAACCACGCTGGTGCGGGTGGCGCTGGGCGCCGCGTTCCTGGCCGGCGCGCATGCCGAGGACTTCCCCGGCAAGCCGGTAACGATCGTGGTGCCCTACGCGGCCGGCGGCTTCACGGACCAGCTGGCGCGCGCCATCGCGCCGGCGCTGTCGGCGCGCTGGGGCCAGCCGGTGGTCGTGGACAACCGCAACGGCGGCGGAACGACCATCGGCACGGCCCTGGTGGCCCGCGCGCCGGGCGACGGTCACACGCTGCTGCTCACGGGCTTCGGCTACACGGCCAATCCGCTCCTGATGAAGAACCTGCCCTACGACCCGAAGGCGCTGGCGCCCGTCACGCTGGTGGCCGATGCGCCGAGCGTGCTGTTCGTGGCCAACAAGGTGCCGGCCGGCAATCTGGCGGAGTTCGTGGCCTACATGCGCCGCAATCCGGGCAAGGTGGTGTTCGCGTCCTCGGGCAACGGCTCCAGCCCCCACATCGGCGCGGAACTGCTCGCGTCGATGGTCGGCGTGCCGATCGTCCATGCGGCCTACCGTGGCAATGCGCCGGCCCTGAACGACTTGATGGGCGGCCAGGTGGACGCCATGCTCGATTCCTCCAGCTCGATGAGCTTCGTGCACGCCGGCCGCATGAAGGTGATCGGCGTCGCCAGCGACCGGCCCCTGGCCCGCGCGCCGGAGCTCGCGCCGCTGGCGACCGCCGGGGTGCCCGAGTTGGCCGGCTACGCCTGCGGCGGATGGTTCGGCTTCTTCCTTCCGGCGAAGACCCCGGCCGCGCTGCAGCGGCGCATCTACGAGGACCTGCGCGCGGTGCTGGCCCTGCCCGAGGTGCGCGAGGGCATCCAGAACGCAGGCGGCGAGCCGCGCGAGAAGACCCCCGCGGAGTTCGCCGCCTACCTCGACGCGGAGACGCAGCGCTGGGCGCCAGTCATCCGCGCGCGAAACATCCGCCTGGACTGACGCCGGGCCGCCCTCGAACCTTCATGGACCCTTCATTGCCTTCGTACGGCCTGCATCGATGAACCCCATCCCCTCCGACGACACCCCTGACACTTACGCCGCGTTCCGCGACGAACTGCGCGCCTTCGCCGAGCGCGAGTGCCCTGCCGAACTCCGCGCCATCGTGCGCAGCAACCAGAAGGTCACGCGCGCCGAATACAGCGCCTGGCAGCGCAAGCTCGCCGCGCGCGGCTGGGGCGCGCCCAACTGGCCCGTCGAGTACGGCGGCACCGGCTGGGACCTGCAGCAGCGCTACCTCTTCGAAGAGGTGATGGCCGAAGCCGACTGCCCGCCGCTGTACCACCACGGCCTCGGCCATATCGGGCCGGTGATCATGCATTTCGGCACCGAGGCGCAGAAGGCGCGCTTCCTGCCGCGCATCGTCGACGGCAGCGAGTGGTGGTGCCAGGGCTACTCCGAGCCGGGCGCCGGTTCGGACCTCGCCTCGCTGCGCACCGCGGCCGTGCGCGACGGCGACCACTACGTGATCAACGGCCAGAAGATCTGGACCTCGCACGCGCAGGAGGCCGACATGATGTACACGCTCGTGCGCACCTCGACCGAGGGCCGCAAGCAGGCCGGCATCTCGCTCTTGCTCGTTCCCATGAACACGCCCGGCATCGAGGTGCGGCCGATCCCCACCATCGACCACTGGCATCACGTGAACGAAGTCTTCCTGCGCGACGTGCGCGTGCCGGTCGAGAACCTGCTGGGCGAGGAGGGCGGCGGCTGGAAGTGCGCCAAGTTCCTGCTCGACCGCGAACGGCTGTCGCCCGCGACGGTGCCGCGCCTGGCGCGGCTGGCCGACCATGTGACCGACCTGCTGCGCGATCGCGGCAAGACCGCGCACGGCGCGAGCCAGCATGTGCTGCTGGAGCACCTGTACCTGGCCCAGGCCGGCGTGATGGGCGCGCGCGAGATGCTGCTGTCGGCCATCCAGGAGGAGATGCAAGGCACGCTCGCCGCGTCCAAGTCCTCGGCGCTCAAGCTGTACTGCTCGGAACTCTCGCAGCAGCTCATCGGCATCGCGCTCGACGTGGCCGGACCCACCTACGCATCGCGCCTGGTGGACACCGTCGCGCCCGACGAAGACGATGCCGAGCCGCTTCGGCAACTGATCCACACCTACCTGTTCTACCGCTCGCGCAGCATCGCGGGCGGCACCAGCGAGGTCCAGAAAAACGTGATTGCACGCGACATCTTCGGAGCCTGAAGCATGCCCTTCCAAGCCACGCCCATGTTCCCGGGCGACCTGTACGACACCACCCTGCGCGTGGCCGCCGCGGCGCCGGTCGTCGAGACCTTCGAATCCCAGCAGGCCAGCGAGACCTGGCAGCAGTTCCTGGCCCTCGGCTGGCAAGGCGTGCTGGTGAGCGAGGCGGATGGCGGCGCCGGCGCCTCCCTGGCCGACATGGCCGCGGTCCTCGAGGCGGCGGGCCGCCATGCGCTGGCGGCGCCGCTGGTGGCGCGCTGCGCGGTGCTGCCGGCCCTGCTGCACGATCTGCGCGGGCAGCCGGCGGTCGCGCAACTGCTGGCGCAGGTCGCGTCGGGCGAGGCCTCGGCCTGCCCGGTGCTGGAGGCGGATGCTGCCGCCGCGCTGCGCTGCACCTTCCAGGGCGAGGGCGATGCGCCCGTGCTCACCGGCAGCCTGCGCGGCGCCGACCTGACCGAGCCGGCCACGCACCTCGTCTTCCTGGCCCGCACCGCGAACGGCGAGGACGTGCTGCTGCTCGCCGCGCGCGACGCGCTCCCCGGCCTCGCGCGCACCTGGCTCGGCGTCGATGCGCGCCAGACGGCGGACATCGCGCTCGAAGGCGTGCGCCTGCCGGCCGGCGCCGTGCTGGCGCGCGGCGAGGCGGCCCGCGCCGCCGCCGCCCGGGCGCGCGACGTGGGCGCGCTCATGAGCTGCGCGCAGATCGTGGGCGCCATGGGCGCGATGATCGAGCAGAGCATCGAGTACCTCAGCACGCGCCAGCAGTTCGGCGTGGCGCTGTCCACCTTCCAGGCGCTGCGCCATCGCACGGTCGAGATGTACGTGGCCTACGAGAACGTGCGCGGCATGGTGCGCCAGCGCGTGCTGGCCTACGGCGCCGGCCACGCGGGCGGGCGCGAGATCGCGCTGGTCAAGCTGTACCTTTCGATGACGGCGCGCCGCGCGGCCGAGGACTGCATCCAGCTTCACGGCGGCATCGGCATGTCGCGCGAGCTGCCGGCCGCGCGCCTGGCCATGCACGCCCTGGCCTGCAGCCTGCAATGGGGCGACCGCTACGCGCAGCTCGACCGGCTCGTGGCCACCGATGCGGCCGATGCCGCCGTGCACTGAGGGCGCACCGCCATGCATTCGCTCCATTCACTGTTCCATCCGTCCTCGGTCGCGCTGGTCGGCGCCTCGTCCGATCCCGAGCGCATCGGCGGGCGGCCGCTGCGCTTCATGCGGGAAGGCGGCTTCGAGGCGCCGATCTACCCGGTCAACAAGAGCGGCGACACCATCCAGGGCCTGCGCTCGTACCGCAGCGTGAGCGAGATCCCGCATCCGGTGGACCACGCCGTGATCTGCGTGCCGGTGCCCGGCGTGGAAGCGGCGGTGCGCGACAGCATCGCCAAGGGCGTGCGCGCGATCCAGATCATGACCGCCGGCTTCGCCGAGATCGATGCCGAAGGCCGCGCGCTGCAGGCGCGCATCGCCGCGCTGTGCCGCGACGCGGGCGTGCGGCTGCTGGGCCCCAATTCGCTCGGGCTGCTGAACGTGCCGACGCGCTTCTTCGCCACCTTCTCCACCGCGCTCAATGGCCTCAAGCCGCAGCCCGGCGCGATCGCGCTGGCCACGCAGAGCGGGGCCTTCGGCTCGGCCACCTACGGCATGGCCTCGCTGCGCGGCCTGGGCTTCAGCAAGATCGTCGCCACCGGCAACGAGGCCGACGTGGACGTGGCCGAGTGCATCGACTACCTGGCCGACGATCCCGAGACGCGCATCATCTGCGCCGCGCTCGAATCGTGCCGCGACGGCGAGCGCCTGCGCCGCGCGCTGCGCAAGGCCGCGCAGGCCGGCAAGCCCGTGCTGATCATGAAGGTCGGCCGCACCGAGGCGGGCGCCGCCGCAGCGTCGACCCACACCGGCTCCCTGGCCGGCAACGACGTGGTCTACGACACCGTGTTCGCCGAATGCGGCGCCTGGCGGCCGCAGTCCATCGAGGAGATGCTGGACATCGCCTACGCGTTCTCGGTGCGTCCTTCGCTGCCGGCCAATGCCGACATCGGCATCGTCACCGGCTCCGGCGGCATCGGCGTGCTGATGGCCGACGAGGCCGGCGAGCGCGGCCTGGCGCTGCCGCCGCTGCCACCCGCGGGCCGCGAGGCGGCGCTGGCGCTGCTGCCCTTCGCGGTGGCGAGCAACCCGCTGGACATGACGGCGCAGGTCACCTCGGTGCCGCAGGGCGTCTCGCGCTCGGTCGCGACCCTGCTCGACCACACGCCATGGGGCACGGTCTTCGGCTACCTCGCGCATTCGGGGCTCTCGCCCGCGCGCTTTGCCGGCACGCAGGCCGAGCTGATCGAGGTGGCGCGCCGCCATCCGGCGCGGCGGCTGGTGCTGGTGATGCTGTCCATGCCCGAGGTCAATCGCGCGCTGGAGGCCGAGGGCATCGCGGTGTTCGAGGACCCCTCGCGGGCGGTGCGCGCGATCGCGGCGCTGGCCGCGCTGGCGAAGCGGCGAATGTCGCTGGCCCCGGCGCCGGCATCGTCCGCCCCGAAGGTGGACCTCACGGGCATCGAGACCGAGGACGGCGCCAAGCGCGCGCTGGCCGCCGCCGGCCTGCCGGTGCTGCCCGAGCGTCTGTGCGCCAGCGCCGACGCCTCGGCCGATGCGGCCCAGGCCATGGGCTTCCCGGTGGTCGCCAAGATCGTCTCGCCCGACATCACGCACAAGACCGAAGTCGGCGGCGTGCTGCTGAACCTGCAGAACGCCGAGGCGGTGCGCGCCGCCCACGACGAACTGATGGACCGCGCCCGCCGCCTGCGCCCGCAGGCGCGGCTCGAAGGCGTGCTGATCGCGCCGATGCTGCAGGGCGGCGTCGAGGTGATCCTCGGCGTGCATCGCGATCCGACCTTCGGCCCGATGGTGATGTACGGCAGCGGCGGCACCGCGGTCGAGCTGTTCCAGGACGTGGCCTTCGCCTCCGCGCCGCTGTCGCGCGAGCGCGCGGTGGAGCTGCTGGACCGCGTGCGCTCCACGCGCCTGTTGCGCGGCTGGCGCGGCGCGCCGGCCGGCGACGAGGCGGCGCTGGTGTCGGCGCTGTGCCGCCTCTCCGAGTTCGCGGCCGCGCATGCCGACGAGATCGAGAGCGTGGACATCAACCCGCTGGTGGTGCGCCCCGAAGGCGCCGCCTGCCTGGACGCGGTGATCACGCTGCGCGCCGACAAACAGGACACGAGCCATGCCCACTGACACCGACCGCATCGCCGCCCTCGAACGCCGCGTGGCCGAGCTGGCCGACCGCGAAGCCATCCGCGACTGCCTGATGCGCTACTGCCAGGGCGTCGACCGCTTCGACGAGGCGGCGCTGCGCTCGGCCTACTGGCCCGACGCCACCGACCGGCACGGGCCCTACCAGGGCACGGCCAGCGGCTTCATCGACTGGGCCGTGCAGAAGCTGTCGCAGGGCGGCGGGCGCAACGTCCACATGATCGGCAACATCGCGATCGAACTGCGCGGCGAGGTCGCGGCGGTCGAGAGCTACTTCCATGCCCTGCAAGCCGAGCGCCCCGCCGAGGGCCCGCCGCGCGACCTGCTGCTGTGCGGCCGCTACGTCGACCGCTTCGAGCGCCGCGGCGGCGAATGGCGCGTCGCGGCGCGGGTCGTGACCTACGACTGGATGCAGCCGCTGCCGGTCGAGCCTGGCAGCGAGGCCGAGCGCTTCGGCGTGCGCCAGCCGCTCGGCGCGCGCAAGCCGGACGATCCGTGGTACGTGCTGCTGGCGAGCCTTCCGGCGGATTGATCTCGGCGGTCCTGCCTTCGGGACTGGCGCAACTCAGTCCAGGGCACCCGCGGAACCGGCTTCGCCGGGCCGCTGGGTGCGCCCCCCTCCCGCCGAAGGCGAGAGAGGGGGGAGCCGCGAAGCGGCTTGGGGGGTGGCTGCAATCTGCGCTTGCCAGCCGCCCATGGGCAGCGAGCTCATCAAGGTCTGCGCCAAGCCGCCGTCGGCGAGCAGTTCGGCGCCCGTGACATACGCGGCGTCCGGGCCGAGCAGGAAGGCCGCGACGGCCGCCATGTCCTCCGGCGTGCCGAGGCGGTGCAGCGGCACGCGCTGCTCGCGCTGTTCGCGCACGGCAGGATCGGCGTAGGCCGCGGTGGTGCCCGGCGTCACGATCAGGCCCGGCGAGAGCGCGTTGACGCGGATGCCGTCCGGCCCCCATTCGCCCGCCATCTGGCGCACCAGCATCAGCGTGGCCGCCTTGCTCGCGCTGTAGGCGCCGAGCGGCGAGGTCGCGTGGGTGCCCGAGATCGAGGTCACCACGACCATCGCGCCGCGCGATGTGCGCAGCGCCGCATGGGCCGCGCGGCCGAGCAGGAAGGGCGCGCGGGTGTTCACCGCGAAGACCCGGTCCCAGTCCTCGGTCGCGCAGGCGGCCAGGGGCGAGGGCTTCGCGATGCCCGCGTTGCTCACCAGCGCGTCGAGGCCGCCGAAGGCTTCGAGCGCCGAGGCCACGAGCCGGCCGGGGACCTCGGGATCGCCGAGGTCGCCGGCCACCACGTTCGCGCGGCTTCCCATCGCCTGAAGCGCCTCGGCCAGCGTCCGCAACTCGGCCTCGTGCACATCGGCCAGCGTGAGGCGCGCGCCGCCCGCCAACTGTGCGTCGCGCGCGAGGCGCAGCGCGATCGCGCGGCCGATGCCGCGGGCCGCGCCCGTGACCAGTGCGCGCACGGGGTTCGATGAGGAGGGGCGTGGGGTCATTCGGTTTCGGAAATTCAGACGGCCAAGGTGCCACCGTCCACGGGCAGGGTCACGCCATTGACGAAGGACGCCAGATCGGACACCAGGAACACGGCCGGTCCCGCCAGCTCGTGCGGCTGGCCCAGCCGGCCCGCCGGAATGCGCTGCATGAAGCGCTGCAGCCGCTCCGGGTCGCTGCGTGTGGCCTGCGTCATCGGCGTGTGGATCACGCCGGGCGCCAGCGCGTTGACCCGGATGCCGTCGGGCGCGAGGTCGAGCGCCAGGGTCTGCGTCGCCATCTTCACCGCGCCCTTGGAGGGCGAGTAGCCCAGGCAGTTGCCCTGCGCGATGAAGGCCGCGCCCGAGGCGATGTTGAGGATGCAGCCGCGCGTGGCGCGCAGCGCCGGCAGCCAGGCCTGCACCGCGTTGAAGAGTCCGAAGACGTTGACGTCGAAAGTGCGCCGCAGGTTCTCGGCCGCGCGCGGGCTGTCGATGCCTTCGCGGATCAGCACGCCGGCGTTGTTGACGAGGATGTCGACCGGGCCGGCCTCGCGGCCGACTTGCTCCGCGAGCGCGGTGCAGGCCTTGGCGTCGCTCACGTCAAGCGCATGGGCCCAGCCCGTCGCGCCGGCGGCGCGGACCTCGGCCAGCGTGCCGGCGCAGCGTGCGGCGTCGATATCGGTCACGACCACGCGGGCCCCGGCGCGGGCGAAGGCCACGGCGATGGCCTGGCCGATGCCGCTGGCGGCGCCGGTGACCAGCGCGAGCCGGCCGGCCAGCAGGCCGGGCGTGTCGGGCAGGCGTTCGGGCAGATGCAGGGGTGGGGAGGTGCTGCTCATGGTCTGGCCTGCTGTGCGGGATCGAGGGTGGTACCGGCCTGTGGGCGGCGGCGCTCGCGGCGCGTCTCCATCCACGCGTAGAAGGTGCCGGCGATGCCCTTGCGGAACAGCATCACGACCAGCACGAACACGAAGCCCTGGATGATCAGCACCCATTCGGCGAACGAAGCCAGGTAGTTCTCCATGGTCACGATCACCATCGCGCCGAGCACCGGCCCGAGCAGCGTCTGCATGCCGCCGACGATGCAGATCAGCAGCGCCTCGCCCGAGGTGACCCAGTGCACGTCGGTCAGCGTGGCGATCTGGAACACCATCACCTTGAGCGAACCCGCGAGCCCCGCGAGCGCCGCCGAGAGCACGAAGGCCAGCAGCTTGTAGCGCAGCACGCGGTAGCCGAGCGACTGCGCGCGCGGCTCGTTGTCGCGGATGGCGCGCAGCACCTGGCCGAAGGGCGAATGCACCGTGCGGTGGATCAGCCAGAAGCCCAGGCCCACCATCACGGCGACGAAGACGTACAGCACGCGGGTGTCGGCCAGCGGGAACAGGCCCAGCACCATCGGGCGCGGCACGTCCTGGATGCCGTCCTCGCCGCCGGTGAAGGGCATGCGCAGCGCGATGAAGTACACCAGCTGCGCGAAGGCCAGCGTGATCATCGAGAAGTAGATGCCCTGGCGGCGGATCGCGAGCAGGCCGGTGGCCAGCCCGAGCGCCGACGCCGCCGCCACGCCGGCCAGGATGGCCGCCATCCCGTCCCAGCCCCAGGCCTTGATCGCGTGCGCGGCGACGTAGCCGGCCGAGCCGTAGAACATCGCGTGCCCGAAGGAAAGCAGTCCCGCGTAGCCGACCAGCAGGTTGACCGAGGCGGCGAGCAGCGCGAAGCACATCAGCTTCATGAGGAACATGGGGTAGACCACCAGCGGCGCCAGCGCGACGCACACGATGGCGGCGATCAGCAGGGCCAGGTTGGCGCGGGGGGATAGGAAGGACATGGTCTGAAGAGCTTCGTGTCTCAGGGGGCGCGGCCGAACAGGCCATTGGGGCGCACGGCGAGCACCAGGATCATCACGATGAAGATGATCACGCCCGCCGCCTCGGGCATCAGCAGCTTGGTCAGCCCCTCGATGGCGCCGAGCGCGAAGCCCGTGATGATCGAGCCCATGATCGAGCCCATGCCGCCGATCACCACCACCGCGAACACCACGATGATCAGGTTCGATCCCATGGTGGGGCTCACCTGGTAGATCGGCGCGGCCATGACCCCGCTCAGGCCCGCGAGGCCCACGCCGAGGCCGTAGGTGAGCATCAGCATGCGCGGCACGTTGATGCCGAAGGTGCGCACCAGCGGCGCGTTCTCGTTGGCCGCGCGCAGGTAGGCGCCGAGCTTCGTCTTCTCGATGAAGAACCAGGTGCCCAGGCAGGCCGCCAGCGCGGCGCCGATGACCCAGACGCGGTACATCGGCAGGAAGGTCACGCCGATGTCCAGGCCGCCCTTGAAGGGGTTCGGATAGGGCTGGCCGCTGGCGCCGAACTGCAGGCGGAAGGCGCCTTCCATCAAGAGCGCGATGCCGAAGGTGAGCAGCAGCGCGTACACGTGGTCGAGCCCGTACAGGTGCCGCAGGAAGAGGCGCTCCAGCACCACCCCGAACGCGGCGACCACCAGTGGCGCCAGCGCCAGTGCCCACCAGTACCCGAGCCCGAAGTACTGCAGCAGCGCCCAGGCCACGAAGGCGCCCAGCATGTATTGCGCGCCGTGCGCGAAGTTCACCACGTGCAGCAGGCCGAAGATGATCGACAGGCCCAGGCTCATGAGCGCATAGAAGGCGCCGTTGATGAGCCCGACCACGAGCTGGCCGACCAGCGCCGCCGTGGGAATGCCGAAGAGGGTGTCCATTGGCTTGTTGTCCGTTCTGTCAGAGGCCGACGAGGGCTTCGACCTCGTCGCGGCGCGTGGCCAGTTCGTCCTGGCGGAAATGGCCGGCGACGCGGCCTTCCTCGATGACGTAGAAGCGGTCGGCCAGCGACGACGCGAAGCGGAAGTTCTGCTCCACCATCAGCACCGTGAAGCCGCGCTCGCGCAGCATGCGGATCGTCTGGCCGATCTTCTCGACGATGACCGGCGCGAGACCCTCGGTCGGCTCGTCGAGCAGCAGCAGGCGCGCGCCGGTGCGCAGGATGCGGCCGATCGCCAGCATCTGCTGCTCGCCGCCCGACAGCCGCGTGCCGGGGCTGCGCCGGCGGTTGTAGAGGTTGGGGAAAAGGTCGTAGACCTCCTGCACCGAGAGCCCGCCCGGGTGCAGCACCGGCGGCAGCATCAGGTTCTCCTCGGTCGTGAGGCTCGCGAAGATGCCGCGCTCTTCCGGGCAGTAGGCCACGCCGAGCCGCGCGATCTTCTCGGGTGGCAGGCCGGTGGTGGACTGCCCCTGCAACTCGATCAGGCCTTCGCGGCGCGCCAGGAGGCCGGTGATGGCGCGCAGCGTCGTGGTCTTGCCGGCGCCGTTGCGCCCGAGCAGGCAGACGACCTCGCCTTCAAAGACCTCGATGTCGATGCGATCGAGCGCCAGCGTCTCGCCGTACCAGCCGCGCAGGCCCTGCACGTTCAGCAGCCGGCGCGCGTTCGATGGTGTGGCTTCAGGCATGTCCCGCGCCTCCCACGTAGGCCGCGATCACGCGCGCATCGCGCGAGACTTCGTCGTAGCTGCCCTCGGCCAGCACCTGGCCCGACTGCAGCACCGTCACGCGCTCGCACAGCTCCGCGATCACGCGCATGTTGTGTTCGACCATCAGCACGGTGCGGCCCCGCGCCACGTCGCGGATCAGCTCGACCACCGGCCCGATGTCCTCGTGGCCGAGGCCTGCCATGGGCTCGTCGAGCAGGATCATCTCGGGCTCCAGCGCGATGGTGGTCGCCAGTTCGAGCGCGCGCTTGCGCCCGTAGGGCAGCTCGCCGGCGCGCGTGTCGCGCCAGCGCGTGAGGCCCACGCGCTCCAGCAGCGCCATCGCCGGCTCGTCGAGCGAGCGCAGCGTGGACAGCGGCCGCCAGAAGGCGAAGGTGCCGCCCTGCTGGCGCTGCAGCGCGACGCGCACGTTCTCCAGCACCGTCATCTGGCCGAACACCGCGGAGATCTGGAACGAGCGCACCAGCCCCGACGCGGCCACGCTGGCCGGGTCGCTGCGCGAGATGTCGCGGCCGTTGAAGATCACCTGGCCCGAGCTCGGCGCGAGGAAAGTGGTCAGCAGGTTGAAGCAGGTGGTCTTGCCGGCGCCGTTGGGACCGATCAGCGCATGCACCGAATGGCGGCGCACGGCGAGGTCCACGTCCTTCACCGCATGGAAGCCGCTGAACTGGCGGCTGAGCTTGCGGGCTTCGAGGATCACCGGGTCCCCGGTCGAGGTGGATCGCATGGGCTGCGGGTCCTTCCGTGCAGTCAGAGGAAGGCGTGCGTCGCGCCACCGTCGACCAGCAGCGATTCGCCGGTGATCGAGCGGCTCTGGTCCGACGCGAGGAAGCAGGCAGCTTGCGCAATGTCTTCGACGCTCGCGAGTTGCTGCAGCGGCGTCTTGGCAATGCGCAGCTTGACCTTCTCGGGGTCGACGTTGATCCGCACGCCTTCGGTGGGCACCGAGCCGGGGCAGATCGCGTTCACGCGGATGCGGCGTGGCCCGAGTTCGGCCGAGGCGCTGCGCGTGAGGCCGAGCACGCCGGCCTTCACGCCCGCGTAGATCATCCCGTGGGGCATGCCGATGAAGGCCGCCGCGGAGGCGATGTTGACGATGCTGCCGCCTTCGCTCATCGCCTCGGCCGCGGCCTGGGTGCCCCAGACCACCGAGTTGAAGCCGGTGCCGACCATGCGCTGGAGCATGTCGGGCGTGATGTCGGCGATCGGCCCGTAGCGCACCCAGATCGCGTTGTTGACCAGGATGTCGAAGCGGCCGTGGCGTTCCTTCATGGCCGAGACCGCGGCCGTGAAGGTTTCGCGGTGGGCCACGTCGCCGCCGAAGGCCATGGCGCGGCCGCCCGCGGCCTCGACCGCGGCGGCGGCTTCCTTCGCGAGGTCTTCGGCGCGGTCGAGGATGCCGACGATGCCGCCTTCGGCCGCGATCGCCTCGACGATGCCGCGCCCGATGCCGCGCGCGCCGCCGGTGATGAGTGCGACCTTGCCTTCGAAACGTCGAGTCATGGATGTCCTTGGATGAGAAATGGAAGGAGAAAAAAGCGCCGCCTCAGGCGCCGAGCTGGCGGTCGTCGTAGCGTGCTTCCGCAAGGCCTTGCACGCCGAGGTCGCGCACCACGAAGACGGCCCCCGCGTCCGGGTTCTGCGAGCGCAGCAGGTTGCCGCTGTCGCGGATCGAGGTGAGATAGAGCACGTCGAGCGCCGGCCCGCCGAAGCAGGGGCAGGTGATGAAGGCGTCGGGTGCGAAGTCGACGGTGCGCAGCACGCGGCCGTCGGGCGCGAAGCGCACCAGCTTGCCGGCCAGCACCAGCGCCACCCAGAGGCAGCCCTCGGCGTCGACGGTGGCGCCGTCGGGCGGCGAGCCCAGCGCGCGGGTGTCGATGAAGGGCTCGGCGGGCCCGCACGCGCCGGTGGACGGGTCGTAGGGGTAGCGGCGGATCTGGTGCGTGGGCGTGTCGGCGAAGTAGAGCCAGCGGCCGTCGGGGCTGAAGCAGGTGGCGTTCGCGACCTGGATGCCGCGATCCAGCGTGCGTACGCGGCCCGTGGCGTCCAGCTGGTAGAGCGCGCCGAGCGGCTCGTGCCGGCCCATCGTCATCGAGCCGACCACGAAGCGGCCGCCGCGATCGGCGCGGCCGTCGTTCAGGCGCATGCGATCGGCCGCATGCGTCACGCCGTCGCCGATGCGCGAGATCTGTCCGCTCGCGGTGTCGAGCAGATGGAAGTCGCTCTCCAGCGCGAGCAGCAGCCGGCCGCTTTCGCACAGCGCGATCGAGCCGATGTGCGCCGGCGCGCGCCACGTGTCGGCGGTGCCGCTGGCGGGCGCGTAGCGGTGCACATGCTGGCTGCGCCCGTCGATCCAGTACAGCGACTGGGTGCGCTCGTCCCACACGGGGCATTCGCCCAGCAGGTCGCGCTCGGGACGCAGGATCTCGATGCGGGCGGCCATTGTGCGGATCGCGGCGGGCTTACTTGCTCTTGAGCAGGCTGCAGGCGCTGTCGGCCGGCGTGCGCCACGCCTGTTCCGGCGGGATCTCGCCGGTGATCGTGTAGAAGTCGTACGGGTACTTGGACTCCGACGGCGCCTTGACCTTCACCGCATAGACCTTGCGCAGCACCTGGCCATCCTCGCGCACCTTGACGTTCTTCGAGAAGAAGTCGTTGACCGGCAGCTCGTGCAGCTTGGCGGCCACGGCCTTGCCCTCGTCGGTGCCCGCGGCCTTGACCGCGTTGAGGTAGTGCGTGGCCGCGCTGTAGGCGCCGGCCATGAGGTAGGTGGGCACGCCTTCCTTGTAGCGCTCGCGAAAGCGCTTGGTCCATGCGCGCGTGGCCTCGTCCTGGTCCCAGTAGAAGGGCGCGGTGAACTGCAGGCCCTGCGCGACGTCCTGGCCCATGGCGCCCACGACGTTGATGGTCATGCCGAAGACGCCCATGGCCTGCCCGTTGCGCGCCAGCTTGTATTCGGCGGCCTGCTTCAGGGCATTGGAGGCATCCTGCCCCGCGCTGAGAAAGACCACGGCTTGCGCGCCGCTGGCCTGCGCCTGCATCAGGTAGGAGGAAAAGTCCGTGGTGCCCAGCGGGTGCTTGACCGAGCCGACGACCTTGCCGCCGGCCGCCTCGATGAAGCGCGTGCCGTCTTCCTGCCAGGCCTGGCCGAAGGCGTAGTCCACGGTGACGAAGTAGAAGGTCTTGATGCCCTGCTTCATCAGCGCCTGCACGCTCGCCTTGGCCATCGCGTAGGTGTCCGTCAGGTACTGGATCGTCATCGGCGAGCAGGCCTTGTTGGTCAGCTCGGTGGTGGTCGTGCCCGAGATCAGGTAGGGCTTGCCGCGCTCGCGCATCAGCGTGTTCACGCCCAGCGCGATCGAGGAGGCCGAGTTGCTGATGATGGTGTCGACCTTGTCCACGTCCAGCCACTTGCGGGCGATGTTCAGGCCCACGTCGGGCTTGTTCTGGTCGTCGGCGACCACCACTTCGATCGGCTTGCCGAGCACCTTGCCGCCGAAGTCTTCGACGGCCATGCGTACCGCGACCGTGATGCCGGGGCCGCCGTTGCCGGCGTAGGGGCCGGTCTGGTCGGCCATGACGCCGATGCGCACCACGTCGTCGCTGACCTGGGCGTGGGCGGTGGCGCCCAGGCCGGTCGCGAGCGCGGCAGCCAGGGCAAGACGGGACAGGGGGCTGGATGGCATGAGGAGTCTCCGATGTGTGTTGCGGGTCGGGAGCGGGAAAGCGTGGAATCGGGGGAAAAGGGGCGGGGGGCTCAGCCGGCCGGCGGGTCGCCGGGCAGCCGATGCGCGGCGAACTGCTCGCGCAGCCGCGTCTTGAGCAGCTTGCCGGTCGCGGTGTGGGGCAGTTCGTCGACGAACACCACGTCGTCCGGCAGCCACCAGCGGGCCACGCGGTCCTTCATGAAGTCGAGGATCTCGGGGCCGCTGACGGTGGCGCCCTCCTTGGGGACCACGATCAGCAGCGGCCGCTCCTGCCACTTGTCGTGGCGCACGCCGATCACGGCGGCTTCCTTGACGAGCGGGTGGCCCACGGCCGCGTTCTCGAGGTCGATCGAGGAGATCCACTCGCCGCCGGACTTGATCACGTCCTTGGACCGGTCGGTGATCTGCACGAAGCCGTCGGCGTCGATCATCGCGACGTCGCCGGTGGCGAACCAGCCGTCGGCGTCCAGCGCGGACCCGGGCTCGTTGCCGTAGTAGGCCGAGACCACCCACGGGCCGCGGACCTTCAACTCGCCGGCCCGCGGAGCGCCGATGGGCAGGCGCTGGCCCTCGGCATCGAACACCGCGATCTCGACGCCGAAGATCGCGCGGCCCTGCCGGGCCTGGACGCCGTAGCGCTCTGCCAGCGGCAGCACCTCGTGGCGCGGCAGCAGGTTGCCGATGGTCGCGAGCGGGCTGGTCTCGGTCATGCCCCAGGCCTGGATCACGTACACGCCCAGCAGCCGCTCGAACTTCTCGATGATGGCGCGCGGCGCCGCCGAGCCGCCGACCACCACCCGTTCGAGCCGCAGCTCGTGGCGTGCCGCTTCGGGCAGCGACTCCAGGTATTGAAAGAAGCCCAGCCAGACCGTCGGCACGCCGAGCGAGAAGGTGCAGCCCTCGTCCTTCATCAGCGCGAAGAGCCGCTCGCCCGACACGTCGGGGCCCGGCAGCACCAGCTTGGCGCCGCACATCGCCGCGGCATACGGAATGCCCCAGGCGTTGACGTGGAACATCGGCACCGCGAGCAGCACGCTGTCGCGCGCACGCAGGCCGAGGCCGTCGGCCGCGCAGGCGGTCCAGCAGTGCAGCACCGTGGAGCGATGGCTGTAGAGCACGCCCTTCGGGTGGCCCGTGGTGCCCGAGGTGTAGCAAAGCGAGGAGGCAGTGTCTTCCGGCAGCGCGGGCCAGTCGAAGTGCTCGTCGCCGCCGGCCACGAGGTCCTCGTAGCACAGCAGCGGCTGCGCGAGCGACAGCGCCGGCAGTTCCTCGCGCCTGCACAGCGCCACGAAGGCCTTCACGCTCGGCAGCGACGGCGCCAGCTCGGCGACCAGCGGCGCGAAGCCGAGATCGAAGAAGAGATAGTCGTCGGCCGCGTGGTTGACGATGTAGCGGATCTGCTCGGTGAAAAGCCGCGGATTGACGGTGTGCAGGATGCTGCCCGCTCCCGACACGCCGAAGTAGAGTTCCAGGTGGCGATGGGTGTTCCAGGCCAGCGTGGCGACCCGGGCCCCCGGCTCCATGCCGAGGCGGCCGAGGGCCGAGGCCAGGCGGCGTGCGCGCTGGGCAACGGTGCGCCAGTCGGTGCGTTGCGAGCGCCCGGCGCCGAGATGCGAAACGATCTCCACGTCCGGGTGGTGCGTGGCCGCATGCTCGAGGAGGCTCGAAATCTGCAATGCCTTGGGCTGCATCAGACCTTGCACAGTGCTCCCTTTCGTATCTCGAAAAAATGGTTGCTATGTACCTGCCGGCCGGTAAGTAAAGTGATGCTAGCAGTACGGCGCGGGCGACTGTCTGGGGTAAACCCGAAAAAATGCCGGCGGGCGAGCACGAGGCTCGCGCCGGGCGAGCGGGCCAAAAAAAGCGCGCCGGAGGCGCGCAAGAGGGGATGGCGTGGACGCGCTCAGTAGCGCGGGCCGTTGTCCGGGTAGTAGCGGTTGTTCGGGTAGTACTGGTTGTTGTAGTTGCGCTGGTCGGCGCTGCGGCCCACCTGGTTGCCGATCAGGCCGCCGACTGCGGCGCCGCCGACTGTCGCCGCGGTATTGCCGCCGATGGCATTGCCGATCACCGCGCCGCCCACCGCACCGCCTGCGGTGCCCAGCTGTTCGTTCGGGCCGGCTGCGCAGCCGACCAGGGTCATGAGGGTCGTGGCGGCCGCGGCCGTGATCCAGAGCTTGGTCTTCATCATGATGTCCCACCTTTCTGTTGATTGGTGAGTTCCATTCTGCGAAGCCCGCTGGACTCGACTGTAGGAAAGGGCCCCGGCGTCATGCGCGACGGCGCTTGGGGCTGCTGCGCGACAAGGCGCGCCCACGGCGTCAGGCCACGCGGAGGATGGCCTCGCGCCCGCCGGCGCGGCGGGTGTGGCCGAACAGGTCCTTCGGGTCGTCGCCGCCCGGCACGAGTTCGACCTCGACACCGAGCTGCCGCGCCGTCGCCTGGTCGAGCACGTAGCGCAAGGTGGCGTAGTCCTCGAGCGCGAAGCCCACCGAATCGAAGACGGTGACCTGCGCGTCGCCCTGGCGGCCTGCCTCGATGCCGGCGAGCACGCGCCACAGGTCGACCACCGGGAAGTCGCGGGGCAACTGCTGGATGTCGCCTTCGATGCGCGTCTGCGGCTCGTATTCGACGAATACGCGCGCCCGGCGCAGCACGTCCGCGTGCAGCTCGGTCTTGCCGGGGCAGTCGCCGCCCACCGCATTGATGTGCATGCCGGGCTCGACCATGCCGGGCGCGAGGATCGCGGCGCGGGTCTTGTCCGCGGTGACCGTGGTCACGATGTCGGCGCCACGCACCGCCTCGGCCGCCGAGGCGCAGCGGACGAGCTTCAGCGCGGGGTAGACCGAGAGATTGCGCACCAGCTTGTCCGTGGCGCGCCGATCGACGTCGTACACCGCGATCTCCTCGATGCCCAGGTGCGCATGGAAGGCCAGCGCCTGGAACTCGCTCTGCGCGCCGTTGCCGATGAGCGCCATGCGCCGCGACGCGGGCCGCGCGAGCGCACGCGCCGCCATCAGCGAGGTCGCGCAGGTCCGCAGGGCCGTGGCCACCGTGAGCTCGGACAGCAGCACCGGATAGCCCGTCGCCACGTCGGCCAGCAGGCCGAAGGCCATCACGGTGTAAAGCCCCCGGGCCGTGTTGCTCGGATGGCCGTTGACGTACTTGAAGGCATAGGTCCTGGCGTCGGACACCGGCATCAGCTCGATCACGCCGATGTCCGAATGGGTCGCCACGCGCGCCGACTTGTCGAAGTCCGCCCACCGCACGAAGTCCTGCTGGATCGCCTCGGCCAGTTCGCCGATGAACGGGATCACCCCCACGTCCTGGATCAGGCGGCACATGGTGGGTACGTCGATGAAGCGTGTCATGGGGCTCTCCGCGTTCATTCTTGTGCCTGGCGCCGCCAGATTGAACCCTGCAACCTGTCAGATTCAACGCCAAACATTGCAGTCTGCCGGGCATGAAAAGCAAAATGATCGCGTCATGGACGACATCGATCGCCAGCTCATCGGTCTCTTGAGGGACAACGCCCGCCTGTCCGTGGTCGCGCTCGCGAGCAAGCTGCGCGTGGCGCGCGCAACGGTCCAGAACCGCATCGCCAAGCTCGAGAGAGACGGCATCATCGGTGGCTACACGGTGCGCCTGCGGCCCGATGCGGAGGCTTATCGCATCCGCGCCATGATGAGCATCGAAGTCGACGGCCCCCATGGCGACGACGTCCGCCGCGCGCTGCAGGGGCACCCGAACGTGGTCACGCTGCACACCACCAACGGCCGCTGGGACCTCCTGGCCGAACTGCGCGCCGACACGCTCGAGGACTTCGACGCGGTGCTCACCGCGATCCGCTCGATCCCCGGCATCTCGAGCAGCGAGACCAGCATCCTCTTGTCGACCTACAAGCTGTGAACCGGAGGCCGACCAGCGCGCACGGCATTCCCCGCATGTACAAGTGCGTCGAGAGCCGGCAACATCGCAGCGGGTTGCGGGCGCATTCAGGAGATCGCATGAAAGGCGTCTTGCGCGCGATTGGCGCGACGGTGTTTTCTCTGGCTTCGGCGCTGCCGTGGGGCGCCGCCGTCCATGCCGCCACACCGGCGGAACTCGAACGCGAGGTGCAGCGCTTCGCGGTGGCCTGCGCCAAGAACGATGCCTACCCCGATCTCTACGACTGCCGCTGCCTGACCGACGGCTACCGCAAGGCGGTGCAGGAAACCGGCTCGCGGTTCCGGCGCCGGGCGCTGGTGCGCGACTACAAGCTCCTGCAGCAGTGCCCGGCCTCGAAGTCGAGCATCGCCGCGTGGTTCAGGCGCGAGTGCATCTCGAACGCGCCGGCGGGGGCCGGCCATGGGGAGTTCTGCAACTGCGGTGCCGAGGTCTTTTCGAGTGCCTTTCGCGTGTCGCCGCCGGCGTCCAAGGGAGCCATCGAGACACTGGAGCGGGAATCGATGCGCAGCTGCGGGCGCGACGACAAGCTGCCGCTGAAGCACCCCCGCATCGACATCAACTGAACTACAACTGCCGGCTGCGCGCCAACGGCGGGTTCTGCGCGAAGTAGCGCTGGATGCCGCGCATCAGCGCGTCCGCCAGGTCTTCCTGGTAGGCGGCGCTGCGCAGCTTGGCTTCTTCCTCGGGGTTGCTGATGAAGGCGGTCTCGACCAGCACGCTCGGGATGTCCGGCGCCTTGAGCACCGCGAACCCGGCCTGCTCGACCTGGCCCTTGTGCAGCCGCGCGCCGATGCCGCGGATCTCGCCGAGCACCGCGCCGCCGAGCTTGAGGCTGTCGTTGATCTGCGCCGTGGTGCTCATGTCGAGCAGGGCGCGCTGCACCTGCACCTCGTGGTTGCCCACGTTCACGCCGCCGATCTTGTCGGCCTGGTTCTCCTTGTTGGCGAGCCAGCGCGCCGCGCTGCTGGAGGCGCCGCCCTGGCTCAGCGCGAACACGCTCGCGCCGCGCGCATCGGGCGTGGTGAAGGCATCGGCATGGATGCTCACGAAGAGATCGGCCTGCACGCGTCGCGCCTTCTGCACGCGCACGCCCAGCGGCACGAAGAAGTCGGCATCGCGCGTGAGGAAGGCGCGCATCGGATTGCCGTTGACGTTGCTCGCGTTGATGCGCTCGCGCAGGCGATGCGCGATCTGCAGCACGATGTCTTTCTCGCGCGTGCCGTTCGAGCCGATCGCGCCCGGATCCTCGCCGCCGTGGCCGGGGTCGAGCGCGACGATGATGATGCGATCGGTCTGGCTGGGCGTGGGGGCCGCGCGTGCGGGCGCCGGCGCGGGTGCGCTGGCCGTCGGCGGCACCGGCAGCGGCAGTCCGCCCGTGGCGGGCGCGCGGCCCGCTGCCGCAGAGGCCCCGGGCGAGGGCTGCTGCGGCGAACGCGCCGCCTGCTGGGCCATCAGCTCGCCGAGCGGGTCGGACGCCTGCGCGCCGGCCTTCGGCGCGGCCGGCGCTTCGGCGACCGGCGGTGCGCCGCGCGAGGGCGGCTGCGCCTGCGTCTTCGGCACTTCGCGCATGCGCTCGGCGATGAAGGTCTCCAGCGGATCGATCGGCTTCTGCGGATAGAGGTCGAGCACCAGCCGGTCGCGGTAGGCCGCCACCGGCGCGAGCGAGAAGACCTGCGGCGCCACGGCCTGCTTGAGGTCGAACACGATCCGCACCACGCTCGGCGCGAACTGCCCGACGCGCAGTCCGTTGATGTAGGGGTCGTCGGGCTTGATCTTGCCGACCAGCTCGCGCAGCGCGGGGTTGAGGTCGATGCCCTCGATGTCCACCGCGAGCCGCGGCGGATTGCCGACCACCAGCTGTTGCGAGTTCAGCCGCCCATCGGACTCGATGGTGACGCGCGTGTAGTCCTCGGCGGGCCAGACGCGCACCGCGACGATGGTTGCGCCGCGAGCGATCTCGTGCAGGCCGAGGAGAAGGACGAGACTGCCGCCTTGCAGCAGCCCGCGTCGATTCAGGCGCGCCCCGCTCATGCCGCGGCGAGCAACCGGCTGCCGCGCTCGGTATTGGCGCGAAGGGTGACGGTGCGGGTGTCGTCGTTCATTGCTTCGATTTTAATAGCAAGATCCGCAAGCGGGATGCGCCCCGCGGCGTTCTCGGGCCATTCGGCCAGCTTGACGCCGGGGCCCGCGAAGATGTCGCGGAAGCCCGCGTCCTCCCATTCGCGCGGGTCGCTGAAGCGGTAGAAGTCGAAGTGGAAGATCGCAAGTCCATCGGGCGCCTCGTGCGGTTCGACCACCGCATACGTCGGGCTCTTGATGCGGCCCGTGATGCCGAGCGCACGCAGCAAGTGGCGCACGAAGGTGGTCTTGCCCGCGCCGAGGTCGCCCTGCAGCGATATGAACGCATCACGGATCGCCGGCGATGACGCGAGCGCGCGCGCCAGCGCGAGCGTGTCGTCCTCGGTGCGCCAGACGCGCGTGGCGCTGTGCGTTTCTACAATCGGCAGGTGATCGGCAGCCATCCACTCGTGAGTCGTATTCGGGCCCTGGCCCGGGAGCTCGGATTCTCCCAAATCGGCATCGCCGGTGTCGACCTGTCGAGCGCGGAACCGGGCCTTGCGCAGTGGCTTGCCGAAGGCTTTCACGGCGAGATGCACTACATGGCCGCGCACGGCATGCGGCGAGCGCGCCCGGCCGAACTGGTGCCCGGCACGGTGTCGGTGATCACCGCGCGCATGGACTACCTTCCGCGCGCCACGCCGGGCGACTGGCAGGCGGTGGAGTTCGCGAGGCTGCAGCGCCCGGGCGAGGCGATCGTGTCGCTCTATGCGCGGGGGCGCGACTACCACAAGGTGCTGCGCTCGCGGCTCGCGTTGCTCGCGGAGCGCATCGCGCAGGAGGTCGGTCCCTTCGGCCATCGCGCCTTCACCGATTCCGCGCCGGTGCTCGAGGCCGAGCTCGCCTCGCGCAGCGGCCAGGGCTGGCGTGGCAAGCACACGCTGGTGCTCGACCGCGAGGCGGGCTCGATGTTCTTCCTCGGCGAGATCTACGTCGACATGGCGCTGCCGCCGAGCGAGCCGGTCACGCCGCATTGCGGCAGCTGCAGCGCCTGCATCGAGGTGTGCCCGACGCGCGCGATCGTCGCGCCGGGGCGGCTCGATGCGCGGCGCTGCATCAGCTACCTCACCATCGAGCACGCGGGGCCGATCCCGCTCGAACTGCGGCCGCTGATGGCCAACCGCATCTACGGCTGCGACGATTGCCAGCTCGTGTGTCCGTGGAACAAGTTCGCGAAGAAGAGCGCGCTGCCGGATTTCGACGCGCGCGAGGGGCTCACCGGCCGCCAGCTCGGCGAGTTGTTCGCCTGGAGCGAGGAAGAGTTCCTTCGCTTCACCGAAGGCAGCCCGATCCGCCGCATCGGGCACGAGCGCTGGCTGCGCAACCTGGCGGTCGCGCTCGGCAATGCGCTGCGCGCGGGCGACGAAGGCGCCCGCGCCGCGCTGGCGACGCGCCTCGCGCACCCCAGCGCGCTGGTGCGCGAACATGTCGAATGGGCGCTCGCGGTCAGTGCCGGATGATCGCGGAGATCTGCGCCGTGCCCGCTTCGAGCGAGCGCGTGGAACTCAGCCGGATCGAGGCGTACTTCAGGATCGGGTTGTTGATCAGCTTGCCGCTGTAGCGGCCGTTGAAGCGCTCGTCGCGGCAGCCGCTCACGTCGAGGTCGATCGATGCGTTGACCGGCGAGACGTAGTCGACGCTGGACCCCGCCATGAGGCAGGCCGCGTCGGGCACGCTGCCGCGCACCGCGCCGTCGACCTCGATCTGCAGGGTGCCGGGATAGACCGCCGGCGCCCCCATGGCGCCGGTGTCCTGCTGCGCGAAGGTGAAGAGAAAGGGCCCGCTCCATGCGCCCTGGTAGCGGGTGTAGTCCTGCGCCTGCGTGGCGCCGGCGAGCGACACGGCGGCGACAGCGGCCAGGAAGTAGCGCATCGGCGCATGGTAGCCGGTGCGGGCCGGTTCGCGCGGCGCGGCCTTCAGCGCGAGATCAGCGCGAGCCCGAAGGGCAGGCTCGCCACGCCCAGCAGCGTGGAGAGCGTGACCAGCCCTGCCACGTAGGGGCCGTTGTAGCCCATGCGCGCGGCGAGCACGTAGGCGCTCGATGCGGTCGGCACCGCCGCGAAGGTCATCAGCACCGCGGCCTGCGCGGCGTCGAGCCGGAGCACCGACGCGAGCCCCCAGCCGATGAGCGGCAAGGCCAGGTGGCGGATCGCGAGCACCGACACGGCCAGCGCCTTGCCGCGCGCGAGCGAGGAGAACTGCATGCCGGCACCCGCGGCCATCAGCCCGAGCGCGAGCGATGCGGCGCCGATGCGCGACAGCGTGGGCTCCAGCCACACTGGCACGCCGAGCCCGAGCAGGTTGGCCACGAGTCCGGTCAGCGTCGCGATGATCAGCGGATTGCGCGCGAGCTGGCGCGCAAAGCCGCTCTGCGCATGCCGCGCCATCGGCCACACCGCGGCGATGTTGAACATCGGCACGCACACGCCGATGAGCACCGCGATCATCAGCAGGCCCTCGGGGCCGGCCACGCGCCCCGCGAGCGCGAGGCAGATGAACGAGTTGAAGCGAAACGCGATCTGTGCGCTCGCGGCGTGCTCGCGCCGGTCGATGCGCGCTCCGATCACGGGAAGGAAGGGCAGGGCATAGGCGAGCGCGATGCCGCACAGGCCCACGCCCACGCCCGCGGTCAGCAGGTTCGAGGTGGCGCCGAAGTCGAGCGGGCTGCGCACGATCGAATGAAAAAGCAGTACCGGAAAAAGAAAGTAGTAGACCAGGCTTTCGACCTGATCCCAGACGAGCCGGTTGAGCGCGGTGTAGCGGCACAGCAGCCAGCCGCAGGCGATGAGGGAGAAGTCCGGGAAGAGAAGCTGCGCATAGTTCACCCGTTCGAGGATAAACGCGGGGCCTTCTGGGTAATCCACGAGGCAGCGCGGCGCTTGCGACGTTTAGCATCCGGATTTTCCGAACACTGTCCCTAGGAGGGTACTCAATGAATCGTCGTCAATGGAATGCGTTCGCCGGCGCCACCGCGCTGTTCGCGATCGCGGGGTCCAGCTGGGCGCAGAACTATCCGAACAGACCGATCGAACTGCAGGTGCCGTTCGCGCCGGGCGGCACCACCGACATCGTGGCGCGCGTCATCTCGGAGCCGCTCGGCAAGGCGCTCGGGCAAAGCGTGGTGGTGGTCAACAAGGCCGGCGGCGGCGGCATCGTCGGCGCGTCCGAGACCGCGCGCGCCGCCCCCGACGGCTACAAGCTCGGCGTGGCGACGGTGTCGAGCACGGCGGCGAACCCGGCGATCAATCCCAAGACGCCGTACGACCCGATCAACGACTTCACGCCGATCGTCAACATCGCCGCCACGCCGAACATCATCGCGGTGCATCCGGGCTTTCCGGCGAAGAACTACGCCGAGTTCGTCGCGCTGCTCAAGAAGAGCCCGGGCAAGTTCTCGTACGCGACTTCGGGCACCGGCGGCATCGGCCACCTGCTGATGGAGCTCTACAAGAGCCTGACCAACACCTACGTGACGCACATTCCCTATCGCGGCGCGGGCCCGGCCCTCAACGACGTGGTGGCCGGCCAGGTGCCGATCATGTTCGACAACCTGCCGTCGGCGCTGCCCTTCATCAAGAGCGGCCGGCTGGTGCCGATCGTGGTGGCGGCGCCGCAGCGGCTCAAGGAGCTGCCGGACGTGCCGACTTTCAAGGAAGTGGGCCTGGAGCCCGTGAACCGCATGGCCTACTACGGCATCCTCGGCCCCAAGGGCCTGCCCAAGGAAGTGGTCGACAAGATCAACGCGGGCGTGAAGAAGTCCGTCGAGGATCCGGCCGTGCGCAAGCGCATCGAGGACACCGGCTCGCTCATCGTCGCCAACTCGCCCGAGCAGTTCGCCGAGCAGATCAAGGCCGAGTTCGACGTGTACAAGCAGGTGGTGGCCAAGCAGAAGCTCCAGCTCGACTGAGCCCGCGCGGCCGCGCGGCGTCAGCCGTGCGAGCCGCAGCACGAGCCGGCTTTCTTCGGCGCCGGCTCGTAGCGGTCGTGGTGCCGCACCCAGCCCATCGCGGCGTCGCCCTCGTCGCGGCCCCGGGGCGTGAGATCGATCATCTGGTAGGCACCCATCATCACTTCCACCCCGCGTCCGTAGGTGGAGTAGGTGTGGAACACGTCGCCCGCGGCATCCTTGAAGAACACGCTCACGCCGGGCGCCTCCGCATGCGGGAAGGCCTGCATCGCGTAGTTGTAGTAGACCTCGCCGCGCTGGCGCTCCTCGGGCGTGAAGCTCACGCCGAAGTCGTGGTTGAAGGTGCTGCCGTTCGACGACACCCAGGCGAACTTCCAGCCCATGCGGCGCTGGAACCCCTCGATTTCCGCCAGCGGTGCGCTGGAGACCGCGACCCAGGCGATGTCGCGCTGCGCGAGATGCGCGGTCATGCCGTCCGCGTGGTCCGCCATGTAGGAGCAGCCCACGCAGCCCTCTGCCCACCCCGGGCCGAGCATGAAATGCTGCACGATGAGCTGGCCGTGCCCTTCGAACAGGTCGGCCAGCGTGCGCGGGCCCTGCGGGCTGTCGAAGAGGTAGCGCTTGTCGACGCGCACCCACGGCAGCGCGCGGCGTTCGCGAGCGATCTGGTCGTGCAGCCGCATGAGTTCCTTCTCGCGGGCGAGCAGCGCCTGGCGTTCGGCGATCCAGCGGTCCCTGGACACGACGGCGTGGTTCGCGGTGCCTGCTTCAACGGTGATCGATCGGCTCATGGTGTGTGCTCCTTGGGGTGATGGGCGGGTTCATGCGCGCGCTCACGCGCGGCTCTTCGGCCGCCGCACGGCGCGAACCTTGCCGCTCGTGCCGCCGCCGCAGTAGAAGAGGCCGTCGCCATCGGACTCGAGCCCGCTGACGCCCACGCCCTGCGGCATCGCGAGGCGTTCGATCACCGCGCCCGTCTCCGGGTCGATGCGGCGCAGCTCGCTTTCCTCGTCTTCCCAGGTGCCGTGCCAGAGCTCGCCGTCGACCCAGCTCACGCCGGTGACGAAGCGGTTGGATTCGATGGTGCGCTTGATCGTCCCGGTCTCGGGATCGATCTGGTGGATCTTGCGGTCGCGGTATTGCCCGACCCAGAGGCTTCCCTCGGCCCAGGCGAGGCCGGAGTCGCTGCCGTGGCCCGGCGCGGGAATCGATGCCAGCGTGCGGCCCGTGACGGGATCGATCTTGTCGATGCGCGATTCGGCGATCTGGTAGAGGTGCTTGCCGTCGAAGGCGGTGCCCGCGTCGCAGGGGTGGTCGAGCGTGCGCGTGGTGGCGCCGCTGGCGGGATCGAAGGCGACCAGCCGCGGACCCGTGGCGGCCCACACGCGCTCGCCGTCGTGGGTCACGCCGTGGACGGGGTCGGCGTCGCCGAAGGGGCCGTATTCGCGCACGATCTCGGCTGCGCGCGCGGCCGGCGGGGTGCCGTGCCGGGTGCTCGTCTTGCTGCTGCTCATCAAGGGCTCCTGTGAGCGCCGGAAGCGGCGCCGTCGGGAGCACTCTAGTCAAACGGCAGCGAGGCAGGGAGTAACAAGATCGTCGTGAATCCCGCCAGTGGCGGCGCGAGCCAGCGCTGCGCCCGTGCGCGGCCGATCGACCGCACGCGCCCCGTCGCCTCCAGCTCCGCCAGCGCGCGCTGCACCGTGCGCTGGCTCGCGCCGAGCGCCAGCGCGAGGCTGGAGGTGGACCATGCCGCGCCGTCGGACAGCAGCGCCACCAGGGAGGCCTGATCGCCGTCGATCGGGGGCGCGAGCAGCACGACCTCGCCGGCCTCAGGGCGCGGCTTGAGCACGAAGCCCTGCGCGGTGGCCTCGATCTCGGCCACGGGCCCCAGCAGCTTGCGCAGCCGGCCGATCTCGACCCGGAGGCGCACGCGATGCGTTTCGTCGGGCTGGCGCAGGCGAAAGGCGGCCGCGATCAGGGCATCGCGATCGGCGCTGCCCGGCCACGCCTCGGCGAGCGTGCGGGCGAGGGCGAACAGCACCGGCCGCCGCGCGAGGGGGAGCCATGTGCCGCCCCGGCGGACGCCGTGGCGGCAGGCGTCCACCACCAGCGTGTCGGCGTCGAAGAGCGCCGCGACCTCGTCCAGGCGCAGTGCCTGCGCCTGCGCGCCGCACAGTCGCCGTGCCGCGGGGCGATCGAGCGTGGCGCGCGCCTGCGCCACCTCCGCCATCAGCGCGGGAACGGTGCTGCGGCGGGCCGCTTCGTGGGCGCGCGCGAGGGCCGCACGCGCCGCCTCGATGCGCAGCGAGCGCAGCGCGAGTTCCGCGGCGGCCAGCTCGGCGATCGCGGCCGGCAGCGGCGGCATGCCGCGCGCATCGAGCTGCGACAGCGCGGCCTCGGCGTCGCCGAGCCGGCCCAGCAGCAGGAGGCGGCGCGCGGCGATCAGCCGGGCCTGCAGCGCATTCGCATGGTCGGCGCGTGCTTCGAGCGTGGACGAGGCGGCCATGAGCGCGCGCGGCGAGCCGCCGAGGTCGCGCATCGCGAGCGCCACCTCGGCTTCGGCGACGACGCAGCGGGCGCGCGCCAGTTCCTCGTGCGCGCCGAAGCCGCGCGCCGCTCGCCGAAGCAGCTCGCGCGCCCGCGGGTGCTCGCCGAGCTGGGCCATCGCGATGCCACGCAGCGCCAGCGCGGGCGGATCGTCGCGCAGGGCGATCCGCTGGAGCGCGCCGATCGCATCGCCGGTGGCGAGGGCGCGGGCGGAGGCGGCGATGAGCGAATCCATCGCGCGATGGCTGTGCAATCCGCGAACGAAGCGGACCGATCCGCCTCAGTTCGTGCTTCGACGGTAGAGCGCGAGCGAGCCGGCCAGCGCCAGCAGCGCGGCGCCGCAGCACCGATCGAGCCAGAGCACAGCGCGACGGCGCAAGAGCCGGACCGCGCGCGCGCCGATGAGCGCGTAGCCCCACATCACCGCGAAATCCAGGCCCGCGAACACGAGGCCGATGGCGAGGTACTGGGGCCATTGCGGCGCCGCCGGGTTGACGAACTGCGGCAACAGCGCCGAGCAGAACAGGTAGCCCTTGGGGTTGGTCACCGCGACCAGGAAGGACCTGCCGAAAACGCGGCGTGCCGTGACATCGTGCGGGCTCGCGTCGAGCTGGGAGAGATCGAGGCCACCCTGGGATCGGAGCAGCCGCCAGCCCAGCCACGCGAGGTAAGCCGCGCCCACCCATTTCACGACCGAGAACCAGAACTCCGATGCCGCGAGCAGGGCACCGAGCCCGATTGCGACGGCGCTCACCAGCACGAAGTCCGAGGCGACCGCGCCGAGCATGCCGGGGACGGAGCGCCGCACGCCATAGCGCGATCCGTTGGCGAAGGCCAGCAGCACGGTCGGTCCCGGCGTCGCGATGGTCACGAAGGCAACCAGCGCGAAGACGGAGAGCGTGGCGAGGTTGACGGAATGAACGAGGAGCGATGCGTCCATGGGGTCATCGGTTCTGGTGGGGCGGCCATCCTACGCCTGTCCAGCCACGGCGCCAGCCCCATCGTTTTTTGATATCTTGCCCCGCATGTCCGAGGCCGCCCCCGAAACTCCTGAAATCGACGAATTCATCGACGCCCTCTGGCTGGAGGACGGACTGTCCAGGAACACCTTGGCCGCCTACCGCCGCGACCTGGCACTGTTCGCGCGCTGGCTCACGACCGAGCGCGCCAAGGTGCTGAACGGCGCGCAGGAAAGCGACCTCCAGGCCTACATGGGTGTGCGCCTGTCCGACCGCGGCAAGGCGACCTCGGCCAACCGCCGGCTCACGGTGTTCAAGCGCTACTACCGCTGGGCGCTGCGCGAGCGCCGCGTCGCGGCCGACCCGAGCCTGCGCCTGATGCCGGCGCGCCAGATGCCGCGCGCGATCAAGACGCTGTCGGAGAAGCAGGTGGACGACCTGCTGGCCGCGCCGGACGTGCAGACGCCGCTCGGCCTGCGCGACCGCGCGATGCTGGAGCTGATGTACGCGAGCGGGCTGCGCGTGAGCGAGCTGGTCGCGCTCAAGCTGTTCGAGATGAGCCTGAACGACGGCGTGCTGCGCGTGCTTGGAAAGGGCGCCAAGGAGCGGCTCGTGCCCTTCGGCGGCGAGGCGCGGCGCTGGATCGAGCGCTACCTGCAGGAGGCACGCCCCGCGATCCTCGACGGCCAGCAGACGCCGGACCTGTTCGTGACCCACCGCGGCGCGGGCATGACGCGCGCGATGTTCTGGGTCATCGTCAAGAAGCAGGCGCAGGCGGCGGGCATCCACGTGCCGCTGTCGCCGCACACCCTGAGGCACGCCTTCGCCACGCACCTGCTCAACCACGGCGCCGACCTGCGCGCGGTGCAGCTGCTGCTGGGGCACGCGGACATCTCGACCACCACCATCTACACGCACGTCGCGCGCGAGCGGCTGAAGCAGCTGCATGCGCAGCACCATCCGCGCGGCTGAATCTCTTGTCTTTCGAGGAGTTGAATTGATGTTCCTGAACCATCGCCGGCGCGCCCTCGTGGCCGCCCTCGGTCTTTGCGCCATCGCGGCGTCGGTGCATGCGCAGGCGGTGCCCAAGACGATCCGCCTCATCGTGGCCTATCCCACCGGCGGCGTGAGCGATGTGGTGGCGCGCGCGCTCGCCGACAAGCTCGCGACGCAGCTTGGTGTCACCTTCGTGGTCGAGAACAAGGCCGGCGCGAGCGGCACCATCGGCATGGATGCGGTCGCCAAGGCCGCACCCGACGGCGCGACGCTGGGCTTCTCGTCCATCAGCCCGCTGGTGCTCAACCCGCATCTGGTGAAGTCGCCATTCGATCCGATCAAGGACATCGCGCCCGTCGCGAGCGTGATGTATTCGCCCGTGCTGCTGCTGGCCACGCCGGCCACCGGCACGCGCGATTTCCGCACGCTGATCGACGACGCGCGGGCGCGGCCCGGCGCGGTGCGCTGGGCCACGTCGGGGCAGGCGTCGCTCGGTCACGTGGTGCTCGAACAGGTGCGCGCGTCGGCCAAGGTCGACATCACGCACATCCCGTACAAGGGCGGCGGCCAGCAGCTTACCGACGCGGTCGGCGGACAGTTCGAGATCCTCTCGACCAACGCCGGCCCCTCGGTCGCGGTGCAGATCAAGTCGGGCAAGCTGCGCCCGCTCGCGGTGGCCGCCCCGGCGCGCATGGAAAGCCTGCCGAAGGTGCCCACGCTGGCCGAGCTCGGCTACGCGGACGCCAACCAGTCCTCGCTGTTCGGGATCTTCGCGCCCGCCGGGACGTCGCCGATCCTGATCGACAAGTACAACGTCGAGATCAACAAGGCGCTCGCGAGCCCCGACCTGCGCGCACGGCTGCAATCGACCGACAACGTGCCGACCGGCGGCCGGGCGGAAGCCTTCGCCAGCGAGATCGCGAGCGAGTTCGAGAGCAACGGCCGCATCGTGCGCGCGGCCGGCATCAAGGCAGAGTGAAGAGGCCTACAGGCTTTCCGACGGATCGAAGTCCAGCTCCACCTTGGCGCCGTTCGGGTCGTGGCAGAAGAGCTGCCACGTGCCCGCGCCGGCCTGCTGGCGCAGGTCGTAGCGCGTGCCGCTGGCGTCGAAGCGCGCCTTCGTCTCGCGCAGGCCGCGCGCGGTGAAGGCCATGTGATCGATCACGCCCGCGCGCTGGGCTGGCGGCGGGCGGTCGAAGTACAGGTGCAGCACGGCCTGCGGCGCATCGCCGTAGAGCCAGGCGCCGTCGAAGCCCAGGTCGGGCCGGTGGCCGACCTTGAGGCCGAGCAGGCCGGTGTAGAAGTCCAGCGTCGCCTTCGGGTCTTCCGCGATCACGGTGAAGTGGTTCATGCCGACGATCATTCGCGCTCTCCTTGGGAATTCGTTCAGGGCACCAGCACCAGCGCGCCCACGGTGGCGCGCGATTCGAGCCGCGCATGCGCGTCGGCCGCCGCGTCGAGCGCGAAGCGCTGGACGATCGGCGGCCGGATGCTGCCGTCCGCCAGCGCGTTCCAGACGCGTTCCGCGCGCCGCGCGAGTTGTTCGTGCGTGGCGGTGTAGTCGAAGACCACCGGGCGCGAGAAAGTCAGCGACTTGGCCACCAGCGCGTCCGGCGGCAGCGGCGCGAGCGGCCCGCTGGCCTGGCCCAGGCTGATCCAGTGGCCGCGGCGCGCGAGCGCGGCGAGGTTCTCGTCGCGCGCGGCGTCGCCCAGCCCGTCGATGACCACGTCGGCGCCGCCGCAGGCGTGCTGCACCGCCTCGGCGAAGCGGTAGTCGCGCGTGACGATCACGTGCTCGCAGCCGTGCTCGCGCGCGATGCGGGCCTTTTCCTCGCTCGACACGGTGCCGAGCACCGTCGCGCCGAGCCGTCGCGCCCAGGCGCAGACCAGCAGGCCGACGCCGCCAGCCGCCGCATGCACCAATAGGCGCGTGCCGCGTTCCACGTGGCCGAGGTCGCGCAGCAGGTAATCGGCCGTGAGGCCCTTGAGCAGCAGGGCGGCGGCGGTCTCGTCCTCGACCGCCGCCGGCAGGCGCACGACCCAGTCGGCCGGCACGCAGCGCACGCCGCAGTATGCGCCTGGCGCCGGCCCGAGATAGGCGACGCGATCGCCGGGCAGCAGGCCGGTGACGCCGGGGCCGACGTCGAGCACGCTGCCGGCCGCTTCCATGCCCAACACGCCGGGCGAGCCGGGCGACACCGGCAGCAGCGAGGGCATCCAGCCGCGCCGCAGGTAGACATCGAGGAAGTTCACGCCGATCGCGCGCTGCCGGATGCGCACCTCGCCCGCGCGCGGGGCGGCGACCTCGATCGATTCGGGGCGAAGGACCTCCGGGCCGCCGTACCGTTCGATGGCGATGCGCCGCGCGGCCACGGGCAGCGCCATGGGCATCGGCATGCTGCCGGGCGCGTGCAGGTCGCCGCCGCGCCGCAGGTAGCGGCGCAGGTTCTCGAAGCCGGCTTCGTACACATCGCGCGCCACCATCTCGCGCAGCTCGCGCTCCATGCCGGGCGGCGTCGCGAAGGTCGAGGTCCAGTGCCAGAAGGTCCTGTTGCCGTCCGTCACGGGCTTGAGCATGAGGGTGGCGACATAGCGCTGCAGCGGGACGGTGGCCTCGACAATGCAGTAGGTGCTCGTGTGCTCGGTGTCCGACAGCGTCAGCAACTGCTCGCGGATGCGGTTCCCGTCCCGCAGCGTGAAGCTGCGCACGCAGCCCACCTGGTCGCCTTGCTCCTGCGCTTCGATGCGGCTCGCCTCGACCACGTCGTGCCACTGGTCGTGGCTGTTGAAGTCGCGCAGCACCGCCCAGACGCGCTCGATCGCCGCGTCGATGATGGTGGAGCGGGTGACGCGCTGGAGCATTTTCAGTGCGCCGCCGTCGAAAACCGCGGTGAGGCGTTCGGGGTGCGTGGCGAGGACGCCGGGTGGCCCCCTCCGCGAATGTCCCCCGGCTTCGCCTCCTCCTTTATTTCGCTGCGGGGGCCACCCGGCATCCCCGCCACGGGAAACGGTGGGTGGTGCCGGCCGATCAACCACGGCCGTGACGGATCGCGCCGATGGTGTGCTCTGCGCAGCGAAATAAAGGAGGAGGCCGAAGGCCGGGGGACATTCGCGGAGCAGAGCACACCGTCGGCGCGATCCCGCCCCCACGGATCGAGCCACACAAACCGGGCGACGCTGGAAAAGATCATCTGAAATGCCGCTTCAAGGCATCGAAGCCGCCCTGGAACACACCCTGCCCGATCGTCTCGGTCAGCTCGCGCTCGCGGCCCTCGTCGCAGTCGAATTCGGCGCTCCATTCGGCGAAGCAGCGCGCGCCGTCAGTCACCGGCGTGAGCTTGAGCGTGGCGATGTAGTTGGCCACGCCCATCGGGCTTTCGAGGATCTCGTAGGTGCAGCTGTATTCGTAGTCGGACAGTGCCAGCAGCCGCTCGCGGATCGCGCCGCCGTCCTTCGTGTGGAAGTGGCGGATGCAGCCGACGCGGTCGGCTGGCTGGCTGTTCTCGATGCGGCTGTCCGCGATGCCGGGGTGCCACAGCGGCAGGCCGTTGAAGTCGCGGACGCGCGACCACACGCTGTCCGCGCTCGCATCGATCACGCTCGACACATAGACCTGCACCATGCGCTATTCCCCGCTCTTCTTCTGGGCGCCCGAGGGCAGCGCGGCCTGCGCGCCGCTCGCGTCGCCGACGAGCCGCTGGATGTCGCCGCCTTCGATGCCGATCTCGCGCAGCAGCTGGTCCACCAGCGGCGCCTGCGCGCGAAAGCGCAGCGCGGAGTTGACCAGCCCGTCCGCGAATCCGGCGCCGTCGCCGTTGCGCTCGCCGCCGGATGAGCCGCCCAGGCCGTCGACGTGCAGGATCTTGATGCCCTCGATGCGCTCCATCGGCCGCACCGATTCGCGGATGATGGCCTCGGCCTTCTCGACCAGCTTCATGCGCAGCGCCGACATGCGCGCCTCGGGCGAGAGCATGTTGTGCGCCTCGTTCATCATGCGCTGCGCCTCGGCCTCGATCTCGGCGCGCACGCGCATCGCCATCGACTTGATGCGCTCGGCGTCCGCATCGGCCTCGGCCTGCGCGCGCAGGGCGGCGCCGCGGTCGGCGCTCGCGTCCTTCTCGGCCTGCGCGGCGGTGGTCAGGCGCAGGGCATCGCGCTCGGCGGCCTGCGCGGCGGCGATGAGCTCGATCGCCTTCTTGCGCTCGGCCATCTCGACCTCGCGGGCGGTGAACACCTTCTCCTCGGCCGCGACTGCCTGCGCACGCGCGGCCTCGGCCTCGGCCTGGGCCTCGCTCTGCGCCTTGCTCTCGCGCGCAATCGCGATGGCGCGCTGCTGCTCGGCGAGTTCGAGCGAGAGGCGGCGATCGATCTCCGCGCTCTGGATCGCGCGCTCCTTGCCGATGCGCTCCTGCTCGATGGTCTGCTCGGAGCGGATGCGCGCCGCGTCGATGCTCTGCTTGGCGGCGATCTGCGCGCTTTCCGCGTCCTGCTCGCGCTGGGCGCGCTCGGCGGTCAGCTCGGCGCGCTGGCGGGCACGGGCGATCTCCACCTCGCGCTGCTGCGCGAGGCGCGCATGCTCGCCTTCGCGGTCGATGTCGAGCGAGAGCTTCTCGGCCTCCAGGTTCTTGTTGCGGATGGCGATCAGCGTGTCCTGCTCGACGTCGTTGCGCTGCTTCTTGCGGCGCTCGATCTGCTCGGTCAGGCGCGTCAGGCCCTCGGCGTCGAAGGCGTTGCTCGGGTTGAAGAACTCCATCGCGGTCTGGTCGAGTTGCGTGAGCGAGGCGGCTTCGAGCTCCAGGCCGTTCTTGGTGAGGTCGCCGGCCACGGCTTCACGCACACGCTTCACGTAGGCGCCGCGCTTTTCGTGCAGCTCCTCCATGGTCATCTCGGCGGCGGCCGTGCGGAGCGCGTCGATGAACTTGCCCTCGACCAGTTCCTTGAGCTGCTCGGGCTCCATGGTGCGCAGGCCGAGCGTCTGCGCGGCGGCGGAAACCGATTCGGGGCTCGCCGCCACGCGCACGTAGAACTCCGCGATCACGTCCACCCGCATGCGGTCCTTGGTGATGAGCGCCTTGTCGCGGCCCCGGCTCACTTCGAGCCGCAGCGTGTTCATGTTGACCGGAATCACGTCGTGCACGATCGGCAGCACGAACGCGCCGCCGTCGAGCACCACCTTCTGGCCGCCGAGCCCGGTGCGCACGAAGGCGCGCTCCTTCGAGCTTCGCAGGTACAGCCAGTGCAACAGCCAGACCGCGAGCGCGACGACGATCGCGACCACGATCAGGCCGAGGATGAAGTTGCCGAATTGAGCACCTGACATGGATGTCGTCTCCTCTTAGTCTCGTGTGATCTGGACAAAGCGGCGCGTGGTCTCGGTCAGCGCCGTCTCGGTGGGCAGCCGCTCCATCGAGCTGGCGCCGTAAAAGCCGTGGCAATCGGGGCAGCGCGCGAGCACGTGGCGCGCGTCTTCCGGCGTGGCGATCGGGCCGCCATGGCACAGCACCAGCACCTGCGGATTCACCGTCTTCGCGGCGGCGGCCCATGCGTTGATGCGCGGCACGCAGTCGTCGAGCGTGAGCGCGGTCTCGGCGCCGATCGCGCCGCCCGTGGTCAGGCCCAGGTGGCACACCACGATGTCGGCGCCGGCGCCGGCCATCGCGCGCGCGTCGGCTTCGCTGAAGACGTAGGGCGTGGTCAGCAGGTCGAGTTCGCGGGCGCGCGCGATCAGGTCGACCTCCAGGCCGTAGCCCATGCCGGTCTCTTCGAGGTTGGCGCGGAAGGTGCCGTCGATCAGCCCGACGGTCGGGAAGTTCTGCACGCCCGAGAAGCCGAGCGCGATGAGCCGGCGCAGGAACTCGTCGGGGATCATGAAGGGGTCGGTGCCGTTCACGCCCGCTAGCACCGGCGTGTGCTTCACCACCGGCAGCACCTCGCGCGCCATCTCGCACACGATCTCGTTCGCGTTGCCGTAGGCGAGCAGGCCCGCGAGCGAACCGCGCCCGGCCATGCGATAGCGGCCGGAGTTGTAGATCACGATCAGGTCGATGCCGCCGGCCTCCTCGCACTTGGCCGACAGGCCCGTGCCCGCGCCGCCGCCGATGATGGGCCGGCCCGAGGCAACCTTGTCGCGCAGGCGTTGCAGGAGCGTGGTGCGTGCGATTCGTGGCATGGTCCTGTCTCCCTCAAGCGCGCCGCGCGCCCGCTGCCGGCCGCGACACCTCGTGCCACGCGGCGGCGAGCGCATCGGCGAATGCCTCGTCGTTGATGTGCAGCGGCAGGCGCACGAGCCTGCGCTCGGCGCCGGTGCGGAAGCCCTGTTCGATGGCCGTGAACAGCGCGCGGTCGGCCTCCGGGTCGTGGAAGGGCTGGCCTGGCCGGTCGATCGCCGAGACGCCGCCTTCCGGGATCAGGAAGCGCACCGGCCCGCGCATCGCGTTGAGCTTGGTCGCGATGAACTCGCCGATCGCGCGGCACTCGTCGGCGGTGGTGCGCATCAGCGTGACGGTCGGGTTGTGGCGGTAGAGGCGGCGCGTGCGCAGGCGCTCGGGCACCGTCTCCCAGGCGCCGAAATTGATCATGTCGAGCGCGCCGCACGAGCCCACGTAAGGCAGGGCATGGCGCGCGAACACATCGAGCCGCGTCGGGCCGGCCGACAGCACGCCGCCGCCGATCTCGTCCGCGATCTCGGTGGTGGTGACGTCGATCACCCCGGCCAGCAGGCCCGAGTCGGCCAGCTTTTCCATCGACTGGCCGCCGACGCCGGTCGCGTGGAAGACGAGGCAGTCGTAGTCGCTCTCCAGCCGCTTGGCGAGCATCTGCACGCACGGCGTGGTGACGCCGAACATCGTGAGGCCGAGCGCGGGCTTGCTCGCCGAGGCGGCCGGCGGCGGGTGCGCGATCATGCCCGCGAGCGCGTTCGCGGCATTGGCGAGCACCGCCTCGCTGATGCGGTGGATGCCCTGCACGTCGGTGACCGAATACATCATGCAGATGTCGCTCGGGCCTACGTAAGGGCGCGTGTCGCCGCTCGCCATGGTCGAGACCATCACCTTCGGCACGCCGATCGGCAGCGCGCGCATCCCTTGCGTCGCCATCGAGGTGCCGCCCGAGCCGCCGGCCGAGATGATGCCGCCGAGGTCGCGCCGCGTGCGGATGAAGGATTCGAAGGCCAGCGCCATCGCGCCCGTGGCGCTGCCGCGGTCGTCGCTGAAGACGGCCGATTCTCCCTGCGGGTGATGGCGCGCCACCTCGCGCGGATGCACGCTCGCGGGCGAGGGCTTGCCGGAGGTGGCGAGGTCCACCGTGACCACGCGCAAGCCGAGCCGTTCCAGCGACTGGCGCAGGAAGAACAGCTCGCGGGCCTTGGTGTCGAAGGTGCCGCAGACGTAGGCGGCGCGCACGCTGCTCGCGGCGACCGGGAAATCGAAGACCTGCGGGGCGGCCGCGGCAGCGGACGCCGGCCGGTCGGGCGCGGACGCGTCCATCGGCTGCCGCGCGATGTCCGCGACCGGCGCCGCCGTGCCGCCCGCGTTCCACCGCGTGAAGCCGCGCACCGTGCGCGGCGCGATGTCGTCGAGCGAGGGCGCGCCGTCGCCGTGCGCGCGGCGCACCGTGAAGACCTGCGTGGGGGCGGGCTCGTGGGCCGGCGCGGCTTCTGGCGCCTCTTCGTCATGGCCGTTCGAGCGCACGCCCAGCAGGCGCTCCTGCAGGTCGAGGTCCGCCGCGAGCTGCGATGCCGGCATCTGCTGCGCGATGCGCCCGTTGACCATCACGCCGATGCGGTCGGCCACCGAGATCGCGACGCCGAGGTTCTGCTCGATCAGCAGCACCGCGATGCGGCCCTCGGCGGCGAGGTCGCGCAGCGACTGCGCCACCTGTTCGACGATCACCGGCGCGAGGCCTTCGGTGGGTTCGTCCATGACGAGCAGCTTCGGATCCAGGAGCAGCGCACGGCCGATCGCGAGCATCTGCTGCTCGCCGCCCGACAGTTGCGCGCCGCCATGGCCGCGCCGTTCGGCGAGGCGCGGGAACATCGCGTAGATGCGATCGACCTCGCGCCGCTGGCGGGCGACCAGGCGCAGGGTCTCGTCGACCGACAGCGACGGCCACACGCGCCGGCCCTGCGGCACGTAGGCGATGCCGCGCCGCGTGATCTCGTGCGGCGCGAGGCCGAGGATCTCCTCGCCCGCGAGCCTCACGCTGCCGCGCGCCGGCACCATGCCGGTGATCGCGTTGCACAGCGTGGTCTTGCCCATGCCGTTGCGCCCGACGATGCCGAGCACGCCGCGCTCCAGCGCGAGGCTCACGCCCTGCAGCGCATGCGCGTGGCCGTAGAACACGTCGAGCGAATCGATCGCGAGCACCGGGGCGCCGCCGGGCAAGGCGCCCTCGCGTTCGGCGCGGCTGCTGCGGAACCAGCCGGTCATTGGCGGCTCCCCATGTAGATCGCCTGCACCTGCGCGTCGCCTTCGATCTCCTCGGGGCTGCCGGTGCGCAGCGTGCGGCCGTTGTGCATCACGGTCACGCGGTCGACCACGCGCAGGGCGATCTCGAGGTCGTGCTCGATCAGCACGAAGCTCATGTGCGCCGGCAGCGAGCGCAACAGCGCCACAAGCTCACGCCGTTCGGCGGGCGAGAGGCCGGCGGCCGGTTCGTCGAAAAGAATCAGCCGCGGCGCGCCCGCGAGCGCCATGCCGATCTCCAGCTGCCGCTGCTGGCCATGTGCGAGATTGGCGACCTTCTCGTCGGCGATGTGCGCGAGGCGCGTGCGTTCGAGCAGATCCTGCGTGGCCCGCGTCGAGGCGTGCCCGGCGCGTGCGCGCAAGAAGCTGAAGCGGCCGTTGGCCACGCCGCGCACCGCCAGGAAGAGGTTGTCGCGCACCGTGAGTTCGCGAAACAGCAGCGAAGACTGATAGGTGCGCCGCAGGCCCTTGCGGATGCGCTCGTAGGGCGGCAGCTCGGTGATGTCCTCGCCGAAGAAATGGATGCGGCCCGCGGTCGGCGGGAAGTCACCGGTGATCGCGTTGAACAGCGTGGTCTTGCCCGCGCCGTTGGAGCCGAGGATGGCGTACTTCTCGCCCGCCGCGACGGTGAGCGACACGTCGTCCACCGCGCGCAGCGCGCCGAAGGCGCGCGTCACCCCCGTGAGCCGCAGCGCATCGCCCGAGAGCAGCTGCGCGCCCGCACCGCCGCCCGGCGCGGCGCCGCGCGATGTCGCGGATCGAAGGGGGGTGATCGTCGCCATGCTTCAGCTCAGGTTCTGCAGTCGGGCACGTCCCGGCTGCCGAGGCCCATCTTCTTGAAGTCCGCCTCGGGCAGACCGAGCGACTGCGAGATGTCGGGCACGGTCTTCACCACCTTGTTGTAGAACGAGCCGTCCTGTGCCTTCGTCACCTCGGTGATGTAGGTCGGGCCCACGCCGTTGCGGTTGCTGTCGATCTTCACGACACCGGCCGGGCCGACGAAGTTGGTTTTCTGCAGCGCCTCGCGGTAGGCCTTCTGGCCGTTCGAGAGATCGCCCTTGACCGCATCCAGCGCGTCGAGCGTCGCCTTCGTGTTGATGTAGTACAGGTACGCGAAGAGCGAGGGGCTCGGGAAGCCGTCCTTGAAGTTCGCCTTGTAGTCGGCCACGAACTTCTTCCATTCGGGCGTGTCGATCGAATCGGCCATCGGACCGGCCGAGGCCGTGCCCAGCAGCGACTCGCGGCGCTTGCCCTTGTAATTGAGCACCGTCTGGTCCACGGTGATCGAGCCGCCGATCATCGGCTTGTCGCCGCCGGCCTGCTCGTACTGGGTGAGGAAGTTCACCGCGTCCGAGCCGCCGAGCACGACCAGCAGCGCGTCCACGTCCTTCGGGATCTTCGCGATGACCGAGGCATAGTCCTTGGTGCCCAGCGGCACCCAGGCCTTGTCCACCACCTTGCCGCCCTTGGCGCAATAGCTGGCCATGAAGCCCTGCACCTGCGAGTACGGGAAGCCGTAGTCCTCCGCGATCAGGAAGGTCTTCTTGTAGCCCTTGGAGAGCGCATGCTCGCCCAGGCCCACCATCCACTGCGCGCCCTCGGTGTTGAAGCGGTAGAAGTTCGGCGCCGGGTCGGAGAGCGTCGCCGCCTGCGCGCCCGACGAGCCGTTGACGAAGGTGATGTTGGGCTGCGTCTTCGCGTAGTTCTTGACCGCGATGCCTTCGTCGCCCGACAGCGGGCCGATCATGATCTGCACCTTGTCCTGCTCGACCGCCTTGCGCGTCGCGTTCACGGCCTTATCCGGCGTGGCGTCGGACGACACCTTGACGAACTCGATCTTCTTCCCGCCCGCCATGCCGTTCTTCTGCTTGAGCGCGAGGTCCGCGCCGCGCATGCCGTCCTGCCCTGGTGCCGCGAAGGGACCTTCGAGCGTGGCCAGCAGGCCGATCTTGAGGGTTTCCTGCGCCTGCGCGAAGCCGGTCACCGTGACCAGCGCCGCCGCAGCGACGATGCCGCGTACGAACACTATCCTGTCTCTGCTCATGTCTCGCTCCTTTGTTGTCAACGATGGAAGAAGCGGCCGGGGCCGCGGTGAGGGGAAGCGGAGACCAGACGATGGCGCGCGCTCTGCCAGAGACCGAGCAGCCCGTCGGGTGAGAACAGCACGATGGCGAGGAAGACCCCGCCGATCACGAGGTTGAAGCGTTCGCGGTCGACCAGGTCGATGGCGAAGTTCTGCAGCAGCACGAACACGATCGCGCCGACGAAGGCGCCGATCGGGTGCTTCATGCCGCCGAGCACGGCGATGATGAGGATGTTGATCATCGCGCCCGTGCCCACGGTGCCGGGCGAGATGCGGCCGTTGTACCAGACCAGCAGCACGCCGCCCACGGCTGCCAGAAAGCCCGCCACCGCATACGCGGCCACCCGATGCGCGGTCACGTCGAAGCCCAGCGCCTGCATGCGGCGCGGGTTGTCGCGGATGCCCTGCAGCGCCACGCCGAAGGGCGCGCGCACCAGGTACTTGACCCAGAAGTAGCCCGCGAGCGCGCAGGCCAGCACCAGGAAGTAGAAGGGCACCGGCTGATGCAGGTCGAGCCCGCCGATGGTCGGTGGCCCCAGCCGGCTGAAGCCCTGGAAGCCGTTGAAGAGCGTGTAGTTCTGCTGCGCGAGATAGAAGAACGCGACGCCGACCGCGAGCGTGATCATGATCGTGTAGATGCCTTCGGTGCGCACCGAGAGCCATCCGATGCCCGCCGCGAACAGCGTGGCGAGCGCGACCGCGACGACCAGCGCGAGCCACCACGGCCAGGCGAGGCTGATCGCGACATTGCTGCTGGTGCCGAAGATCGCAAGCATGTAGGCCGCGAAGCCCGCCACGGTCATCTGCGCGAGCGAGACCATCCCGCCGTAGCCCCCGAGGAAGGTGAGCGACAGCGCGATCAGCCCGAGCGCGAGCGACTGCGCGCCGATCTGGTAGGTGAAGAAGGGCGAGGCGACGAAGGGGTAGGCGAGCACGAGAGCCAGCACGAGCACGTGGCGCACGCGGACCGAGCGCCATGCCGAGGCCCAGCGCGAGGGCGCGCCGGGGGCGGGTACTGAGGCAGGCGACACCGGCTGAAGCGCGACTGCATCGCGCCCACGCCGCGCCACGCCCGCCGCGGCAGCCGATGAGTTCATGGCGCGACGCCACTGTGCCGCGCTCATGCAGATGCCTCCGTGCTGCGCACTGCGGCGCGAGCGCCTTCGGGCGGCCGGGCGGCGCTCATGCCGCCTTCCCCATCAGCCCGCGCGGCTTGAACGCCAGCGCGATCACCATGATCACGAAGGTGAACACGACGCTGTACGTCGGTGCGTAAGCCAGCCCGAACTGTTCCGCGAGCCCGATCAGCAGCGCGCCGATGGCCGCGCCCACCACGCTGCCCATGCCGCCCACGATCACCACCACCAGCGAGGCGAGCAGGTAGCGCGTGTCCTCGCCCGGCGAGACCGACAGCGCCGTGCCGCCCACCACGCCCGCCAGGCCGGCCAGGCCCGCACCGATGGCGAAGGTCAGCGCGAACACGCGCTGCACGTTCACGCCGGAGGCCGAAAGCATCGCGCGGTCGTCGACGCCGGCGCGGATCATCATGCCGATGCGGGTGCGCGCGAGCAGCAGCCACAGGCCGACGCCGATCGAGATCGAGGCCAGCAGCACCATCAGCCGGTAGGTCGGGAACTTGTTGACCAGCGGCAGCGTGGTCGAGCCGTAGATCCATGCGGGCGGATCGAAGGTATAGATCTCCGCGCCCCAGATCCACAGCGCGAGGTCGGCCAGCACGATCGACAGGCCGATGGTGACCAGCGTCTGCCGCAGGTCCTGCCCCTGCATGTGGCGGAAGATCAGCACCTGCATCAAGAGGCCCAGGAGGGCCGCCGAGAGAAAGCCGGCGATCACCGCGAGCACCCACGAGCCGGTGTGCTCGCCCACCATCCAGCCGATGTAGGCGCCGATCAGGTAGAGCGAGCCGTGCGCGAGGTTGACGTTGCGCATCAGGCCGAAGACCAGCGTGAAGCCGCTCGCGACCAGAAAGTAGAGCGAGGCCAGCGTGAGCCCGTTGAGCAGCGTCTTGAAGAAGAGCGAGGCGTTGTCCGCGATCGCCCAGACCGCGAACACCGCGACCGGCAGGCCGAACACCAGCCAGGGAATCCAGCGCCTGTACGCCCTCATGCGGCGTGCTCCCAGCGGCGCTCGGCGCTGAACTCGGGCGCCTTGGCGAACTCGCCGTCCTTCATCACGGCGAGGATGCGCTTCGGGTCGCGCAGGATCGCGAGGTTGGCGAGCGGGTCGCCGTCCACCAGCAGGAGGTCGGCGAGATAGCCGTCCTGGATCGTGCCGAGTTCGTTGCCGCGCATCATGATCTGCCCACCGTAGAGCGTGGTGCAGCGGATCGCCTCCATGGGCGTGAAACCGAGGTACTTCACGAAGAATTCCAGGTCGCGCGCGTTCTGGCAGTGCGGCGTGAAGGCGAATCCGTAGTCGCCGCCCGGCAGGATGCGCACGCCGCGCCGGTGCATGGCCTTGAGCGATTCGAGCGCGTGGTCCCATTCGATCTGGTAGCCCATCGCGCAGGCCTTCTCGTAAGTGATGCCGTAGGCCTCGGCCTCGTGCAGCATCGCGTAGAGGATGGCGATGCCGGGCGCGACGAACACGCGGTCCTTCGCGGCTTCGAGCATGTCGAGCGTCTCCTCGTCGGTGAAGCTCGCGTGGTAGATCACGTCGATGCCGTGCCGCAGCGCCTGCTTGACCGACGCGGCCGAGCGCGCATGCGCGGTGCCGCGCTTGCCGCGCACGCGCACTTCCTCCATCGCCGCGTGCACCTCGGCGTCGCTCATCCAGGTGGTCTCGGCCGGCGAGTCGGGCGTGAAGTTGTCGCCCGAGAGGTTGAGCTTGATCGAATCGACGCCGTATTTCAGGAACATGCGCACCGCCTTGCGCATCTCGTCGGCCGAGTTGACGTTGACGCCGAAGCTGAACTCGGGAAAGGGCAGGTGCGGCAGCGTCTCGTCGCCGAGGCCGCCGGGCACGGTGATCTCCTGGCTCGCGGCGAGGTAGCGCGGCCCCGGGATCTGGCCCGAGTTGATCGCGTTGCGCGTCACGACGTCGAGCCTCGGCTTGGCGCAGGCCGCGCCCACGCAGGAGGTGAAGCCGGCCTGGAGGTAGCGGCCCGCCACCTTCGCGCACCACAGCACGTGCTCTTCGAGCGGCATGCGCTGGATCTCGGCAAGCGTGGCCGCGTCGTTCCACGAGAAGTGCGTGTGGGCCTCGCACATGCCGGGCATCAGCGTGGCGCCGGCCCCGTCGACCACCATCGCGCCGCTGGGCGCGATCGGCGCGGTGCTGCGGCCGACCTGCCGGATGCGGTTGCCGCGCACCAGCACGCTGCCGCTGTACGGGTTCTGTCCGGTTCCGTCGAGGATGCGGACGTTGGTGAAGACCACATCGGCCATGTCGTTCTCCTTCGGGCCGTCACGCGGCCCAGCGCGTGGCGTGCGCTCGACGCACGGGCGGCGCGCGGTGGAATTCGCCGTCCTTCATCACGGCGAGGATGCGCGCCTTGTCCTGCAGCACCGTGATGTCGGCGAGCGGGTCGCCGTCGATCAGGAGGATGTCCGCAAGGTAGCCCTCGCGGATGTAGCCGAGCACCTTGCCCATGCGCATCATCGGCCCGCCCCAGGCGGTGGCCGAGAGCAGGGCTTCCATGGTGCTCATGCCGACGAACTTCACGAAGTACTCGAGGTCCTTCGCGTTGGTGCCGTGCGGCGTCCACGCAAAACCGTAGTCGCCGCCCGGCAGGATGCGGATGCCGCGCCGTCGCATCGCCTTCATGCTCTCGACCGCGGCTTCGAGCTCGCGGTGGTAGCCCATCTTGCGCGTGACCTCCGGCGTCAGGCCCCATTCGCTCGCGTGGTGGCAGGTGTTGATGAGCCAGGCGAGCCCCGGGGCGATGAAGTGCTCGAACTTGTGCGCCTCCAGCATGTCCAGCGCTTCCTCGTCGGTGAAGCTCGCGTGGTAGATCACCTCGATGCCCTGCTTGACGCACTGCTTGATCGACCACGTCGAGCGCGCATGTGCCGCCACGCGCTTGCCCCAGGCCTTCGCTTCCTGCACGCAGACGGCCACCTCTTCTTCGGTGAACTGGCTCATCTCGCTCGGCATGCCGGTGATCGATTCGCCCGAGAGATTGATCTTGAGCGAATCGACGCCGTACTTCGCGAACATGCGCACGCAGCGGCGCATCTCCTCCACGCCGCTGACCACGGCGCCGAAGGCGAACTCGGGCTGCGGCAGGTGCGGCTGGGTGGTGTCGCCCAGGCCGCCGGGCACCGTGATCTCCTGGCTCGCGGCGAGGTAGCGCGGGCCCACGATGGTGCCGTCCGCGATCGCGTTGCGGATCACCACGTCGAGCCGTGGCTTGGCCGTGGCCGCGCCGACGCAACTCGTCCAGCCCATGTCGAGGTAGCGCTTCGCGACCTCGGCGCACCAGAGGATGTGCTCCTCGGGCGGCATGCGCTGGATCGCGTCGAGGCTCGGCTGGTCGTTCCACGAGAAATGCGTGTGCGCCTCGACCATGCCGGGCATCAGGAAGGCGCCGGCCCCGTCGATGACCTGCGCGCCCGCCACCGGCATCGAGGGTGCGCCGTAACCGGTCTTGGCGACACGCGCGATGCGATTGCCCTGCACCAGCACGTCGCCGGTGAAGGGCGCCTCGCCGCCGCCGTCGAAGACTCGCACGTTGGTGAACATCACGTCGGCCATGGTCAGTTCCTCGCATGGGCCGCGAGGAATTCGCGCAGTTCGCGCTGGCATTCCTCGGGGCGTTCGATGGGTGTCCAGTGGCCGCAGCGCGGCAGCACCACGACGCGCTTGTCGGCGGCGCGGTGCAGGCGGTCGGCCATCGCGCGCACGGCCTGGGGCGGCGCCACGCCGTCCTCGTCGCCGGTCACCAGGAGCACGGGCGCCTCGATGCGCTCCACCTGCGCGGCGGGCGCGGCGGCGAGCGCTTCGCAGCTTCGCGCGTAGGCCTCGCCGTCCTGCCGCATCAGGCTCTCGCGCACGTAGGCGACCGCGACAGGCTGGCGCTCACGGGTATCGGCGGAGATCGCGGCCTGCAGCAGGCCCTGCGTGATCTCCTGCATGCCGGCCGCGCCCTCGCGGGCCTTGGCCGCGCGCGCCTTCATCGCGGCGCGGGCGGCGTCGGGCGGCGCGATCAGCGGGCCGAACAGCGCGAGGCTTGCGACGCACTTCGGATGATCCGCCGCGATGTGCTGGCAGACGATGGTGCCCATCGAATGCCCGACCCAGTGCGCGCGCGACACCCCGAGCCGCTCGCACACGCGCAGCAGCGCCTCGACATAGCGCGCGATGCCGAGCTCGCCCTCGGCGCGCTGCGATCGGCCGCTGCCCGGCAGGTCCACGCGGATCACGCGATGCCGCGTGAGCACCGGCATCAGCGGCGTGAAGGTGTTGCCGCTGCCGCCGAGGCCGTGCACGCAGACGACGGCGGGGCCTTCGCCTTCGTCCTCGACGGCCATGCGATCGATGATCTGGAAGGCCATGGCGCTACTCGAAGCGGTTCTCGATGGCGCCGATGCCATCGATCTCGATGCGCACCACGTCGCCGGAGCGGAGCCAGCGCGGCGGATCGAACCCCATGCCGACCCCGGCAGGCGTGCCGGTCGCGATCACGTCGCCCGGATGCAGCGTGATGCCGCGCGAGCAGGTTTCGACGAGCGTCGGGATGTCGAAGATCATGTCCTTCGTTTGCCCGTCCTGGCGCGGCTCGCCGTTGACCCAGCCGCGTACTCGCGTGGCGCGGCCGTCGAGCTCGTCGGCGGTCACGATCCACGGCCCCATCGGGCAGAAGTCGTCGAAGCTCTTGCCGAGGTCCCACTGCTGGTGGCGCATCTGCACGTCGCGCGCGGTCACGTCGTTGACGATGGTGTAGCCGAAGACGTGGTCCATGGCGCGCGAGCGCGGGATGTCGCGCCCGCCGCGCCCGATGACCACCGCGAGCTCGGACTCGTAGTCGACCTGGATGGTGGTGGCCGGCGAGGGCATCCGAACCGCGTCGAACGGCCCGACCACGCACTCGCCGAGCTTGCCGAACACGATCGGCCACGGGTCGCTCGTGGGCATGGCCTGGCGGAACACCGTGCCGGCCAGTTCCTGTGCATGCGCGCGGTAGTTGCGGCCCACGCAGAAGAGGCCGCGCAGGGGCCGGGGCAGCGGGGCGCGCAAGGCGATGACGTCGACCGGCAGGCGCGTGCCCGAAGGCGGCGGGATCGGTTCGCCGCGTGCCAGCGCCTGGATCAGCGGCAGCGCGCCCCGGGCCGGGTCGCCGGCCGCGAGCGGCGTAGCCTCGCGCCCGTCGGCCGAGATCGTGCCGACGTGCTCGCGTCCACCCCAACTCCAGCTCGCCAGGCGCATGCCGTTGTCTCCGGGTTGCCTCGCGATTCCTGGGACGTGGGTCCGATGCCGCGAGATCAGAATCTTCTGATTTTGAGACTTGCGTCTCAAATCAGGACCGGTGCATCATAAAGTCCGTCTCCGGACCTCCACAAGCCACGTCAGGCCGATCAGAACCCGTAAAAACCCCATGGCTCGACTGAAGCACAAGCTGAGCGAACCGCCAACGCCACCCGAGCGCGGCGTGCGGGCCGCGACTTTCAAACTCCTGCTCGAAACCGCGATCGACATCATCCAGAAAAGCGGCCATATCCCCTCGGTGGCGGAAGCCGCCGCACAGGCGAAGGTGTCGCGCGCCACCGCCTACCGCTATTTCCCGAGCCGCAGCGCGCTGGTGACCGCGGTGGTCGACAGCTCGCTCGGCCCGGTTCGCAAGCTCGCCTCCGACACGCCCGGCGGCCGCGAGCGGGTGCACGAGCTCTTCCTGCAGACCTTCCCGCGCTTCAAGGAATTCGAGGCGCCGATGCGTGCCGCGGCGCAGTTGTCGCTGGAGCAGTGGGGCCTGGAGCGGGCCGGTCTGCTCGAAGAGGAGCCCTACCGCCGGGGCCACCGCGTGCGCATCCTCGAACACGCGCTCGCGCCGCTGGCGCCGCAGCTGCGGCCCGCGGTGCGCGATCGCCTGCACCGCGCGCTGTCGGTGGTTTACGGCATCGAACCTTACGTGATCCTCAAGGACATCTGGGGCCTGCGCGACCGCGAGGTCGAGCGCACCGCGCTCTGGATGGCCGACGCGCTGATCGATGCGGCGTTGCGCGAATCGGCGCAGAAGCCTGCGGCGCGCGGCAACGGCGCAGCCGGGAGCGCGCGAGCTGCATCAAGCCGCAACGGCAACGGAACGCGCCGGACGGCGGCAACGCCGAAGCGGTGAAGGATCAGGCCGAAGTCGGGCCGGATCCCGGCTGAAGTGCGGCCGAAGTTCAGCCTCGGGCGAGCGCCTGCAGCTCCTCGTCGGTGAATCCGGCCTGTGCACGTGCCTGCAGGTTGAAGGGCGCCTTCAGGCGCGGCGCCTCGTGCCGGCGGTACAGCACGCGGTAGTGCGCCACGGGATCGAGCCCTTCACGCTCGCAAAGCCAGCGGTACCAGCGATTGCCGATCGCGACATGGCCGACCTCGTCGCGCAGGATGACGTCGAGGATCGCGCAGGCCGCGAGCGCGTCGGGCGTGTTCACGCGGCGCAGCTTGGCCTGGATCAGCGGCGTGGCGTCGAGCCCGCGCGCTTCGAGCGTGCGCGGCACGAGCGCCATGCGCGCGACCACGTCGTCCTTCGTCTTCTCGCACATGCTCCACAGCCCGTCGTGGCCGGTGAAGTCGCCGTAGCGACGGCCCATGCCCTGCAGGTGCGCGTGCAGCAGCGTGAAGTGCTGTGCCTCCTCGTCGGCGATGCAGAGCCAGTCGCGGTAGAAAGCCTCGGGCATGCCATCGAAACGCCAGGCGGCGTCGAGCGCGAGGTTGATCGCGTTGAACTCGATGTGGCAGATCGAATGGATGAGCGCAGCGCGGCCCTCGGGCGTGAAGGGCGAGCGCTTCTCGACCGCGGTGGCCGACACGCGCAGCGGGCGCTCGGGCCGGCCGGGCACGCCGGCGTCGTCGCCGGGCGAGCGAACCGGTTGCTGCGAGAGTGGCTGATCGTCCAGTCGCGCAAAGAGCGCGCGCGTGGTGGCCACCTTCTGCTCGGGATCGGTGAGGCGCAGCGCCGCGAGGGCGCCCAGGCGAGGGTGCATCCCTACAATTCTAGTTTTTCGATCTCTGGAGACCCCGCGATGGCCTTGTATGAACTCGATGGTGTGGCGCCGCAGCTGGGCGAAGGGGCCTGGGTCGCCGACAGCGCGCAGGTGATCGGCGACGTGGTGCTGGGCGAGAACGCCAGCATCTGGTTCGGCGCCGTGCTGCGCGGCGACACCGAGTCGCTGCGCATCGGCCGCAACAGCAACATCCAGGACCTGTCGGTGGTGCATGCCGACCGCGGCTGCCCGCTGACCATCGGCGAGAACGTGACCGTGGGACACCAGGTGATGCTGCACGGCTGCACCGTGGGCGACAACTCGCTGATCGGCATCCAGGCGGTGGTCTTGAATAACGCGAGGATCGGCCGCAACTGCATCGTCGGCGCCGGCAGCGTCGTGACCGAGGGCAAGGAGTTCCCGGACAACTCGCTCATCATCGGATCGCCCGCCAAGGTGGTCCGCACGCTGGACGAGGCTGCGGCCGCCAGGCTGCGGCAGAGCGCCGAGCACTACGTCGACAACGCCCGCCGCTTCGCGAAGGGCCTGAAGAAGATCACCTGAATGTCTGAATTGCACAAGTTCCTGTTCGACGGCCTGCCGGTGCGCGGCATGATCGTGCGCCTGACGGAGTCGTGGCAGGAGGTGTTGGCGCGCCGCGCCTCCAACGCCGACACCGGCGCCTATCCGCAGCCTGTGGCCGAACTGCTCGGCGAGATGACGGCGGCCGCCACGCTGATGCAGGCGAACATCAAGTTCAACGGGGCGCTGATCCTGCAGATCTTCGGCGACGGGCCGCTCAAGGTGGCGGTGGCCGAGGTCAAGCCCGACCTGAGCCTGCGCTCCACCGCCAAGGCGACCGCCGAGATCGCGGCCGACGCGAAGCTTTCGGACATGGTCAATCTGCACGGCAAGGGCCGCTGCGCGATCACGCTCGACCCCAAGGACAAGCTGCCGGGCCAGCAGCCTTACCAGGGCATGGTCCCGCTGGTCGACGAGCACGGCAAGAAGCTCGATCGGATGAGCGACATCCTGCAGCACTACATGCTGCAGAGCGAACAGCTCGACACCACGCTGGTGCTCGCCGCCGACGACAAGATCGCCGCCGGGCTGCTGATCCAGCGCCTGCCGGTCAAGGGCGAGGCCAACCTGGAAGGCACGGCCGAAGGCGGCCGGGAGCAGGTCCAGCAGGACCAGATCGGCCACAACGAGGACTACAACCGCATCTCGATCCTCGCGTCGAGCCTCACGCGCAACGAACTGCTGACGCTCGACGTCGACACCATCCTTCGCCGCCTGTTCTGGGAAGAGAAGGTGCTGCGCTTCGAGCCGCAGACGGGCATGCTCGGTCCGCACTTCGCCTGCACCTGCGGGCGCGCGCGCGTCGAAAGCATGATCCGCGGCCTGGGCCGGGAAGAGGCCGAGAGCATCCTTGCGGAGCGCGAGAACATCGAGGTCGGATGCGATTTCTGCGGCAAGCAGTACCGCTTCGACGCGGTGGATGCGGCGCAGATCTTCACCGCGCCGGGGGATCAGATGCCGGGGACGGCGGTGGTGCAATAGCGGCTCGCCGCGGAGCCTGCGGTCACGGCTTGCCGCGACGATCGCGGAGGGGGAAGTTGGGGAATGCGAAACGTCAAGCCGAACCCAAAGGTGGAGACGAGGCGTTCGCATTTCCGTGTCGCGCCCGCCACTGATTTAAAAGCTGCGCCAGATCATCGGCAGAGAGTCCATAGGTGTCCGGCAGGCTGGCCTCCGCGCCGGTCAGGCCGCGAGCGATGATCCGGCTGCGCGTGTACTTCGAATAGGTGCTGGAGTAATTCCAGCACACCGACTTGTTCCCGCTGATTCTGGCCACAAAGAATTCCGATGTGTCCGGCCAGGCGACGTGCCAGTCGCGAAAAAGGCTGCGCACGGTAAAGCCTTCCGCTCCAAGCCGGAGATGGTTTCCCCCGGGTACGAGATAGGCCGCGAAGACCAAGGCGCAAAAACCAAAGAAAACAATGCCCAGCCAGCCGGCCAGCGGATGCCCCGCATGTAGCGAGATAACGCCTCCCGCAACAAACGCGCAGGCCACGGCAAGGAGCAGAAGATGCTTCCGGCGGCTTGGCTTCAATAGCACGGAGTCGGCTACGTAGTGGAGCATTTGCGCATATTCGGGTAAACCGCACCGCTTGCAGGATGCAAGGCTTACCCCTTTGTCCATTCACTGCTGGCGCGGCAATTGAGCGGCAATTCCGCTATGGCTTCAGCAGGGGCCTCGATATCCCACATATCTATGCAACACCCACAGCCAAGATTTTTGGACTGGTAAGAAATTTGAGATGCCCAGCGAACAAACCAGGATTCGACGGCTTGGCAATCCGTTGGTTTGTCTGCCTCGACAATGATGGTGGCGCGTGGCACTGCAGTGGTCTCAAAATATGTCAAAAAACCTTAAAGCCGGCAGCGTTAGCGGTCACGGATTTGAATTTAGGCGACGGGCATCGTATGTTGCTGGGTTGGAAATGATTTGAGATTTTTCTGAAAGTAAGTGAGACAGCAGCGGGGCTGCCCAGGGGGAATTGAAATTTCCCGGATTAAGGATCCTCCAATTCCTGGTACTGAAGGCCCAAAGCACCCGCGACGCCAATCAGTGCGTGATGCGTGCAGCCTCGAAATCGCTGAATCGAATGTCCGGCGCGCTCGTGTTGTGGCGCGATGGCGCCGTCCGCGCGAAGCGGACCCGCCCCGCCTCGATCGTCGAGATCTCGGGCAGCGCCTTCGTCTGCCATGCGCCGCTGCGGGTGGATTGCCAGCTGAGTTCGCTGACATCGGCGTTGTCCGCCGCCACATACATCGAGCGCAGCACCGCGAACGGCCGCGACTTCTGCGTGGCCGGGTGCAGCGACACGTCGAGCGCGGTGCGCTCCTGGCTGATCTCGGCGACCTTGACCTGCGCGCTGCCGCCGTCGGCGAAGCGCAGGCGGAACGACAGCGGCCGGGTCTGGATGGAGATCGACGCGATGTCGACCACCGGCCGGCCCTCGTCCCGCACCGGCCCCATGAGGAACGACGAGCCGTACACCCCGTCGCCGAAGCGCGGCAGGGGCAGGGGCTTGAGACGCCAGTAGCCATCGGCGGGGTAGAGCACCAGCGCCTCCATCGGCTTCCCGCCATCGGCGGCCTTGGCGAAGACCTGCACCAGATGGAAATCGCTGCCCGAGCGCGCGCCCACGCGCACCGGCACCCGGTGGGGGCGCCAGAAGGTCGGCAGCGTCATGCCGACGATCTTCCATCGCGGGCCGTCGTGCAGCACGACGGTGCGCGGCGTGAACTTGTAGCTCGGGTCGGTGGGATGCGCGCCGCCGTCGAAGTTGCAGCCCGAGAAGTCGGGGGCGGTCACGTCCTTCTCGATCTTGTCGATGTACGAAGGCTGGAGCGCTTCGACACGAAAGCGCGTGACGCCCTGGCCGCGCAGCACCATCGAGACGTTGTCTTCCTCCGCGCAGGCGGTGGGGCGCGTTTTGTTCTCGACCGTCACGGTGGCCGGGGCCGCGACGGCCGCCACGGCGCAGAGCGCGGCTGCGACGGTTGCGAGGTGTCGGAGGAGAGGCGGCGAATGGGTCATGGGTCTAGCCACGTCGGGCGATCAGGTCTTGGAAGAGCCGGTGCTCGCAGGCGGGGTCGGAGCACTTGTCGCAGGGCCAGAACCACGCGCGCTCGCCCTGGGCGGCGCGTCCCGAACTGGCGCTGACGCCCGCGTCTTCGGCGCGTGCGTTGATCGCGTTCCATGCGCTTGCGAGCCGTTCGGGGCCGCGGCCATGAATCACGGCATAGGGCGAGCCGGCGCGAGCGAGCGCGGCGCGCAGGAGGGCGTCCGCCTTCTCGGCTTCGGTGTGGCCGTGCGGCGCGCCGGGCGCGGGCGGGAGATCGAGCGCCATCAGCAGCGTGACCGCGTGGGTGCGGTGTGCGGCCAGCGCGTGCTCGTAAAGGGTCGTGTCGCCCGATCGCAGTTCGGCCGCGACCGCCTTCGAGAGCGCGGTGGAATCGGCCACGACCACGCCACGCTGCGCCGCCGCGGCAATGCGCAGCGTCTGCGCGTGGGCTCGCTCGGGTGATGCGCCGCCGGTGTCGTCGGCCACCAGTTCGGCGTCGATGCCGCGCTGCAAAAGCCGCGCCATGAGCGCCTGGGCAAGCTCGGTCTTGCCGGTGCCAGGGGCACCGAGCACCGCAATCACGCAACCGACGGGGAGAACAGGCGTCATGGGGTCATCGCCAGGTTCGGACCCTCGGGCCCGCCCCGCGGGGGCGAGCCGCGAGGTCATTTCGTCATCTGGACGAAGACTTCGTTCGGCTTGACCATGCCGAGTTCCTGGCGAGCCCGTTCCTCGACCATTTCGAGGCCTTCCTTGAGGTCGTTGACCTCGGAGGAAAGGCGTTCATTGGCCAGCGCGGCGCGCGCGTTGGCCTCTTTCTGCTCGGCGAGCTTTTCCTGCAGCTGCGCCACGTCGCGCACGCTGCCGCGCCCGGTCCAGAGTTGCCACTGGAGGATCAGCAGCAGCAGGACCAGGATGACCGGGACGATGCGTGAGCGCATGGCGCCTGATCCGCGGTGGATCAGCGGAGGTTGTAGAAGGCGGCGCGGCCTGGGTAGACGGCCACGTCACCGAGGTCTTCCTCGATGCGCAGGAGCTGGTTGTACTTGGCGATGCGGTCGGAGCGCGACAGGGAGCCGGTCTTGATCTGCCCGGCGTTGGTGCCCACCGCGATGTCGGCGATGGTGCTGTCCTCGGTCTCGCCCGAGCGGTGGCTGATCACGGCGGTGTAGCCCGCGCGCTTGGCCATCTCGATCGCGGCGAAGGTCTCGGTCAGCGTGCCGATCTGGTTGATCTTGATCAGGATCGAGTTGGCGATGCCCTTGTCGATGCCTTCCTGCAGGATCTTCGTGTTGGTCACGAACAGGTCGTCGCCCACCAGCTGCACGCGCTTGCCGAGGCGTTCGGTCAAGAGCTTCCAGCCGTCCCAGTCGCCTTCGTGCATGCCGTCCTCGATGCTGATGATCGGGTACTTGTCGACCC
>JAGIBP010000017.1 GCA_017744285.1 Variovorax sp.
CGCCGCCAGCGGCATGCTGGGCACCGCGCGCCTCACCGGGCAGACGCTCGGGGCGGTGATCCTGGCGGCCGTCTTCAGCGTCTGGCAGCCGCACGACGGCAAGGGGCAGGTGGTCGCGCTGTCGGTCGCCGCCTGCTGCGCCGCGGTGGCGGCGGTGTTCAGCACGCTGCGTACGCGGAAGTGAACCCGCTGCCGGCCGCGACCGCTCTGCGGGCTGCGCGCCGAACGCGCGCTAACGCGGGGGAATCACTTCCTCGATCCGCTCGGCCATGTAGGGAAAGAACGGATTCGACGACAGCCGCGTCAGCGATTCGAGGCTGACGACCAGCGCCCCGCGCTCACCGCGCATCGCGAGCGCGCCGAGGTTGACGCCGAACTCGTCGGTGTTGTCGGGCCGCATGCCGTAGAGCGAATCGTTCATCGGAAAAGGCAGCGCGAGGTGCGAGAGCGAGAACACCTCGAGCGGAAACTCCAGGTCGAGCGTGCGCGTGTGCTCGTCGGTCGCGCCCGCCTCGGTGACGCGCTCGACCACGCGCCGGCTGTCGGGCCCCGTGTTGGTGATGATGGTCGAGCGGAAATTCCGCGGCGGCGTGGGCAGGATGCGGTCCAGCCGCAGGTCGCTGCCGGTGCGCAGGAGCGGCCCGAACTTGATGCTGCGGTTCAGGTCGAAGAGCACCAGCTCGCTGCCGTTGGCGGGCAGGCGCGAGTACAGCCCCGTCACGATCGCGCGCGTGCTCACCGTGAAATCGACCAGCGACTGGAAGGTGAGGATCGGCGGCAGCTTCGTGAGGTTGCCCGCGCTTTCCTCGCGTGCGATGTGCGAGCGCAACTCGCGCGTGAGCAGCGACGACTGCCGCGCCCCGTTGACCGGGAACGAGTTGTACTTGAAGGGATTGAACTCCGGCACGATGCCCAGCCAGGCCGCCTTCGCGAAGGCCGGGAAGACCGCCGGCCAGCCGAACACCCCCGCGAAGCGCGACAGCTCGGTGATGCCGATCATCGGCGCGATCAGGATGATGCGCGCGGGCCGCGAGAGGCTCTTGTCGTCGAGCCCGTCGAGCGCGAACTTCATCGCCAGCGCGCCGCCGTTGGAGAAGCCCACCACGTGCAGCGGCAGCGGCTCCGGCACGCGCCGGCGCGCCTCGCGCACCGCGAGGCGGGTGGCCTCCGACCAGTCTTCCCAGTCGACGTCCGTGAGCCCCGAGGGCACGGTGCCATGGCCGGGCATGCGGATCGCCACCACGACGAAGCCGCGCTCGCGGTACAGGCGCGCGACGTGCCGCAGGCTGTAGGGCGAATCGGTCAGCCCGTGCAGCAGCACGACCGCGCCGCGCGGCGCGCCTTCGGGTTCGAGGATGTAGGAGCGGTTCCAGTCCTGCGCGAAGCGGCCCGGGTAGATCACGCTGTCCTTGAAGTAGCGGTTGCTGGGCACCTGCGCCTCGGGCGGCAGCTTGTCGGTGACCTCGGCGCGGACTTCCTCGAAGACCTTGTTCTCCGCGGCGATGTAGGTGGCCCAGTCGGCCTTGCGCAACGCGTCGCGCGAGAGCTCGTGGGGGACGAAGGTGTGCCAGAGTTCGAGTGGCGGCCCGCGCTGGATGTCGTAGGTGCGCAGCGCGATCGCCGCGAGGATCGCGATGCCGAGCACCAGCGTGGTCCACTTCAGAAACTTCGTCATCCTGGAAACCATGTCCGTCCTCGTGTTGTGATCGAACCGGGGAGCTGCCTTGTCGGCCTTGCGCAATCTAGCATGCGGGGCGACATGGCAGGCTTGCCCGCATACTGCGGCTGCAGGAGGCATGACATGAGCCAGATCGGCAAACTCGCGGGCGACGACACGTTGATCCGCCACGGCTGCGAAAGCGCCGGGTGCGCGCCGGCCGCCAGGCCCTGGGTGCTGGCCGCGGCGATCATCGGATCGAGCATGGCCTTCATCGACGGGACGGTGGTCAACGTCGCGCTGCCGGCGATCCAGTCCGACCTGCATGCGACCGCGTTCCAGGCGCAGTGGGTGGTGGAGTCGTATGCGCTCTTCCTCGCGGCGCTGCTGCTGGCGGGCGGCGCGCTCGGCGACCGCTTCGGGCGGCGAAGGATCTTCGCGATCGGCGTGGCGATCTTCGCGCTGGCATCGATCGCGTGCGCGCTCGCCGGCGACGTGCGGCAGCTGATCCTCGCCCGCGCGGTGCAGGGCGTGGGCGGCGCGCTGCTCGTGCCGGGCAGCCTCGCGCTCATCAGCGCCGCCTTTCCCGAGAAGGAGCGCGGGCGCGCGATCGGCACCTGGTCGGGCGCCAGCGGCATCACGGCGGCGATCGGGCCGGTGCTCGGCGGCTTCCTGGTCGATCGCTTCTCGTGGACCTGGGCCTTCCTGATCAACGTGCCGATGGCGATCGCGGTGCTGCTGATCGCGTGGCGCCACGTGCCCGAGAGCCGCGGCGGCGGCGCCTCGGCCGGGCTCGACCTGCCCGGCGCGGCGCTGGCCACGGTGGCGCTCGGCGGCATCGTCTACGCCTTCATCGAGGCGCCGACGCAGGGCTGGGGCTCGCACGCGGTCCAGGCGGCGATCGCGGCGGGGATCTTCGGCAGCATCGCCTTCGTCATGGTGGAGCAGCGCGTGCGTGCGCCGATGCTGCCGCTTTCGCTGATGCGCATCGGCAACTTCGGCGGCGCGAACCTGCTCACGCTGCTGCTCTACGCGGCGCTCGGCGGCGGGCTGTACTTCTTTCCGCTCAATCTCATCCAGGTGCAGGGCTATTCGGCGACGGTGGCCGGCGCGGCGCTGCTGCCGTTCATCCTGATCCTGTTCGCGCTGTCGCGATGGGCCGGGCAGCTCGTCGACCGCTTCGGGCCGCGGCTGCCGCTCGTGGTGGGGCCGGCCATCGCCGCGGCGGGCTTCGCGCTGTTCATGGTGCCCGGCGTCGGCGCCAGCTACTGGACGGGTTTCTTTCCGGCGGTCGTGGTGCTCGGCCTCGGCATGGCCGTGACGGTGGCGCCGCTCACGACCACGGTGATGAACGCGGTCGGGCCCGAGCGTGCCGGCATCGCCTCGGGCGTGAACAACGCGGTGTCGCGGGCCGCATCGGTGCTCGCGATCGCGGTGTTCGCCGTGGTGATGGCCTGGGCCTTCGATGCACGGCTCGCGCAGGCGCTGCGCGAGATCGGCGCTTCCGCGCAGAGCGTGGCCTTTATCGAGACGCAGCGCAGCCAGCTCGCGGGCGCCGCGCTGCCGCCGGGCGTGGACGAGGCGACGGCCCAGGCCTTGCGCCAGGCGGTGAATGCGGCCTTCGTGTCGGGCTTTCGCTGGGTGATGGGGATCTGCGCGGCGCTGGCGCTGGCGAGCGCGTGGAGTGCGTGGGTGCTGATCGGGCGCGCGCCCCCCATACTCCCTTCGCGTTAGCGCGCATGGCCGATAGGCAAGCCGCGCACCCCCCTCCACACTGGGCCATCTCAGCCGTCCGCCCGCGCGGGCGCTGACGCAGGAGGGAAAGCAATGACCCGGAGTTTCTGGCGTGCGGCAGGCCTCCTGCCGCTCATCGCTTGCGCCGTACTGGCCGCCTGCTCCCGGGGACCGCAGCCCGGCGAGGTCCTCGACGAAGCCCGGGTCGCCGGGCGCGACGCCAAGTCGTTCCCGCAGGCGGACGAGGACTACTTCCACGACATGGACAACGGCATCGCGCTGACTCCCGACGAGGTCCGCGGCCGCAACATGTGGCTGGTCTGGAGCGGCGGCAACGACCGCTTCTGGAACCAGATGACCGACTACACCTTCGGCGCCTTCGACCTGCTGAAGATCATCAGCTCCCATCCCAGCCAGGGCTATTCGCGCGCCAACCGCTGGAAGTATTTCGGGCTCGTGAACGAACCCTGCTTCGAGAACGCGAGCGGTCCCGACAAGGACCGGCGCGGGCTCTGGCTCGACGTGCGCAGCAAGAACTGCGCGCCCGATCCCTTCGAGAACGAGGCGAAGTACCCCGGCGTCAAGCTCGGCTCGCGCGGCCAGCCGCTGGGCGACGGCACCGTGCAGCCGGTGGGCTCGTACTACGGCTACGCGACGGGCATCGCGGGCCTTCGGCTCTTTCCCAACCCGGCCTTCGACGAGAAGGCCGCCAAGGAATGGGACGCCGAGAAGTACTACACCGACCCGGCCTACTACAACCGCAAGGACCTCGTGCGGCCCTACCGCGTCGGCATGTCCTGCGGCTTCTGCCACCTCGGGCCGAGCCCGGTCAAGCCGCCGGCCGACCCGAACAACCCGAAGTGGGAGAACCTGAGCTCCTCGGTGGGCGCGCAGTACATGTGGGTGGACCGGCTCTTCATCCACAACTCGAACAAGCCGGAGGGCCGCACGAACTACATGTACCAGCTCGCGCACACCTACCGGCCGGGCACCATGGACACCTCGCTGGTCTCCAGCGACATGATCAACAACCCGCGCACCATGAACGCGGTCTACGAGTTCGGCGCGCGCATGGGCCTGGCCAAGCGCCTGGGCACCGAGAAGCTCGCGGGCGGCGAACTGGACAACAAGCAGTTCAACGATTTCCTGGCCGACGGGCCGCTGACCGAGTTCTTCTCCAAGGGCGAGGGCCGGGTGCGCACGCCGCGCGTGCTCAAGGACGGCGCCGACTCGGTCGGCCTGCTCGGCGCGCTCAACCGCGTGTACCTCAACATCGGTCTCTTCAGCGAGGAATGGCTGCTGCACTTCAACCCGGTGGTCGGCGGCAAGACGATCACGCCGATCCTCATCGCGTCGGCGCAGAAGAACTCGAGCTACTGGCAGGCGACCGAGACCGGCAACTTCGACACCGCGAAGTTCTTCCTCAAGGCCGCGAAGCCCGACCACCTCCAGGACGCGCCGGGCGGCGCACGGCACATCGCCGACGCGGCCACGCTGGAGCGCGGCAAGATCGCCTTTGCCGACACCTGCGCGCGCTGCCATTCGAGCAAGGCGCCGCCGGTGCCCGACGCGCTCGGCCTCACGCCCGCGCGCTGCGCCGGACCCGGCTATGTCGACTGCTTCAAGCGCTACTGGGGCTGGACGCAGACCGACGCCTACAAGGCCCAGATGCGCAAGATCGTCCAGGCGCCGGACTTCCTGCAGGACAACTACCTTTCGACCGACCAGCGCATTCCGGTGACGCTGCTGCGCACCAACGCCTGCAGCCCGCTCGCCACCAATGCGCTGCGCGGCAACATCTGGGACAACTTCTCGTCGCAGACCTACAAGAGCCTGCCCTCGGTGGGTACCATCACGGTGGTCGATCCGTTCACGGGCGAGCCCAAGCCCTACGCCATGCCGGCGGGCGGGCGCGGCTACACGCGCGTGCCGTCGCTGATCAGCGTCTGGTCGACGGCGCCTTTCCTGCTGAACAACACGGTGGGCGAGGCCGACCCCGAGAACGATCCCTCCGTGGAGACCCGCCTGAGGGTCTTCGACGGCGCGATCGAACAGATGCTGTGGCCCGAGAAGCGCAGGCTCGATCCGGAGCTCGGCGCCAAGGCCGGCGGCATGATCGACCGCACCACCGAGCGCAGCACGGTGACCGTCCCGGCGGGCTTCGTGCCCGAGGCGGCGCTGCCCCTGCAGGGCTTCATGCATCGCTGGCTGCCGTGGCTCGTCAAGGAGCAGGGCGACATCGTGCTCGGGCCCATTCCCAAGGGCGTGCCGGTGAACCTGCTGGCCAACCTCAAGCTGCGCGCCGAGGGCGACGGCATCGGCGAGAAGGCGAGCCACCTGCAGGACGTGGGCGAACTGCTGGTCAAGCTCAAGCGCACGCTCGCGAGCGCACCGCCCGGCGCGAGCGACGAGCAACTGCGCATGCACTTCTCGACCGTGCGGGGGACGATGCTGGAACTGAGCAAGTGCCCCGACTTCGTGGTGAACCGCGGCCACTACTTCGGCACCGCCCAGTTCAACCAGCAGGACGGCCTGAGCGCCGACGAGAAGGCTTTCGGCAAGGAGCCGGTGTTGAGCGACGACGACAAGCGCGCACTGATCGCCTTCCTCAAGACCTTCTGACCGCCGCCGCGGCCGCGCCCATGCCCGGAGCCCCCTCGCACGATTCGCGCGACTCGCACGACTGGGACTACGTCATCGTCGGCTCGGGCGCGGGCGGCGGCACGCTGGCGGCGCGGCTGGCCGAGGCGGGCATGCGCGTGTTCCTGATCGAGGCCGGCGGCGATCCCCGCTCGGGCGACGGCCGCCTGCCGGATGACTACGACGTGCCGGCCTTCCACGCCTACGCGTGCGAGAACCCCGCGATGAGCTGGAATTTCCGCGTGCGCCACTACGCCGACGAGACGCAGCAGGCGAGGGACTGGAAATACGCGCCGGGCCAGGGCGTGCTGTATCCGCGCGCTTCGGGCCTGGGCGGCTGCACCGCGCACAACGCGATGATCTTCATGCTGCCGCATGCCTCGGACTGGGACCACATCGCGCGGATCACCGGCGATCTCTCGTGGCGCGCCACGCACATGCGCCACTACGCGCAGCGCCTGGAGGACTGCCGGCACCGGCCGGTGTGGCGCGCGCTGCGGCACCTGGGCATCGATCCGACCGGGCACGGCTGGCATGGCTGGCTGCGCACCGAGAAGGCCATCCCGCTCACGGTGCTCGGCGACGACGGCCTGGTGCGCGTGCTGCGCGACAGCGCGAGCACCTTCACGAGCAGCCTGCCCACGCCCTTGCTGAGCACCTTGCGCTGGCTGCGCGGCGGCATGGGCGACCCGAACGCGCGCCCCCCCGCGGGCCGGACCTTCGAAGGGATCTGCTACACGCCGCTCACCACGTCGGCCCATCGCCGCACGGGCGCGCGCGAACGGGTGCTCGACGTGGCGCGGCGGCACCCCGACCGGCTGCACATCGAGACCGGCGCGCTCGCGACGCAGCTGCTTTTCGACTCCGACGGCGGTGTCAGCGGCGTGGCGTACCTGCGTGGCGAGCGGCTTTACCGGGCCGCGGCGCACCCCGGTGAATCCGGCGGCCAGCGCCGCGAGGCCCGGGCCCGTCGCGAGGTCGTGCTGTGCGGCGGTGCCTTCAACACGCCTCAGCTGCTGATGCTCTCGGGCATCGGGCCGGCAGCGCATCTGGCCGGGCTCGGCATCGCGGTGCGCGTGAACCTTCCCGGCGTCGGCAGCAACCTGCAAGACCGCTACGAGGTGGCGGTCACGCATCGCATGCGTTCGAACTGGGAGGTGCTCGAAGGCGCGCGCTTCGACCGTGACGACACCCTGTGGCGCCACTGGAACCGGGGCGACGTGGGCATGTATGCCTCGAACGGCGCGGCGCTCGGGGTGGTCCTGCGCTCGCAGGCGGCGCAGCAGCGGGGGCATGAACCCGACCTCTTCTGCATGGCGCTGCTCGCGCGCTTCGAGGGCTACTTCAGCGGGTTCTCGAAATGGATCGGCGAGCACCAGGACCGCCTGACCTGGGCCGTGCTCAAGGCGCACACCCGGAACCGGGCCGGTACCGTGCGGCTGCGCACGGCCGACCCGCGCGAGCCGCCCGACATCAACTTCCGCTACTTCGGCGAAGGCAGCGACGTGGCCGGCGAGGACCTGCAGGCCGTGGTCGAGGCGATCCGCTTCGTGCGCCGCATGACCGCGCCCCTCATCCAGAGCGGCTGGATCGCCGAGGAACTGGCCCCCGGCCCCGCGGTGCAAGACGACGAGGCGCTCGCGCAGTACGTGCGCGACACGGCGTGGGGGCATCACGCCTCGTGCTCGTGCCCCATCGGCGCGGAGGGCGAGGGCGGCGTGCTCGACAGCACCTTCCGTGTGCATGGCGTGAAGCGCCTGCGCGTGGTCGATGCCTCGGTGTTCCCGCGCATTCCGGGTTTCTTCGTGGCGGCGGCGGTCTACATGGTCGCCGAGAAGGCGGCCGACCTGCTGCTGCAGGAGGCGGCGCGCACACCTCTTTCGGCAAATTGACGACCCCCATCGATCGGCAGACACTTTTGTGCAAGACAGGGGCTTCCCCCGAGGAGAAGGCGTATGGCGTATGACGTGGCGCAACTGCTCGACATGTCGCAGCAGCAGCTCGATGACCTGTTTCGCGGCAGCCCCGCGGGCGACATTCCCAACGGCGAGGCCGAGGGCACCGCGATCATCGCGCCCGGCACGCGCTACTCGGAGTCGATCGCGAAGATCATCAACTACTTCGGCTGGCAGGGGAAAGTGTTCGATGCCGAGAAAGGCGTGCTCAAGAACAAGATCACGCCCTTCGGTGTCGAGGCCATCGTCGCCAAGGTCGCCAAGGGCGAGAGCTGGCTCGACGGCAAGGAGTGCATCGTGCTCGATTACTCCGCGACCTCCCTGGTCGCGCATTGGATCCGCGACGAGATCCGCCTGATCTCGCCCGACTTCTATCTGGGCAAGGTGTACTGGGGCAAGGAACGGCTGATCGACTTCTGCCTCAAGTTCTGACGGTGCGGTGACGCCTCAATCGCACTTCATGGTGGTGGCGCCCATCGTGCCCGAGCGGGAGCCCGCACTGCGGGCGCTGCTGGACACGATGAACCTGTTGCCGGGCCAGGCCGACCCCGCGAACCCGCTCGTGCCCTTCGGCGATTTCGAGCGTCTGCACTTCGCGCGCTTCGCGGTGCTGGCGGACACGACCGGCGCCGACTTCGGTGTCTTTCATCTGCGACGACCGGCGTTCCCGACCTACCTGGCCTTTCTCGGCGAATGCGACGGGCCCGCCGAGGCGCAGCTCGCGGCCTTCGCCGATCAGGCGGGGGAGGGCCTGCGTCGCATCTTCTCGCACTGCGCCGGCTTCGATCCCGGCCGCGACCTCCTCACGTGGATGACGGCGCACCAGGCGAGGACGTCGGCGGGCTACGTGAACTGGATCGGCCGCACAGTGCGGCAGATCCGCGAGAACAGCGCCCTGCGCCGCGCGCTCGCGGCGCAGGTGCCGCGGGGCGGCGCCGCCGCCGACGATCCGCAGGCCGCGCGCCGCGCGTTGATGGCCTTCGTGCAGCAGGAGCAGCTCCAAGGCCGGCTGCTGCTGACCTCGCCCGAGCGCACCCCCTTCGACTGGCAGTGGCGCAACCTGCTTCACGCGGTGGGCATTCCGCTCGCCGGGCTGGTGCTGCTGCCGCTGATCGTCGTGGCCGCGCCCTTCGTCCTCGTCGCGCTGCGCCGCCACGAGAAGTGTGACCCGGAGTACTGTCCGCGCCCCGACAGCGCCGCCGTGCGCGACATGCAGCGGCTCGAAGACCACGACCTGACCAACAGCTTCACCGCGCTCGGCCTGGTCAAGCCCGGCGTGTTCCGCCGCTGGCTCACGCAACTCCTGCTGCTGCTCATCGACTATGCGGCCCGCCACGTCTTCGGACGCGGCCACCTCGCGCGCGTGCAGACCATTCATTTCGCGCGCTGGGTCTTCCTCGACGGCAAGGCGCGCGTGCTGTTCGCGAGCAACTACGACGGCAGTCACGAAAGCTACATGGACGACTTCATCAACAAGGCGGCGTGGGGACTCAACCTGATCTTCAGCAACGGCTTCGGCTGGCCGCGCACCGACTGGCTCGTGAAGGGCGGCGCGCGTCACGAGCTTCGCTTCAAGCACTACCAGCGGCGCCACCAGTTGCCGACGCAGGTCTGGTACAAGGCCTACCCCGGCCTCACCCTCACCGACCTGAACCGGGACCAGCGCATCCGCGAGGGCTTCGAGATGGCATCGATGAACGACGAGCAGGCGCGAGCCTGGCTGAGGCTGCTATGACGATGGCGCCGGTCGAGTACGAAGACATCCAGGGCCTGGTGCGCTTCGGCTACCGCGGCATGACGCAGGCCGTCTTCCTGCTGCTGCGCGTGACCGATGCCCGGGCCGCGCGCGCGTGGCTTGCGCAGGCGCCCGTGGCCAGCGCCGTGACGCGCGAGCCGCCGCCCGCGACCGCGCTGCAGATCGCCTTCACCAGCGTGGGGCTGCAGGCGCTCGGCCTGCCGCAGGACCTCGTCGACGGCTTCTCGCCCGAGTTCCTCTCGGGCATGGGCGGCGATGCGAGCCGCGCGCGGCGTCTCGGCGACCTCGGCCCCAACGACCCCGCGTGCTGGCAGTGGGGCGGCACGCCCGAGACGGTCCCGCACGTCATGGCGATGCTCTATGCCGAGCCCGGCAGGCTCGAGGACTGGGGCGCCGAGGCCATGGCCGGGGCGGAGCAGGGCTTCGAGCAGCTCGCGATGCTCACGACCTCCGACATGGACGGCGTCGAGCCCTTCGGTTTCGCGGACGGCATCTCCGAGCCCTCGATCGACTGGCAGCGCGAGCGCGCGGCGAAGGACGTGGAGCGCGAGGACTACACCAACCTGTCGTGCCTCGGCGAATACCTGCTCGGCTATCCCAACGAATACGGCGCCTACACCGACCGCCCGCTGCTCGATGCCGCACGCGACCCCGGCGCGGTGCTGGCCCGGGCCGAGGACGCCCCCGGCCACGCCGACCTCGGCCGCAACGGCAGCTACCTCGTGCTGCGCCAGCTCGAACAGGACGTGGCGGGCTTCTGGCGCTTCGTCGATGCCCAGGTGCACGGCGATCCGGCCCGCCGCAAGCAACTCGCCGAGGCGATGGTGGGCCGCACGATGGACGGCCAACCGCTCATGGGCCGCGCCAGCGAGCCGATCGAGGGCGAGGACGATCCGCGCAACACCTTCACCTACCGCGACGACCCTGCGGGCCTGCGCTGCCCGCACGGCGCGCACATCCGCCGCAGCAACCCGCGCAATGCCGACCTGCCGCCGGGGCCGGGCGGCTTCGTCTCCTGGGCCCAGCGTACGCTGGGCTTCGATGCCGATGCGCTCGCCGAGGACCTGGTGGCCTCGACGCGCTTTCATCGGCTGCTTCGGCGCGGCCGCGAGTACGGCCCCGGCGTGTCGCTGCCCGACGCGCTCGCGGGCCGCACGCCGCAGGCGCCCACCGGACTGCACTTCATCTGCCTGGGCGCCAACATCGCGCGGCAGTTCGAGTTCGTGCAGTCCGCCTGGCTGGCGGGCCTGCGCTTCAACGGCTCGCCGGGCGAGAGCGATCCGCTGATCGGCACGCACCTGCCGCGCGCCGACGGCACGGCGACGGACAGCTTCTCGATCCCCTCGGCCGATGGCCCCGCGCACCGCGTGTGCGGCCTGCCGCAGTTCGTGACCGTGCGCGGCGGGGCCTACTTCTTCCTTCCAGGCCTGCGCGCCCTCGGATTCATCGCGAAGGGAACCCCATGAACTCGAACGCGAGCCGCCCCACGCCGCGCGCCAACACCGGCTCGCTGTGGCGCAACGCCGTGAGCGACGCGGGCATGGCCCTGATCCGGCTGGAGCGACGCTTCGACCCGTGGTTCCGTCCGGCCTTCGATGCCGTTCTGCGCGATCCGCTGGCGCGCCTCACCACCGCGCTGATCAACAGCCGCCGCGAGAACGAAGGGCTCGGCATCGCCGAGGAAAGGCTTCTGCCCGACGAGGAGAGCTTCACCGATTCGATCGTCAAGAGCTTCACGCGGCAGATGACCGACCTGTGGAGGCCCGGCGGCTTCGAGCGCGGCGGCAACACCAAGACGCAGGGCATCGTGCGCGGCGAATTCATCGTGCACGACGACATCCCCGAGACCATGAAGCGCGGCATCTACGCCAGGCCGCAGACCTTCCACGCGTGGGTGCGCTTCTCGGGGCCGGGCCCCTACATCACGCCGGACATCGACGACGTGGGCTTCATGAGCATCAGCATCAAGCTCATGGGCGTGCCGGGCCAGAAGCTGATGGACGAGGAACAGCACACGCTCGACATGTTCGCGGTCTCCACGCCCACCTTCGTCACGCCGGACGTGCGCTGCAACGCGGCGCTGCAGATAGAGAGCGTGAAGAACGCGCAGATCTTCTACTTCGTGAACCTGCGCGAATCGCATGTGCTCGACCTCGTCATGCAGTCGCTCTTCATCAAGACGCAGAGCAGCCCGTTCGAGGCGCCGTATTTCAGCTGCGTGCCCTACCTCCTGGGCGAGGGGCAGGCCATGCAGTACTCGGTGTGGCCGAAGACGAAGAAGCGCACGCCGATCCCGCGGCTGCCGTTTCGCCCGCCCGACGACTACTTGCGCCGCGCGATGGTCGATTCGCTCGCGGCCGGCGACGTGGAACTCGACGTGCGCCTGCAGCTGCAGACCGACTCGCACCTCATGCCGATCGAGAACGCGGGCGTGCTGTGGCCCGAGAAACTCTCGCCCCGCATCAGCGTGGCCACGCTGCGCCTGCCGCGCCAGAAGTTCGACTCGCCCGCGCAGATGGAATTCGCCAAGCGGCTTTCCTACAACCCCTGGCACACCATCGCGGAGCACCGGCCGCTGGGCAACCAGAGCCGCGCCCGGCAGCGGATGTACTGGGCGCTGTCGACGCTGCGGCACAACATGAACGCGGTGCCGCACTACGAGCCGACGGGGGACGAGGTGTTCGAGTAGCCCCCGGCCCGGGCTCGGATCAGATCAGCCGCCGGATCGCCTTCTTGCGCCACACGAACCGGTAGAAGCACGCCTGCAGGGTCAGCATCGCGGTGAAGGCCACCGGATAGGCGACCCAGATGCCCTTCAGGCCGAACTGGTGGCTCATCCACCAGGCCACCGGCACCTCGATCAGCGCGATGCAGAAGATCGAGATGGCGGTGGGCACCAGCACCGTGCCGCTGGCGCGCATGATCCCCGACAGCGCCGAGCCCATGCCGAAGATCACGGTGCTCCACAGCATGATGTGCAGCAGCGTCTGCGCGACCTCGATCACCGGCTCGCTGGTGATGAAGAAGCCCATCAGCGGCCGCGAGAACAGGTAGCCCAGCAACACCAGCGCGCCGGTCAGCACCACATTCATCATCAGCGCGGTGCGCGTGATGGCGCCCAGCCGCTCCACGCGGCCCGCGCCGATGGCCTGCGCGCCGAGGATCGAGGCCGTGATCGCGATCGAGATCGCCGGGAACTGCACGTAGGCCACCACCTGGTTCACCGCGCCGTAGGCCGCCGTGGCGTCGGAGCCATAGGCGTTCACGAAGGAGAGCAGGGCGAGCTCGGCCAGCGACACCACGATCATCTGCACCCCGGTCGGCACGCCGACCTTGAGCACCGACTTCAACAGCGCCGGGCGCACGCGCAGATGCCGCACGAAGTCGGCGTCGGGCGCCAGCGGGCTCTTCTTGCGCCGCAGATGCAGGGCCAGCCACGTGGTCGCCACCACGAACGAGACCACGGTGGCCCACGCGCCGCTCGCGACACCCATCTGCGGCAGGCCGAACCAGCCGCGGATCAGCGAGGGCGTGATGACCAGGCCGATCAGCGTCGAGATGACGAGCGTGTACAGCGGCGTCACCGTGTCGCCGACGCCGCGCAGCATCGCGGTCGAGAGCAGGAACACGAAAAGGCCCGGCATGGCGATCAGGATGATCCGCGCGTAGCGCGTGGCGTCGGCGAGGATGTCGGGCGGCGTGCCGAGCATGCGCAGCATGGGCTCGGTGAACGCGCCGCCGAACAGCGCCACGCCGAGGCCGAAGAGCACGCCCACGGTCAGCGTGGTGCCGGCCACGGCGCGCGCCTTGTCGGGCTCGCGCGCCCCCCAGGCCTGCCCGATCAGCACCGACGCGCCCGCGCCGAGCCCGATGGTGAAGGCGATGAAGAAGAACATCACCGGGAAGAAGCTCGACACTGCCGCGAGCGCGCCGACGCCGATCATCTGGCCCAGGTACACGTTGTTGAGCGTGCCGGACAGCGACTGCAGGATGTTGCTGAGCAGCATCGGCGCCAGGAAGACCAGGAAGGTCTGCCACAGCGGGCGTCTGGCGATCGCCGCGGCGCGCGCGCTCGCGTGCGAGGCCGCCGGCGGTGGCACCGGATCGGGCGCCGATGCGGGTGGCGCGGCGATCTCGCCCGCATGCCGGATGTCTTCGGGCCCGGCGGGCCGGGGCGAGGTCTGCACCGGCGCGCTCATCGGGCACTCCAGGCGGCCGCGGACAGCTTGCGCAGGTGCGCCTGCACATCGTCGGGCCAGGATGCGATGAAGGATTCGAAGCGTTCGCGGTCATCGGCGAAGAGGGAGCGCGCGGCTTCCTCGAAGCCCGGCAGGTCGCCGGCGATCACCGTCATGAAGCGGTAGGCGGCCTCGCGCGCGGCGCGCTGCGCATCGCGGTCGGCATGCACGTGGCGCGCCTCGTCGACCAGCTTGCGCAGGGCGACCGATGCGCCGCCGGGCTGGCGCGCGAGCCATTCCCAGTGGCGCGGCAGCAGCGTGACCTCGCGCGCCACCACGCCCAGGCGGGGCCGGCCCACGCTGCGCGGCGCGGGTTCCTCGGCCGGCACGGCGGGAGGCTCGCGCAGGTCGAGGTCGAGGCGCTCGCCGGTGCTGTCGTCGAACACGAAGGGCTGCGCCTGCCCGGACCGGGCGCATTGCTCGCGCAACTGGGCAAGAACCTGCATGCGCGGCCCGGACGCGATGCGCCTGAAGCCGGCGAAGGCCGTGAGGTGGGATTCGGGTGAAGAAGACATGGGGCGCGAATAATACCCGGGCAAAAAGATTTGCGCCAGCGGGCGGGGGCCGCCATGCGATCAGGACTCGCGTCGAAGCTTGCGCCACCAGCGCCGCGCGCTCTCCTGCAGGGCGCTGCCGAAGCGCCACGGCGCGCTTTGCCGCACCCGCGAGAGCACGCGGTCCTTCCACGCCTTCCAGCGCGGATACCAGCGAGCGAACGCCGGGATCCGCATCAACGCCGGTTCGAGGAGCTGGAACAGCCACGCGAGCACTGCCGTGCCCGCGAGCTTGGCCGCGAGCAGCAGCATCAAGGCGCTCTTGGCATGGCCCTCCGCCAGCAGGAAGAGACCGATGAGCTTGATGGGGAAGAGCAGGGCCATCGGCGCGAAGAAGGCGAGCACCGCGCCCCAGGGCGGCAGGTTGCGCAGCGCCTGTTCGACGCGCGCCCACAGCGGCAGCCGGGCCAGCCGCCCGAGCACGCGGGCGAGCGGCTCCCAGCCCCATTCCTCGAAGAGGAGCACCGGCACGATCAGTGCCGTTGCGAGCGCGCGCAGCAGTTTTCCGATGAAGGCCATGTCCCCGGGCATTGTGGCGGTGCGCGCGATGGGCGGATACCCGAAGTCATGGAGAAGTCTCCCCCGGTGGCACGTGCCGCCTATGGCAAACTTCCGCGCTTTATCGCGAGGCGCCTGACGCGGGCGCCGTCTCCGGGACGTCCTTCCAGCATGCAGAAAATCATTCGCCAGCTCGCCGCCGAGATCAAGGTCGGCGAGCAACAGGTGAAGACCGCCGTCGAATTGCTCGACGGTGGCGCCACCGTTCCCTTCATCGCCCGCTACCGCAAGGAGGCCACGAACGGCCTCGACGACACGCAACTGCGTGAACTCGAAGTGCGACTGGCCTACCTGCGCGAGCTTGAAGATCGCCGAGCCGCGGTGATCAAGAGCATCGACGAGCAGGGCAAGCTCACGCCCGAACTGCGCGCCGCCATCGAGGCCGCACCGACCAAGCAGGAGGTCGAAGACCTGTACCTGCCGTTCAAGCAGAAGCGCCGCACCAAGGGCCAGATCGCGCGCGAGTTCGGCATCGAGCCGTTGGCCGACAAGCTGCTGGCCGATCCGACGCTCGATCCGGCAGTGGAAGCGAAGGCCTTCCTGCAGCCGGCGACGACGCTCGATGACGGCAAGCCGGGCCCCGATTTCTCGACCGTGCCCGCCGTGCTCGATGGCGTGCGGGACATCCTCTCCGAGCGCTGGGCCGAAGACGCGGCGCTGGTGCAGTCGCTGCGCGAATGGCTGTGGAGCGAGGGCCTCTTCAAGTCAAGCCTGATGGCCGGCAAGGACGAGAACAACGCCGAGGTCGCCAAGTTCCGCGATTATTTCGATTACGACGAGCCGATCGGCCGCGTTCCTTCGCACCGCGCGCTGGCGGTGTTCCGTGGCCGCGCGCAGGAGATCCTCGACGCCAAGCTGGCGCTGCCGGTGGAGCCCGAGCCGGGCAAGCCCTCGATCGCCGAAGGCAAGATCGCGCTGCACCTGGGCTGGAGCCATGCGGGCCGCGCGGCCGACGACCTGCTGCGCAAATGCGTGGCATGGACGTGGCGCGTGAAGCTCGCGCTGTCGACTGAGCGCGACCTGTTCACCCGCCTGCGCGAAGAGGCCGAGAAGGTCGCCATCAAGGTCTTCGCCGACAACCTGCGCGATCTGCTGCTGGCCGCGCCGGCCGGCCAGCGCGTGGTGATGGGCCTGGACCCGGGCATCCGCACCGGCGTGAAAGTGGCGGTGGTCGATGCGACCGGCAAGCTGGTCGAGACCGCGACCGTGTTCCCGCACGAGCCGCGCAAGGACTGGGAAGGTTCGCTGCACACGCTGGGCAAGCTGTGCGCCAAGCACGGCGTCAACCTGATCGCGATCGGCAACGGCACCGCGAGCCGCGAGACCGACAAGCTCGCCGCCGACCTGATCAAGCTGCTCGCGAAGATGAGCGCGCAGGCCGGCGTGGAGCCGCAGGCGGTCGAGAAGGTGGTGGTGAGCGAGGCGGGCGCCTCGGTCTATTCCGCCAGCGAGTTCGCCTCGCAGGAGATGCCCGACGTGGACGTGAGCCTGCGCGGCGCGGCGAGCATCGCGCGGCGCCTGCAAGACCCGCTGGCCGAGCTCGTGAAGATCGACCCGAAGTCGATCGGCGTGGGCCAGTACCAGCACGACGTGAACCAGAGCGAACTCGCGCGCACGCTGAGCGCGGTGGTCGAGGACTGCGTGAACTCGGTCGGCGTGGACCTCAACACCGCGAGCGTGCCGCTGCTGTCGCGCGTGTCGGGCCTGTCGTCGAGCGTGGCCAAGGCAGTGGTGCGCTGGCGCGAGGCCAACGGCGCCTTTGCGAGCCGGCAGCAGTTGCTCGACGTGACTGGCTTCGGCGCCAAGACTTTTGAGCAGAGCGCGGGCTTCCTGCGCATCCGGGGCGGCGCCAATCCGCTGGACATGACCGGCGTGCACCCCGAGACCTACCCCGTGGTCGAGCAGATGATCGAAAAGACCGGCAAGCCGGTCGCCGAGCTGATGGGGCGCGCGGACATGCTCAAGACGCTCAAGCCCGAGCTGTTCGCGAACGAGAAGTTCGGTGTCATCACGGTGAAGGACATCCTGGGCGAACTGGAGAAGCCCGGCCGCGACCCGCGTCCGGACTTCAAGGTCGCGCGCTTCAACGAGGGCGTGGAAGACATCACCGACCTCAAGGAAGGCATGGTGCTCGAAGGCACGGTGAGCAACGTGGCGCAGTTCGGCGCTTTCGTCGACCTGGGCGTGCACCAGGACGGCCTCGTGCACGTGAGCCAGCTTTCGCACAAGTTCGTCAACGATGCGCGCGAGGTCGTGAAGACCGGCGACATCGTCAAGGTCAAGGTGATGGAGGTCGACGTGGCGCGCAAGCGCATCGGGTTGTCGATGAAGCTCGATGCCGCACCTTCGCGCCGCGACGGCCCGCGCGAGAACCGATTCGAGGGCGCGGGGCGCGGCTACCAGCAGGGCTCGCGGCGCGACAACTCGCCACAGCCGGCGGGCCAGATGGCGAACGCCTTCGCCAAGCTGCAAGGCCTGCGCAAGTAGAAGGACGCGGCGGCGGGCAGGGCATGAAGGCGCTTCGCATCTATGCCGGGCCGGCCGCGCGTGAACACATCGCCGCGCACGGCCTGCGGCCGCAGGACGTGCGCACCATTCCCGGCGCGGCCGGCGGGCCGAAAGGCCTGATCCTCGGACCGATCGACCGCTTCCTCTTCGGCGACTGGCTGGTGCAGTCGACGCAGCCCGTCGACCTGGTCGGCGCATCGATCGGTGCCTGGCGGCTCGCCAATGCCTGCCTGCACGATGCGCGTGATGCCTTCGAGCGGTTCGAGCAGGGCTACATCCACCAGCATTTCGAGGTGCCGCCGGGCCAGAAGCGGCTGACGGCGCGGCAGGTCAGCGCGAAGTTCGGCGAAGGCCTGCGCAACTTCTATGGCGGACGCATCGGCGAGGTGCTCGGCCATTCGCGCTACCGGCTGCATGTGATCACGGCGCGCGGCCGGCACCTGCTGGGCCGCGAGGGCAGGGCGCGCACGCCCGTCGGCTATCTCGGAGCCTTCATCACGAACAGCGTCCACCGCAAGAGCCTCGGCGCGTGGCTGGAGCGCGTGGTGTTCTCCACGCCGGGCGCGGCGCTGCCTTTCGGCACGCGCGATTTCCGCACGCGGCAGGTCGAGCTGATCGAGGGCAACTTCGAACTCGCGCTGCAGGCTTCGTGCTCGATTCCGTTCATGCTCGAGGCGGTGCACGACATCCCCGGCGCGCCGCGCGGCGCGTACTGGGACGGCGGCATCACGGACTACCACCTGCACCTCGACTACATGAACGCGGACGGCATCGTGCTGTATCCGCACTTCCAGAAAGCGGTGGTGCCGGGCTGGCTGGACAAGGGCCTCAAGTGGCGCCACAAGGCCACGGCATTCCTCGACCGCACGGTGGTGCTCGCGCCCAACCCCGAATGGGTTCGCGGCCTGCCCAACGGCAAGCTGCCCGATCGCAACGATTTCCTGCGCTACGGCAACGATGTGGCGGCGCGCGTGCAGGCATGGAGCACTGCCGCGAAGGAGTCGCAGCGGCTGGCGGACGAATTCGCCGAGTTCCTGCAACGTGGCAGCGCGGCGGAGGTGCTGCCTCTGTGACTGGCGGCCGGCGCCGGCTAAAGTCAGGCGCATCCGGAGACACTTCATGAACGTCACGCGCGTCATCGGCCTGATCCTCATCGTCGCGGGCATCGCGGCCCTGGGCGTGGGCGGCTTCAGCTACACGAAGGAAACGCACAAGGCCAAGATCGGCCCCATCGAGCTGGCGATCAAGGAAAAGCAGGAAGTCAACATTCCCATCTGGGCCGGCGTCGCCGCGATCGTGGTGGGCGGCGCGCTGCTGGTTTTCGGCGGCGGACGCAAGGGCTGATTTCAGCCGGCCGCCTGCCGCGGATCAGCCGAAGTCGCGCGCCTGCAACTCGATCGGCTGGCCGTGCGGCGTGCGGTCGGCGGCGCGGTCCCAGGCGTCGCGGTAGTGGGCGAGTTCGGCGGCGCTGCTCGCGCCCTTGGCGGCAACCAGCGATTCGAGGGCCGCGAGCCAGTGGCGGTAGTAGGTGTCGCCCCGGTTCGCATCGCCCGCAGCCTGCGCGGCCGCGATCTGGCGCGCGAGCGCATCGGCCCATTCGGGCCAGGTGAAGAGGCCGCGCTGGTGCAGCGTCACCGCCATGGCGAAGGCGTGCGCTTCCCACGGTTCGCGGAAGACGGGCTCGATGCCGTCGTCGGTCGGCATGCCGGGGAGCAGGCGTGTGGGCTGGGTGGCGCTCATTCGGCCGGCTCCAGGTAGCTCTCCCAGGCATCGACCGAGACCTCCAGGCCGGGTGCCGAGGCCGGCCCCCACAGGGCCTCGCCGTCGAACACGACGGTGTAGAGCCATTGCGGCTGCTCGCCCAGCCCCTGCGCGTGCGCGTCGGCGAAGACGTGCGCGCCGTGCTGCTTTGCAATGGTGCCGACCTGGCCTTGCACGTAGGCGGGCAGGCGCGTGTGGTGCGGGGCCTGGCCCGCGCGGGCGCGCACCGGCTGGCCGACCGCGAAGCGGGGCGCCGCGCCGGCGGGGCGCTCGACGTTCGTGCCGCGGGCAAGGACCGCGGGAACGTCCGCCGCGCGAAGCACGCGCTTCACGGGCACGGGCGGATGCAGCATGTGGCCGGCCGCCAGTTCGTCGGGCAGGACCTGCCCGCGTTCGGCCATGAGCTTTTCGAGCGCGGCAAGCCAGATCTGGTAGTACGACATCTGCGCGTAGGCCGGCAGCGTTTCGCGTGCGCTGCGGCTGGCGTCGATGTTCCACGCGCCGGTGCCGCCCATGGCGAGCGTGAGCGCGAGCGCGCGGGCTTCCCAGGCCGCATGGAAGCGTTCGTCTTCAGGCTCGGGAACGATCGCGCCGGGCAGGTCGCGGCCGCCGAGATCGGCGTGGCTGGTATAGCTCATGGCGCGGCCTCGGGCGCACGGGCGAGGCCGGTGCCGATCATCGAATCGCGCGTCACGAGTTCGGCGAGCTGCGCCTCGCTCCAGCCTTCGGTGCCGGCCGGGCGCTGCGGGATCACGAGGTAGCGCACCTCGGCGGTCGAGTCCCACACGCGGATGCGGGTGGAGGCGGGCAGCACGACGCCGAACTCGGCCAGCACGCCGCGCGGGTCTTTCACCACGCGCGAGCGGTAGGGCGCGCTCTTGTACCAGGTGGGCGGCAGGCCCAGCGCCGGCCATGGATAGCAGCTGCACAGCGTGCACACCACCATGTGGTGCTGCTCGCCGGTGTTGGCCACGGCCACCATGTGCTCGCCTTGCCGGCCGGTGTAGCCAAGCGAGGCGATCGCGGCGGTCGCGTCCTTCAGGAGCCAGTCTTGGAACGCGGGATCGGTCCAGGCCCTGGCGACCACGCGGGCGCCGTTGCGCGGGCCGATCTTCGTCTGGTAGGTGTCGATCAGCACGTCGAGCGCGGCGGGGTCGATGTAGCCCTTCTCGGTGAGCACGGTCTCGAGCGCGCGCACGCGCAGGTCCATCTCGCCGAGCTCGCTGTGGTCGTCGTGATCGTGGTCGTGCGCCATGGGGTGCCTACATCGAGCTTTCGAGCATCTGCCGGTAGTCCTCGCGCGTGGCGAGGCGCGGATTGGTCTTGTGGCAGTGGTCGGCCATCGCGCCGTCGATGATCTTGTCGAACACATCCGCCGTGACGCCGACCTCGGCCAGGCCCTTGGGCAGGCCGAGCCGCTCGTTCATGTCGCGGATCGCGCTGCCGAGGTCGCCCGGCGAATCGAGGTGCATCGCCTGCGCCATGCGCTGCAGGCGCTGGTCCTTGCGCACCGAATCGGCCCCGGCATTGAACTGGATCACCGCCGGCAGGAAGAGGGCGTTCAGGGTGCCGTGGTGCAGCCGCGGGTCGATGCCGCCCAGGCTGTGGCTGAGCGAATGCACGCAGCCCAGGCCCTTCTGGAACGCCATGGCGCCCTGCATCGATGCGCTCATGAGGTTGAGCCGCGCCTCGCGGTCGCTGCCGTCGCGCGTGGCGCGCTCGATGTGGCCCCAGGCGCGCTCCAGCCCGTCGAGCGCGATGCCATCGGCCGGCGGATTGAAGGCGGCCGACATGAAGGTCTCCATGCAGTGCGCGATCGCGTCCATGCCGGTGGCCGCGGTGAGCTTCGGCGGCAGGCCGAGCGTGAGCTCGGGGTCGCAGATGGCGGCCTTGGGCATGAGGAACCAGCTGTGGAAGCCGAGCTTGCGGTGGTCGTCGACGATGACGATCGCGCCGCGCGCGACCTCGCTGCCGGTGCCGCTGGTGGTGGGGACCGCGATCAGCGGCGCGACGCGCTCGGTGATCTTCGGCGAGCCGCCTTCGATGGTCGCGTAGGTCTTGAGCGGCCCCTCGTGCGTGGCCGCGATCGCGACGCCCTTGGCGCAGTCGATGGCGGAGCCGCCGCCGACGGCAACCAGGCCGTCGCAGCGCTGGTCGCGATAGATGGCGGCGGCGGCACGGACGGCGGCTTCGGTGGGGTTCGAGGGCGTCTGGTCGAACACCGCGCTCGGCAGGTCGCCCAGCGCGTCCAGCGCCTTCTGCAGGATGCCGGCAGCGCGCACGCCGGCATCCGTCACGACCAGCGGTCGCGAGATGCCGACACGCTCGCATTCGCTGCGCAGGAGCTGGAGGGCGCCGAAATCGAACTGGATCTGGGTGAGGTACTGGATGAGGGCCATGGCAGGGGTCCGGAGGCGGACGGTACGATGCGGGTCCTCGAATCTAACAAGCACCGCGCCCCTTGGACACTCATAAAACCCCTGCGCTTGACGCGACCGGGACACGCCGGAGCCGTTGACCGCATGGCCGCACTCACTCCCCGGATGGCCAGCGTGATCGAACGCATGGCCCGCGCCGGACGCCCGCCGCTCAACGCCCTCGCGCCCGCAGAGGCGCGCGCCGCCTACGAGAAGGGAGCCGACGTGCTCGAGGTGCCGAAGCCGCAACTCGCGCGCATCGAGAACTTCACGCTCCCCGCGCGCGATGGCCATGCGCTGCCGGCGCGGCTGTATGCGCCGTCGCACGCGGTGCTGCCGGTGCTGCTGTTCTTCCATGGCGGCGGCTTCACGGTCGGCAGCATCGGCACGCACGACATCCTGTGCCGCGTGCTGAGCGAGAAGAGCGGCTGCGCCGTGATCTCGCTGGACTACCGGCTCGCGCCGGAGCACAAGTTCCCGACGGCGTCGAACGACGCCTGGGACGCCCTGCAGCACCTCGCGGCCCATGCGGTCCAGTGGGGTCTCGACGGCACGCGCATCGCGGTCGGCGGCGACAGCGCAGGCGGCACGCTGGCGGCGGTGTGCGCCATCCTCGCACGCGATGCGGGGCTGCCGCTCGCGCTGCAGATGCTGATCTACCCGGGCACCACGGCGCACCAGGACACCGACTCGCACCGGCGCTTCGCCACCGGGCCGCTGCTCGGGGAGGCGCTCATCAGCTACTTCTTCGCCCAGTACGTCAACTCGAAGGCCGAGCGCGACGACTGGCGCTTCGCGCCGCTCAACGCCGAGGACGTCGAGGGCGTCGCGCCGGCCTGGATCGGCCTGGCCGAATGCGACCCGGTGGTCGACGAGGGCATCGCCTACGCCGACAAGCTGCGCGCGGCCGGCGTCGCGGTCGACCTCGAAATCTATCGCGGCGTGATCCATGAGTTCGTCAAGATGGGTCGCGCCATTCCCGAAGCGCTGCAGGCGCATGCCGACGCCGCGCGCGCACTCCAGCAGGCCCTGCAACCATGACCGAGACACTCCGCAGATCCGACTTCCGCTTCTTCCACCGCCTGCGCGTGCGCTGGGCCGAGGTGGACATGCAGAAGATCGTCTTCAACGCGCACTACCTGATGTACTTCGACACCGCCATGGCCGATTACTGGCGCGCGATGGCGCTGCCGTACGAGGAGGCGATGCTCGCGCTCGGCGGCGACCTGTACGTGCGCAAGGCCACGGTCGAATTCAACGCCTCGGCGCGGGTGGACGATGTGCTCGACGCGGGCATGAAGTGCGTGCGTGTGGGCAACTCGTCGATCCTGTTCCAGGGCGGCCTGTTCCGCGGCGACGAGCTGCTGGTGAGCTGCGAGCTGGTGTACGTCTATGCCGATCCGGCCACGCAGACCTCGAAGCCGGTGCCGCCGCGCTTGCGCGAGATCCTCGCCGGCTACGAGGCGGGCGAGTCGATGCGCGAGGTCGCGACCGGCCTCTGGGCCGAGCTCGGCGAAGGCGCGGGCAAGGTACGCCGCGAGGTCTTCATCGAGGAGCAGCGCATTCCCAAGGAACTCGAATGGGACGAGCACGACGCCACCGCGCTGCATGCGGTGGCGCGCAACCGGCTCGGGCAGGCGATCGCGACCGGCCGGCTGGTGCCGGAGTCGCCCGGGCTGGGCCGCATCGGGCGCATGGCGGTGAACCGGGTCCTGCGCGGCGGCGGGCACGGCGAGGCGGTGCTGCGCGCGCTCGAAGCCGCGGCGGCGGCGCGCGGCGACCGCGAGGTCATGCTGCATGCGCAGCGCAGCGCCGAAGCCTTCTACACGCGCCTCGGCTACGTGCCGCACGGCGAGCCCTTCGAGGAAGCGGGCATCGCCCACATCGAAATGCGCCGCAAGCTCTGAGCCGGACGGCGGCCCCGGAACCGGGGTGATAGTCTTGCCGCCCCATGAATCTCCGCACCAAGATCGTCGCGCTCGCGGTCGCGCCGCTGCTGACGGCGCTGCTGCTGGTCGCCTTCGCGGTGCGCCACCAGGAACGCGACCTCGCCGAGCGCGAGCGCGCGCTGACCGAGCGCACCTACATGGCCCAGCGGCGCAGCGAGCTGCGCGCCTACGTCGACATGGCGGTCAGCGTGGTGCGCCCGCTCTACGACACCGGCCAGGACGACGAGGCGGTGCGTGCCGAGGCGCTGCGGCGCCTGCAGGCGCTCGACTACGGCGACGACGGCTACTTCTTCGTCTACGACCTGGACGGCCGCTCGCTCATGCATTCGCGGCAGCCCGAGCTGGTGGGACGGCAGCTTTGGGATCTGCGCGACTCGCAGGGGCGGCCCACCATCCAGCAGCTCATCGCGCAGGCGCGGCAGGGCGGCGGCTTCGTCGAATACGAGTGGCGCAAGCCCTCGAATCAGCAGATGGCGCCCAAGCTCGGCTACGTGACCAGCCTGCCGCGCTGGAACTGGATGCTCGGCACGGGCCTCTACCTGGATGACATCGACGCCGCGATGAAGGGCCTCGACCAGCAGATGAACCACAACCTCACGACCACGATGCTGTGGATCGCAGGCATCGCCGCGCTCGGCATCGGGGTCGTCAGCGCGACCGGGCTCTTGCTCAATCTCAGCGAGCACCGCGTGGCCGAATCGCGGCTGCGGAAACTGGCTCGGCAGGTGGTGCAGTCGCAGGAGGACGAGCGCGCCCACCTGGCGCGCGAGCTGCACGACGGCACGAGCCAGACGCTGGTATCCGCCAAGCTGCTGATCGAGTCGGCCGTGGACGCGCTGGAGCGCGGGCGCGAGCCCGTGCCGTCCGCGCTGCCGAAGGCGCTGCAGCGGCTCAACGAGTCGCTCGCGGAGGTGCGCGGCATCTCGCACCGGCTGCGGCCGGCGCTGCTCGACACGCTGGGCCTGCCGGCCGCGCTGGAGCGCCTGGCGGCCGAGTTCGGGGAGGAGGGCGCCGTCCGCGCGACCGTGTCGATCCTCGGCGTGCCGTCCGAGCTGTCGCCGGACGTGAAGACGGCGCTGTTCCGCGTCGCGCAGGAAGCCCTGACGAACGTGCACAAGCACTCGCAGGCGGCGAAGGTCGACATCGCGCTGGCCTTCGACCATGGGCGGGTCCGGCTCGATATCCGCGACGATGGCCGTGGCTTCGACGAGGAGGCGGTGCAGGACGATCCGAAGAGCGGCATCGGCCTGCGCAACATGCGCGAGCGCGTCGCGGCGATCGGCGGCCGGATGGACGTGGCCTCGGGGCCCGGCGGCACCGCCATCGTGGCCGACGTGCCCGCGCTGGGCGGGGAGGCCGCATGAGGACGCGCGACACCATCCGCCTGTTCCTCGTCGACGATCACCCGCTGGTGCGCGACGGCCTGCGCGCACGCCTGTCCTCGCTGCCGGAGATCGAGATCGTCGGCGAGGCCGATGGCGCCGCCGAAGCGCTGCCGCTGATCGAATCGCTGGCGCCCGACCTGGTGCTCGCGGACGTCGGCATGAAGGACATCAATGGCATCGAACTTGCAGCGCGGTTGCAGGAGCGGCAGCCGGCGGTGCGCGTCGTCATGCTCAGCATGTACGACAACCCCGAATACGTGCAGCAGGCGCTGCAGGCGGGCGCGCGCGGCTATGTGCTCAAGGACGCGCCGGCCAGCGAGATCGTGGCGGCCATCGATGCGGTGGCGGCGGGCGGCACCTTCCTGAGCCCGGCGGTGTCGAAGCGGCTCTTCCGCAACCAGGCGCCCCGGCCGCTCCTGACGCCGCGCGAGAGCGAGATCCTCTCGGCGCTCGGGCGCGGCGCATCGAGCAAGGAGATCGCGCTCGAACTCGGCCTGAGCGTGCGCACCGTCGAGGCGCACCGCCAGAGCATCAAGCGACGGCTGGGCATCGAGGGGCAGGCCGAGCTGATCAAGTACGCGGTGGAGCACGCGCGAAAGCTCTAGTTGCAACAGTTGCACGGCCCGAGTGGGAAAGACTGGGGTTTTCCCTTAGGTGATGGTGCGCGGTGCGCTTGCGCAGTGCAACCGATGCGCTGAAAGTGGGGCTTCGCGACACTCGCGGAGCACAGCTTCAGGAGACATCGCATGCACAACCTTCGCCGCCACCTGGGGTGGCTTGTCGTCGCCGTGGTCGGCGCCTTCGCCCTGGGAACGGTGGCGTTGTCGCGCGGCGAATCCATCAACGCCCTGTGGATCGTGGTGGCGGCGGTCTGCACCTACCTCATCGCGTACCGCTACTACAGCCTGTTCATCGCCACGCGCGTGCTGGGCCTGGACGGCAGCCGCATGACGCCGGCGCACCGCCACAACGACGGGCTCGACTATGTGCCCACCGACAAGAATGTGCTGTTCGGCCATCACTTCGCGGCCATCGCCGGGGCCGGTCCGCTGGTCGGGCCGGTGCTCGCGGCCCAGATGGGCTACCTGCCCGGGCTGCTGTGGATCCTCGCCGGCGTGGTGTTCGCGGGCGCGGTGCAGGACTTCATCGTGCTCTTCATCTCGACGCGGCGCGACGGGCGCTCGCTCGGCGACCTGATCAAGCAGGAGATGGGCACCGTGCCGGGCATGATCGCGCTCTTCGGCACCTTCATGATCATGATCATCATCCTCGCGGTGCTGGCGCTGATCGTGGTGAAGGCGCTCGCGGAATCGCCGTGGGGCACCTTCACCGTCGCGGCGACGATTCCCGTGGCGATCTTCATGGGCGTGTACCTGCGCTACATCCGGCCGGGCCGCATCGGCGAGATCTCCATCCTCGGCTTCGTGCTGCTGATGCTCGCGATCTTCGGCGGGCAGGCCGTGAGCCAGGACCCCGAATGGGCCGCGATGTTCACCTTCGACGGCAAGGCGCTCACCTGGATGCTGATCGCCTACGGCTTCATCGCCGCCAGCCTGCCGGTGTGGCTGCTGCTCGCGCCGCGCGACTACCTGTCGACCTTCCTGAAGATCGGCACCATCATCGCGCTGGCGATCGGCATCGTCTTCGTCGCGCCCAACCTGCAGATGCCGGCGTTCACGCAGTTCGCGCAGGGCAACGGCCCGGTGTGGTCGGGCAACCTGTTCCCGTTCCTCTTCATCACCATCGCCTGCGGCGCGGTGTCGGGCTTCCATGCGCTGATCTCCTCGGGCACCACGCCCAAGATGCTGGACAACGAGCTGCACGCGCGCTTCATCGGCTACGGCGGCATGCTGGCCGAATCGTTCGTCGCGGTGATGGCGCTGGTCGCCGCCGCCGTGATCGATCCGGGCGTGTACTTCGCGATGAACAGCCCGGCCGCGCTGGTGGGCACCACGCCCGACGCAGTCGCGCAGGCCATCTCGGGCTGGGGTTTCTCGGTCACGCCCGACATGCTGCTGCAGACCGCCAAGGACGTGGGCGAGACCACCATCCTCGGCCGCGCCGGCGGTGCGCCGACGCTGGCGGTGGGCATGGCCCACATCCTCCACCAGGTCGTGGGCGGGCAGGCCATGATGGCCTTCTGGTACCACTTCGCGATCCTGTTCGAGGCGCTCTTCATCCTCACGGCGGTGGACGCCGGCACGCGCGCCGGCCGCTTCATGCTGCAGGACCTGCTGGGCAGCTTCGTGCCCGCGCTCAAGCGCACCGACCTGGCCGTCGCAAACCTGCTGGCGACCTTCCTGTGCGTCGCGGCCTGGGGCTACTTCCTCTACCAGGGCGTGGTCGATCCGCTCGGCGGCATCAACACGCTGTGGCCGCTGTTCGGCATCTCCAACCAGATGCTGGCCGCCGTGGCGCTGATGCTCGGCGTGGTGGTGCTCTACCGCATGAAGCGCGAGCGCTACGCCTGGGTCGCGATCGCGCCGGCCGCCTGGCTGCTGGTGTGCACGCTGACCGCCGGCTGGCAGAAGATCTTCTCGCCGGACCCGAAGGTGGGCTTCCTGTCGCACGCGGCCAAGTACGCCGACGGACTCGCGCAGGGCGTGCTGATCGCACCGGCCAAGACGCCCGAGGCGATGGCGCGCATCGTCTTCAACGACCGCCTCGACGCGGCGCTGTGCGGGCTCTTCATCTTCGTGGTGCTGAGCATCCTCGTGTACACCGTCAAGAGCGTGCTGGCGGCCCGCGCGGCCGGCCATCCCACGGCGCGCGAGACGCCCTTCGAGCCGATGCCGACCTCGGCCGCCGCATCATGACGAGAACCGCGGGCGCCAGCCTCTCCGAATCGGGCCGCTACCTGGCGCGCTCGGTGGTGCAGTCGCTGCGCCTGATGGTCGGGCTGCCCGACTACGACGCCTACCTGAGTCACATGGCGCGCACCCATCCCGAGCGCGCGCCGATGAGCTACGAGGACTTCTTCAAGGAGCGGCTCGAAGCGCGCTACGGGAGCGGAAAAGGGCGCTGCTGCTGAAGCGCGGCCGTGCCGGGCCGGCCGCTCAGGCCGCGGCGCACTTGCGGACCGTGTCCCAGCTGCGGGTGGTGACCTCGGTCCCGTAGGTCTTCTCGATCAGCGCCATGAAAACCGGGCCGTGCGGCCCCGGCACGTAGGCGCTCAGGATCTCCCGGCCACGCGCCGCGAGGATCCAGGCGTCGCGGCTTTCGATCGGCAGCGCGAGCCTGCCGCCGTGCGGCGCGCGCAGGAAGGTGACGACCCGCTTGGCCTTCGGCGGCAGATCGAAGTCCGCATACGGATCGGCCTCGAGCAGCTCGCGCAGCGCCTCGAGCGGACGCACGATGGTGCGGAAGCTGCGGCCGAGCTGCGCCGCCATCGCGGCCTCGGCCTTGCGCTCCAGGGTGGCTTCCGCCGACTTGCGGGCGTCGAAGACCACGTTGCCGCTCGACAGCAGCGTCTTCACTTCGGCGAAGCCCACGTTCTCGAAGCACTGCTTCAGTGCCGGCATCTTCGCGTTCATCGGGCTCACGCCGCGAAGGAAGGCGACGTAGCGGGTCAAGCAAGCACCATGGGACGTGGTGGCGCGCAGCGCATTGGAAGACTCAGATGTCTTCGAGCAAGGGGTAGGGCAGCGGCTCGACCGTGAGCGAAGGGCCATCGGCGTTGCGCGCATGCAGCCCGCCGGCCTCGATCGCCGCGATCTGGATCGAGATCAGCCCCGCCCAGCCGCCGCCCGGGGCGGGCGCGGCTTGGGCCACGAGGCCGACCGGCTGCCCGGGATCGCCGGCAGCGAAGACTTCCTGGCCGGCAGCGATCTCGTCGCTCGCCTGCACGAGGTAGGTGCGCCGCTTGAGCGTGCCGCGGAACTGGCTGCGGGCCACGACTTCCTGGCCCGGATAGCAGCCCTTCTTGAAGTTCACGCCGCCCACGGATTCGTAGTTGATCATCTGCGGCACGAAAGCCTCGACCACCGGGGCGCTCAGCGTCACGATGCCGCTGCGCACCTCGCTCCATTGCCAGAGCGCCGCGTCGAGCGCGGGGCCTTGCGGGGCGGCGCTGTCCGCCGGCGCGATCCACAGCGCGCGAGGAACACCGTCGGACGGGTAGAGCGCCACCGCGTGCGCGGCGCCAACGGCCGTGGAGCGCCCGGGAGGCGCGGCCGGATCGACGTCATTGCCGGCGAGCGCGGTGCCAGCCAGGCCGTACAGCGCGTACTGGTCGCTCGCGTCGGCGAGCTTGACCTTGGCGCGCAGGACGTACATCGAGAGCCGCTTGAGCGTCGCGGCGAGGATGTCGCGGCTCAGCACCAGGAGGATGAGCTCGGGCTGCGGCCGGATGCCGAGGAAGCTCGCGATGGCGCGCCCCTTGGCCGTGCACAGCGCGGCCAGGCGCGCCTCGGAGGCGTCCAGCAGCGCGAAGTCCTGGGTCAGTTGGCCATGCAGGAAGCTGGCCGCATCGGGGCCCTCGGCGCGGATGACACCAAGGTGGGAAAGGGCGGTGACGCCATTCAGAACGACGGAGGTCATCGCTGAATTATCATGGCCGGGCCCCTCCCGTTCGGTCCGCAGGGGTTCCGACTTTTCTCACTCACTGCTCCCATCGCCGGATTCCGTGCGCCGCTTCTTTCTCAAGACCTTTCTGCTTGTCGCCTTCGTCGTCCTCGGCGCGGGAGCCGCGGCCCTGTGGTGGGTGCATCAGCCGCTGCGGCTGCCGGCCCCGAGCGTCGACCTGTCCATCGAGCCGGGGACCACGCCGCGCGGCATCGCCCAGGCGGTCGCCGATGCCGGCGTGGACGTGCCGCCGCAGCTGCTGTATTGGTGGTTCCGCTTCTCCGGACAAGACCGGCAGATGCGCGCCGGCAGCTACGAGCTGGAACGCGGCATCACGCCGCGCACGCTGCTGTCCGTGCTGGTGCGCGGCGAGGAGGCCACGCGCAGCCTGGTGCTCGTCGAGGGCTGGACCTTCCGGCAGGTGCGCGCCGCGCTTGCCAGGGGCGATCAGCTCAAGCCCGAAACCGCCTCATTGAGCGACGAGGAAGTGATGAGCCGCCTCGGCAGGCCGGGCGTCCCTCCGGAGGGACGCTTCTTCCCGGACACCTACACCTATTCGAAGGGGTCGACCGATCTGGCCCTGCTGCAGCGCGCAATGCGGGCCATGGACAAGAAGCTGGACGCTGCCTGGTCCGCCCGCGCGCCCGGCATCGCGCTCAAGACGCCCGACGAGGCGCTGATCCTCGCCAGCATCGTCGAAAAGGAAACGGGCAAGGCCCAGGACCGCGCCGAGATCGCCGCCGTCTTCCACAACCGCCTGCGCCTGGGCATGCCGCTGCAGACCGATCCGACGGTGATCTACGGCATGGGCCTGCGCTTCGACGGCAATCTGCGCAAGAAGGATCTCCAGACCGACACGCCCTGGAACACCTACACGCGAAACGGCTTGCCCCCCACGCCGATCGCCATGCCGGGCAAGGCGGCGCTGCTCGCCGCGGTGCAGCCGGCGCAGAGCAAGTCGCTGTATTTCGTCTCGCGCGGCGATGGCACGAGTCATTTCAGCAGTTCGCTCGACGAACACAACCGGGCGGTGAACCGCTACCAGCGCGGCGCCGCCGATCCGAACCAGCGGAGCGGCCAATGAAGGGGCTTTTCCTCACGCTCGAAGGCATCGACGGTGCCGGCAAGTCGAGCCACATCGATGCGCTCGAGGCGCTGTTCCGGGCCCGGGGCCGGCAGGTCACGCGCTCGCGCGAACCCGGCGGCACGCCGCTGGCCGAGACGCTGCGCGGGCTGATCCTCGAGCAGCCGATGGACGCCTTGACCGAATCGCTGCTCGTGTTCGCGGCGCGGCGCGACCATGTCGTTCGCGTCATCGAGCCGGCGCTGGCGCGCGGGGACGTGGTGCTCTGCGACCGCTTCACCGATGCGACCTTTGCCTACCAGGGAGGAGGGCGCGGCTTCGACGCCGCGGTGCTCTCGACCCTCGAACGATGGGTGCAGTCGAAGACCGGTGCCGAGGCGCTGCTGCAGCCCGACATCACGATCTGGTTCGACCTCGCGCCCGAGATCGCCGCCGAGCGCCTGGCCGGCGCGCGCGTGCCGGACAAGTTCGAATCGCAGCCGGTCGAGTTCTTCCGGCGGGTCGCCGCCGGCTACGCGGCACGTGCGGCCGGCGAGCCGCGCTTCGTCCGCATCGATGCCGCCCGGCCGCGCGAGGCGGTGTGGCAGCAGATCGAGGCGGCGTTGGCCGGTCGCGGCCTCCTGGCCTCGGCCGCGGGGAGTGCGCCATGAACGCCGACGCCCTGTCGCCCTGGCTGCGCCAGCCCCTGGCCGACCTGCTGCGCCAGCGCGGCCATGCCTGGCTGCTGCAGGGGCCTTCGGGACTCGGCCAGTACGAACTCGGCCTCGCCCTGGCCGCCGCCTGGCTGTGCGAGCAGCCGGCCGAAGCCAAGGGGCAGGGCGCCTGCGGCCATTGCCCCAGCTGCCACGCCATCCAGGTCCGCACCCATGCCGACCTGTGCGTGCTGATGCCCGAAGTCGCCATGCAGGAACTCGGCTGGCCACTCGACGAGAAGGCGCAGGCCGACATCGACGACAAGAAGCGCAAGCCCAGCCGCGAGATCCGCGTCGAGGCGATGCGCGATGCGGTCGGTTTCGCGCAGCGCACGAGCGCGCGCGGCTTCGGCAAGGTCGTGCTGGTCTATCCGGCCGAGCGCATGAACACGGTCACGGCGAACGCGCTGCTCAAGACGCTGGAGGAACCGGTCGGCGACGTGCGCTTCGTGCTGGCGAGTGAAGCGGCCTGGCAACTGCTGCCCACCATCCGCAGCCGCTGCCTGGGCTTCACGCTGCCCTGGCCGCAAGGCGACGAGGCGCGCGACTGGCTGGTCGGGCAGGGTGTGGCAGCGGCCGACGCCCCCGTCTTGCTGCGCGCCGCGGGCGGCCGTCCCAGCGACGCGCTGCGCCTGGCGGCCCAGGGCCCGTCGCCCAAGGCCTGGGCCCTCCTGCCCAAGGCGATGGCGCGCGGCGACGTCAGCGCGCTGGCCGACCAGGCGCCCGCCCAGGCCATCGCCGCGCTGCAAAAGCTCTGCCATGACCTCATGGCGACCGACAGCGGCGCCGCGCCGCGCTTCTTCGAGCTCGCGGACCTTCCGCCCACGCCCGCGCGCGGCGCGCTCGCGCGCTGGTCGAAGTCGCTCGCGACGGCGGCCCGCACCGCGGAACACCCGTTCAATGCCGGCCTCATGCTCGAAGCGCTTGTGAGCGAAGCGCGAACCACCCTAAACTCGGCCAGACGCCCATGAACACACCTGCCGCCTCCACCCCCTCCGCGCCTGTCCGGCCCAGCGTCATCCAGCTGGCCATCAAGGAGAAGGGGGCGCTTTACGCGGCGTACATCCCGCTGTTCGCCGAAGGCGGCATCTTCATCCCGACTTCGCGCGAATACCGGCTCGGCGACGACGTCTATGTGCTCCTGACCCTGCCCGACGATCCGCAGCGCTATCCCGTGGCCGGCAAGGTGGCCTGGATCACGCCTTCGCGGGCGGCCGGCAACAGGGCACCGGGCGTCGGCGTGCGGTTCCCGTCCGACGAGAAGTCGCGCCAGCTCAAGGCGCGCATCGAGGAAGCGCTCGGCGGAACCATGGCCTCCGACCGCCCGACCCAGACCATCTGATCCGACGCCCGCTCCAACGGGACGCGGACCCCTGGCGGCGCCTTCTCGCCGCGCATTTTCGATTCCGCGATGTTTACCGACTCCCACTGCCACCTGACCTTTCCCGAATTCGCGGACCAGATGCCGCAAATCCGCGCCGCCATGGCTGCCGCGCAGGTCGACCGGGCCCTTTGCATCTGCACCACGCTGGAGGAATTCGACGGCGTTCAGGCGCTCGCGGCTGGTTACGACAACTTTTGGGCCTCTGTGGGCGTGCATCCGGACACAGAAGACCTGGCGGAACCGACCGTCGACGACCTCGTGCGACGCGCGGCCCTGCCCAAGGTGGTGGCGATCGGCGAGACCGGGCTGGACTACTACCAGATGGAGGAGCGTAAGGGCGGGCGCCGCATCGCCGACCTCGAATGGCAGCGCGACCGGTTCCGGGTGCACATCCGCGCCGCGCAACAGACGCGCAAGCCGCTCGTGATCCACACCCGCGAAGCCTCGGCCGACACGCTGGCCATCCTCAAGGAGGAGGGCGAAGACGGCGGCCCCCGTGCGGCGGGCGGCGTCTTCCACTGCTTCACCGAGACGGCCGAAGTGGCCCGGGCGGCGCTCGATCTGGGCTTCTACATCTCTTTCTCGGGCATCCTGACCTTCAAGAAGGCGCAGGACCTGCGCGACGTGGCCGCCTTCGTTCCGCTCGACCGGATGCTGATCGAAACCGACAGCCCCTACCTTGCGCCGGTGCCGTTCCGGGGCAAGACCAACAACCCGTCGTACGTGCCCTACGTGGCGCAGCAGATTGCCCAGATTCGCAACCTGCCGGTCGAGACCATCGGACAGGCCACGAGCAACAACTTCGAGCGGCTCTTCGCAGCTGTGAAATCATCATGAGAAATCACCTCAAGAACCTGGCCTATCTTCTTGTCCTGACTGCATCTTTTGCGGTGCATGCGGGCTCATTCGAAGACTTCTTCCGAGCTGTGCGCCAGGACAATGCGAGCGGCGTCAAGAACCTCCTCAACCGGGGTTTCGACGCCAACACGCGCGACCCCGAGGGGCAGACCGGCTTGCTGATCGCGCTGCGGGAGCCTTCGCCGAAGGTCGTGCAGGTGCTGCTCGACTGGCCCAAGACCGACGTGGAGGCGCGGAATTCGAAAGATGAAAGCCCGCTGATGCTCGCCGCGATCAAGGGCCAGCAGGACATCGTCACGAAACTGATCGACCGCGATGCCGACATCAACAAGCCGGGCTGGACGCCGCTGCACTACGCGGCGACCAACGGCCATCTGGCGATCATGAAGCAGTTGCTGGACAAGGACGCCTTCATCGATGCCCAGTCGCCCAACGGCACGACGCCGCTGATGATGGCCGCGATGTATGGATCGGCCGCTGCCGTGAAGCTGCTGCTCGACGAAGGCGCCGACCCGCTGATGAAGAACCAGTTGGGGATGACGGCCGTCGATTTCGCGCAGAAGGCCAATCGGACCGATGCGGCGCAGATGATCGGCGCCGCGATCCAGGCAAAGAACCGGCGGCCTGCGGACGGCAAGTGGTGAGCGTGCGCAGGGGGTCGCGGCGGGCCCGGTCTCTTCCTTGGGCTTTCGCTGAAAGGAAGACAATGTGCATTATGTAAAATCAATGATCTGGTGCGATTCCTAGAGCCTCATGTCCAGTCTTCGCCCCCTTTCCCTCCTGGAAACCCGTGTCCTCGGCGTCCTGGCCGAGAAGCAACGCACGGTGCCCGACAGCTACCCGCTGACGCTCAATTCGATCGTGGCGGGCTGCAATCAGAAGACCAGCCGGCAGCCGATCCTCGAAGCCACCGACGCCGAGGTCCAGGCCGCGGTCGACAGCCTCAAGGCGCTCAGCCTGGTCACCGAAACAAGTGGCGGCCGCGCCTTCCGCTATGCGCACAACATCGACGGCGTGCTGCGCATCCCGTCGCAGTCGATCGCGTTGCTCACCGTGCTGATGCTGCGCGGACCGCAGACCCCGGGCGAACTGCGCATCGCCTGCGACCGCATGCACAACTTCGCGGACATCTCGTCCGTCGAAGCCTTTCTCGACGAACTGGCCGCCCGGCCGGCGGGCAGCCTCGTGGTGAAGCTGCCGCGGCTGCCCGGCGCGCGCGAAAGCCGGTGGACGCACCTGCTGAGCGGAACGCCGGCCGAGGAAGCGCCCTCGCCCCCCGGCCATGCCGCGTTGACGGCAGGCGCCGAGGTGTCGCTCGGTGAGGTGGCCGCCTTGAAGGCCCACGTGGCACAGCTCGAAGCCGAACTCGCGCGCATGAAGACGCTCGTCGCGCGGATCTGCTCGGAACTCGGGATGAGCGAAGCGTCGTAGACGCCCGCCGCATGGCGCGGCTAGCGGACGTCGCGGCGCGCCAGCAGCACGTTGCCGCCGGTCGTGTTGAACGAGATGGTCGGTGCGCTGAAATCGCTCAGCGGCGCGCCCAGGCCGATCTCGCCGCTGCCATGCAGGACGCATTCGTCGCGCCGCAAGGCGATCTCGCCGCTCGCGCCGGCGGTGCCATGGAACCGCACCCAGGTGCCGTAGGTGCTGACGTCCACCAGGATGCAACTGCCGTGGCGCGATTCGATGCGTGCGTGCAGGCGCGAGACGCGCGGGTCGTTGACGACGAACTGCGCCTCGTCGACCCGGCCGAGATGGATCGGCAGTTCCTCGGCCCGGAACATCGAGCGAACATCGAGCCAGGCAAGCTCGATCTGCCCGAAGGACGAATCCTGCCCGCGCGCCGCCGAGGGGACCAGCGACGCCGGCATCGTGAGGAATTCGGAGACCTCGTCCTGCCAGTCGATCCGGTGGATGACCGGCATCTCGTTCTTGCCGCGGATGTTGATGGGGCCGAGGCTGCGGTGGCGGACTTCGCCTTCATGCAGTTGTTCGACCACCGATTCGGTGGCCCAGATCTGCCCCGGGCCGGCCAGATCGCTCAGGCGCGAAGCCAGGTTCACCGCATCGCCGTAGCAGTCGCCATCGACTTCGACGACTTCACCGCTCGCCACCCCGATCTGCAGTTCCATGCGCAGCGGCGTGGGCCAGGTCTGCAGGCGCTTCTGATGGTTGCGCTGCAGCTCCAGCACGGCGCGCGTGGCGGTGCTGCCATTGGCGAAAATAGCGAACACGCCATCGCCCAGGGACTTGACCACCCGGCCGCCATGCGCCTCGCACACGCCGCCGATCCATTGGGTCAGCCGCGTCACGGTTTCGGTCGCGCGCGCATTCCCCATGGCCTCGAAGACCCGGGTGCTCCCTGTCAAGTCAGCGAATACGACAGTCGAATTGACGCCCATGTTGTGCAGTTTTTGGTAGCCCTCTCCTATCGGATTATGGCAAAGCAACATGAGAACCCGGGCTTTACCCTCGACCGGCGCCGCCAGGGTGTTGCTTTTTCAAACAGTTGCAGTTGAAACTAAGGTTCAGTTTCTGCAAGTAACACTTAGGTATCAGTTCTTAGACTGAAACTTGAACTGAAGCGTGAAGTATGTTGTTTTTAAACATGAAATCATCCCGGCGGACTTGTGCCGGTTGGGTCCGGCGCTTAACGTTCATCCTGTCAAAGGTTCCGGGCACCCCCCTCCTCTCCATGTTCTCCATCAGCAGGTTCTTCCGCTTTCTGTCTCTGCCTGGCTTCGGCTCGCGCCGCTCCGCAGAGCGCAAGATGGGTCAGATCCGCACGGCCATGCTGTCGTTGCTGCAGGTCCATGGCGGACATTCGGTGCAGCGCGTGGCGCAGCGCGTGCGTTTTGCGGGCGATCTCGAGGCGCTGTGGTACCTGCGCCAGGACGTGTTGACGGCGCTGAGCGCGGTGGATGGCGAAGTCGCCGCCCGGCGGCAGATGCGGCAGATCAATCGCCTGTTCAAAGGGGGTCTGCCGAACACGATGGGCCCCCGGACCCACCACCGCATCACCACCTGACAGACAAGAAAAAAGAGGCCGCAACGGCCTCTTTTCTTTTGGGGCGCCGGCCAGGTCAATGCGCGTGCCGATGGCCCCACACCATGAACACGTCGCGGCCATCGGCTGCGAGTTCCACCTTGGCGCCGACCGGCAACAGGACCTTTGTCGGCACGTGGCCGAACGGCAGCCCGGTCAGCACGGGCGCCTTGATCAGCTCGCGCAGGCGCGCGGCCACGGTCCGCATGCCGAAGCCGCGGTCGTGCGGCACCTTGCGGATGCCCGTGAAGTGCCCCAGGATGACCGCCTTCTGGCGCGCCAGGACGCCCGCGTGGCGAAGCTGGTCGAGCATGCGCTCGACGCGATAGGGATGCTCGTTGACGTCTTCGAGGAACAGCACGCCCTTGTCGATCGACGGGAAGTACGGCGTCCCGAGCAGGCTGGCCAGCACGCACAGGTTGCCGCCCCAGAGCACCGCGCCATGGACATTGCGCATCGGTTGCAGGCCGTCGGTGTCGCGCGCGGGCATGCGCCAGCCGGTGCCCTCCCCCTGCCCGCTCAGCAGGTCGTCGAAGCAGGCTTCCATGATGTCGTCGGGGCCGTCCTCGGCCCCGAAGTCCTCGCCGACAGCCGGTCCGGCCCAGGTCACGGCGCCGGTCTTGGCCAGCAGCGCGCACTGGAAGGCCGTGAAGTCGCTGAGTCCGACGAATTCGGTACCGTGATGGATCGCCTTGGCCACTGCCTTGTAGGGGATGGCGTCGAGGATGCGCGTGAGGCCGTAGCCGCCGCGCGAGATGAGGGCGATGTCGGCGCCGCTGGCCGCGGCACGCGAGATGGCCGCGAGACGGGTCGCATCGTCGCCGGCGAATCGCTGGTGGGTGGAGAGCGCCGCTTCGTCGACTTCGACGTCATGGCCCAGGGCCTTCAGGCGCTTGACGCCGCGCTTGAAGGCGGCCTTGTCGCGCACGGCGCTGGACGGCGAATAGATGTAGATGTGCTTTTTCACGGGGCGAAGTATCCCATCGCGTCCTCGACCAGTTGCGCGGACTGCGCGGGGCTGGGCCCGGAGGCGCGCTTGGCAATGCCGCCGAGCGCCCTCGGGCCGGCTTCGTAGCCGCGATCGGGAAACGGTGCGCGCCACGCATCGGCGACCTGTTCGTCGCCCTCGGGCGCCGTCACCGCATGCAGGAAGCGTTCTGGCGCGGCGGCCACCAGCAGCGCCGCCAGCGCCGCGGCCCGGGCGCTATGGACCAGCACCAGCGGGGCCGGCGCCAGCCGGTCGAGCCATTCGAGGAGCACGTCGCGATGCCACTCGAGGCGGTGAACCGCCTCGCGCTTGGGCTTGTCGCTGCGGCCGAAGCCGATGAGATCGGGCGCGAGGATCCTCGCGCCTCTCGAGGTGGCAAGGTGGCGGAACAGGTAGCTCCACTCGCCGGGCCCGTGCAGGCACAGCAGCACCGCCTTCGAATCGCTCGCGCCTTCGTCGAGGTAGTGCATGCGCCAGCCCTGCAGGCTGGGCAGATCGCTCACGTGGTGCGGCGTGAAGTCGTAGCCGGCGAGCGAGGCGAAGCGCTCCGCGGGTGTGCGCAGCGCGTTGTCGCGCAGCGGCTCGGCCGCTTCGCGCGCCGCCACGCGCCGATCGCGAAAGAAGTCCTGCAGGAGCGCCTGGCACTCGTGCGCCATCACCCCGCCCTCAACCGCCGTGTGATGGTTGAGCGGCGCCTGCCCGAACAGGTCGACCACCGAGCCGGCCGCGCCGGTCTTCGGGTCGGCGGCGGCGAACACCACGCGCTGGAGCCTCGCATGGAGCATGGCGCCCGCGCACATCGGGCAGGGTTCGAGCGTGACGAAGAGCTCGCAGCCATCCAGCCGGTAGTTGCCGAGTGCCGCGCCTGCCGCCCGCAGCGCGTTGATCTCCGCATGCGCGCTCGGATCGTGCCGGGCCACCGGGGCGTTGCGCCCGCTCGCCACGAGCACGCCGTCCTTCACGAGCACCGCGCCCACCGGCACTTCGCCGTCCTCGCCGGCGCGGCGCGCCTCGGCGAGCGCGAGCGACATCCAGTGCGCGTCAGTGGTCATCCGGCATGGGCCGCTGCTGTTGCGCGGCTTCGAGCGATTGCTTGATCTGCTGTTCGATCTGCCGGCTCTGCTCGCGCGCGTCGCCAGCCGGCGCGCTCGCCGCGGGGACGGCCGCGAGCTGTCTTTTTGCCAGCACGCCGACCACGGCCAGGGCAAGAAGCAATCCGATGATGCCGATGGCGCGCATTCAACGGGCCTCCGTGCGCCGCCCTTCGGGCGCGTTCGAATGATCGGCGGCAGGGAGCGGGCGAGGTGCGTGCATGGGCGGGTCCGAGGAAGGATGCGCCCGATTGTCCCCGAGCGCCCTACCTCGCGCCTGCGGACCTGAGCTTTTCGACCATCGCGCTGTAGCCGCGCGCCTTGGCGAGCTGCAGCGGCGTGTTGCCTTGCCGGTCGGCCAGGCGCAGATCGGCGCCCGCGTCGACCAGGGCGGCGAGCGTGCGCTGATGCCGCGGTCCGCCGTCACCGAGCACGATGGATTCGATCAGCGCGGTCCAGTGGAGGTTGTTGACGTGGTCGAGCGGTGCGCCCGCGGCGATCAGGATGCGCACCACCTCGTCATGGCCCAGATGCGCCGCGGCAATCAGTGCCGTGCCGTCGTAGCGGCTCGTGGTCTGGCCGGGCCTGGCGCCGAGCGAGAGCAGGAGCGACAAGGTCGGCGGGTCGTCCGCGACGGCCGCGATGGTCACGGCGTCGTAGCGGTCGTCGTCGAGCGTGTCGAGCTTCGCGCCGACGCGCGCCAGCGCGGCGATCGCACCGTGCTGGCGCGCATGCGTGGCGACCTGCAGCGGCGTGCGGCCGTGGCCGTCGCGCGCATCGAGGTCGGCACCGGCCGAGATCAGCGCGGCGAGACGCGCGCCGTCCCCGCGCCACGCCGCCTGGTGCAGGCCCTGGTAGGCCTGCGCCTCGCTCGCGGTCGGGGGCACCTGCGCGCACGCGCCACCCGCGGCCAGGCAGGACAGAACGGCAACGCACACGTGGCGGCGCAGGGCGGCACGCATGGCACTCAGCCCAGTTGCGCCTTGAGCTTCTCGAGCGCGGCGTTGGCGCACTGCTCGTCGAGATGGCCGCCCGGGGCGCCGCCGACGCCGACCGCGCCGATCACTTCGTTGCCCGACTTCACCGGCACGCCGCCGCCGAGCAGCAGGAAGCCGGGGATGTTCACCAGGTTCGCGGCCGCCGGGTTCTTCTGCGCGCCTTCCATCATGGCCAGCGTGGTGTTCTTGGCCGACGCCGAGGTCCAGGCCTTGCGCTCGCTGGCGGCGAGCGTGTGGGCGCCGGCGTTGTCCGCGCGCTGCACCGCGCGCACCGTGCCTGCACGGTCGACCACGGTCGCGGTCACGGCGTAGCCGTTGGCCGCGCAGGCCGCCACGCTCGCGGCGGCGATCTGGTTCGCGAGTTCGAGCGAGATGTTCTTCTCGGCGCGAACGGCAGCGGCCGGGCCCGGTGCCTGGCCTTGCGCCTGCGCGCCGAGCGCGGAAGCTGCGAGAAGAACGGCGAGGCCGCCGAGGCGAAGGGTCGATTGCATGGAGTTCTCCAAAGGGTTGAGTTCGGTCGCGGCGGCGGCTTCGCCGACCACGGGGAGAACTGTAGAAACAGGGACCCTCGAAAGCCATTCGTACGGCTACGCCCGCCGCTGCGTAGAACTACGGAGCCGCGCTCGCCCGTCGACTCAGGCCGAGCTGTCGACCAGCGCCGCGTAGCGCCGGATCAGCCGGGCGAGCGAATCGCATTCGAGCTTCGCGAAGAGACTGGCCCGATGCGATTCGACCGTGCGCGGCGACAGCGCGAGCGTGCGCGCAATCTCCTTGTTGGTGAGGCCCGCCGCGATGTGGCGGAGCACCTCGCGTTCGCGCTCGGACAATTGCGCGTAGCGGTCGCGCGCCGCCTGGTCGGCCTGGGCGCGTTCGCGCGAGTTGACGTGCTGGCGCACCGCGTGCTGGAGCGCCTCCAGCAGTTGCTCGTCGTCGACCGGCTTCTCGAGGAACTCCGCCGCCCCGGCCTTGAAGGCGCGGCGGCACATCTCCACCGTGCCGTGGCCGGTCAGCATGATCACGGGCTGGTCGACGCCCTGCGCCATGAGGGTGTCGAGCACCGCGAGGCCGCTGATGCCCGGCATGCGCACGTCCAGCACGATGGCGCCGATGCCGCCGCGGTCGAACCCGGCGATGAATGCCTGCGGGTCCGCCCAGCCCTGGGTGCGCAGGCCGACGGTGCCGACCAGAAGCGCGAGGCTTTCGCGCACCGCCTCGTCGTCGTCGATCAGGTGGATCAGTGGCGAGAGTGGCGCGTTCATGCCGGGCCTCCCAGGGGGGCGAGCGGCAGGCGCAGCGTGAACCGGGCGCCGCGAGGCGCTGCGTGCGCGGCGGCGAGCGTGCCGCCCATGCCGACCGCCAGCGTCTCGCACAGGCTCAGGCCGAGCCCGAGCCCGCCTTCGCGCGTGCTGAAGAAGGGCTCGAAGAGTCGCGGCAGATCGTCGGGTGCGATGCCCCGTCCGTTGTCCTCGATGAGGAGCACGCCGTGAGCGGCCTCCCGCTCGATCACGATGCGCAGCCGGCGCTCGCCCGCGGGCGTGTCGTCGAGCGCCTGCAGCGCATTCATCAGCAGGTTGTGGACGATCTGTTCGAGCGCGACCGGCTCGGCCAGCACGACCACCGGCGAATGGGCGGCATCGCCAGTCGACGGCGCCACGTCGCGCTTGTCGAACTCCGGGGCCAGCAGATGCAGCGCATCGCGCACGGCTTCCTGCAGTGCGACCGGGCGCACCTGCGCTTGGCGATCGGGCCGCTCGATCACGCGCCGCAAGCGGCCCACGACCTCGGCGGCGCGCCACGCCTGGTCGGCCGCCTGCCTCATCGCGGCCCGCGCGGTGTCGAGCTCCGGCGGATCGTCGTCGAGCAGCCGGCGCGCTGCCTGCGTGTTCGCCAGCACCGCGGTGAGCGGCTGGTTCAGCTCGTGCGCCATGCCGGCGGCCAGTTCGCCCAAGGCATTGAGGCGCGACACCTGGCCCAGCCGCAGCAGGTCTTCGGCGCGCCGGCGTGCGATGCGCTGGCGCTGCAGCATGAAGGCGCCGCCGAGCACCAGGCCGACGGCCAGGGCCCAGCCCGCCATCGCGCCCCACGGCAGCTCGAACCAGGACACCCGGCGCTCCGCGACCAGCTCGAAGGCCTGGCTCTCCGAGGCCAGTACCTTGCGAAACGTGAAGCGCCATCCGTCGCCACTCGCGGACTGGCCCGGCTGCACCACGAACTGCTGCCCGTCTTTCTCGAGCACCACGCGGACCGGGCTGGTCTTCGGGTCCATCGGCCAGTCGCGCCAGGGAACGGTCGCGGCCAGGTCGATGTCGACCAGGTAGCTGGCGGGCACTGCGGCGATGAGAAGGCGATAGCGGCCCGCCGCGAAGTCGTCCGCGACGTACTCGGGACGATGCAGTTCGCGCGAACGCGCCTCGGCGTTCGCGAGCGACGGCGCCGGCCAGGCCTGGCCGCCCGCGTGGCGCTGCACGCCGAGGATCGAGGGATAGACCGAAGGCAGGCGCCGCTCCGGCTGGCCGCCGCCCGCAGCCGGCTCGAGCAGCGCGAGCGTGGCGAGGACGGCGTCGTACTGCACCACCTGCTGGCTCATCAGGCGGTGCGCGATGCGGCCGTTGACGTCGAAGTCCTCGTGCAACTGCTGGATCTGCGCGTACGCGATCCATGCCGCGCCGGCGCCGGTCAACAGCAGCCAGGCGAGCCACCAACCACCCTGGGTGCGCAACCATTGCCTCATGGCGCGGATTGTGCCCGCGCCCTCGGCCAAAATCGGCTGGCACGGCGCGCCGTGCGTGTCGACCGATGCAGAACTCCCTTTTCGACGATGCGGACCATCCGGAAGAACCGGCGCCCGCGCCGAGCCCGCCCCCACCCGCTCGAAAGCGTGCGGCCGCGGCCACGCCCAAGGTGCAGCCCGCGCCCGCCGATCCAGCGCTGCAGGCCCTGGCGCGGGCGCTGCCGCCCGGGCTCCGGCTGGGCACCTCGTCTTGGTACTTCCCGGGCTGGAGCGGCATGGTCTGGGAGGGCGAGTACGAGCAGTCGGTGCTCTCCAAGCATGGCCTGGCCGCCTACGCACGGCATCCGCTGTTTCGCGCCGTGAGCATCGACCGCAGCTTCTACAAGCCGCTCACCGCCAGCCAGTTCGCGGCCTACGCGTCGCAGGTGCCCGAGGACTTCCGCTTCACCGTGAAGGCGCCGAGCCTGGTGGCCGATGCCATGGTGCGCGCCGAGGACGGCCGCGGCATGCAGGCCAATCCGGCCTTCCTCGATCCGGGCCTCGCCGCGGCGGAGTTCGTCCAGCCGGCTCTCGATGGCCTGGGCCCGAAGCTCGGCGCGCTGGTGTTCCAGCTCAGTCCCCTGCCCGGCCCCCTGCTGGCCCGCCTGCCGGAGGTGCTGGAGCGGCTGCGCGCCATGCTGCGCTCGCTGCCCGCGCCGCGGCCCGCCGCGCCGGACGGCGTGATCGCCGTGGAAGTGCGCAATCCCGAGTTCCTCACGCCCGCGTTCTGCGACGTGCTGCGCGATGCCGGTGCCACCTACTGCCTCGGATTGCATCCCAAGCTGCCGCCGATCGAAGACCAGTTGCCGCTGCTGCGTTCGCTGTGGCCCGGCCCGCTCGTGTGCCGGTGGAACCTGCACCGGCTGCATGGCGCCTACGGGTACGAGGACGCGAAGGCGCTCTACGAGCCCTTCGACAAGCGGATCGACCTCGATCCCGCCACCACGGCCACGCTGGCGCGCGTGATCGCCGGCACCACCGGCGCGGGGCAGAACGCCTTCGTCACCATCAGCAACAAGGCCGAAGGGTCGGCGCCGCTGACGGTGCAGGCGCTGGCCGAGGAAGTGCAGCGCCTGCGGGACGGTGCCCATGTCACGGTTCGTTGATTGCAAACGCAATGGACACCCATTGCATTTGCAACTATCATTGACATCGCCCATGACCACCCTCCATCGCCCCCGCAAGCCCGCCCCGGCGCCCGCGATGCGCTATGCCACCGAGGCCACCGCGACCGTCGCCGTGGCAGCCGAGGACGCCGCCGCCTATGGCCAGGCCGCCCGGTTCCAGCGCGTGTTCGAATCGGCCTACGGCACGGATGCGCAGCGCGAGCTCTGGGTGTCCTTCTCGGGCAAGAAGAAGCCCTCGCGCGGCCCGCTGCTGTTCGATCGCGGGCAGGCCGCCGAACTCGCCGGGCATCCGGTGCCCGCCCGCGTCATCGACGAGTGGTTCGCCGCTTCCGGGCTCGAGCGCCGGAAAGACCTGCAGATCGCGCTCAACCTCACGCCCTCGATGCTCTCGCGCAAGGGCGGCGGCGACAAGGAACTCGACCCCAGCGTGACCGAGCGCATGCTGCGCCACTCCGACCTGCTGGTGCGTGCCGCGGAGGTCTTCGGCGAGGACGGCCCGGCCTGGATGACCCGGCCGCATCCCCTGCTCGACGGCAAGACGCCGCTCGAATTCGCCTCCAACGAATTCGGCGCCGAGCGGGTCCGCGAGATCCTCACCGCGATCGAGTACGGGGGCGCCGTTTGACGCGTCCGGTCTGGCGCATCGCAAGCACCAAGAGCCTCACGCTCGACACGATGTGGATCGGTTCCACGTTCGCGGCCGGGCGCTGGCACCCGATGCCGCCCACGGGCAAGCCCGTGGTCTATGCGGGTTCGAGCCGCTCGATCTGCCAGCTCGAAAAGCGCGTGCACAGCAATGGCATCGCACCGAAGAACATGGCGCTGATGCGGCTGGACCTGCCGGCGCAGGCGCAGTTCGACGAACTCACGCTCTCCGATCTCCCGCAGGACTGGGCCAGGAACCAGGCCATGACACAGGGGCTCGGCCTTCGATGGCGCAACGCCGGCCGCACGCTGGGGCTGTGGGTGCCTTCGGTCGTCGAGCCGGGGGACCGCAACCTCGTCATCAATCCCGATCATCCGCACTACGCCCGCATCGCCGTGGCGGTCGAACGCAACCCCTTCGTCTTCGATCCGCGGATGTTCAACTAGGGGCTGCCGACGCCCCGGAGTCTGCTTCGATCTCGGCCACGACCCGGTTCGCGACGACCTGCTCGCCGGTCGCCACGTGCACCACGGCCAGCGTGCCGCTCACCGGCGCGGTGTGGACCTGCTCCATCTTCATCGCCTCCAGCGTGACGATCGGCTGGCCCGCCTGCACCTGCTGGCCCACGCTGGCCAGCACCGCCACGACGCGGCCATTCATCGAGGCGCGCAACTTGCCGTCGCCGCCGCCCTCCCCCGGGAGCGCGGACGCGGCCAGGGTCGTGTCCTCGATGCGCAGCGCCAGGCCGCGGTACTGCACGTGCAGCGTCGTGCCGTGGCGGTGCCAGGCGGCGCTTTCCAGCACGCCCTCGCAGACGAAGCGCGCCGCATCGTCCGCGAGGGCCATGAGCTCGATGGCGGAACGCCGGCCATCGATCGTGACCTCGAACTGCCTCGGGTCGACCTGCACGACGCTCGCGTGGTGCAGGGTGCCGCCCAGCTCGAAACGCAGCGAGGCCGGCAGGTTGCGGAGCATGCGCCGCCCTGCCGGGTGCGCGAGCCGCTCGCCCGGCGTTTCGTGCAGCAGCACCGCGGCGAGGGCCGCCGCCCTGTCGCGCGCCGGCGTGTCGGGCGCGAGCAAGTCCTCCCGGTGCTGTCCGATGAACGCGGTCGTGGCGGCGCCGGCGGCGAAGACCGGGTGCAGCAGGCAACGGCGCAGGAAGGCCTGGTTGGTCGTCACGCCGAGCGCGACCGCGTCCTCCAGGCCGGATGCGAGCTTGCGAAGCGCCTCCTCGCGGTTGCGCCCGTGGCTCACGAGCTTCGCGACCATCGAGTCGTAGAAGGGCGGCACCTCGCTGCCCGAGCACAGCGCGTCTTCCACGCGCAGCCGCGCGGGCATCTTCCAGAGCGCCATGCGGCCGCTCTGCGGCATGAAGCCCTGGTCCGCGTCCTCGGCGCACAGCCGCACTTCGATGGCATGGCCCGAGAAGCGGACGTCTTCCTGCGCCATGGGCAGCGGCTCGCCGGCCGCGACGCGCAACTGCAGTTCCACGAGGTCGAGCCCGGTGATCGCCTCGGTCACCGGATGCTCCACCTGCAGGCGCGTGTTCATTTCCATGAAGTAGAAGCGGCCCTGGCGGTCGAGCAGGAATTCGAGCGTGCCCGCGCCCTCGTAGCGGATGGCCCGGGTCGCCGCGACGGCGGTCGCGCCCATGCGGGCGCGCAGCTCGGCATCGACCGCGGGCGAAGGCGCTTCCTCGATGAGCTTCTGGTGCCGCCGCTGCACCGAGCAGTCGCGCTCGCCGAGGTGGACCACCTGGCCGTGGCGGTCCGCGAAGACCTGGATCTCGATGTGGCGCGGCGCCACGATCGCGCGCTCGAGGATCACCTCGGGATCGCCGAAGGCGCTCTGCGCTTCGGAACGCGCGCTGTGCAGCAGGCCGGGAAACTCGCTGGCCGAGGGCACGAGCCGCATGCCGCGGCCGCCGCCACCGGCCGTGGCCTTGATCATCACCGGGTAGCCGATGCGCGCGGCCTCCCGGGCGAGGCGCGCCTCGCTCTGGTCCTGGCCCTGGTAGCCCGGGACGCAGGGCACGCCGGCTGCTTCCATCAGCTGCTTGGCGCCAGACTTGCGGCCCATGGCGCGAATGGCCTCGGGCGAGGGGCCGACGAAGACAAGCCCCGCATCCCGGCAGGCCTGCGCGAAGTCCGCGTTCTCGGCCAGGAAGCCGTAGCCCGGATGCACGGCATCGGCGCCGCTGCGTCCGGCCGCTTCGATGATGGCGTCGATGCGCAGGTACGACGGCGCCGGCAGCGGCTCGCCGATGCACACGGCCTGATCGGCTTCTCGGACATGGCGCGCGCCGGCATCGGCGGTGGAGTACACGGCCACCGTGCGCAACCCGAGCGCGCGGGCGCTGCGGATCACGCGCAGCGCGATCTCGCCGCGATTGGCGATCAGGACCTTGTTGAAAGGCGTCTGCATGGGCCTCGTCTCCGCCTGCGTGCTCAAGGACGCGCCACCGAGAACTGCATCTTCTGCGGCTCGCGTCGCTCGGCGTCGCGGCAGATCGACAGCACCTCGGCGAGCACGGCGCGCGTGTCGCGCGGGTCGATCACGCCATCGTCGAGCACCCGCGCGCTGGTGGTGAAGACGCTCATCTGGCTGTCGAAGCGCTCGATGATGCGGCGCTCCATCTCCCGCAGCTTCTCGCGGTCGACCTCGCCGCCCTTGCGTTTCATGGCGGCCTCGGTCACGTCGGCCATGGTCCGCGCGGCCTGCTCGCCCCCCATCACCGCTGTCTTGGCGTTGGGCCAGGAGAAGCAAAAGCGCGGATGGAAGCCACGGCCGCACATGCCGTAGTTGCCCGCGCCGAAGGACGCGCCGCAATAGATCGTGATCTGCGGCACCGTGGCGTTGGTGACCGCCTGAATCATCTTCGAGCCGTGCTTGATCATGCCCGCCTCCTCGTAGGCCTTGCCCACCAGGAAGCCGGTGGTGTTGTTGAGGTAGAGGATCGGCGTCCTGGCCTGGCAGCAGGCCTGGACGAAATGCGTGGCCTTGGTCGCGCCGGCCACATCGATCGGGCCGTTGTTGGTGATGACGCCCAGCGGGAGCCCTTCGATCTTCATGTGGCCGCACACGGTTGCGCTGCCATAGTTCTCGCCGAATTCGAGGAACTCGGAATCGTCGGCGACGCGCGCGATCACCTGCTTCATGTCGACAGCGCGCCGGGGGTCCATGGGCATGATGCCCAGCAGTTCCTCGGTGTCGTAGCGCGGCGGCTCGAAGCGGCGCGGCGGCTCGGGCGGCATGTCGCGGTTCCAGTCGATGTGCGAGAGGATCTCGCGCGCGATCCGGATCGCGTCGCGGTCGTCCTCCGCGAGATAGTCGCCCAGGCCGGAGATCGAGGTGTGCATCACCGCGCCGCCGAGCTCTTCCTCGGTCGCGACCTCGCCCGTGGCGGCCTTGAGCAGCGGCGGCCCCGCGAGGAAGGCCCGCGAGCGGCCGCGCACCATCACGATGTAGTCCGACAGGCCCGTCTGGTAGGCACCGCCGGCGGTCGAGGAGCCATGCGTGACGGTGATCACCGGCAGCCCTGCGGCCGACATGCGCGCGAGGTTGCGAAACAGGCTGCCGCCAGTCACGAACTCCTCGACCTGGTACGTCATGAGGTTGGCGCCCGCGCTTTCCACCAGTTGCACATAGGGCAGCTTGTTCTCGAGCGCCAGCGCCTGCAGGCGCATCTGCTTCGGGATGCCCATGGGCTGCAGCGCGCCGGCGTCGATCCCGGAGTCGGAGGCGTTGACCATCACGCGCACGCCCGAGACCCAGCCGATGCCGCCGATGACGCCGCCGCCCGGCACGCTCCTGTCGAGGTCGGGGTGGTCCAGCCCGAGGCCGGCGAGCGAGGAAATCTCGAGGAACGGCGTGCCCGGATCGAGCAGCAGCGACAGGCGCTCGCGCGGCAGCAGCTGGCCCCGCTTTTCGAAGCGCTCGCGCGACTTGGCCGACGTGGCGAGGGTGCGCCGCTCGTAGCCGCGCACGCGCTCGATCAGCGCCAGCATGCCGTCGCGATGCGCCTTGAACGTCTCGCTGCCTCGGGAAATGGTCGATTCGATGGTGGCCATGGGTGCTCCGCCTGCCTCGAGAGGCCCGGTTGCCGCGCCGCGAACGGCGTGATTTCGCAAGGAGGCTAGCCGCGGACGAGCGGAGGGTCTTGCGCGGAGTGGCTAGGCGGACGGATCCGCGGCGTCGGCCGCCTGCCCGTTCGGCCGATACCAGCGCGGATAGAAGGCGGCCACCTGCGGCCCGTCGGTGGCGAGCGCGTGGCAGCCGTCGAGCTGGAAGGGTTTCTGGGTGTCCGATACCGCAAGGTTGTCGCCCGCCAGCGTCTGGAGCACGCCGGTGCCCATGGTGCGCAGCAGCTCCGACATGTGGGTGCAGCCGCGGATGCCGCCGAAGAGCCGCGCGGCCTGGCGGCTGAAGCCCGGTCCGATGCGCAGCCCGATCAGTTGCGCATAGTCCGGCGCGATGGCCCCGCAGACGGCGGGAAACGGGCCGGCATCGGTCGCCGCCACCGCATCGACGATCAGCGCCGTCGCGTCGACCGTGAGGCGCAGCCACATCGAATGCATCGCCTCGCCGCCCTCGCGCTCGCCGCCGGGGAAGACGAAATGCGCATCGCGCACGTCGCGCAGATGGCCCTCGACGTCCCAGAGGCCGTCCTGGCGGCGATAGCCGCGGATCGCGATGGTGCGCTGTGAGACCGGCGCGCGTTCTGAAGTGGGGGGTGGCAGTGGCATGGCAGGCCGTCGATCATGCCCGAGCGCACATGGGCGCGTCCTGCGACGGCGGGTTGACCCTTTGCCGCGATTTGGCGTCATCGGCGTGATCGCCGCTCAGGGCGCTGGCGCCCCGCCGAAACGCGCCGACGGGTGGCGGGCCGCTGTCGTCGCAGGAAGACAAGGAGCCGCTGCTCCGCCGCGCGCAGCCCGCGGCTGGGGCGCACACGGGCGGCGATCTCCGTCCAGAACGACTCCTGGCCGCCCTGCGGTGCGCTCCACGACGTGGCGAGCGCCAGCACGGCCGGATGGACATAGGCCTTCCTGCACACGGCAGGCGTGTTGCCCAGGCGCTGCGCCACCGCCTCCAGGATCGCGGTCGTCCTCGGCCCCGCCGCTTCGGCGCCCGCGCCCTCGCAGGCCAGGCGCAGCGACTCGAGCGCCAGCACGGTGCCGTGCCAGGTCCGGAAGTCCTTCGCGGTGAAGGCCTGACCCGAGATCTCGCGCAGGTAGTCGTTGACGTCGGTCGAGGACACCGCGCGCGGCAAGCCCTCGGCGTCCTCGTACTGGAACAGCTCCTGCCCGGGCAACTGCTGGCAGCGCCGCACGATGCGTGCGACGCGCGGATCGTCCACCCGCGCCTGGTGCACCACCCCGCCCTTGCCGCGGAACCGCAACACCAGCGAATCGCCGCGAACGTCCGCGTGCCGGTTGCGCAAGGTGGTGAGGCCATAGGAGCCGTTGCTGCGCGCATATTCCTCGTTGCCCACGCGCAAGAACGTCACGTCGAGCAGGCGCACCAGCGCCGCCAACAAGGCATTGCGCGCCACCCCGCCCTCGCGCAGGTCGCGTGCCACGCGGCGGCGTATGCCCGGCAGTGCGCGGCCGAAGGCCTCGAGGCGGTCGAACTTCGTCCCGTCCTTCAGCGCGCGCCACTCCGGGTGATAGCGGTACTGCTTGCGTCCGCGCGCATCGATTCCCGTGGCCTGCAGGTGCCCGTTGTGCAGCGGGCAGATCCAGACGTCGCTGTAGGCGGGCGGGATGGCCAGCCGCCGGATGCGGGCGATCTCGTCCGGATTGCGCACCCATGCGCCCTGTGCGGTCCGGTAGCGGAACGTCTGCCCCCAGCGAAAGCGCCGCACTCCCGGCATGTCGGCGCTGACGTAGACGAGCCCCCCCGCGCGCGCCGCCGCGGGCGTGACGTCGGGAGTGCGGGCGCTGCTCATGGTGCGGATCCTCTGCTGGAAGGCGCACTCACCTTCGCCCGCGGTGCCCGATTTCGCACGCAGGCGAAGCCATCAAGCGATGTCGGTCATTTCCTGCGCGCAAAAAAAAGCCACCTGCGAGAGGTGGCTTCGACGGGGATCACTCCCACTCGATCGTCGCAGGCGGCTTGCTGCTGACGTCATACGTCACGCGGTTGATGCCGCGCACCTCGTTGATGATGCGGCCCGACACCTTCTTGAGCAGCGCATACGGCAGCTCGGCCCAGTCCGCCGTCATGAAGTCGCTGGTCTGCACCGCGCGCAGCGCCACGACATAGTCGTAGGTGCGGCCGTCGCCCATCACGCCCACGCTCTTGACGGGCAGGAAGACGGTAAAGGCCTGGCTCGTGAGGTCGTACCAGGTCTTGCCGCTGGACGGATCGACGAAGTTGCGCAGTTCCTCGATGAAGATGGCATCGGCGCGGCGCAGCAGGTCGGCGTATTCCTTCTTGACCTCGCCGAGGATGCGCACACCCAGGCCCGGCCCCGGGAAGGGATGGCGATAGACCATCTCCGGCGGCAGGCCCAGCGCCACGCCGAGCTCGCGCACCTCGTCCTTGAACAGTTCGCGCAGCGGTTCCAGCAGCTTCAGGCCCAGTTGCTCGGGCAGGCCGCCGACGTTGTGGTGGCTCTTGATGGTGACGGCCTTCTTGCTCTTGGCGCCGCCGGACTCGATCACGTCGGGATAGATGGTGCCCTGGGCCAGCCACTTGGCGCCCTTCGCGCCCGCGCTCGTGAGCTTGGCCGCTTCCTGCTTGAAGACGGTGACGAACTCGCTGCCGATGATCTTGCGCTTGGCTTCCGGGTCGCTCACGCCGGCCAGCTTGCCGAGGAACAGTTCGCTCGCATCGACGCGGATCACCTTGGCGTGCAGCTTGCCGACGAACATGTCCATGACCATGTCGCCTTCGTTGAGCCGCAAGAGGCCGTGGTCGACGAACACGCAGGTGAGCTGGTCGCCGATGGCGCGGTGGATCAGCGCCGCGGCCACCGACGAATCGACGCCCCCCGACAGGCCCAGGATCACCTCCTCGTCGCCCACCTGCTCGCGGATCTTCTCCACCGCCTCGGCGATGTGGTCGCGCATGACCCAGTCGGGCTTCACGCCGCAGATGCCGAGCACGAAGCGGTCGAGGATCGCCTTGCCCTGCTGCGTGTGGGTCACCTCGGGGTGGAACTGCACGGCGTAGAAGTGCCGGTCCTCGTCGGCCATGCCGGCGATCGGGCAGCTCTCGGTCGACGCCATCAGCTTGAAGCCGGGCGGCAGCTCGGTGACCTTGTCGCCGTGGCTCATCCAGACGTTGAGCATGCCGTGCCCGTCGTCGGTGGTGAAGTCGGCGATGTCCTTCAAGAGCGCCGTGTGACCGCGCGCACGCACGGCCGCGAAGCCGAACTCGCGCTTGTGGCCGCCCTCGACCTTGCCGCCGAGCTGGTGCGCCATGGTCTGCATGCCGTAGCAGATGCCGAGCACCGGCACGCCGAGCTCGAACACGGCCTGGGGCGCCTTGTCGGTGGTTTCCTCGTAGACGCTCGCGTGGCTGCCCGAGAGGATGACGCCCTTCAAGCTGCCGTCCTTCGCGTATTCGCGCACCCACTCGTCGGTCACGTCGCACGGGTGCACCTCGCTGTAGACGTGCGCCTCGCGCACGCGGCGCGCGATCAGCTGTGTGACCTGCGAGCCGAAATCGAGGATCAGGATCTTCTGGTGTTGCATGGTGGTGTGCCGATCACTCCGCGCGGTAGTTGGGCGCTTCCTTGGTGATCTGCACGTCGTGGACGTGGCTCTCGCGGATGCCGGCGGCCGTGATCTCGACGAACTCGGCCTTGTTCTTCATGTCCTCGATCGTCGCGCAGCCGCAGTAGCCCATGCTGGCGCGCAGCCCCCCGGACATCTGGTAGACGATCGACACCATCGAGCCCTTGTAGGGCACGCGGCCCTCGATGCCCTCGGGCACCAGCTTGTCGGCGTTCGGATTGCCGGTGGTCGATTCCTGGAAGTAGCGGTCGGCGCTGCCCTGCTGCATCGCGCCGATGGAGCCCATGCCGCGGTAGCTCTTGTAGCTGCGGCCCTGGTACAGCACGATCTCGCCGGGCGCCTCCTCGGTGCCCGCGAACATGCCGCCCATCATCACGGTGCTGGCGCCGGCAGCGATGGCCTTGGCAATGTCGCCCGAGTAGCGGATCCCGCCGTCGGCGATCAGCGGCACGCCGCTGCCTTGCAGCGCGGTCGCGACGTTGTCGATGGCCATGATCTGCGGCACGCCCACGCCGGCGACGATCCGCGTCGTGCAGATGGACCCGGGGCCGATCCCGACCTTGACCGCGTCGGCGCCCGCCTCGGCCAGCGCGCGGGCCGCGTCGCCGGTCGCGATGTTGCCGCCGATCACGTCCACCTGCGGGTAGTTCTTCTTGACCCAGCGCACGCGCTCGATCACGCCGGCACTGTGGCCGTGCGCGGTGTCGACCACGATCGCATCCACGCCGGCCTTGACGAGCAGTTCGACGCGCTCCTCGGTGCCCTCGCCCACGCCCACCGCCGCGCCCACGCGCAGCCGGCCGCTGGCATCGCGCGCTGCGTTGGGGAAGCTGGTCTGCTTGGTGATGTCCTTGACGGTGATGAGGCCCTTGAGCTCCCACGCGTCGTTGATGACCAGCAGCCGTTCGAGCTTGTGCTTGTTGAGCAGCGCCTTGGCGTCGGCCAGCGTGGTGCCGTCGGGCACGGTGATGAGCCGGTCGCGCCGCGTCATGATCTCGCTGACCGGCACGTCGTAGCGGGTCTCGAAGCGCAGGTCGCGGCCGGTCACGATGCCGACCACCTTGCCGCCATCCACGACCGGGAAGCCCGAGATGCCGAGGTCTTCCGAGAGCTGCATGACCTGCAGGACGGTATGTGTCGGCGTGATCACGACCGGGTCGCGCAGCACGCCCGATTCGTAGCGCTTCACCTTGGCGACCTGCGCGGCCTGTTCCGCGGCGGTCAGGTTTTTGTGGACGATGCCGATGCCGCCCTCCTGCGCCATCGCGATCGCGAGGCGTGCTTCGGTCACGGTGTCCATGGCCGCCGAGACCAGGGGCAGATTCAGCGTGATGTTCCGGGAGAAGCGGGTGGCGAGGGAAGTGTCCTTGGGAAGGACCTGGGAGTACGCTGGCACCAGCAACACATCGTCGAAGGTGAGCGCTTTGCCGAGAAGGCGCATGGGTGAGGCTCCAAAAGAAGGATTGTAACGATGACGTGGGGCCTTCCGAAGCCATGGGGGCTTGCGGCACGGCGCATCCCGCGGCCGATGCCGGCTGTGCTGGCCGGAGCGTTGCAAAAACGCCAGCGGTCAGGTTGCAAAACGTAAGGGAAGGCTAAACTGCCAGGATGAAAATCGCGCACCTGCTCGTCATCGGATCGGTCTTCCTCCTGCCCCTGGGCGCCCAGGCGCAATGGCAATGGATCGACAAGGACAACAAGAAGGTGTTCAGCGACCAGCCGCCCCCCAACGACATCCCCGAGAAGAACATCCTGCGCAAGCCGAACACGGCCAAGCGGCTGAATTTCAGCACGCCGGCGCCCGCCGCAGCGGACGCCGCGGCACCTGCGGCGGGCGCGTCCGCTCCGGCGGCCAAGCCTTCCGGGGTCGACAAGGAACTCGAGGAAAAGACCCGCAAGGCAGAGGAAGCCGAGAAGGCCAAGCAGGCGGCCGAGGCCCAGAAGCTCGCCCAGGCCAAGGCGGAGAACTGCGAGCGTGCGCGCGAGGGCAAGGCCACCATGGACAGCGGCATCCGCGTGGCGCGGGTGAACGCGAAGGGCGAGCGCGAGATCATGGATGACGCGGCACGCGCCAGCGAGCAGAAGCGCCTCCAGTCGGTGATCGACGCCGACTGCAAGTAGCCTGGCGCGGGTCAGTACCCGGCCTTGCCGCCCTTGCGGCGGCGGGCGAAGAGCCCCGCCCCGCGCGCACCCTGCTGCTTGAAGCGCTCGCGCCGCGCCACCTTGGGATCGACCTGAAGCGGGCGGCACAGCTCGATGCGATCACCGTTCGCCACCGCCTGGGTCCATTCGGCCGCCCTGCCCCAGATCCCGGGCGTCGCGGCCTGCCAGTCGAATGCCGGGCAGGCGGCCGCGAGGCCGCTCGCCATCACCGCGTCGCGGACCGAGGCGCCTTCAGGGACGCTCACGACCTGCTCGAAGACCTCCCTGGGGGCCGGCGAACAGACCACCGTCACTTGCAGCATCAGACAGCGCCGTAGACGTGCTCCGCGCGCTTCACGAAGGCTTCGACGAGGTTGGAAGCGATCTTGTCGAACACCGGACCGACCAGCGCCTGCAGGGCAAAGTTGCTGAACCCGTAGCTCAGGTTGAGTTCGGCGCGGCAGGCGCGTTCGCCCTCTTCTCCCACGGGCGTGAATTTCCAGGCGCCGTCGAGATTGGAGAATGGGCCGTCGACCAGCTTCAGGTGTACCTCGCGACCCGGCACATGCGTGTTGCGCGTGGTGAAGCTCTGATGAAAGCCCTTGAAGGCGAGCCCGACTTCGGCGGTCATGCCGAAATCATCCTGCTCGATGACCTTCGAGCGATCGCACCAGGGCAGGAACTCGGGATACTTGGCCACGTCGGTGACCAGGGCGTACATCTCATCGGCGCTGTACCAGATGAGGACGGACTTGTGGACTGTTTTCATAGAATCGGCACAGCGTGCGCGACGGATTGTATTGAAGCCATGCCGACCTCACTTCACTCACCATGGCCACAAAGAAAAAGCAGGACACCTCTTCCCGGATCGCGGACAACAAGAAAGCCGCGTACAACTACTTCTTCGAGGAACGCTTCGAAGCCGGCATGGTGCTCGAGGGCTGGGAGGTCAAGTCGCTGCGCGAAGGCAAGGTGCAGCTCACCGACGGCTATGTCGTGATCCGCGACGGCGAGCTCTTCGTGATCGGCTGCCAGATCAACCCGCTGCGCTCGGCATCGACGCACATCAACCCCGATTCGGTGCGCACCAAGAAGCTGCTCCTGCACAAGGAGCAGATCCGCCGCCTCATCGGCAAGGTCGAGCAGAAGGGCTACACCCTGATCCCGATCAACCTCCATTGGAAGGCCGGCAAGGTCAAGTGCGAGATCGCGCTCGCCAAGGGCAAGGCCGAACACGACAAGCGCGACACCATCAAGGATCGCGAAGGCAAGCGCGAAGTCGAACGCGCGATGAAGACCCGCAGCCGCTGAAGGAACCACCGACATGGCGCTCCAACCCCTCGACGCCACGCGCGCCAACCCGCTCGAAGGGGGGCCGAGCTTCTCTCTGGGCAACAGGATCATGCGCGCCGTCTGGAACGTGACCTGGGCGGTGTTCGCCTCCTGGACGCCGCCGCAGATGAGCTTCTGGCGCCGCTTCCTGCTCAAGCTTTTCGGCGCCCACCTGGGCGAAGCGAGCGACGTGCGGGGCAGCGCGAAGGTCTGGTACCCCCCTCACCTGTATCTCGGCGACCGCGCGCTGCTGGCCGACCGCGTGACCTGCTACAACATGGCGCCCATCACGCTCGGGCGCGGCGCGCTGGTCTCGCAGGGGGCCCATCTCTGCGCCGGCAGCCACGACATCTCGACGCCGACCTTCCAGCTGACCGCGCGGCCGATCACGATCGGCGCCCAGGCCTGGATCGCCGCGGAAGCCTTCGTCGGCCCGGGCGTGGAGGTCGGCGAAGGCGCCGTCCTGGGCGCACGCAGCGTCGCCTTCCGCACGCTCGAGCCCTGGACGGTCTACGGCGGCAACCCGGCCAAGCCGCTCAAGCGCCGCGTCCTCAAGGAGGCAGCCGGCGCGGCGCCACCACCCAGCACCTGATTTTTTGGGGCGGGTGGAATAAACGCCGTGGCGCCGGCGTTCATGCAGCATCAACCTCCTGCAGCCATGGATTCGAGCGCCATCGTCGAACACATCCCGAGCCTGCGCCGCTACGCGCGGGCGCTGACCGGCGACGCCTGGACCGCCGACGACCTCGTGCAGGACACGCTCGAGCGCGCGTGCAGCAAGTGGCGCCTGTGGACCGTCGGGACGGACCTGCGCGCCTGGCTCTTCACGGTGATGCACAACGTGTTCGCCAGCCAGGTCCGCCGCATGCCGGCGCATGCCACGGTCGACGTCGACGAGGTGGTGCATGAACTGCGCAGCGTCGACGCCCATCGCGACCAGGCCATCGATCTCCAGCGCTGCCTGCTGCTCTTGCCCGAGGATCAGCGCTCGGTGCTGCTGCTGGTCACGCTCGAGGATCTCTCCTACGCGCAGGTCGCCAAGGTGCTGGGCATTCCCACCGGCACCGTGATGTCGCGGCTGTCCCGGGCCCGCGAACGCCTGCGCGACCTGATGGAAGCATCGCCCCCTTCACCCGCCGCGGGCCGCCCTGGCTTGCGACGCCTCAAGTAGCGGCCAAGGCCATGAAGACCCGTGTCCCCTCCCCCGACGAAGGCTCGCGCGAATGGCAGGCCCAGCGCGATGCACTGCGTGAGCTGCACCGCGATGTTCTCGACGAGCCCGTGCCGCCCGCCTTGCTGGCCGCCGCGGGAATGGTCGCCAGGTCCCAAGCCCGCCGCGCGAGTTGGGCGCGATGGGGCGGCATGGCCGCCGGCCTCGCCGTGGCCTTCGGGGCCGGCTGGCTGGCCAGCGGCCAGTGGAACGCGCCCGCGGCGGGCGCTGCACTGGCCCGGGGTCCGGCGGCGCGCGAGTTCGTCCACGCCGCGGCCCTGGCCTACGCCGTCTACGCGCCGGAAAAGCGCCACCCCGTCGAGGTGGGTGCGGCAGAGCAGCAGCACCTCGTGCAGTGGCTGTCGAAGCGCCTGGACCGGCCGCTTCGGGTGCCGGACCTGTCGCCGCAAGGCTATGCGCTGGTGGGAGGCCGCCTGCTGCCCGGCAGCGAAGGGGCCCGCGCGCAGTTCATGTTCGAAGGCTCCGGCGGCGAAAGGCTCACGCTCTACATCGGCAGCCTCAGCCCGGCCCCCGGCGCTGCGCGCGGCGGCGAGACGGCATTTCGCTTCTCGGACGACGGGCCGGTGCCGAGCTTCTATTGGGTCGATCGCGGATTCGGCTATGCACTGACTGGTCCGCTGTCACGCGATGCCTTGCTCGGCCTGGCGACGGCCGTCCATCGGCAGCTCGAAAAGACGGACGGGTAAGCTGCCGCCGCGCACATCATTTTGTTCAACCGAAGGAGAAAGCTCGATGAAACTGCTCAGCACCTCGATTCTCGCCGCCGCCCTGCTGGCGGGCTGCGCCGGCATGTCGCCCGCGCCGGACACCCCCACACGCACCGCCGACGGCGTGCTCATCGGCCCGACCGGCATGACGCTGTACACCTTCGACCGCGACGCGCGCGGCAGCGGCAAGTCGGCCTGCAACGGTCCGTGCGCCGCCAACTGGCCACCGCTTGCGGTCGCCGACACGGCCAAGCCGATGGGCGACTACACCGTGATCGTGCGGGACGACGGCAAGAAGCAGTGGGCCTACAAGGGCCAGCCGCTCTACTACTGGGCCAAGGACACCAAGCCGGGCGACAAGACCGGCGATGGCGTCAACGGCATCTGGAAAGTGGCGCGTCCGTAAGAGGCCGGATCAGCACCGGCCCTTTTTCGCCTGGCCCGGCGGGCAGTGGTCGTGGTAGTCATCGCCCCGGTCGTGATGGCCGTGGTGCTTGTCCTTCTTGTACTTGGCCGGCTTCCAGTCCGGCTCGACCCAGCGCCATCCGCCCTCGGCACGCACCCAGCGGCCCGGCGCGTACACGTAGTCCGGCCGTGCGGGCTCCCAGTAGCCCTGATGCCACGCATAGGCGTTCTGGCGGTATTGCCAGACGCCGGGCACCCACACATAGCCGGCGCGCGGCGGCGGCACGGGCTCGTAGCGCGGCGCCGGTGGCGCGACGGCCACCACGCCTGGAACGTTGATGTTGATCGATACCTGCGCCAGCGAGCACAAGGGCGCCGCGGCCAGTGCACACGCCAGGAGAGGGGCTGAAAGTCGCATCGAGACTGTCCTTTCAAGATGAATCAATGGGCCATTCTCGCCTGTGCGAGGGCCCCGCTTCACGAGATGCCGGTGAGCGCCGACGGCGGCGCGCGCCGCTCGCGGATACCGAGCACTTCATTGAAGACCAGCGCGCCGATGACCAGCGCGCCGCCGGTCAGCACGCTGGGCTGCGGCTCCTCGCCGGCGCCGAACCAGGCGAGCGCGATGCCGAAGATCACTTCGAGCAGCGCGAGCAGCGAGACCTCGGGCGCCTTGAGCACGCGGGCGCACAGGACCGACAGCACGCAGGGAATCGCGAGCTGGAAAAGGCCGAGAAACGCCAGCAGGCCGAGGTCGTGCGCATTCGCCTGCAGCGGCCACGCCAGCGGCAGCGTGACCAGTGCCGAGATGGCGGCGCCGATCAGCACCGCCGGAACGAGATCGATGTCATGGCCTTTCGCGTGCGCATGCTGGACCACGGTCCAGTTGCAGGCCGCCGCGAGCGGAACGCACAGGGCCACGAGGGTGCCGCCGAGCTGGCCCTCCCCCAGCTGGGTGCCGTACATCCAGCCGATGCCCAGGCCTCCCACCACGATCGCGATCCAGGTGCGCACGGGCAGCCGGTGCCCGATGACGACGCGGGCGATCAGCGCGGTGAGCAGCGGCCCCACCGCCATCGTGACCAGGACGTTCGCGACGCTGGTCAGGGTGAGCGCCACCATGAAGGCGGTGAACATCACGCTCCAGCACACGCCGGAGATCCACAGTTCGCGGCCGCCGCCGCGGATCCTGGCGAACACGATCCGCCCCTGCCACAGCGGCAGGATGACCAGCAGCGACAGCAGCGTGAAGAAGCTGCGCCAGAACGTCACCTCGAAACTGCGGGCGTGCTCGAGATGGCGCGTGACGAGCCCCGCGGTGGCCCACATCAGGGTCACGGCCACCATCAGCCAGGCGGCGCGGCCATGGGTCAATCCGCGCCCCTGGCGCTGCATCACGCCGCCTCGCGCGAAGCGCGCTTGCGCTCGTGTTCCTTGAGGTGGCGCTTGCGCAGGCGCACGCTCTTGGGCGTGATCTCGACCAGCTCGTCGTCCTCGATGAATTCGACGCCGTACTCCAGCGTGAGATCGATCGGCGGCGTGATCTTGATCGCGTCTTCCTTGCCCGAGACGCGGAAGTTGGTGAGCTGCTTGGTGCGCGTGGCGTTCACCACGAGGTCGTTGTCGCGGCTGTGGATGCCGACGATCATGCCTTCGTACACCGGGTCGTTGGCACGCACGAACATGCGGCCGCGGTCGTCCAGCTTGCCGAGCGCGTAGGTGAAGATCTCGCCGTCGTCCATCGAGATCAGCACGCCGTTCTTGCGGCCGCCGATGTCGCCCTTGTGCGGCTCGTAGCTGTCGAAGATGTTCGAGATCAGGCCCGAGCCGCGCGTGAGGTTGAGGAACTCATTGCTGAATCCGATCAGGCCGCGCGCCGGAATGCGGTACTCCAGGCGCACCCGGCCCTTGCCGTCCGGTTCCATGTTGACCAGGTCGCCCTTGCGCTCGCCGAGCGCCTGCATCACGCCGCCCTGATGCTGTTCCTCGATGTCGGCCGTGACGAGCTCGATCGGCTCGCAGCGCACGCCGTCGATGTCCTTGAACACCACGCGCGGCTTGGACACCGCCATCTCGTAGCCTTCGCGGCGCATGTTCTCCAGCAGGATGGTCAGGTGCAGTTCGCCCCGGCCCATGACCTCGAAGACACCTTCTTCGTCGGTTTCCTTCACGCGCAGCGCCACGTTGTGCTGCAGTTCCTTCTGCAGGCGGTCCCAGATCTGGCGGCTGGTGACGAACTTGCCCTCGCGCCCGGCCAGCGGGCTGGTGTTGACGCAGAAGTTCATCGTCAGCGTCGGCTCGTCGACGCGCAGCATCGGCAGCGGCGCCGGCTTGAGCGGATCGGTGATCGTCACGCCGATGCCGATGTCATCGATGCCGTTGATCAGCACGATCTCGCCCGGGCCCGCTTCCTTGGTTTGCACGCGGTCGAGGCCCTGGAAGGTCAGCACTTGATTGACCCGTCCCTTGACCGCCTTGCCGTCCGGCCCTTCCATCACGACCACATCCATCATGGGCTTGATGGTCCCGGCATTGACGCGGCCGACGCCGATCCGGCCCACGAAGGTCGAGAAGTCGAGCGCGGAGATCTGCAGCTGCAGCGGCGCCGCCGGATCGCCGGCGTGCGCGGGCACGTGCTTCAGGATGGTGTCGAAGAGCGCCGACATGTCCGGGCCCCACTGCTCGCCGGGCTCGCCCTCTTCGAGCGACGACCAGCCGTTGATGCCCGAGGCGTAGACCACGGGGAAATCGAGCTGCTCGTCGGTGGCGCCCAGCTTGTCGAACAGGTCGAACGCGGCGTTGACCACGTGGTCCGGCCGCGCCCCGGGCTTGTCGACCTTGTTCACCACGAGGATCGGCTTCAGGCCGAGCGCGAGCGCCTTCTTGGTCACGAAGCGCGTCTGCGGCATCGGGCCTTCCTGGGCATCGATCAGCAGCACCACGCCGTCGACCATGCTCAGCGCACGCTCCACTTCGCCGCCGAAGTCCGCGTGCCCGGGGGTGTCGACGATGTTGATGTGCGTGCCCTTCCAGGTCACGGCGCAGTTCTTCGCCAGGATCGTGATGCCACGCTCCTTTTCGATGGCGTTGTTGTCCATCACGGTGTCGACCACTTTCTCGTGCTCGGCGAAGGTGCCGGACTGGCGCAGCAGCTGGTCGACCATCGTGGTCTTGCCATGGTCGACGTGGGCGATGATGGCGATGTTGCGAATCTGATTGGTGCTCATGGTGTCGCTTCGGTCAATAGTGTTTGCTGGATTTCGATGGGGCTCAGCAAGCGCCCCGGAATGAGTTCGCCGGATTGCACGTGCGCCGTGCCGAGAAAGGCGCGCGGTCGGTCGCCGAAGACGGCCACGGCCGGCGAATCCGCCCAGCCGCCGCGCCGCCTGAGGCCGGAAAGAAAGCGCCCGGCATCTTCGGCACCGAGCGTGACACGGGTGTGATCGGCCACCAGGGCTTCCGGGGGCAGCAGTTGCGCGATCCGGTCGGCCTCGTCCATGGCTTCGAGCGCCGCCAGCGTCACGCACTGGCTCGCATGAAAGCCGCCCGTGGCGATGCGGCGCAGCGCGACCAGGTGCGCGCCGCAGCCCAGCGCCTCGCCGATGTCCTCGCCGAGGGTGCGGATGTAGGTGCCCTTGCTCACCGTCGCGCGGATGCGGAGGTCGTCCGTGCCCGCCACACGGGCGATCGAGAGACTGTGGATCACCACGTCGCGCGGCGCGCGGTCGACCTCGACGCCTTCGCGCGCGTACTCGTAGAGCGCCTTACCGTCCTTCTTCAGCGCGCTGTGCATCGGCGGCACCTGGCGGATCGGGCCGGTGAACCGGGCTTCCGCCCGCGCGAGGTCGTCGTCGCTCACTGCGACTTCGCGGCGCTCGATGACCTCTCCTTCGGCATCGCCGGTCGAGGTCCGGGCGCCGAGGCGGGCGACCGCCTCGTACGTCTTGTCGGCATCGAGATGGAGCTGGCTGAACTTGGTGGCCGCGCCGAAGCACAGCGGCAGCACGCCGGTCGCGAGCGGATCCAGCGTGCCGGTGTGTCCGGCCTTCTCGGCGCGCAGCAGCCACTTGGCCTTCTGCAAGGCCTGGTTGCTGGAAAGGCCCAGCGGCTTGTCGAGCAGCAACACCCCATGCACAGGGCGCCGCTGCACCCGTGTGCGTGGCGCGTTCATCTTCAGTCGTCTTTGGAACGGGAAGCGACGGCCTGCGCAATCAGCGCATTCATGTCGGCGGCGCGCTCGGTCGTGCGGTCGAACTGGAAGTGCAGCGTCGGCACCGTGTGGATGTGCAGTCGCTTGAACAGGCCGTTGCGCAGGAAGCCCGCGGCCTGGTTCAGCGCTTCGGTCGTCTCGACCGGATCGCCCACCAGCAGGCTGAAGAACACCTTCGCGTGCGCGTAGTCGGGCGTGACCTCGACGGCCTGGATCGTCACCATGCCCACCCGCGGGTCCTTCAGCTCGCGCGCGATCAGCTCCGTCAGATCGCGCTGGATCTGATCGGCCACCTTGAACGCACGGTTGGGAACGGCGGATTTCTTCTTGGGCATGGCGGGTAGCGCGCAGACGCCTTACAGCGTCCGGGCGATCTCCTTGATCTCGAAGAACTCCAGCTGATCACCTTCCTTGATGTCGTTGTAGTTCTTCAGCTTGATACCGCACTCGAAGCCTTCGCGCACTTCGCGGACGTCGTCCTTCATGCGCTTGAGCGATTCGATCTCGCCGGTGTAGATCACCACGTTGTCGCGCAGCAGGCGGAAATGCGCGTTGCGGTTGACCGAGCCGGAGGTGACGTACGAACCCGCCACCGTACCGATCTTGGACGCCACGAACACGGTGCGGATCTCGGCCGAGCCGATGACCTCTTCGCGCCGCTCGGGCGCCAGCATGCCGGCCATCGCCGTCTTCAGATCGTCCACGGCGTCGTAGATGATGCTGTAGTAGTGGATCTCGATGTTGTTGCCTTCGGCGTGCTTGCGCGCGCCGGCGTCGGCACGCACGTTGAAGCCGATGACCATCGCCTTGGATGCGATCGCGAGGTTGATGTCCGACTCGCTGATGCCGCCGACCGCCGCATACACGACCTGCACCTTGACCTCGTCGTTCGAGAGCTTGAGCAGGGATTGCGAGAGCGCTTCCTGCGAGCCCTGGACGTCGGCCTTGATGATGAGCGGCAGCGTCTTGACCTCGCCCGCCGTCATGTCGGCGAACATGTTCTCCATCTTCGCTGCCTGCTGCTTCGCGAGCTTGGTGTTGCGGAACTTGCCCGCGCGGTAGGTCGCGATTTCGCGCGCACGGCGCTCGTCGCCCATCACCATGAACTCGTCGCCGGCCTGCGGCACTTCGGTCAGGCCCTGGATCTCGACCGGGATCGACGGACCCGCGGTCTTCACCGGCTTGCCGTCCTCGTCGATCATGGCGCGCACACGGCCATAGGTCGAGCCGGCCAGCACCACGTCGCCGGTCTTGAGCGTGCCGGACTGCACCAGCACGGTCGCGACCGGGCCGCGGCCCTTGTCGAGCTGCGCTTCGATGACCAGGCCCTTGGCGGCGGCATCGACCGGCGCCTTGAGTTCCAGGATTTCGGCCTGGAGGAGCACCTGCTCCAGCAGGTCGTCCACGCCCTGCCCCGTCTTGGCGGACACCGGCACGAACGGCGTGTCGCCGCCGTACTCTTCGGGCACCACCTCTTCGGCCACCAGTTCCTGCTTGACGCGGTCGAGGTTGGCGTCGGGCTTGTCGATCTTGTTGATCGCCACCACGATCGGCACCTTCGCGGCCTTCGCGTGCTTGATGGCTTCCTTCGTCTGCGGCATGACGCCGTCGTCCGCGGCCACCACCAGGATCACGATGTCGGTCGCCTGGGCGCCGCGCGCACGCATGGCGGTGAACGCCTCGTGGCCCGGGGTGTCCAGGAAGGACACCATGCCGCGCTCCGTCTGCACGTGATACGCACCGATGTGCTGGGTGATACCGCCCGCTTCGCCCGCGGCGACCTTCGCGCGGCGGATGTAGTCGAGCAGCGAGGTCTTGCCGTGGTCGACGTGGCCCATCACGGTCACGACCGGCGCACGCGGCAGCGCCTCGGCCTGCTGCGCCGACACGTCCTCGTCGGTGAAGGCTTCGGGATCGTCCAGCGCGGCCACCACCGCGTTGTGGCCCATTTCCTCCACGATGATCATCGCCGTGTCCTGGTCCAGCGACTGGTTGATGGTCGCCATCTGGCCCAGCTTCATCAGCTGCTTGATGACTTCCGACGCCTTGATGGACATCTTGTGCGCGAGCTCCGCCACCGTGATGGTTTCGGGCACGTGCACTTCGAGCACGCGCGCCTCGACCACCGGGGCCGGTGCGCGCTCCTCGATGCCGTTGCGATCGTTGCCGCGACGCCCGCGCGGACCGCCGCGCCAGTTGCCGCGGCCGACACCGCCGCTGGCATCGCCACGGGTCTTGATTTCCTTCTTCTTGGCCGTGTCGCCCGCCCAGCTCGAGGAAAGCTTGGCCGACTTGACTTCCTTGCCCGCGCCGGGACCCGCGCCGGCGCCTGCACCGGCTGCCTGAGCCGGTGCCGCGGCGCCCGCAGCAGGCGCGCCCGGCCGCGCCGCGGGGGCGCTGGGCTTGTGCAGCGTGCCCTTCTTGGCCTCGGCAGGCTTCTCGGGCGCCTTGTGAGGCACCAGGACGCGCGCCGGTGCATTCAGCATGGCGCGAATGGCCTCGGCCTCGGCGAGGGCCTTGCGGCGGCGCTCGTCGAGGTCCCGCGCCCGCGCGGCTTCTTCGTCGGCACGCGCCTTCGCCTCTGCCGCCGCCTTGGCCTTGGCATCTTCCTTGGCCTGCGCCGCAGCGGCTTCGGCGGCCTTCGCGCCAGCCTCGGCCGGCGCTTCTTCGGCGACATCGGACCCGCCGGCGGTCACGGCGGCGGCAGCGGCAGCTTCCGCGGCCTTCTTCTGCGCCGCAGCCTTCGCTTCCTGCTCTGCGCGTTCGGCCTCCTCGGCCCGTGCGCGCTCGCGCGCCTCGGCTTCTTCGCGCTGGCGGCGCTTTTCGAGGAGTTCCTCTTCCTGGCGGCGGATCAGTTCGGCCTGGCGGCGGGCCTCTTCCTCGCGACGTGCGAGCTCTGCCTCGTCGATGCGCGCAGCGGCGGGCGCAGCCGCCGGTGCCTGGGCCACCGCCGGTGCGGGCTCGGCCGTTGCCGGATGGCCTTCGTCGCGCTGGATGAAGGTGCGCTTCTTGCGCACTTCGACCTGGATCGTCCGAGCGCGACCCGTCGCGTCGGCCTGCTTGATCTCGCTGGTCGATTTCTTCGTGAGCGTGATCTTCTTGCGCTCGGGCTCGACCGTGCCGTGGCTGGCCTTCAGGAAGCCGAGCAGACGCTGCTTGTCGGCCTCGGTCAGCGCATCGGTCGCGGCTGCCTTGGGCACGCCCGCGCTCTTGAGCTGGTCAAGCAGGATTTCGGGAGTCTTCTTGAGTTCGTGTGCGAACTCGGCGACAGTGGTACTGGACATATTCGTTTCGTGCCTCCATGACCATCACTCTTGGCCGGCGAACCAGTGTTCGCGGGCCTTCAAGATGAGGTTCTTGGCGTCATCGGCACTCTGGCCGGTGATCTCGGTGAGTTCATCGACCGCGAGGTCGGCCAGGTCGTCACGGGTGTGCACACCCGCCTCGGCCAGCTTCGGAATCAGCGCCGGGTCGAGCCCGGCGAGATCTCGCAGGTCCTGGGAAACGCTCTCGACGTTTTCTTCACGGGCGATCTCGAGCGTCAGCAGCGCATCCTTGGCGCGCGAACGCAGCTCGTTGACCGTGTCTTCGTCGAAAGCTTCGATCTCGAGCATTTCCGAGATCGGCACGTAGGCCACTTCCTCGAGGCTGGTGAAGCCTTCGGAAATCAGGATGTCGGCGATTTCCTCGTCGACATCGAGCTTTTCCATGAACAGCTTGCGGCTGGCGTCGGTTTCGTTCGCCTGCTTCTGCGCCGATTCGTTGGCGTCCATGATGTTGATCTTCCAGCCGGTCAGGTCGGAGGCGAGCCTCACGTTCTGGCCGCCGCGGCCGATCGCGATCGCGAGGTTTTCCTCGTCGACCACCACGTCCATCGCGTGCTTTTCCTCGTCGACCACGATCGAGGTCACGTTGGCCGGCGCCAGTGCGCCGATCACGAACTGGGCCGGATCCTCGCTCCAGAGCACGATGTCGACGCGCTCGCCCGCGAGCTCGTTGGTGACCGCGTTCACGCGCGTGCCGCGCACGCCGACGCAGGTGCCGATCGGGTCGACGCGCTTGTCGTGCGAGAGCACGGCGATCTTGGCGCGGCTGCCGGGGTCGCGGGCGCAGCTCTTGATCTCGAGCAGGCCCTGCTCGATCTCGGGCACTTCCTGGCGGAAGAGCTCGATCATGAACTCGGGCGCCGCGCGCGACAGGATGATCGGCGCGCCGCGCAGCGTGAGGTCGACCTCCATGATCATGGCCCGCACGCGGTCGCCGTTGCGCAGGTTTTCCTTGGCGATCATCTCGCTGCGGCGCAGGCGCCCTTCGACGCGGCCGGCCTCGACGATGATGTCGCCCTTGTCGAGGCGCTTGACCGTGCCGGTGAAGATCTTCTCGCCGCGCGACATGAAGTCGTTGAGCAGCATCTCGCGCTCCGCGTCGCGGATCTTCTGCAGGATCACCTGCTTGGCGGCCATGGCGCCGATGCGGCCGATCGGCACCGACTCGATCGATTCTTCGATGTACTCGTCGATCTCGATGTCGGGCATCTCTTCCTTGGCCTCGAACAGCAGGATCTCCTGGTCGGGCAGCTGCAGGCCCGCCTCGTCGGGCACGACGTGCCAGCGGCGGAAAGTCTCGTAGTCGCCGCTGTCGCGGTCGATGGCGACACGGATGTCCACATCACCCGGATAGAGCTTCTTGGTAGCTTGTGCCAGGGCGGACTCGACGGCGCCGAAGACGACGTCGCGCTCGACGTTCTTCTCGCGCGAGATCGCATCCACCAACATCAACATTTCGCGATTCATGCCACCACTCTCCTCGTTCATTCCGACACCAGCGTGCCAGGTTTGGGCCTGCGCCCCTTGAAATCCACAATTGGCGCGAGCCGCGCCTCGCGCAGCTCGTCCAGGGCAAAACCGAGCGCCTGCAGCGGGGCCGGCGCGCGCTTCTTGCTGACTTTCTGGCCGGGCTTCGGGGCCGGCCGGCCTTCTGGCTCCTGGCTCCAGACGATCTGCCAGCCCACCGACCCATCGGCGCCTGCGACCCGCTCCAGCGTGCCACGAAACTTTTTGCGGTTGGCAGCCACCTGTCCACCCGCGGCAGCCCCCATCGGCGCCTTGAGCGTGATGTCGATCACTTCGCCGACAAAACGCTCGAAATCCTGCGCATTGCGCAGCGGACGGTCAATACCGGGCGAGGACACCTCGAGGCGTTTGTAATCCACGCCATCCACTTCGAGCGCGAACTGCAACTGCCGAGTGACTTTTTCGCAATCCTCGACCGTGACGAACGGCTCGGGCGCTTCGGCTGCATCCACGGAAGTGGGGCCAGTCCACGGCAAATCAATCGTGACGCGCAGCAAGCCACCGGCCGAGCGCTCGATCTCGACCAGGTCGTAGCCCAATCCGGCCACGGTTTTTTCCACTGTCTGCTGCAATGCCACGTGTCTGTATGCGTCCTTGAAATGCCTGTTCGCCGTGCCCGGCGCCGCCGCCCCGCTCTGCGGCACCAGGAATTGCGTCGACCAATAAAAAACGGGCGGTGAGTACCCGCCCGTTTGGTCGTGAGCCTTGAATTATATGCCAATGCGTTAAGAAATAGTGCTTTCTACGCTTTCGCGCACCGGCAACCTCGGGACAGATGCAGTTTCGGTTTCGCCACTCGAAATCTTGCTCAATCCACCAGCGCCGCAGCGACCAGTTTCTGGGTGTACGGGTGTTTGGGCGCGTCCAGAACTCGCTCCATCGGCCCGGATTCGAGGATCTCGCCGTCCTTCATGACGACCACCTGGTGCGCCATGGCGCGGATCACCTCGACGTCGTGGGTGATCAGCAGGTAGCTCAACCCCCGTTCGCGCTGCAGGCGTTGCAGCAGGCCGAGAACCTGCTTCTGGATGGTCACGTCCAGCGCGCTGGTCGGCTCGTCGAGCACCAGCAGCCGCGGATCGACGATCAGCGCGCGCGCGACCGCCAGGCGCTGGCGCTGGCCGCCGGAGAACTCGTGCGGGTAGCGATCGAGCAGCGCAGGAAACTGGGCCTCGGTCAGCCCGACCTGGGCGAGCACCTCGAGCGCCCTCGCACGACGTGCCCCAGCGTCGAGCTCGGGTGCATGCACCGCCAACCCCTCGCCGACGATCTGCTCGACGGTCATCCGGGGCGACAGGGACGAGAACGGGTCCTGGAACACCACCTGCATCACCCGGCGCAGGGCCCGGTCGCTCGCACCGCCGGAATTCCAGCGCCTGCCGGCCACGTCGATCTCGCCCTGGTATTTGAGCAAGCCGAGGGCGGCGAGCGCCAGCGTGGACTTGCCCGAACCCGATTCGCCAACGACACCCAGGGTTTCGCCGGGCGCGATGCTGAAATCGGCGCCCCGCACGGCCACGAACTCGCCCTTTCGGAACCAGCCTCGGAAGCCCGGCTGCGGGACCGGATAGCTCACACGCAGCGATCTCGCGGCCAGCACCGGAGCCGCCCCGCCTTCGCGGACGGGTTCGACGTCCCGGGTCGGCCGGCTGTCGATCAGCTTGCGGGTGTAGGCGTGCCGCGGCGCCTCGAACACGCTCGACACCGCGCCCTGCTCCACGATGTGCCCGCTCTCCATCACGGCCACGCGGTCCGCGAAGCGGCGGACCAGGTTGAGGTCGTGCGTGATCAGCAGGACCGCCATGCCGTACCGGCGCTGCAGGTCGGCCAGCAGGTCGAGGATCTGCCCGCGCACCGTGACGTCGAGCGCGGTGGTCGGTTCGTCGGCCAGCAGCAGGCGCGGCCGGCAGGCCAGGGCCATCGCGATCATGGCGCGCTGGCGCTGGCCGCCCGACAACTGGTGCGGGAACGAGCGGGCCCGGCGCGCGGGCTCCGGAATCCCGGTATCGGCCAGCAGCTGAACGGCCGCCGCGTGCGCCGCCTGCGACGACAGGGCCTGGTGCAGCTCGAGCACCTCGGCGATCTGGTCGCCCACCGTATAGAGGGCGTTGAGCGCGGTCATCGGCTCCTGGAAGATCATCGCGATCTCCTTGCCGCGGATGGCGCGCAGCCGCGATTCGGGCAGGGCCAGCAGGTCGGACGCGGCGCCATTCGCTTCACTGCTCGCGAAGCGGGCGCTCCCCGCAAGGTCCGCGTTCTGGACCAGCCGCAGCAGGCTCAGGGCCGTGACCGTCTTGCCGGAGCCCGACTCGCCAACGAGCGCGAGTTTCTCGCCCGGCGCGATCTGGAAATCGATGCCGTGCACCACCGCCTTGCCGCCGAATGCGACGCGCAGGCCCCGGACATCGAGCAGCGGCTGGCGATTCATTGGTCGACCTTTCGCGGATCGAGCGCGTCGCGCAGGGCATCGCCCATGAAGGTGAGCAGCATCAACGTGACCACGAGCACGCCGAAGGTCGACAGCGAGATCCACCAGGCGTCGATGTTCGCCTTGCCCTGGCTCAGCAACTCGCCGAGCGACGGCGTGCCCGGCGGCACGCCCAGGCCGAGGAAATCGAGCGAAGTCAGCGCGAGGATGGCCGCGCTCATGCGAAACGGCAGGAAGGTGACGACCGGCGTCATGCTGTTGGGCAGGATGTGGCGCCACATGATCTGCAGGTTGCCCACGCCGAGCGCCCGCGCGGCGCGCACGTAGTCCATCTGCCGGTTGCGCAGGAATTCGGCGCGCACGTAGTCCGACAGGCCCATCCAGCCGAACAGGCTCAGCAGGATCAGGAGCAGCGCAACGCTCGGCGCGAAGATCGCGCTGAAGATGATGAGCAGATAGAGCTCGGGCATCGAGCCCCAGATCTCGATGAAGCGCTGGAACGCGAGGTCGGTCTTGCCGCCGAAGTAGCCCTGCACCGCGCCCGTGACGATGCCGAGCACCACGCCGATCACCGTCAGCGCCAGCGCGAACAGCACGCTCACGCGGAACCCGTAGACGAGTTGCGCCAGGAGGTCGCGTCCGCGATCGTCTGTGCCGAAGAGGTTCTCTCGCGATGGCGCCGCCGGGTTGGGCATCTTCGCGAAGTAGTTGAGCGTGCGCGGCCCGTAGGGGTTGGGCGCGAAGATCGCCCAGTTGCCGCCGGTGGTGATGCGCTCGCGGATGAACGGGTCGAGGTAGTCGGCCGGCGTCTCGAAATCGCCGCCGAAGGCCTTCTCCGAATAGTCGCGCAGGACCGGAAAGCAGGTCTGGCCTTCGTAGCGCACCACCAGCGGCTTGTCGGTCGACAGCACCTCGGCGAAGAGACTCAGCACCACCAGCGCGGTGAAGAGAACGAAGCTCCAGAAACCCAGGCGATTGCGCCGGAAGCGCCGCCAGGCCCGGCGTGCCGGGCTCACCGAAACGGCGGGAGCGACCGGTGCGCTAGTCAAATTTCACCCTCGGATCGACCCAGACGTAGCAGAGATCGGAGATCAGCTTGGTGACCAGCCCGATCAGCGTGAAGAGGTAGAGCGTGCCCAGCACCACCGGGTAGTCGCGCCGGATCACGCTCTCGTAGCTCAGGAGCCCGAGCCCGTCGAGCGAGAACAGCGTCTCGATCAAGAGCGAACCCGCGAAGAAAGCGCCGATGAAGGCCGCGGGAAATCCGGTGATGATCGGGATCAGCGCGTTGCGGAACACGTGCTTCCAGAGCGTCTGGCGCTCCGACAGCCCCTTGGCGCGGGCGGTCAGCACGTACTGCTTTCGGATCTCCTCCAAAAATGAGTTCTTGGTCAGCATGGCCGTGACGGCAAAGCTGCCGAGCACCATCGCGGTCACCGGCAGCGTGATGTGCCAGAGGTAGTCGGCCAGCTTGGCGCCCCAGCTCAGGGTGTCCCAGTGGGGCGAGGTCAGCCCTCGCAGCGGAAACCACTGCAACTGCCCGCCGAAGACCACGAGCAGCGCCACGCCCAGCACGAAGCCCGGGATCGCATAGCCGACGAGCACGATCAGCGTGGTGACGAAGTCGAAACGCGAGCCCGCACGCACCGCCTTGGCCACGCCGAGCGGCACGGCGATCAGGTAGCTGATGAAGAAGGTCCACAGCCCCAGGCTGATCGAGACCGGCAGCTTCTCCTTGACCAGCTGCCAGACCGCCTTGCGCTGGTAGAAGCTCTGGCCGAGATCGAAGCGCGCGTAGGCCTTGAGCATGTCCACGAAGCGCGTGAGCGGTGGCTTGTCGAAGCCGTAGAGCGCCTTGATTTCCTCGATGCGCTGCGGATCGAGCCCCTGACGCCCGCGGTAGCCCGAGCCGCTTGCCGCCGCGCGCTCGCCGCCGGTGTCGCGCCCCTGCAATTGCGAGACCATCTGCTCCACCGGACCGCCGGGCACGAACTGGATGACGACGAAGGTCAGCAGGAGAACGCCGAACAGGGTCGGGATCATCAGCAGCAGACGCTTGAGGATGTAGCTGGCCATGCAGGTGCCGAATCTACCTGTTCGAGGGCGAGGCCCACCAGGTCGACATCGCCCACGAGTCGGGCTGGTAGTACGGCGGCACCACGGCAGGCAGCACGAAGGGCCGCGGCCGGAAGCCGATCAGGAACGCATTGCTGTACCACTGCGGAATGGAATAGAAGCCGTGCGAGAGCACCCGGTCGAGCGAGCGCATGGCCGCCGAGAGTTCGGGGCGCGTGGTTGCGCTCACCACCTTCTTCAGCAGCGCATCGACCGCGGGGTCGGCGATGCCCCAGAGGTTCGACGAGCCCGGGGTCGTCGCGGCCGCCGAGCCGAACAGCTCGAACATCTCGCCGCCCGGCGCGTTGCTGCCGGGCAGGCGCAGGCTGGTCATCTCGAACTCGAAGTTGTCCATGCGCTGCTGGAACAGAGACGCGTCGACCGTGCGCACGCGCAACTCGATGCCCAGCTTGCGCAGCGAGGCCTGCATCGGCGCGATCACGCGGATCAGCGAGGGCTGGTTGTTCAGCATCTCGATCTCGAACGCGTCGCCCTTTTCGTTGCGCAGCGCGCCGTCCCGGTAGCGCCACCCCGCTTCGGCGAGCAGGTCGCGCGCGCGGCGCAGGTTCGCACGCAGGCTGGAAGGCGGCGCGGTCGAGGGCGAGACGACCGCAGGCCCGAAGACCTCGGGCCGCAGCTTCGCGCGCAACGGTTCCAGCAGTGCCAGCTCGTCGGCGCCCGGCACACCCGCAGCCTGGAAGTCGCTGTTGGGGAAATAGCCGTCGACGCGCTTGTAGAGCCCGTAGAACAGTTGGCGGTTGAGCCACTCGAAGTCCATCGTGAGGCCGATCGCCTCGCGCACGCGGGCGTCCTGGAACTTCGGGTTGCGCAAGTTGAAGACATAGCCCTGGAAGTCGCCCGGGTTGCGGTTCTCGAAGGCCCGCGCCTCGAGCTCACCCGAGTCGAATTGCTTGCCCTTGTACTGCCGCGCCCAGTTGCGAGAGATGAACTCGCGCATGAAGTCGAATTCGTTGGCCTTCAATCCCTCGAAGCGCGCTGTCTCGTCCAGGTAGAGCTTCTGGGTGATGCGGTCGAAGTTGAACTGGCCCCGGCGCACCGGCAGGTTGGCGCCCCAGTAGTTCGGGTCGCGCACGTAGGTGATGTCGCGCCCGAGCCGCGCGTCCGGAATCCTGTAGGGGCCGGAGGCGATCGGGAGATCGTTGGTGATCTGGTCGAAGGGCTTGCCGCCGCCCCATTTCGGGCTGAACACCGCCATGCCACCGACCACCAGCGGCAGTTCGCGGTTCGGGCTCGCGAAGTCGAAGCGCACGGTGCGCGGCGCGACCGCGGTCGCGCCCTTGACCTCGGCGTAGATGGTGCGGAACTGAGGCGCAGCCAGCTTGCTCGTGAGCGTCTGGAAGGAGTACACCACGTCGGACGCCATCACCGGCGACCCGTCGTTGAAGCGCGCCTCGGGCCGGATCCTGAAGGTGGCGGACAGTCGGTCCGGCGCGACTTCCACGTCCTCGGCAAGCAGGCCGTAGGCCGTGGTCGGCTCCTGCGCATTGCCGATCAACAGGCTCTCGAAGACCAGCACGCCCATCGCCGCGGGGGGCGTGCCCTTGAGCGTGAACGGGTTGAACTTGTCGAAATTGGTGCTCGTGATCGGCGGCACCATGCGGATCTCGCCGCCTTTCGGGGCATCGGGATTCACGTAGTCGAAATGGGTGAATCCGGGCGGGTACTTGATGTCGCCGAACTGCGCATACGCATGCGCAGCCCACGAAGGGGCTGCCGAGAGCGCCATGAAGAGAAGCAGCCAACCTCGCATGCGAGAATTCTGCCCAAGATTTTCACGAGGTCGTCCCATGGGCTTTCTTTCCGGCAAAAAACTTCTGATCACCGGCGTGCTGAGCAACCGGTCCATCGCCTATGGCATCGCCAAGGCCTGCCACGAGCAAGGCGCCGAGCTCGCTTTCAGCTACGTGGGCGAGCGCTTCAAGGATCGCATCACCGAGTTCGCAGGCGAGTTCGGCTCCAAGCTTGTCTTCGACTGCGATGTCACCGACGACGCGCAGATCGACAAGCTCTTCGCCGACCTGAGCCAGACCTGGCCCAAGTTCGACGGCTTCGTCCACAGCATCGGGTTCGCCCCGCGCGAGGCGATCGCCGGCGACTTCCTCGAGGGCATCTCGCGCGAGGCCTTCAAGGTGGCGCACGACATCAGCGCCTACAGCTTCCCGGCGATGGCCAAGTCGGCCCTGCCCTACCTCAACGACAAGTCCGCGCTGCTGACGCTGACCTACCTCGGCGCGGTGCGCGCGCTGCCCAACTACAACACGATGGGCCTGGCGAAGGCTTCGCTCGAAGCGTCGGTGCGCTACCTGGCCGAATCGCTCGGCCCCAAGGGGATGCGCGTCAACGGCATCAGCGCGGGACCGATCAAGACGCTCGCGGCCAGCGGCATCAAGGGCTTCGGCAAGATCCTGTCGGCGGTGGCTGAAGTGGCGCCGATCCGCCGCAACATCACCATCGAAGAAGTGGGCAACGTCGCCGCCTTCCTGCTGAGCGATCTGGCGAGCGGCGTGACGGCGGAGATCACCTACGTCGATGGCGGCTTCAGCCACGTCGTCGGCGGCATCGCCGAGCCGGCGGCCTGAACTCGCGCGACGCGCACCATAATCCCGGCATAGAGAGATATGCCAGGGAGTCGCTTGTGAGTTTTTCGTTTCATCCGCGCCAGGATGCGCTCCTGTGCGCGGGCCGCCGTGCCATTCTGCTGGCGGCCCTCGGCGCCGCGCTCGGGCCGAATGTCGCGCGTTCGCAAGCGGCCTCGAAGGCGCCCCTCCTCATGCTGGCCGAGGTGTATCGCTCCGGCATGCCGCTCGCGGACTACTGGGTCAGCGAGAAATACGACGGCGTTCGCGGCTACTGGGATGGCAAGCGACTCCTGACGCGCGGCGGCACGCCGATCGCGGCGCCGCGCTGGTTCACCGACCCGCTGCCGCCCGAGCCGCTGGATGGCGAACTCTGGGCCGGACGAGGTCGCTTTGCGCAGACCGTTTCGACGGTACGCACACAGCCCCCGTCGGATGCCGCCTGGCACGAGATCCGTTTCATGGTCTTCGACACGCCCGCCGAGCCCGGCGACTTCAGCGCACGGCTCGCGCATCTTCGGCGCTTGCTGCCGATCACCAGCGTGCCATGGGTGGTCGCCGTGCCGCAACAGCGCGCAACGACGGCCGAGGACCTCGATGCCCTGCTGGCGAAGATCGTGAAGATGGGTGGCGAAGGCCTGATGCTGCACCGGGGCGCCTCACCCTATCGCGCCGGTCGCAGCACCGACCTGCTCAAGCTCAAGCCCTACGACGAGGCCGAGGCGCGCGTGGTCGGACACGTGGCAGGGCGGGGCAAGCACGGCGCGCGCCTGGGCGCGCTGCAGGTCGAGATGCCGGGCGGGCAGCGCTTCAAGCTCGGCGGCGGACTCACCGATGCCGAGCGCGAGCATCCGCCGGCGATCGGCGCGTGGGTGACCTATCGCTACGACGGCACCCTCCCCTCCGGCCTGCCGCGGTTCGCCCGATTCCTGCGCGTGCGCGAGGATGCCGACTTCTGAGCCGATCGGCCGCCCCGCGGCACGGCCGCGGGGAACCCAGCCTCAGGCGCCTTGGACGCAGTCGGCGTAGTAGCGCTTCTTGCCCGTCGCTTCGTCGACGCGCGCCACCAGCCCGTGGATGTCAGTCTCGAAGCCCGGGCACTGCGTGTTGAACTCGCGGGCGAACTTCAGGTAGTCCACGATCTTCTTGTTGAACACCTCGCCGGGGATCAGGAGCGGAATGCCCGGCGGATACGGCGTGATCAGGCTCGTGGTAATGCGGCCTTCCAACTCGTCGATCTCCACGCGCTCGGTCTTGCGGTGCGCGATGTGCGCGAAGGCGTCGCTGGGCTTCATGGCCGGCGTGAGGTCGCTCAGGTACATCTCGGTGGTGAGCCGCGCGACGTCGTAGCGCGCATAGAGCTCATGCACGTGATGGCACAGGTCGCGCAGGCCGAGCCGCTCGTAGCCCGGATGCTGCTGGCAGAACTCCGGCATGATCCGCCACATCGGCTGGTTGCGCGCGTAGTCGTCCTTGAACTGCTGCAGCGCCGTCAGCAAGGTGTTCCATCGGCCCTTGGTGATGCCGATCGTGAACATGATGAAGAAGCTGTAGAGCCCCGTCTTCTCCACGATGACCCCGTGCTCGGCCAGGAACTTGGTGACGATCGCGGCCGGGATGCCGGTCTTGGCGAACTTGCCGTTGAGGTCCAGCCCCGGCGTCACGATGGTCGACTTGATCGGGTCGAGCATGTTGAAGCCGTCGGCGAGCGCGCCGAAGCCGTGCCACTTGGCGGTGCGCGATTCGCCCTTGATGATCCAGTCGTCGGCGCGGCCGATGCCTTCGTCGACCAGCTTCTCGGGGCCCCAGACCTTGAACCACCATTCGTCCTTGCCGAACTCGGCCTCGACCTTGCGCATGGCGCGGCGGAAGTCGAGCGCTTCGAGGATGCTCTCTTCCACCAGCGCGGTGCCGCCGGGCGGCTCCATCATCGCGGCGGCCACGTCGCAGCTCGCGATGATCGCGTACTGCGGGCTGGTCGACGAGTGCATCAGGTAGGCCTCGTTGAACAGGTCGCGGTCGAGCGCGCGGTTCTGCGAGTCCTGCACCAGCACGTGGCTGGCCTGGCTGATGCCGGCGAGCAGCTTGTGCGTGGACTGCGTCGCGAACACCAGCGACTCCTTGGGCCGCACGCGGCGCTTGCCCATCGCGTGGTAGGCGCCGTAGAACGGGTGGAAGGCCGCGTGCGGCAGCCACGCCTCGTCGAAGTGCAGCGTGTCGACGTAGCCGTCGAGCATGCTCTTGATGGTCTCGGTGTTGTAGATCACGCCGTCGTAGGTCGACTGGGTGAGCGTCATCACGCGCGGCTTGACCTTGTCGGCGTCCACATGCGAAAGCAGCGGATTGGCGCGGATCTTCGCCTTGATCGCCGAGGGCTCGAACTCGCTCTTCGGGATCGGGCCGATGATGCCGAAGTGGTTGCGCGTCGGCTTCATGAAGACGGGAATCGCGCCGGTCATGATGATCGCGTGCAGCACCGACTTGTGGCAGTTGCGGTCCACCACCACCACGTCGTCGGGCGCCACCGTGTGGTGCCACACCATCTTGTTGCTGGTACTGGTGCCGTTGGTCACGAAGAAGCAGTGGTCGGCGTTGAAGATGCGCGCCGCGTTGCGCTCGCTCGCGGCCACCGGGCCGGTGTGGTCGAGCAACTGGCCCAGTTCCTCCACCGCGTTGCACACGTCCGCGCGCAGCATGTTCTCGCCGAAGAACTGATGGAACATCTGCCCGACCGGGCTCTTGAGGAACGCCACGCCGCCCGAGTGGCCCGGGCAGTGCCACGAGTACGAGCCGTCTTCCGCGTAGTCGATCAGCGCCTTGAAGAACGGCGGCTGCACCCCTTCGAGGTAGCTCTTGGCCTCGCGGATGATGTGCCGCGCGACGAACTCCGGCGTGTCCTCGAACATGTGGATGAAGCCGTGCAGCTCGCGCAGGATGTCGTTCGGGATGTGGCGCGAGGTCTTGGTCTCGCCATAGATGTAGATGGGCACGTCCGCGTTCTTGCGGCGCACCTCGCCGATGAAGTTGCGCAGGTTGAGCACCGCGGGATCGAGGTCCGGCCCGACCGAGAACTCCTCGTCATCGATCGACAGGATGAAGGCGCTGGCGCGGCTCTGCTGCTGGGCGAACTGGCTCAGGTCCCCGTAGCTCGTGGCGCCGAGCACCTCGAAGCCCTCGCTCTCGATCGCCTGCGCCAGCGCGCGGATGCTGAGCCCCGAGGTGTTTTCGGAGCGAAAGTCCTCGTCGATGATGACGATCGGAAAGCGGAATTTCATGAGGGGATCTCCCGGAGACTGGCAAATAGGCGCGAAGTGTACGGAATTCGGATGACCGCCGGCTGCTTTGCCACAATCGCCCATACCTACAACACAAGGAGAGGAACGGCTATGGCGAGCTCCACCATCTGGTGGCTCTTGACGGGCGGGGCCATCGTGCTCGAACTGGTCTCGGGAACAGGAACGGTCTACCTGCTGCTGATCGGCGCCGGCTTCGCGGCGGCCGCCCTCGCCGCGCATGCGGGGGCGGGGTTCAACACCCAGTTGATCGTAGCCGCGGTGGTGAGCGTCGCCGCCGTCGGGGCATGGCGCGCGATCCGCGGCCGGCGCCCGCCCGAGCCGCCCACCGGCGCGAATCCGAACGTCAACCTCGACATCGGCGAACGGGTCCAGGTCGAGGCCTGGGCGCCCGACGGAACGGCCACGGTTCGCTACCGCGGCGCCCAGTGGACCGTGGTGTCGCGCGGCGGCACGCCCGTGCCGGGCGAACACCGGGTGGCCGAGGTCGTCGGCAGCCGGCTCATTGTCGAGAAAACCTGAAAACAAACCACAAGGAAGGAAACCGTCTCCATGGAATACGCCATCGTCCCCCTCGTCATCCTGGCCATCGCGATCATCGTGATCACCCAGTCGATCAAGTTCGTGCCCCAGCAGAACGCCTGGGTGCGCGAGCGCCTGGGCAAATACCACGGCACGATGACGCCGGGGCCCAATTTCCTGGTCCCGTTCATCGACCGGGTCGCCTACAAGCACAGCCTCAAGGAGATTCCGCTCGACGTGCCGAGCCAGGTCTGCATCACGCGCGACAACACGCAACTGCAGGTCGACGGCATCCTCTATTTCCAGGTGACCGACCCGATGAGGGCGAGCTACGGCTCGTCGAACTACATCATGGCGGTCACCCAGCTCGCGCAGACCTCGCTGCGCAGCGTGATCGGCAAGCTCGAGCTCGACAAGACCTTCGAGGAGCGCGACATCATCAACGCGCAGGTCGTCTCGGCCATCGACGAGGCGGCGCTCAATTGGGGCGTGAAGGTGCTGCGCTACGAGATCAAGGACCTGACGCCGCCGAACGAGATCCTCCACGCGATGCAGCGGCAGATCACCGCCGAGCGCGAGAAGCGCGCGCTGATCGCGGCCTCCGAAGGCCGCCGCCAGGAGCAGATCAACATCGCCACCGGCGAGCGCGAGGCCTTCATCGCGCGCTCCGAGGGCGAGAAGCAGGCGCAGATCAACAACGCCCAGGGGGAAGCGGCGGCCATCACCGCGGTGGCCGAAGCGACCGCGGTCGCGATCGAGCGCATCGCCGCGGCGATCCGCCAGCCCGGCGGCGAGCAGGCGGTGCAGCTCAAGGTGGCCGAGCGTGCGGTCGATGCCTACGGCAAGGTCGCGGCCGACGCGAAGACCACGCTGATCGTGCCGAGCAGCATGAACGAAACCGCGGCCCTGATCGCATCGGCGATGCGCATGGTGCAGGCCGGCAGGACATCCGGTACGAGCTGAGCCGAAACAAGGCCCGCGGACTGCTACAATCGTGGGCTTCGGAGCGGTGGATGAGCGGTTTAAGTCGCACGCCTGGAAAGCGTGTGAGGGTTAATAGCCCTCCGCGGGTTCGAATCCCGCCTGCTCCGCCAAGATTGATTCCACTGTCAATTGAATCTTTGGCCTCACGGCGCGATCCTCACAAGGGCTCGCGCCGTTGTTGTTTCAGCGTCGCCATCGCGTGCGACGGCCCATGAAAAAAGGGCCCGAAGGCCCCTTTCTCCGTCAGCTCCGAGGCGCTCAGCTCGCGCCGCGCACCACGGCGATCTGGGTACGCGCACCATTCTTGTAGGTGTAGAGCGTCAGCGCGCCATTCTTGATGTCGCCCTTCTCGTCGAAGGCGATCGGGCCAGTCAGGCCCTTGTATTCGATCTTGCCGACTTCGGGCAGGTACTTCTCCGGATCGGGCGAGCCGGCCTTTTCCATCGCCGCCGCCAGCACGTTCACCGCGTCATAGACGTACGGCGCGTAGATCTGAACTTCGACGCCGTTCTTCTCCTTGAACTTGGCCTTCCAGGCATCGAGCGGCGCCTTGAAGTCGCCTTCCACGCCACCCGCTTCGGCGCACACCACCATGTCCTCGCCGATGGCATCGCCAGCCAGCTTGGCCAGTTCGCCCGTGCACAGGCCGTCGCCGCCCATGAACTTGACGTTCATGCCGAGTTGCTTGACCTGCTTGAGCATCGGGCCGCCGACCGCGTCCATGCCGCCGAAGAACAGGATGTCGGGCTTGGCGGCCTTCAGCTTGGTCAGGATGGCGTTGAAGTCGGTCGACTTGTCCGTCGTGAATTCGTGGCCGACGATGTTGGCGCCGGCAGCCTTGGCAGCCTTCTCGAATTCCTCGGCCACGCCCTGGCCGTAGGCGGTGCGGTCGTCGATCACGGCGATGTTCTTGCCCTTGAGCGTCTCGACCGCGTACTTGCCGAGGGTGCCGCCGAGCTGCGTGTCGTCGGCGACCACGCGGAACGTGGTCTTGTAGCCCTGGCGGGTGTACTTGGGGTTGGTCGCCGACGGCGAAATCTGCGGAATGCCGGCGTCGCTGTACAGCTTGGAAGCCGGGATGGTGGTGCCGGAATTCAGGTGGCCGACGACGCCCTGGACCTTGCTGTCGACCAGCTTCTGGGCCACCGCCGTGCCCTGCTTCGGGTCAGCCGCATCGTCTTCGGCGAGCAGTTCGAACTTGGCGACCTTGTCGCCGATCTTGATGCCCTTCGCATTCAGATCCTCGATGGCCATGCGTGCGCCGAGCTCGTTGTCCTTGCCCAGGTGCGCGATCGGGCCGCTGGTCGGCGCGACGTGCCCGATCTTGACGACGATCGTTTCGGCAGGAGGTGCGGCAGGGGCCGGAGCCGCTGCGGTCGGCGTGGTCGTGGCGGCAGGGGCGGCGGCTTCTTCCTTCTTGCCACAGGCCACAAGCGCGAAAGCAGCCAGTGCGACCGCAGTCCATTTCAATTGCATGGGGAACCTCCAGATCATGAGTGAGTGAAGTTGAAAACCGGTCTTTCGACCCGGGCGCCTCGACTCAGCAAATATCGCGCCGCGGATGCTTCGCGCCCACGCGCTTTCCAAGACCTGAAACTCAGTTTAGCCGAAGGTTTACGGGCCAAATCTTGGCGTAGACCCGGAGTTTTCCGACAGTTCGAGCGCTAGAGATTCGCTGACCAACGAACGCAAAACGTCTTCGATTTCTTTGCGCAGGCCCGGAATCATTCGGTCCAGGTGATGCTGAACGGCAGCTGACACGGCATCGCTCACACGCTCTTCGAGCGAGAGGTCGACGCGTTGCAGGACGCGGTGCAGCAACTGCTCTTCCAGTCGGAAGGCGTCCGCCTCCGAAAGCCGTGCCTCGGGGCTCGGGGCGACCGGCTGGACGGGCATCGCCACCGTGGGCGGTACGGCGACAGGCGCGGCCGCAACCGGCACCGTCGGCGGCGCGGCCATCTCGAGGGCCGGTGAATCCGTCTGCGGCGGCAGCGGTTCGAGCACGGTCGTCAGCGTGGGAACGAAACGCGGCGGCGTCCGGTGGTTCGACGACATCAGTTCGCCCCCGCATATGGAAAGGGCCGGATCGCGTAGCCCCGGTCCTTGTAGTGGCGCCAGCGCGCACGGCCCGCCTGCTTGTCGGCGTCTTCGCTGCCGACGATGTCGATCAGGCGCTCGAAGCGCTCGAACCGGGCCGGCAACTCGGCGCCGAGGTTGACGAGAATCGGCCGGTCCGGCAGCGACGTCATGCCGGTCTGCGCCAGCACCACGGGCGAGCGCGCCACCACATGGGGTGCATCGTCGCACCGGCAATGGGCGATGAATTCGGTCGGCTGCAGGGCCCACAACGACTGGTCGATGGCATCGAGCGTCGCCGGGTCGGCCATCACCACGAGACGCGCCCCGTGAGCGGCGACGGCCTTGCGCAGCAGGCGGCAGGCGTAGCTCACCTTGTCCGGCATGTTGTAGTGGCCGTCGATCTCGGTCACGACGTGCGGGCCTTTCCGGCGCGCTTGCGGGCGGCCTTGGGCGCCTTGCCCGAGCCGGCCTTCGCGACGCCCTTGCGACTTTCGGACAGCAGGTAGTTCACCAAGAGGCCGACCGGCCGGCCCGTGGCGCCCTTGGCCGCCCCGCTCTTCCAGGCCGTGCCCGCGATATCCAGGTGCGCCCAAGGGAAGTCGCTGGTGAACCGCTGCAGGAACTTGGCCGCCGTGATCGCCCCGCCCGCGCGTCCGGCGATGTTGGCGACATCGGCGAAGTTGCTCTTGAGGCCCTCGGCATAGTCGTCATCGAGCGGCAGGCGCCAGCAGCGGTCCTGCGCCTCGTCGCCGGCCGCGCTCAGGGCTGACGCGAGCGAGTCGTCGCTGGAGAAAAGCCCGCTTCGCACCGCGCCGAGCGCGACCACGCACGCACCGGTCAGGGTGGCGATGTCGATCACGGCGGACGGCGCGAAACGCTTGGCATAGTCCAGCGCATCGCACAGGATCAGGCGGCCCTCGGCGTCGGTATTGAGCACCTCGATGGTCTGCCCGCTCATGCTCGTGACCACGTCGCCCGGCTTCACCGAGCGGCCGTCGTTCATGTTCTCGCAGGCCGGCACCAGCCCGACCACGTTGATCGCGGGCTGGATCTCGCCCAGCGCGCGGAACACGCCCAGCACGCTCGCCGCGCCGCTCATGTCGAACTTCATCTCGTCCATCTCGGCGGCGGGCTTGAGCGAGACGCCACCGGTGTCGAAGGTGATGCCCTTGCCAACCAGCACGACGGGCGCCCGGTCCTTCGGTGCGCCGTGATAGCGCAGCACCACGAAGCGCAGCGGCTCGGCCGAGCCCTGCGCCACCGCGGTGAAGGCGCCCATGCCGAGCTTGGCGACTTCCTTCGGCCCCAGCACCTCGCACTTCACGTTGGGGAGCTTCGCCAGGTCTTCGGCGGCGCCGGCCAGCAGGGTCGGGGTGCAGTGGTTCGCGGGGCGGTTCGCCCATTCCTTCGCCAGCTCGATGCCGGCCACGGTGGCAGCGGCTTCGCCGAAGGCCTGACGCAGCGCGCCGGCATCGTCCGCGCCGACAACCAGCTGGCGGATCGTCCGGGGCTCCGCCTTCGACTTGGTCGTTCCGTAGACGTAGCTCGCATCGGCCGCGGCGATCACGACGCTGCCGACAGCCGCGGCGTCCATCGCCTCGGTGGCCACGATCACGACGCGCCGGGGGTTCGAGCCCTTGGCTGCGCCGATGGCCGCGGCGACCGCGCTGCGCACCGAAGCCGGCTTGCCGTCTCCGAGCGATGCCAGGAGCACGCGCGGCGCGGCACACCCCTCGGGACGGTACAGGGCGAGCAGCTTGCCGGCCTTGTCCTGGAGGTCGCCGGCCTTGCGCGCCTGGGCGATCAGCGCGGAAAGCGCGTCCTTGGAGGCGCCGGAGCCGGCGGCCACGAGCACGATGAGCACGTCGGCTTTCTCGGACGCAGCCTGGGCGATGGAGAGGGTCTTGAGTTGAAAGTCCATAATCCTTTTTTTCCCTCGACGATGTTATTCCATTCCTCTTTACGCAAGGAGCTGTCCCGCAGCTTCGGAGCCACGCTGGTGGTGCTGGTGACGATCGTGATGACCATGATGCTGATCCGCACCCTCGGGCTGGCCGCCAAGGGCAGCGTCAACCCCTCCGACGTCTTCCTGGTCATGACCTACACGGTGCTCGGCTACATGCCGACCATCCTGAGCCTGTGCCTGTTCATCTCGATCGTCGGCACGCTCTCGCGCATGTACCGCGACAGCGAGATGGTGATCTGGTTCGCGAGCGGACGCGGGCTGGCCGAGTTCCTGCGGCCCCTCTTCGGATTCGCGTGGCCGATCCTGCTGCTGATCGCCGTGTTCGCGCTGGTCGGATGGCCCTGGGCCAATTCGCAGACGCAGGGCATGCGGCAGCAGTACGAGCGCCGAAGCGACATCGAGCGCGTGGCACCCGGTGAATTCCGGGAGTCCGCGGGCCGGCTGCGCGTGTTCTTCATCGACAAGGACGCACCCGACAGCGCCACGGCCAACAACGTCTTCATCTCGTCGATCGAGCGCAACCTGCAGATCATCACCTCGGCGCGCAGCGGGCACATGGAAGACGTCGACGGCAAGCGATTCCTGCTCCTCAGCAACGGCCAGCGCCTGGAGCGCACGCTCGATGGCGAAGGCATCAAGATCAGCGAGTTCGAGACCTACGGCGCCAAGGTCGGCGGCCGCAGCAGCGACGCGCCTGGCGCCGCGCCGGTGCGCACCCGCACCACGCTGGCGCTGCTGCGCGATCCCAGCCGCCCGAACCTCGGCGAACTCGCGTGGCGCCTGGGCATGCTGCTCGCAGGCGCCAACTTCGTGCTGCTCGCGCTGGCGCTCTCGAGCGTGAATCCGCGCGTTGGCCGCAGCGGCAACTACCTTTTCGCCTTGTTCGCCTTCATCCTCTACTACAACCTGCTGAACCTCGGCCAGAACTGGGTGGGATCGGGCAAGTACAGCCTGGGCGGCTTCATGCTCGCGCTGCACGGGGGCGCCCTGCTGCTGGGCCTGCTCTGGCTTCTGAAACGGCACTACAACTGGGGACTGATGGACGCGCTGCGCAGCCGCCGAATCTCCAAGGCAAGCAACGCGTGAAAACAATCCGTCGCCTCATCTACGTGGAGGTGGTGAAGGCCGTGGCCTTCGTCGCCATCGGCTTCCTGAGCCTGTTCTTCTTCTTCGACTTCGTCGACGAGCTCCAGGCCATCGGCAAGCCCGAGTCGCTGAACTACGGCGCCGCGCAGGCGCTGCTGTACGTGGCCATGCTGATCCCGAGCCACCTCTACGAACTGCTGCCGATCGCGGTGCTGATCGGCACCATCTTCGTGATGGCCCGGCTGGCGCAGAGTTCCGAGTTCACGATCCTGCGCACCAGCGGCCTCGGTCCGTGGCGCGCGCTGCGCGCCCTCCTGATCCTCGGGCTGGGCTTCGTCGTGCTCACCTTCGCCGTCGGCGACTACCTGGCGCCGCTCAGCGATCGCACCGCGCAGTTGCTCAAGCTGCGCTACCAGGACATCTATTCGCTCGTGGGCAACACCGGTGCCTGGCTCAAGGAGCGCCAGGGCGAGAACTCCTTTGCAGTGAACGTCGCGACCATGGACCGCGACGGTTCGCTGAAGGAGCCCCGCATCTTCGAATTCGACGGCAAGGGCTTCATCGCCTCGCAGGTCACGGCCGCTTCGGCACGCGCGCAGGGCGGGCACTGGACGCTGGTGGATGTGGAACGTCAGGAATACCACACGCGCGGTCCCGACGACGCCCGCGTCGTCACCACCCGGATCCCGGTGGTCGAGTGGCCCACTTCGCTGACGCCCGAGATGGTGTCGGTCGCCTTGCTGCGGCCCGACCGGATGCGCACGCTCGACCTGTTCAACTACATCCGCCACCTGGAAGCCAACGGGCAGACCGCGCAGCGCTACGAGATCGAGTTCTGGCGCAAGGTCTTCTACCCGCTCTCCTGCCTCGTGATGGTCGTGCTGGCGCTGCCTTTCGCGTACCTGCACTTCCGCCAGTCGGGCATCACGACCTACGTGTTCGTCGGGGTGATGATCGGGATCAGCTTCTTCCTGTTGAACAACGTCTTCGGCTACCTCGGCAACCTGGGCAACTGGCTGCCCTGGATGACGGCCGCCGCGCCGGGGCTGATCTACTCGGTGATGTCGCTGGCGGCCTTCACCTGGCTGGTCTTGCGCCGCTAGGGCGGCTGACATGGATCCGTTGCGCGGCATCGTTCTCTTCGCCCACGGCTCGCGCGACGAACGCTGGCGCGCGCCGGTGGAAGCGGTGGCGCGGCGGGTCGCCGAGCTCGACCCGACCACCCGGGTCGCCTGCGCCTACCTGGAACTGGTCCATCCCGACTTGCGCACCGCGGCCGAGGCACTGATTGGCCAGGGCGCCCGAACCGTGCGGGTGCTGCCTCTCTTCCTCGGGATGGGCAAGCACGTTCGGGAAGACCTCCCCCGCCTCGTCGACGACCTGCGCGCAGCCCACCCGGCCGTCGCCTTCGCCCTGGCGGGCGCGGTGGGCGAAGACCCGGACGTGATCGAGTTGCTGGCCAGAAAAGCGTTGCAATCTTGACACTTTTGCGATTTTTATAGATTCCGAATGCATAATGAATTCCGCGATAAGACGGAATTTGTTATGAATCTTCACCAGTTCAAGTTCGTTCAGGAGGCCGTGAGGCGCAACCTCAACCTGACGGAAGCGGCGAAGGCGCTTCACACCTCGCAGCCGGGCGTCTCCAAGGCCATCATCGAACTCGAGGAAGAACTGGGCGTGGAAATCTTCGCGCGGCACGGCAAGCGCCTCAAGCGCATCACGGAGCCCGGCCAGCACGTGCTGGCGAGCATCGAGCTGATCATGCGCGAGGTCGGGAACCTCAAGCGCATCGGCGAGCAGTTCAGTGCCCAGGACAGCGGCACCCTCTCGATCGCCACCACCCACACCCAGGCGCGCTACGTGCTGCCGGTGCCCGTCGCGAAGCTGCGCGAGGCCTACCCGAAGGTCAACGTGAGCCTGCACCAGGGCTCGCCCGATCAGGTGGCGCGCATGGTGATCGACGAGATCGCCGAGATCGGCATCGCGACCGAATCGCTCTCCGACTACGCCGACCTGGTGACGATGCCCTGCTACGAATGGCAGCACGTGCTGGTGCTGCCCACGACCCACCCGCTGGCCGAAAAGGAGCGCATCACGCTCGAGGACCTGGCGGCCGAGCCGATCATCACCTATCACCCGTCCTTCACCGGCCGCACGCGCATCGACCACGCCTTCGCGCAGAAGAAGCTGACGCCGCGCATCGCGCTCGAGGCCATCGACTCCGACGTGATCAAGACCTACGTGCGCCTGGGCCTGGGCGTGGGCATCGTCGCCGAGATGGCCGTGCGCGACGAGTCGAACAGCGACCTCGTCGTGCGACCCATGGGACACATCTTCGGCGTCAACATCGCCCGTGTCGCGTTCAAGCGCAGCGCCTATCTGCGCAACTTCGTCTTCAAGTTCGCCGAGCTGCTGTCAGACCGGCTCGATCGCCATCTGATCGCCAAGGCATTGAGCGGCCAGCATCAAGACTACGACCTGTGAGATTCAACGTGACTGCACGCACCCCCGAAGTCCAGACCAAGCTGCCCGCCGTGGGCACCACCATCTTCACCGTCATGTCCGCGCTCGCGGTCGAGAAGAACGCGGTGAATCTCGGCCAGGGATTCCCGGACTTCCATTGCGACCCCGCCCTGCTGCAGGCCGTGACCGACGCCATGGCGGCGGGTCACAACCAGTACCCGCCGATGCCCGGGATCCTGCCGCTGCGCCAGGCCATCGCATCGAAGATCGAGGCGCTCTATGGCCACCGCTACGACCCGCACAGCGAGATCACGATCACGGCGGGCGCCACGCAGGCGATCATCACCGCGGTCCTCGCGGTGGTCCGCCCCGGCGACGAGGTGATCGTGCTGGAGCCCTGCTACGACAGCTACGTGCCCAACATCGACCTGGCCGGCGGCACCGTGGTGCGCGTGCCGCTCACGCCGGGCAGCTTCCGGCCGGACTTCGACAAGATCGCCGCCGCGCTCACGCCGCGCACGCGCGCGATCATCATCAACACGCCGCACAACCCGAGCGCCACGGTCTGGACCGAAGCCGAGATGCGGCGGCTGGAAGACCTGCTCGCGCCCACGGACGTGCTGGTGATCAGCGACGAGGTCTACGAGCACATGGTCTACACCGGGGCGCGCCACGAGAGCGCCGCGCGCTTCCCCGGCCTGGCCGCGCGCAGCTTCATCGTGAGCAGCTTCGGCAAGACCTATCACGTGACCGGCTGGAAGGTGGGCTACGTGGCGGCGCCGGCGCCGCTCACCGCCGAGTTCCGCAAGGTGCACCAGTTCAATGTGTTCACGGTCAACACGCCGATGCAGCATGCGCTCGCAAGCTTCATGGCCGACCCGGCGCCCTACCTCGAACTGCCTGCCTTCTACCAGCGCAAGCGCGATCTGTTCGCTCAAGGGCTCGCGAAGACGCGGCTCAAGCTCCTGCCGAGTGCCGGCACCTACTTCCAGTGCGTCGACATCAGCGGCGTGAGCGACCTGAACGAAGCCGATTTCTGCCAGTGGCTCACGAGCGAAATCGGCGTGGCGGCGATTCCGCTGTCGGCCTTCTACGGTGACGGCTTCGACCAGCGCGTGGTGCGCTTCTGCTTCGCGAAGAAGGACGAGACGCTTCACAACGCCCTGGAGCGGCTGGCGCGGCTCTGACAGAAACGGTAGGAGAGTCCTGACCGCCGGAGGGGGTGCCTTCCGGCGATGGATTCGCCGCCCCGCACCGAGCATGGACTCCTCGATTGATACCGCCTAGGAGAAGTCCATGTCACTGTCGTTGATTCTGCTGATTGTCCTGATCCTGCTGTTGATCGGCGCTCTGCCGAGCTGGGGTTACAGCAGCAGCTGGGGATATGGCCCGAGCGGCGGCCTGGGCCTGGTGCTGCTGGTGGTGATCGTGCTGATGGTCATGGGGCGCATATAGCCCAGGCCCGCGCCCGCGCGATGTGATGGCCCGCCTCGGCGGGCCTTTTTTCTGGACAAGCCAAGGCCGGATCAGCTTTCGAGCTGGACCCAGAGCTTGTCCAGGCGCTTGACGCTCACGGGCTGCGGCGTGCGCAGCTCCTGCGCGAAGAAGCTCACGCGCAGTTCCTCGAGCAGCCACCGGAATTCACCCATGCGCTCGTCGACCGCGCCCTTGCGCTCGGCAAGCAGTCGCCAGTAGCGCTGCTCCTGCGGACGCAGCTCCGCCAGCCGCTGCGCATCGCGCTCGGGATCGCCGCGCAGCTTGTCCAGCCGCAAGGTGATCGCCTTCAGATAGCGCGCGAAATGCTGCAGCCGCGGCCACGGCGTATCGACCAGGAAGCGCTTGCCGACCAGGCGCTGCAACTGCTGCGCAGCATCGGCGGTGGCGGCCGGCTGGATCTTGGTGTCCTTGATCTTGCGGGCCGCCACCGCGTATTCGGCGAGGATCACGCCGGCCAGCCGCGCGACCTCGTTGGCGATCAGCGTCAGGCGTCCGCGGCCCTCCTCCACCCGTCGCTTGAAGGCGGCCTCGTCGGTGGGCAGCGGCTCCTGCAGGAAGGCGCGGTCGAGCGCGACGTCGATGACCTGCGTGCGCAGTTCCTCCAGCGTGCCGAGCGGCATATAGGCGACCGCCATCTTCTGCAGGTCGGGGATGTTCTTCTCGAGGTACTTGAGCGCGTCCCTGATCTGCAGCGCGAAGAGCCGGCGCAAGCCGGTTCGATGCTTCGCGGCGGCCACGGCGGGCTCGTCGAAGACTTCGATGGTGACCGCGTCGCCGCCGTCGACCAGCGCCGGGAAGCCGATCAGCGATTGCGCGCCGCGCCGGACCTCCATCAGCTCGGGCAGCTCGCCGAAGGTCCAGGCGGTGTAGCGCTGGCCCGCGGGCGCCGCCGTCGCTTCCTGCGCCTTCGCGGGCCGCTCGTCGCCCCTTCCGGCGGGCGTCGCCGGGGCGTCCGGCGCCTTCTTCACGTTGAGACCGGCCAGCGCCTGGAAGGCACCGCGCGCCTGCGCGCCGAGCTCCGCCTTCAGCGCCCCCAGGTTGCGGCCCATGCCGAGCTGCCGGCCGTGCTCGTCCACCACGCGCAGGTTCATGAACAGGTGCGGCGGCAGCATGTCGAGCTTGAAGTCGGTGCGCTTCACGTCGAGGCTCGTTTCCTCGCGCACGCGCTTGAGCAGCGCATCGGTCAGCGAGCCGTGCCCGAAGACCTCGGGCGCCGCGAACATCTCGGCGAGGCGCACGGCCGTCTCCGGCAGCGGCACCAGACGAGCGCGCGGTTTCTGCGGCAGGCTCTTCAGCAGCGCCTGGATCTTGTCCTTGAGCATGCCCGTGACCAGCCACTCGCAGCGCTCTTCGCTCACCTGGTTCAGCACGAAGAGCGGGACGGTGACGGTGAGGCCGTCCTTGGCGTCGCCCGGCTCGTGCAGGTACGTGGCCGCGCAATCGACACCGCCCAGCCGCAGCGTCGGCGGAAAGGCCTGCGTCGTGATGCCGGCGGCCTGGTGGCGCATCAGCTCGTCGCGCGTGAGGTACAGCAGGCGCGGCGCTTCCTTCGACTGCTGGCGGTACCAGTGCTCGAAGGCCTGTCCGCTCGCGACGTCAGCCGGCACCTGCGCGTCATAGAAGGCGTAGATCAGCTCGTCGTCGACCAGCACGTCCTGGCGGCGCGACTTGTGTTCCAGCCCCTCGACCTCTCGCACCAGCTTGCGGTTGGCCGCGAGGAACGGGAGCCGGCTTTCCCACTGGCCGCCGACCAGCGCCTCGCGGATGAAGATCTCGCGCGCCGCGGCCGGGTCGATGCGGCTGAAGTCGACGCGGCGGCCGCTGTACACCACGAGCCCGTAGAGCGTCGCGCGTTCCAGCGCCGCGACTTGCGCATTCTTCTTTTCCCAGTGCGGATCGAGTAGCTGCTTCTTGAGCAGATGGCCGCCCACCTGTTCGAGCCACTGCGGCTCGATGTTGGCGATGCCGCGGCCGAAGAGGCGCGTGGTCTCGACCAGCTCCGCGCAGACGATCCATCGCCCGGGCTTCTTCTTCAGGTGCGCGCCGGGGTGCCGGTAGAACTTGATGCCGCGCGCACCAAGGTAGGCCTCGTCGTCCTCGAGCTTCCAGCCCACGTTGCCGAGCAGGCCCGAGAGCATCGACATGTGCAGCGCGTCATAGGTCGCGGGCTGCGCATTGATGCGCCACTTGTGCTCCGTCACCACGGTCAGCAACTGCGAATGGATGTCGCGCCACTCGCGCACGCGCCGCACGTTGATGAAGTTCTGGCGCAGCAACTGCTCATATTGGCGGTTGCTGAGCCGGTGCGTCTCGCCATGGCCGCCCCTGCCCTCGTGGATCCACTTCCACAGCCGCAGGTAGCCGCTGAACTCGCTGCGTTCGTCGTCGAACTTCGCATGGGCCTGGTCGGCCTGCTGCTGCGCCTCCAGCGGGCGGTCGCGCACGTCCTGCACCGACAGCGCGCTGGCGATCACCAGCACCTCTTCGAGCGCGCCGCGCGAACGCGCCTCCAGGATCATCCGGCCGACGCGAGGGTCGAGCGGCAGCTTCGAGAGCTCCGCGCCGGTCGGGGTGAGTTCGTTGGCGTCGTCCACCGCGCCGAGTTCGTTCAGGAGCTGGTAGCCGTCGGCGATCGCGCGCCGCTGCGGCGCTTCGAGGAACGGAAAGCGCTCCACGTCGCCGAGATGCAGCGACTTCATCCGCAGGATCACGCCCGCGAGCGAGGAGCGCAGGATTTCCGGATCGGTGAAGCGTGGCCGGCCCTCGAAGTCCTTCTCGTCGTACAGGCGGATGCAGATGCCGTTGGCCACCCGCCCGCAGCGCCCCGCGCGCTGGTTGGCGGCCGCCTGGCTGATCGGCTCCACCAGCAACTGCTCGACCTTGCTGCGGAAGCTGTAGCGCTTGACGCGCGCCGTGCCGGCATCGATCACGTAGCGGATGCCGGGCACCGTGAGCGAGGTCTCCGCGACGTTGGTCGCCAGCACGATGCGGCGGCCTGTGTGGCCGTCGAAGATGCGGTCCTGCTCCGCCTGCGACAGCCGCGCGAAGAGCGGCAGCACCTCGGCGCTGCGCATCACGGGCTGGTGGCTCAGGTGCTTGCGAAGATGGTCGGCCGCCTCGCGGATCTCGCGCTCGCCGGGGAGGAAGACGAGGATGTCGCCTGCGTTGTGCGGATCGCGCCAGAGCTCGTCGACGCCGTCCGCGATCGCATCGTTGAGGTCGTAGTCGCGCGACTCCTCGAAGGGCCGGTAGCGCTGCTCGACCGGGAAGGTGCGGCCGGACACCATGAT
>JAGIBP010000018.1 GCA_017744285.1 Variovorax sp.
CCGGTCGCGAAGGCGCGGGTGAGCTGCGCCTCCAGCGGCCACACCACGGCGACCTTGTGCAGCCGGATGCCGAGCTGGCGGCAGGCCGCGTCGTCCAGGCCCAGGTCGATCAGCGCCTGGCGCGTGTCGTTGAAGGCCTTGCCGCTGGCCATGATGCCGAAGCGGTCGTTCGGCCCCTCGATGACGTTGTGGTTGAGCCGGTTGGCGCGGATGTAGGCCAGCGCTGCATACCACTTGTAATGCATGAGGCGCGCTTCCTGCTCCAGCGCATGGTCGGGCCAGCGGATGTGCAGGCCGCCGGGCGGCATCTGGAAGTCGGTGGGCACCACGATCTCGACGCGCTCGGGGTCGATCATCGCGGTGGCGCTCGATTCGACGATTTCCTGGATCGTCTTCATGCCCGACCAGATGCCCGCGAAGCGGCTCATCGCGAAGGCGTGGATGCCCAGGTCGAGGATCTCCTGCACGTTGGCCGGGAAGAACACGGGCGTGCCACAGGCCTTGAAGATGTGGTCGCTCTGGTGCGCGGCGGTCGAGCTCTTGGAGATGTGGTCGTCGCCCGCGACGGCGATCACGCCGCCCCAGGGCGTGGTGCCGGCCATGTTGGCGTGCTTGAAGACGTCGGAGCAGCGGTCCACGCCCGGCCCCTTGCCGTACCAGATGCCGAAGACGCCGTCGAACTTGTTCGTGCCCGGCGGCGCGAAGCCCAGTTGCTGCGTGCCCCAGAGCGCGGTGGCCGCGAGTTCTTCGTTGACGCCCGGCTGGAAGACGATGTTCTGCGCCTTGAGGTACTTGCCGGCCTTCCACAGAGCCTGGTCGTAGCCGCCGAGGGGCGAGCCGCGGTAGCCGCTGATGAAACCCGCGGTGTTCTTGCCCTGCTGCTGGTCGCGCAGGCGCTGCAGCATCGGCAGCTTGACGAGGGCCTGGACGCCGCTCATGAAGGCGCGGCCGTAGTCCAGCGAGTATTTGTCGTCGAGCGTGACCGTTTCGAGGGCGCGGCGGATGTGCTCGGGCAGGGGGGCGTTCATCGCATTTGTCTCCAGTGGCGTTGCCTTGTGGGCGTGGCTTGCGGGAGCTCCGGATCGGAGACCCTTCGGCCATCATGTACGCAAAGTGTATGCCTGCTGCCGTGACAGGTGTTTGCGTTCTTTGCCTGTTTCGAGTCGCTTTGAGAAAGCATCTTTCCTAGAATTCCCAACCATGGAAAGCATTGACAAGTTCGACCTCGCCATCCTGCAAGAACTGCAGGCCGACGGCCGGCTGACCAACGCCGAGCTTGCGCAGCGCGTGGGACTCTCGGCCGCGCCGTGCTGGCGGCGCGTGCGTGCGCTCGAGCAGGCGGGCTACATCAAGGGTTACCACGCGGAGATCGACCGCCACAAGATCGGGCTCGGCGTGCTCGCTTTCGTGCGCGTGGACACCGAGCGCACCACGGGCAACGTCACGCGCCAGCTCGAGGACGCCATCCGCCAGCTGCCCGAGGTGATTGCCTGCCACTACATCAGCGGCACCGGCACCTTCGAGCTCCAGGTGGTGGCACAGGACCTCGACAGCTTCTCGCGCTTCGCGCTGCAGCACCTGCTGAACCTGCCGAACGTGAAGGACATCCACACCAGCTTCTCGCTCGGCGAGGTCAAGGCGAGCCACGCGCTGCCGCTGGGCCATCTGGCCGCGCGCTGACTCCACAATAGCCCCCGATGCCACCGATCTCGCTCCAGGAAACGCCCACCCCCCGCGTGCAGCCCGCGCGCGTCGGCCCGCTCGAACCGCTCAAGCTCCCCGTGTTCCGCATGCTGTGGAGCACCTGGCTCATCGCCAACATCTGCATGTGGATGAACGATGTGGCCGCGGCCTGGATGATGACCTCGCTCACCACCTCGCCGATGTGGGTGGCGCTGGTGCAGTCGGCGTCCACGCTGCCGGTGTTCCTGCTTGGGCTGCCCAGCGGCGCGCTGGCGGACATCCTCGACCGGCGGCGCTGGCTGGTGGCGACCCAGTTCTGGCTGGCGGGCGCCGCGATCGTGCTGTGCCTGGCCGTGGTGTTCGACATGATGAACGCGCCGCTGTTGCTGGCGCTGACCTTCGCCAACGGCATCGGCCTGGCGATGCGCTGGCCGGTGTTCTCGGCCATCGTGCCCGAGCTGGTGCCGCGCACCCACCTGCCGGCGGCACTCGGCCTGAACGGCATCGCGATGAACGCCTCGCGCATCATCGGCCCGCTGCTCGCGGGCACGCTGATCGCGAGCGCGGGCACCGTGTGGGTGTTCGGGCTCAACGCGGCGATGTGCGTGGCCTCGGGCTTCGTGGTGCTGCACTGGCGGCGCGAGCACACGCCGAACCCGCTCGGGCGCGAGCGGCTGGTGAGCGCGATGCGCGTGGGCGTGCAGTTCGTGCGCCAGTCGCGGCGCATGCGCGCGGTGCTGACCCGGGTGGCGATCTCGTTCCTGCATTCGACCGCGCTGCTCGCGCTGCTGCCGCTCCTGGCGCGCAACCTTCATGGCGGCGGCGCGGGCACCTTCACGCTGCTGCTGGCCGCGATGGGCGCGGGCGCGATCATCGCCGTGCTGTTCCTGCCGCGCCTGCGCCAGGCCATGGCGCGCGACCAGCTCGTGTTGCGGGGCACGGCGCTGCAATCGGCCGCCACGGCGGTCATGGCGGTCGCGCCGAACGCCTGGGTGGCGGTGCCGGCGATGCTGGTCAGCGGCATGGCGTGGATCACGGTCGCCAACTCCCTCTCGGTGTCGGCGCAGCTCGCGCTGCCCGACTGGGTGCGGGCGCGCGGCATGTCGATGTACCAGATGTCCATCATGGGCGCGAGCGCCTTCGGCGCGGCGCTCTGGGGGCAGGTGGCCGAGCTCACCTCGCTCTACATCAGCCTCGGCGTCGCGGCCGCGAGCGGGGTGCTGTGCATGGCCGCCGCGGTGCGCTTCGTGACCGACGGCGCGGGCGAAGAGGACGACACCCGCCCCGCGACGCAGGGCTGGGTCGCGGGGCCGCCCGACAGCCCGCCGGGCGAGGAAGGCCGTGTCGTCATCACCGTCGAATACCTGATCGACCCGGCCCGCGCCGCGGCCTTCCGCCTCGTCATGCACGAGACCCGCCGCGCGCGCCTGAGCCAGGGCGCCATCGCGTGGGAACTGCTGCACGACATCGCGGAACCAAACCGCTATGTCGAGCAGATCACCGATGAGTCGTGGACCGAGCACCTGCGGCGCTTCCATCGCGCGACGGCGGCCGACATGGCGCTGCGCGAGCGCCGGCTCGCGTTCCACCAGGGCGAGTCGCTGCCCGTGATCACGCGCTACATCGTCCACCGCTGATCCGCCGAGGTGCACCGAATGACCAAGCGCTCCCGCCTCCTCGTCGCCTGCGCGGCGTCGCTCGTGCTCGCCCTGGCGGTCACGGCCCTGGCATGGAGCGACGGTGCGCCCGCCGGTGCGACCCGGCCCATGGCGCCCGCGGGATCGATCCCGATCGCGGTCCTCGGCGACTCCAACAGCCAGGCCTACCAGGACCGCATCACCTTTCCGCTCGGCATCCCCGACCGTGGCGGCGCCCTGCGCGAGCGCACCTTCCAGTGGACCGAGGTGCTCGCGCGGCTGCGCGGCAACGAGATCGACTTCGGCCCCTGGGTGATCTGGGGCCGGCCCTGGTGGTCCGACTGGCTGCGCGCCCGCGTCGGCCTCACGCCGTCGCGTTCGCCGCGCAAGGAAGACTATCTCTACAACTTCGCCAACTCCGGGGCCGCCTGCAAGAACCTGATGGGCGACCGGCTGGGCTTTCGCTTTCCGCAGGTGCCGCGGCTCCTGTCGCTGATGAGCCAGGACCCCGAGCGCTGGCGGCAAGGCGTGGTGGTGATCTCCATCGGCCCCAACGACTGGAACACCTACGTGGACCTGCAGGCGAGCGACCCGTCCGCAGCGCCGCTGCGCCGCGCGGTCGACTACTGCATGGACCAGATCGGCCAGGCCGTCGCGGCCATCCACGCGGCGCACCCGACCACCCGCGTCCTGCTCCTGGGCTGGTTCAGCGAAGCCTCCGACCCGTCCCACTTCGACCAGTACCGCGATGCGGCTTCCACGGCCAACATCGCGAAGTCCACGGACGAGGTGACCGCAGGCCTGCGCAGGATCGCCGACGCCGACCCGCGGCGCGTCGCCCTCTTCGACGCCCACGCCTGGTTCGTGGCGCATTGGGGCAGCCGCAGCCCGCAAGGCGATCCGGACTTCAGGACCGTTCAGCTCGGCCCCTTGCGCATCACCAACACCCGCGGCGACGAGCCCGGCAACGCGCTGCTGGCCGACGGCCATGGCGGCCTGGCCTGGAACGCGCTGTGGGCCCAGGCCGTGGTGGCGCGCCTGCGCGAGGCCTTCGGGCTGCCGTTGACGCCGATCAGTGACGACGAAGTCGTCCGCTTCGTGACTGCCACCGGACTCAACTGAAGAACAGCAGCCGCGTCAACAGCGTGTGGCCGGCCTCCGCGAACATCAGGCCCAAGAGCACCAGCAGCGCGAGCGGCGGCAGCAAGATGGCGTAGATCAGCGACAGCCGCTCCCACGCCATGTGCATGAAGACGCCGACGATCAGCCCCGCCTTCATCAGCATGAAGATCACGATCAGCGACCAGCGCAAGAGGCCCTGGAAGTGGAAGTAGTCGACCAGGTACGACAGCGTGCTCAGCACGAAGAGCAGGCCCCAGATCTTCAGGTAGAGGCTGATCGGATGCTGCTGGCCGGTGCCGGGGGACGATGGGTTCATGGCAGACCTCACCACAGGTAGAACAGCGCGAAGATGAACACCCACACCAGGTCGACGAAGTGCCAGTACAGGCCCGCGATCTCGACGATCTGGTAGTTGCCCCTCTTGTCGTAGTCGCCGCGCACCAGCTTGAAGGCGACGGTGAGCAGGTACACCACCCCCGCCGTGACGTGCAGTCCGTGGAAGCCGGTGATCATGAAGAACGCCGCGCCGAACTGCTGCGCGCCCATCGGGTTGGTCCAGGGCCGCACGCCCTCCCCGAGGATCAGCTTGGACCACTCGAAGGCCTGCATGCCCACGAAGATCTCGCCGAAGGTGGCGGTGACGATCATCAGCGTGGCCGCGTTGATGCGGTCGCGGCGGTAGGCGCAGTTCACGGCCATCGCCATCGTGCCGCTGCTGCTGATGAGGACGAAGGTCATGATCGCGATCAGCAGCAGGGGCACGTCCGCGCCGCCCACGTGGAGCGCGAAGACCTCGCTCGGGTTGGGCCAGGTCGCGGTGGTCGACACGCGCACCGTCATGTAGCCGATCAGGAAGCTGCTGAAGACGAAGGTGTCGCTCAAGAGGAAGATCCACATCATCGCCTTGCCCCACGAGACGTGGAACGCGCGCCGATCGGACGACCAGTCGGCGACCAGGCCGCGCAGGCCCTCGATGGCGGACGGCGAGGCAGCCGTGGCGATCGCAGTGCTCATGGAGACCCCCCGCAAATGAAGCGCGCCACCTCCGGCGTGACCCAGGCGAGCATCGCGAAGAGCGCGAGCCAGACCGCCAGCATGAAATGCCAGTAGCGCGCGCACAGCGCGATGCGCCAGCCGCCGCCCGCGGGATCGCGCCGGAACCCGCGCGCCACCCAGCCCCAGGCGATCAGCCCGCCAGCGACGTGCAGGCCGTGCATCGCGGTCAGCAGATAGAAGAAGCTGCCGGCCGGATGGCTGGCCGGCACCACCTGCGCGCTCCACAGCGCCGCCCAGGCCCAGAGCTGCGCGCCGAGGAAGGCCAGCGCGCACAACCCGCCCGCCATCAGCAGCCCGCCGGCACGCCCGACATCCATGCGCCGCGCCGCCGCGCTCGCGCGCTGCAGGGTCGCGCTGCCGGCGACCAGCAGCGAGGAGCTGAGCCAGAGCTGCCAGGGCAGCGCGATCGCCACCGCGTCGCTGCTGTTCATGCGCATCACGTAGGCCGTCGCGAAGAGCGAGAACAGGGCCGTGACCACGCCCATGAAGACCCACAGCCCGATGCTCGCCGCGTTCGCGCGCACGCCGCGAAGGCCGCCCGGGACCGCCAGCGTCGCGGTCATGGATGCCCCCTCATGCCGGCACCCCCCGGGCCTCGCCCTTGCCGCCCTGCGCCTCGGGCTCGATCCCGCCCGCCTCCGGCGGGGCGTTCTGCGGGATGAAGTCCTCTTTCGCGCCCGGCAGCCCATAAGCGTAGGCCCAGCGGTACACCACCGGCAGGCGCGGCCCCCAGTTGCCGTGCGGCGGCGGGGTCGCGGGCGTCTGCCATTCGAGCGATGCCGCGCGCCACGGGTTGGCGCTCGCCACCCGGCCGCGCCACAGGCTCCAGACAAGGTTGAAGATGAAGAGCAGTTGCGCCACACCGACGACCAGCGCCACCACCGTGATGAACTCGTTCAGGCTGAACGCCGAGGGCGGGATGAACTTGTAGCCCTCCCAGTTGTAGTAGCGGCGGGGCATGCCCAGCACGCCCAGGTAGTGCATCGGGAAATAGATGAGATAGGTTCCGAGGAAGGTGATCCAGAAGTGCACCTGCCCGATCCGGTCGTCCAGCATGCGGCCGGTGACCTTCGGATACCAGTGGTAGATGCCGCCGAACACCACCAGCAACGGCGCCACGCCCATCACCATGTGGAAGTGCGCGACCACGAAGTAGGTGCCCGACAGCGGGATGTCCACGCTCACGTTGCCCAGGAACAGCCCCGTGAGCCCGCCGATCGCGAAGGTGCACACGAAGGCCAGCGCGAACAGCATCGGCACCGACAGGTGGATGTCGCCGCGCCACAGCGTGAGCAGCCAGTTGTAGACCTTGATCGCGGTGGGCACCGCGATGATCAGCGTGCTGGTCGCGAAGAAGAACGCGAAGTACGGGTTCATGCCGGCCACGAACATGTGGTGCGCCCACACGACGAGGCTGAGCACGCCGATCGCGACGATGGCCCACACCATCATCCGGTAGCCGAAGATGCACTTGCGCGCGTGCACGCTGATCAGGTCCGAGACGATGCCGAAGGCCGGCAGCGCCACGATGTAGACCTCGGGGTGGCCGAAGAACCAGAACAGGTGCTGGAACAGCAGCGGGCTGCCGCCCTTGTAGTTCGTCACCTGCCCCATCGAGACGAGCGCCGGCATGAAGAAGCTGGTGCCCAGCGTGCGGTCGAGCAGCAGCATCACGCCGCTCACGAACAGCGCCGGGAAGCCCAGCAGCGCGAGGATCGTGGCCACGAAAATGCCCCACACGGTGAGCGGCATGCGCATCAGCGTCATGCCCCGGCAGCGCGCCTGCAGCACCGTGGTGACGTAGTTGAGGCCGCCCATCGTGGTCGCGACGATGAAGATGAGCAGCGACACCAGCATCAGCTGGATGCCGCCCTCGTAGCCCGGCGTGCCGGGCAGGATCGACTGCGGCGGGTACAGCGTCCACCCCGCGCCGGTGGGTCCGCTGGCGACGAAGAAGCTCGCCATCAGCACCAGCACCGACAGCAGGTAGACCCAGAAGCTCAGCATGTTGAGGTAGGGAAACACCATGTCCCGCGCGCCGACCATGAGCGGGATCAGGTAGTTGCCGAAGCCGCCGAGGAAGAGCGCGGTGAGCAGGTAGATCACCATGATCATCCCGTGCATGGTCACGAACTGGTAGTAGCGGTCGGGCGTGATGAATTCGAAGTGGCCCGGAAAGCCGAGCTGCAGGCGCATCAGGTTCGACAGCACGAGGCCGACCACGCCGACCGCGATCGCTGTGCTGGCGTACTGCACCGCGATCACCTTGTGGTCCTGGCTCCAGACGTAGCGGGTCAGGAAGCTCTTCGGCTCGTGGTGGCCGGCGTCGTCATCGTCCGGCATGAGGTCGTGGTGGGTGGGCGAAGGATTCATCGCGGCGCCTTCTCCTTCTGTTCGGTGGCGGCCTGCGCGGGGGCGCTGCCGAGGCTCTGGATGTACGCCACCAGCGCATCCAGTTCCTCCTGGCTCAGGTCCATCTTGGGCATGACAGGCGGGAAGCCCTTGACGCGCCGGGCCGTCGGGTCGGAGATGAAACTGCGCAGGTATGCCTCGTCCACGAGCGCCCTCGCGCCGTCCTCCATGGTCTCGGTCTTGCCGTACAGGCCCTTCCACGTGGGCCCGACGCGCGGCGTGCCGTCGATCGTGTGGCAGGCGACGCAGCCCTTGGATTCGGCGAGCGCCCGCCCCTGCTCGACGCGCGCGCCGGCGCCGGCCGCGCCCTCGGGCGCGGGCGCGGGCGCCGCCTTCACCTGGGTCTTCGCGAAGGTCGGCAGCGCCGCCTGCCAGGCCTGGAAGGCCGCGGGCTCCTCCACGACGACGAAGCCGCGCATGTTCGGATGCCCCACGCCGCAGAGCTGCGCGCACAGTGCCTCGTAACGGCCCGCCACGGTCGGCGTGAACCAGAATCGGCTGACCTGCCCCGGCACACTGTTCATGCGCGCGCGGAAGGGCGGCACGTAGAAGTCGTGCAGCACGTCGTGCGAGCGGATCAGCACCAGCACCGGCTTGCCCAGGGGCAGGTGCACCTCGTTGGAGGCGACGAGCAGGTCGTCCTGCCCGGCCGCGTCGGACGGATCGATGCCGAAGGGATTGCCGCCCTGCACGAAGCGCGCGTCGGTCGCGCCGAGCTTGCCGTCCGCGCCCGGGAAGCGGTAGTGCCACTGCCACTGCAGGCCGAGCACTTCGAGCACCAGCGCGTCCGGCGGCGAGCGCACGTAGTTGGCATACACCACCAGCCCCGGCGCGAGCAGCGCGGCGATGCCTACCGACGTGCCGATGATCAGCCAGCGTTCGAGCGCGCGGTTCTCCGGCTCATGCGCCGCGCGCGGCCGGCCTTCGCGATGGCGATAGCGGATCAACGCGTAGACCACGAACAGGTTGATCGCCACGAAGAAGATGCCCGTGATGACCAGCGTGATCGTCAGGGTGTCGTCCATGGTCTGCCAGTTGGAGGCCAGCGGCGTGGTCCACCATGGACTGAACAGGTGGAACAGCACGGAGCCGACCACGATGAGGACGAGGACGATGGCCATGACCATGGGCGGTACCTCGTGTCGTCATCGCCATCGTGATCGTGCGGTCCAGGCGCCTCGTCAGCGAAACGCCGGGACCTGCTGCGCGTCGCCCTCGAAGAGGGCCTTCGGATGCGCCGCGCGCAGCAGCGCCTCGACGTCCTGCGAGCGCGCGCGCGGCAGGTCCACCATCAGCAGGATCCAGCCCTGGGCCATCGCGCCTTCGAAGCGACGCAGGCACGGGCTGGGAATCGAGATGCCGACCATGCTGGCCGACCAGGCGCCAACCACGCCGCCGAGGAGGCCCAGCACCACGGCCAGTTCCCATTCGGGCTCCTCGCCCAGGACCGGAAAGCTCAGGCCGACGACGAGGCCGATGACCATGCCGCAGGCGCTGCCGACCACCCAGCCGGTCTTGGCGGCGGGGATGAGGTCCGAGGTCTGCCACAGATTGGCCGCGCGAAGGCCAGCGAGGTCCGTGCCTTCCGAAGCGGCGAAATGGATGTGAGCGACGTCGACGCGCGCCTGCACGAGATCGTGCATCGCTCGCCTGGCGCTCGCCAAGTCTGGCATGAGCCAGAGAATGCGTCTTCTCATGGCGCCCTCCTGTCCGTCTTGCGACGAAAAAGGAACCACCACGACTTATAGGCCCATGGGGCGCGTTGATCAAGTCATCGGCAACAGCAGGCGCAGGATGCCGCCCGCGGTGACGAGCCGGCCCGGGTCGTGGGTCTCTTCGAGCACGCCGCTCAGCCGCCGCACGAGGTCCGGGCTGCGCCGCGCGCGCCAGACCAGGAGATCGGCGAGCCAGGGCTGGTGATTGATGCGGTTCGCCTGCTCGTAGGCGGCGAAGCGAGGCCTGAGCGCATCGAGCGCTGCCTCGTAGCGCGCGCACACGTGCTGCGCGCTCGCGTCGGCGCCCTGTGCGATCGCCTGCGCGGCCAGCATGCCGGTTTCGAGCGCCTTGCCGATGCCCTCGCCGGTGAACTGGTAGGTGCTGCCGGCGGCCTCGCCCGCCACCAGGAGGCCCGGCCGCGACCCGTGCGCGCCCTCGAGCGAGCACCGCAGCGGCGCGCCCTTGAAGGGGCCGAGCACGGCGCCGCCCTGCATCAGTTCGCGCGCCGGCGGGTGCACGCGCTGGAACGCATCGAGCAGCGCGCGCAGGTTCAAGTCGTCGTGCCGCGCCCCGGTGCCACGCTGGGTGAGGCCGACGCCGATGTTGAACACGCCCCCCGGACTCGGAAAGACCCAGCCGTAGCCGCCGCGCAGCGCGCGGTGCCACACCACCTCGAGGCCGCCGAGGCGCCCGGCCATCGCATCGTGCTTCACGTAGCCGCGCAGCGCGATGCCGCTCGGGGCCTTGCGGGTGCAGACCCCCGCGGCGGCCAGCGGACCCGCGGCTGCACCGGTGGCCAGCACGGTCCAACGCGCCTTCACCGTCTGCACGGCGCCGCCCGGCCGCGTGAACCGCGCGCCGGCCACGCGCTCGGCGTCGTCGAGGAGCGGCGCGTCGAACTTCACCGGCGCGAGCCAGCGCGCGCCGGCCGCCAGCGCGGCCTGGCGAAGGATCTCGTCGAGCTCCCGGCGCGGCAGCACCGCGAGCCGCGCCGGCACCTCGACACGCCCGCCGCCCGGCCCCACGCAGCCGACCCGCGTCGCGGCCCGGGCGCGCGCGAGCACCTCGTCCAGCACGCCCAGGCGCGCGAGCGCGCGATGCGCGTCGGGAATGAGCCCGTCGCCGCACACCTTGTCGCGGGGGAATTCATGCCGGTCGGCCAGCACGACGTCGAAGCCCTCGCGCGCGAGCGTCTGCGCACAGGCGCTGCCGGCGGGGCCGGCGCCGATCACGAGCACGTCGCAGGCGGCCGGCATCACGCTGCGCCTGCCGCTCGGTCAGCCCCGAGGCGCGGCGCGCAGCCAGCCCAGGCCGTCGGTGGTGCCGTGGGCCACCGCGCCGCGCCGGGGGCGGTACTCGCAACCGACCCAGCCCTGCCAGCCGCACTGCGCCGACACCTCGTCGATGACCTCGAAGAGGTAGGGGTAGTTCATCTCCCCCACATCGGGCTCGTGCCGCTCGGGCACGCCTGCGATCTGGAAATGGCCGACGCGGCCGGTGGGCAGGTACTTGCGGATCTTCATGGCGACATCGCCCTCGACGATCTGGCAGTGGTAGAGATCCATCTGCACCTGGACGTTGAGCGCGCCCACCGCCTCGACGATCTCGTGCGCATGGTCCTGCCGGTTCAGGAAGAAGCGCGGGATGTCGCGCGTGTTGATCGGCTCGATCAGCAGGTCGCACCCGGCCTTGGCGGCCTCCACCGCGGCCCAGCGAAGGTTCTCGACGTAGTGCGGCTGCACCGCGTCGCGCTCCAGGCCGTCGGGCACCAGGCCCGCCATGACGTGGATGCGCGGGCACGACAGCGCGACCGCGTAGTCGATGGCCTTGTGGATGCCTTCGCGGAACGCCGCCTCGCGCCCCGGCAGGCAGGCCAGCCCCCGCTCGCCGCGATCCCAGTCACCGGGCGGCGCGTTGAAGAGCACCTGCTGCAGGCCGTTCGATTCCAGGCGCGCCGCGAGTTCGCGCGGCGCGTAGGCATAGGGGAAGAGGTATTCGACGGCGCGAAAGCCGTCCCGGGCGGCGGCCTCGAAGCGGTCGAGGAAGTCGAGCTCCGGGTAGAGCATCGAGAGATTGGCGGCGAATCGGGGCATCCATCACTCCATCTACCAGCGGGCGCCGAAATTGCGCCGCAGGTCGTTGATCTGATCGGGCGAGAGGGCCGGCGGCGCGCCTTGCGCCGAGGATCGGCTCATGAACCAGAGCTTCGCGGTTTCCTCGAGTTCCTCGAGCACCGCCATCGCCGCGCCGGGGGTGTCGTGCCACGCGTTGGGGCCCAGGCGCTCGAGCATCACCGCGCGGATCGGCGTGCCCTGCGTGCCGTAGCGCTCGATGACCTGCGCGACCTGCGCGGCGGCCTCGGGGGCGCCCGGCCGATGGTAGGGAACGACCGGCACATGGCCGACCTTCATCACGAAGTAGGGCGTGAGCGCGGGCAGCAGTTCCTCGCCCGGCCCGTCGAGCGTGAGCGCCACGCAATGCGTGCTGTGGGTATGGATCACGCAACGCGTCGCGGGGTCGAAGCGCCGGGCCGCGCCGTAGATGCGCGCATGCAGCGCGATGGTCTTGCTCGCCAGGTCGCCATGGACCTGGCGCAGGTTGGCATCGAGCCGCGCCAGGCGCGCCGGGTCGAGGTGGCCGAGGCAGGCATCGGTGGGCGTGATCAGGAAGCCGTCGTCCAGGCGCACGCTGATGTTGCCGGCGGTGGCGTGCACATAGCCGCGCTCGAAGAGGCTGCGGCCGACGCGGCAGATGTCCTCGCGAAGGTGGGCGTCGCTCATTCGAGCAATGTAAAGGCTTTGGTGAAGAAGTCGTCCGAGCCGAAGTTGCCGGACTTGAGCGCGATGTGCAGCCCCGCGCCGCCCGCGGCCTCGCTGCGCGCATGGCACCACGGCACGCCGGCGTCGATCTGCGCGCCGATCTGCAGCTGCGCGATGCCAAGCGCCTGCACGCAGGCGCCGGAGGTTTCGCCCCCCGCGACCACGAGCTGGCGCACGCCGCGCTCGACCAGGCCGCGCGCGATCGCGGCGATGGTGCGCTCCACCATCGCGCCGGCCGCCTCGGCGCCGAGGCGGCCCTGCACCGACCGCACGGCGGACGCGTCGGCCGTCGAAGAGACCAGCACCGGGCCGCGCGCGAGCCGGGGCGCGGCCCATTCGAGCGCCTGCCCGGCCACGTCGGCGCCGGCGGCGATCTGCACGGGATCGATGGCCAGCGCGGCCCCGCCCGACGCGACGAAGTCCGCCACCTGCCGGTTCGTCGCGAGCGAGCAACTGCCCGAGACCACCGCGCGCCATCCGCCGGCCCGGGGCAGCGCGCTGGCCGCGGAGGACGGCGCGATGCCGAAGTTCGCCGCCAGGCCGATCGCCACGCCGGAGCCGGCCGTGACCAGCGGCATGCCGGCCAGCGCCGGGCCGAGGCGCATGAGGTCGTCGTTGGAGATCGCATCGACGATCGCGATGCCGACGCCCTCCGAGCGCAGCCGCGCGACGCGCTCGCGGATCGCCGCCGCGCCGCGCGCCACCGTCGCGTAGTCGACGAGGCCGACCCTGCGCCGCGCCTGCGCCTGCAGGACGCGAACGAGGTTCGCGTCGGTCATGGGCGTGAGCGGATGGTTCTGCATGCCGCTCTCGTCGAGCAGCGCATCGCCCACGAAGAGATGGCCCTTGAACACCGTGCGCCCGTTGTCCGGGAAGGCCGGGGTGGCGATCGTGAAGTCGCAGCCGAGCGCCTCCATCAGCGCCTCGGCGACCGGGCCGATGTTGCCCGCCGGCGTGCTGTCGAAGGTGGAGCAGTACTTGAAGTAGATCTGCCGCGCGCCCTGCGCCTGCAGCCACCGCAGCGCCGCGAGCGACTGCGCAACCGCTTCCGCGGGCGCGATGGTGCGCGACTTGAGCGCGACCACCACCGCGTCGACCTCGGCATCGAGCGCGGCCGCCGGCACGCCGATGGTCTGCACGGCGCGCATGCCCGCGCGCACGAGGTTGTTCGCGAGATCGGTCGCGCCGGTGAAGTCATCGGCGATGCAGCCGAGCAGGACGCTCATGGCGCGGCCTTGGGCCCCGGCAGCTCGATGCCCGGGAAGATCTTGATCACGGCGCTGTCGTCTTCCCGCGCGTGGCCGGCGCTCGCGGCCTGCATGAACATCTGGTGCGCGGTGGAGGCGAGCGGCAGCGGAAACTTGCTCGCGCGCGCGGTGTCGAGAACGAGGCCCAGGTCCTTCACGAAGATGTCGACCGCCGACAGCGGCGTGTAGTCGCCCGCGAGCACGTGCGCCATGCGGTTCTCGAACATCCAGCTGTTGCCGGCGCTGTGGGTGATGACCTCGTACAGCGCCTCGGGCGACACGCCTTCGCGCAGGCCGAGCGCCATCGCCTCGGCCGCCGCGGCGATGTGCACGCCGGCCAGGAGCTGGTTGATGATCTTCACCTTGCTGCCGGCGCCGGCGCGGTCGCCCAGGCGGTAGACCTTGCCGGCCATGCCTTCGAGCACCTCGCCGGCGCGCTCGTAGGCCTCGGGGCGCGCCGCGCTCATCACGGTCATCTCGCCCCGCGCGGCCTTCGCGGCGCCGCCGGAGATCGGCGCATCGACATAGTGGATGCCGAGCGCGCCGAGCCGCTCTTCCATGGCGACGGACCAGTGCGGGTCGACCGTCGAGCACATCACGAACACGCTGCCGGGCTGCATCGCGGCCGCGGCGCCGTGCTCGCCGAAGAGCACCGCTTCGGTCTGCGCTGCGTTGACCACCACCGAGACGACGACCTCGCACGCCGCGGCCACCTGGGCGGGCGTGCCCCAGGCGACGCCGCCCTGTTCGGCGAAACGCATCGCGGCGCCGGGACGCACGTCGCACACATGCACTTCGAAGCCCCGCTGCCGCAGCGTGGCGGCGATGCCCGCGCCCATGGCGCCGAGGCCGATGAGTCCTGCCTTCTTCATGGAGAGTCCCGTCGAGTCGCACGAACAGGTCCGGGCGGCGAGGCCGCGCGGCGCGAGCGGCCGATGTTAGGAAGCGCCCCGCGCCACGTACAGCCGGGCTAACCCGCTCGGGCGGGACCGCGCCGATGCCTTGAACGACCCGGCGCGACCGTGTAACGAAAGTTTCACTCTCGCTCGATATGGTCAGGCGTCCGTCAGCCGACGAGGCGTCGGCACGACTTCCGCCCCACCTTTCCAGAAGAAAGCAATTCATTCATGTCTCACCAGCCCACCACCCGCCGCCATGCGCTCCGAGTCCTGGCAGGCGCCCCCATGCTGCCGCTGGGTCTCGGCAGCCTGGCTGCCGCTGCCTCGCTGACCGCCTGCGGCGGCGGGGGCAGCAGCAGCCCCTTCGTGCCCGGCACGTCCACGCCGGCGACCGGCGCGGGCAGTTCCGCATCCTTCGTGTCGGCCGAGTTCATCGGCATGGCCGCGCCCACCGCGAGCCAGGTCGACGCCCTGGCGAGCACCACCGTGGGATCGAAGCTCAAGGTCAACTTCAGCGACGGCAGCAGCCAGACCTATGACCTCGCCCACCAGCCCTTCTTCCTGACCGGCGACGAGGTGCCCGACGGCAAGGGCGGCACCGTGGTCGCGGGCGGCTACTTCGACATCCACAACCAGCCGATCATCGACACCTCGGTGGCCGGCCGGCAGCGCCAGTTCTTCTCGGACTCGCCCGACGGCAGCTCGCTGCTGACGGTGCCGGGCGCCAAGGTCGCCGGCGTCAAGGGCAACGCGGTGTTCGCCGTGGTGCAGTTCGAATACAACACGGCCAACCAGGCCGGCGCCAGCACCTACGGCAAGCTGCCCTCGCCGATCGCCGTGCTCACGCTGGACCAGGATCCGGCCACGGGCAAGCTCGCGCTGGTCAAGTACCACAACGTCGATACCTCGAGCGTCAAGGGCCTGTGGATCACCTGCGGCGCGAGCCTGTCGCCGTGGGGCACGCACCTCTCGAGCGAGGAGTACGAGCCCGACGCCTTCGACCAGGGCCTGGGCGGCCAGTCGCTGGCGACGCTCCAGGCCTTCAGCCTGAACACCTTCGGCGATGCGAACACCGCCAACCCCTACGACTACGGCCACCTGCCCGAGGTGTCGGTGAACACGGACGGCACCGGCTCGATCAAGAAGCACTACGCCATGGGCCGCTACTCGCGCGAGCTGGTGCAGGTGATGCCCGACCAGCGCACCGTGCTGGGCGGCGACGACTACACCAACGGCGGCCTGTACATGTTCGTGGCCGACAAGGCCGGCGACCTGTCGGCCGGCACCCTGTACGTGGCCAAGTACACCCAGCCGCTCACGGAAACCGCCACCGGCAAGATCCAGTGGATCAAGCTCGGCCAGGCGACGAGCGCCGAGATCCAGGGCATGGCGCACGACGCCAGCCTCACGACCGTGACTCAGGTCCTGCCCGGCCACAAGGTGAACGGCTTCTTCGAATCGGTGATCGCGATGAACAAGACCACCGATTCCACCAGCGCCAACTACAAGAAGCTCGACGGTTCGCTCGACGGCATCGTGCCCGACGGCGTCGACATCACCGGCTTCACCCAGATCATCCTCAACAAGAAGAAGGCCTGGGTGAAGGTCGTGCCGGGACAGGAGAAGGCCGCCGCGTTCCTGGAGACGCACCGCTATGCAGCCCTCAAGGGCGCCAGCATGGCCTTCACGAAGAACGAAGGCACCACGGTCAACATCAAGGACAAGATCGCCTACTCGGCCTACGCGAACATCCAGGACTCGATGGTCGAAGGCGGTTCGGGCTACGCGGCCGGCAACAACGTGAAGTTCAAGAAGCTGGTGGCCGGCGGCGTCGTGGCGCACAAGCTGGGCGGCGGCCAGACCGACGACACGGGCGCGGCCATCGACAGCCAGTGGGTTCCCACCGAGTCGAAGCTGCTGATCGCCGGCGAGGACATCACGCCGGCCGACAACCTGGGCAACACCGCCAACCCCGCCAGGATCGCGAGCCCCGACAACCTGAAGTTCTCGGAAAAGCTGCGCACCCTGTTCATCGGCGAGGACAGCGGCAACCACCTGAACAACTTCCTGTGGGCCTACAACGTCGACACCGGCAAGCTCGAGCGCCTGCTGTCGTGCCCGGCCGGCGCCGAATCGACCGGCCTGCATGCCGTCGACGAGATCAACGGCTGGACCTACATCATGAGCAACTTCCAGCACCCCGGCGACGAGTGGTACCGCTTCGTGAACAAGGCCGACGACGCCCAGTCGAGCATCACGGCCGGCGGCCTCAGCGCGACGCTGCGGGACCAGATCAACGCGGTCATCAACACGAAGTACAAGGACAAGGCCAGCGCCGCGGTGGGCTACCTGACGGCCGACCTGCGGCCCGCGACGAAGAAGGCCTGATCGCCGCCCGCGCCACGGTCCACGAAGGGCCCCGGGCGGGATCGCCCGGGGCTTTTTTCATTTGGGCCAGAGCGCCCAGAGGCGCAGGGGCTGGTTCATGCGCGCGGCGATGCGGCCCGCCTCGGCGCCCGTGCCGGCGAAGTAGTCGGCACGCACCGCGCCGACGATCGCGCTGCCCGTGTCCTGCGCGACGACCAGCTTGGCCAGCGGCAGCGCCGGACCCGGCGAGGCCAGCCACACCGGCGTGCCGTACGGAATGCTGTCGCGGTCCACGGCGATCGAGCGGCCGGCGGTGAGCGGCACGCCCTGCGCGCCGACGGGACCGGCGCCCGCGTCGACCTCGCTCAGGGCCTCTTCCCTGAAGAACACGTAGCGGGGGTTGCTCCACAACAGCGGCTGCAGGCGCTGCGGGTTCTGCGCGAGCCATTGCTTGGTGTCGTCCGGCCACGCGCTGACCTTGGTCACGCCCTGGCTGATCAGCCACTGCTGGACGCTGCGGTAAGGCTGTTCGTTGGTGGCCGAGAACGCCACGCGGATCATGCGCGTCGAGCCGTCGGGCTCGGTCATGCGCAGGCGGCCCGAGCCCTGGATGTGGAGCATGAGCACGTCGATCGGGTCGGCCAGCCACGCGATCTCGCGCCCGCGCAGGGCCGCCTGGGCCTGCGGCAGCGTGTCGATCTCCTGGCGCGTGAACCAGGGCCGCTTGGGCACCAGGCCCGCCGGCGCCTGGTAGAGCGGCACCGTGTTCGTCGCGGTCGGGCGGCGCGTGGCCTCGAAGACCGGTTCGTAGTAGCTGGTGAGCTTGCCTTCGGTCGGCCCCGCAGGCGATTCGACGCGGTAGGGTTGCAGGCGCTGCATCATCCATTCGCGCTGCTCCGCGGCCTCGGCCAGCGAGAGCTGGCGCACCTCGCGGCACAGCGGCGCGAAGGCCGCATTGGGCCGCGCGCAATTGGAGACCATCGCGACCCAGCCTTCATGCAGCGCGTCGTCGTTGAAGCCCGGCAGATCCGTCCACGCCACCGGCACCCAGCGACTCTTGGGGTGCTCGAGCGATCCGGTCAGGGGACCCAGGTCGCGCGGCGGTGTCGTGGTCGGCGCCGAGGGGGTCCATTCGGGCTGCCGCGGGCGGGTCGAACAGGCTGCGAGCGTTGCTACGATCACGAGCCCGACCAGCCACTGGAGTCCTTTGTTCATGGGTCTGATTTTGCTTGAAGCCCTCGCGGCGGGCGTCGTGTTCATCCTCATCATCTGGTGGACTATGTTCTCGGGACGCAAGCGCGGCGAGCTGCCCGACGAACCCGGCACCGACGACACGCCCGCGTCCCGCGATGCCCCCCGGCGCGACTGACGCGCCTGTGGTTCGATGCCGCATCACGATGTCGGAAGACGCCTTTCGCGCTACTTTTTCAATAGCAAGACGGCGAGGTCCGCTGCGGTCTGCAGCCGATGCCCCTGCAAAACTGTTACGCACCGAAACCTCGATCGCAGCTCGAACGCCGGGCATGATTCGGATAATCGATGCGCTCTTTGTTCATCCTTGAAAGGACTCCAATGAAAAAAATCGTACTTGCCAGTTGCGCCGCCGCGTACGTCCTCGCGGGCTGCGCCGACATGAGCGAATCGCAGAAGAGCACGGCGACCACCACGGGCATCGGCGCCGGCGTCGGCGCGCTCGCCGGCGCGGCCATCGGCTCCGCCACAGGCGGCCGGGCCGGCACCGGCGCGGCCGTGGGTGCGCTGGCCGGCGCCGCAGGCGGCTACCTGTGGTCGCAGCGCATGGAGAACCAGAAGCGCCAGATGGAAGCCGCGACGCGCGGCACCGGCGTGGCGGTGACGCAGACCTCGAACAACGAGCTCAAGCTCGCGATCCCGAGCGACATCTCCTTCGACGTGGGACGCTCGGTGATCAAGCCGAACTTCTCGCCGATCCTCGACCAGTTCGCGCAGGGCCTGCGCAACAACCCGAACGCCGAAGTCCGCATCGTCGGCCACACCGACAGCACCGGCACCGATGCCATCAACGATCCGCTGTCGATCCAGCGCGCCGCGGCGACGCGCGACTACCTGGTGGCGCGCGGCGTCTCGCCCGCCGCCTTCAAGATCGACGGGCGCGGCTCGCGCGAGCCGATCGCCGACAACAACACGCCCGCAGGACGCGCGCAGAATCGCCGCGTCGAGATCTTCGTGGGCGAACGCCCCGCGCAGGGCTGAGGCTCAGATCCCTCGCAGCAGGTTGGCCAGCTCGACGGCCGACTTGACTTCCATCTTCTCGAACACGCGCGCGCGGTGGACCTCCACCGTGCGCACGCTGATCGAGAGCTGATCCGCGATCAGCTTGTTGGGCAGGCCCTCGATCACGCAGTGCATCACGTCGCGCTCGCGATCGGTGAGCTCGTCGATGCGTCGCTTCAGCAAGAGGCGCGTGCGCCGCGCCTCGATGGCGCGCAGCGAGACCCCGAGCGCATGCTCGATGCGATCGACCAGCGCGTTGTCCGAGAACGGCTTCTCGCAGAAGTCGAAGGCGCCGCGCTTGACCGCGTCCACCGCCGTCGGCACGTCGGCATGGCCGGTCAGGAAGATCACCGGCAGCGTCTCCAGCATCCCGCGCTCGGCGAGGCGGTCGAACAGCACCAGGCCGCTGGTGCCGGGCATGCGCACGTCCAGCAGCAGGCAATGAGGCTGGTCGCGCAGCGGCTCCTCGACGAGTCGCGCCTCGAAGGCTTCGGCGCTGGGAAAGCTTTCGCTCGCGAGGCGGCGCGAACGCAGCAGCCAGGCCAGTGCCTCGCGCACGCTCGCGTCGTCGTCGACGATGAAGATCAGGGCATCGATGAGGGGTTGCATATGTCCGAGGAGCGCCGAAGGCGCATGGGGGAGAGCGTCATTTCACCGGGAGCGTGAAGCGGAAGACCGTGCCGCACGGCGCCTGCGGCTCGAAGATCATGACACCGCCGTGCTGCTCGACCACGGTGCGGCACAGGCTCAGGCCCAGGCCCATGCCGTCCGACCGCGTGGTGAAGAAGGGGGTGAACAGGCGCGCGGCCACTTCGTCGCTGATGCCGGGGCCCACGTCGGCCACGGAGAATTCGAGCCAGCGCCGCGCATCGGCGCCCGAGCCGGGCTCGACGGCGCGGCCGAAACCGCCCGCGCGAACCACCTGGATGCGCAGCACGCGCTCGGTCAGCTCGGGCAGGTCCATGGCCTGCATGCCGTTGCGCGCGAGGTTCAGAAGCACCTGCTCGACCAGCGTGCGGTCGCAGTACACCGGCGGCAGGCGATCGTCGAACAGGAGCTCGACCTGCACGTCGAGCTTGCGCGCCTGCAGGCGCACCAGCGGCAGCACGGCATCGATCAGCGCCTGCGGCGCGACCGCTTCGCGCGTGCGGTCGCGCCGCCGCACGAAGTCGTGCACGCTGCGGATGACCTGCCCCGCGCGATCGGCCTGCTCCGCGATGCGGCGCACCGCCATCGTCACGTCGTCCAGGTCGTGGCCGCGCGGCTGGCCCTCGGCGTGCAGCAGGTTCAGCGAACCGGTCGCATAGCTGGCGATCGCCGCGAGCGGTTGCGTGAGCTCGTGGCTCAGCAGCGACGCCATCTCGCCGACGGTGGCCAGACGCGCGCTGGCCTGCAGGCGCTCCTGGCTCGCGCGCGAGAGTTCCTCGATGCGGCGCTGCTCGCTGATGTCGATGAACGCGCTCATCCAGCCGGTCTGCGAGCCCTGGGCGTTGATGAGCGGCGCCTCGAAGATCAGCACCGGAAACCGCGTGCCGTCCTTGCGCATGAAGACCGATTCGAAGCCCTCGCGCGGCGGCACCGCGCCGGCCATGCGCACGGCCTGGCGGCGCTGGTACTCGTGCGCGAGCTCGGTCGGCCAGTAGGGCGCCTCGCGGTCGCTGTTCATGAGCTCCTCGGCCGTGAAGCCGACCATCTCGCAGAACGCCGGATTCACGTAGGTGATGCGGCCCTGGAGGTCGCGCGCGCGCAGGCCCGTGATGACCGAGTCCTCCATGGCCTTGCGGAACGCGAGCGCATCGGCGAGGTCGTGCTCGGCGCGCAGGCGCCGCCGCGTATCGCGCGCCAGCAGCACGAGCACCGACACGAGCGCGATCGAGATCGCGGTAACGAGCGCGGTGAGCACGTTCGGGAAGAGGTCCGGCACGCCGCGCCAGCCGTCCACGCGCAGCATCACGGGCGCGCCCGGCAGGTCGATCAGTTGCTGCGCGGTGAACACGCGCGTGCCCACGCGGCGCTGCGCTCCGATCGCCGCCAGCCGCGTGCCGTCGATCTCGGTGAAGGCGACTTCCTGGCCGCGGCTGAGCATCGGCGCGACGAGTTCGGTCAGCGTGTCGCGCAGCGAGTAGGAGGCCACGAGATAGCCGCCGCCCTCCACCGGCAGGCACATCTCCATCACCTCGAGTCCGCTGCCCTGCGCGATGGGCACGTAGTGGCTCGGCGAGAACGCAGGCGCGCCCAGCTTGCGCGCGGTGACGCAGGCCAGGGCCACGTCGGCCTGGCTCTCGGCGCGCCGGAAGTCGTCGAAGATGTGGCGGCGATAGGGCGTGTCGACGGCGGCCACCAGCCGCATGGAAGGGTCGAGCCATTCGAGCCGCAGCCATTCGCGGTGCTCGCGCAGAAGCGCCGCCGCGTTGGTTTCCCACAGTTCGATGTCGGCGCCGGCGGCCAGCGAGGCGCGCAGGGTCTGCGAGTTGCGCTGCAGGCCGCTGCGCAGGTCGGACACCGCATCGGCCGTGTCGCGGTCCAGCGCCGTCTGGGTCTGCTCGACCTCGTGGCGTCCGGCGAGCCAGACCACGGTCACGAGCAGGGCCAGCACCAGCATCGCCAGCAGCACCCACAGGAACCAGCGCCGCCACACGGAGCGCAGGAAGCGCAGCCGCGCGAAGGCGGGCCGAAGCGCGCGGGTGACGGGCAGGGTGGGCGTGGACACGGGCGTCGAATTCAAAGGACGCAATGGGAAAGCGCGGGCAGTTGGGCACGCGCGCGATCGAGCTGCTGCGCATCGATATCGAACAGCACCACGGCTTCCTCGGCGGCGCGCTGCGCGACGACCGTGCCCCAGGGATCGACGACCATCGACTGGCCCCAGGTCTGCCGCCCGTTCTCGTGCGTGCCGCCCTGCGCGGGCGCCACGACCCAGGCCAGGTTCTCGATCGCGCGGGCGCGCAGCAGCACTTCCCAGTGGGCGGCGCCAGTGGTGCGCGTGAAGGCGCTGGGCACCAGAAGCAGCTCGGCGCCGTCGCGCGCCAGCGCCCGGTAGAGCTCGGGAAAGCGCAGGTCATAGCAGACGCTGAGCCCCACGCGCCAGCGGTGGCCGTCGCGCGAGGGCAGCGCGAAGCACACGGGCTGCCCCCCGGGCGCGATCACGCGGCGCTCGTCGTAGCGCTCGCGCCCGTTGTCGAAATAGAAGAGATGGATCTTGTCGTAGCGCGCCACGCAGGCGCCGTCGGGCGCGTAGACCAGGGAGCTGTTGAACACGTGGGTGTCGTCTTCGGTTTCGAGCGGCAGCGTGCCGCCGACGATCCACATGCCGAACTCGCGCGCGGCGTCGGCCAGGAAGCTCTGCACCGTGCCCGCGCCCGCGGTTTCGCGCAGGCCGAGCTTGTCGGTGTCGCGCGCGCCCATCATGCAGAAGTATTCGGGCAGCACGGCGAGCTCGGCGCCTTGCGCCGCGGCCTCGGCGAGCAGCGCGTGGGCGCGCGCGAGGTTGGCCTCGCGTTCGATGGCCGACACCATCTGGATTGCAGCGACTTTCATGGGCGATGACTCCTTCACTCTCTCTCAGCGCGGCGCGGGCGCGGCGGGCGAACCGGCCGCTTCCGAGGCCACGCGGCGCGGCACCCGCGTGATCCGCGGATCGGTCCACGTGCCTTCGATCCTGAACTCCTGCGTGGCCGCCGCGACCAGCGGGCGACTCAGCACCATCTGCGCGAGGAAGGCGCCCAGGCCGATGGCCGGATTGATCGCGGTGGCCACCAGCGCCGCCGTGCCGGCATTGATCTCGGGCACCACGACCACGCGCAGGTTCTGCGTCTCGCGCGCGAGGTCGGCGGAGCCGTCCATCAGCACGGCCGCGTTGACGCCCTTCATCTGCAGGTTGTTGGTGGAGGCCACACCCTGGTCGATTTTCACGTCGCCGCGCACGAAGTCGAAGGAGAAGCCTTCGCTGAACACGTCGCGGAAGTCGAGCGTGAGCCGCCGCGGCAGGGCCTGCAGGCTCAGCACGCCGAGCAGCTTCGCGATGCCCGGGTCGGCCTTGAGGAACTGTCCCGATTCGACATTGACCTGCAACTGGCCGCCCAGGCTCGGGTAGTCGAGCGAGAACGGCGATCCGTTCCAGCTCACCTCGCCCTCGAGGCGGCCCCGGCCGCGCCGGACCACGTCCTTCATGCCGAAGCGCCCGAGCAGCGCGCCGGCGTCGGCGATGTCGAGCTTGAAATCCATCTGCGTGCGGCGCGCGTTCGCGGCCGCGCCAGCCACGCCCGCCCAGCTGCCCTGCGCGCTGAAGGTGGCGTCGGGGTTCACGAGCGCCAGGCGGTTGAGGCGCCATTCCCGGCCCGCGCCGCCGCGGTTGACCGCGTCGATCTCGGCCCGGCCGAGCCGGTGTCCGAAGAGCTCGAAGTCGTCGACGACGACGTCGAGCGCCGGCAGCGTGCCGGGCTGCTCGTCGAGGAGCGACTCCACGGCCGTGGCTTCGCTGCGCGCGATCTTGAGCCGGGCCAGCCGTGCGTACAGCCGCCCGGCCTGCGAATGGCGGTATTCGGCGTAGCCGCTGAGCTCGGCCGCATCGATGTTGGCGCGCCAGAGGGCGCCTTCGCGCGTGCCGCCGAGCACCACGTTGTGAAGCGTGCGGCCGCCGAAGACCAGCTCCTGCGCGCGCAGCGCGATGAGCGTGGGCAGGAAGGACGACGCGTCGTCCGTGCCGTCGCCGCCCGCCGCGTCGGCGGATCCGCCGCTCGCCTGCCCGAGCAGCGACTGCCAGGCCGCGATGTCGAGCCGGTCGAAGCGCAGATTGGCGAACACGCCGCGGTCGGGCGGATCGGCCGATTCGCCGCTGGCCAGCCCGATCCCGATGCCGCCGCGCAGCACGCGCGCCTCGTCGCCCGAAATGTCGCGCACATAGGTGGCCGACGCGGCGCGGCCCAGTTCGAAGGCGATCTGGTCGGTCACCACCGGCTTGGCCGCGCCGCCGCGCTGCTCGCGCGCGACGACCTTCTTCTCGATGCGCAGCGGCATCGACTCCTCGGCCCGCTTGGCCAGCGGCGGCGGCAACTGCAGGCCGAGCCCCTGCAGGCTGCTGGTCACCAGGAACTCGGGCGTGCCGTCGCGCACCGAGAAGTTCGCGCTGTACGTGGTGCCGCCGGACATGCGCTTGGCGAGGTTCGCCGCCCACTCCACGTCGCGCATCGCGCGCAGGCCGTCGGCGGTGGCGGTGCCCTGCGCGCGGAAGCTCATCTCGGTCGAGTTGCCGAAGCGCCCGCTTCCGTCGATGCGTACCGCGCCGCCGGCGGCGCGGGCCTGCACGCCGGCAAGGGAGAAGCCCGCTTCGGTGAAGTTGAGGACTCCGCGCGCCTGCGTCAGGGCCGGCGCGCCCGGCGCGAGCTGCAGCTCGTTGTCCTGGAGCGCCACGCTCGCCTGCACCTTGGACTTGTCGAGCGCCGCGAGCGGCAGTTCCAGGCGCAGCCTGTAGTCGGCGTTGCCGGTGGCCCGCATGGCCGCCAGCGTCGGCGCCGCCGCGCCGGTGAGCGGCCCGCCGGCCTTGAGCATCTCGCCGACCGGCCCCCGGGCCTGCGCATCGACCTTGAGCACCGGGGCGTGGTGCGACATGTCCGCGATCTGCGCTTCGGCCTTCGTCACTTCCACGCCGGGCGCGCCGGCGAGGCGGCCCCGCGCGTTGCGCACCAGCATGCCCGCGCGCTCGAACACGAGCTCGCCCGACAGCCCGGTCAAGGCGGGCCAGGCCTGCGTGCCGTGCGAGGGCGGCACGTAGGCATAGCTGACATCGGCGACGCGGGCAGCGATGCGGAAGTCGCCCTGCTTCGGATCCATGAAGGGCATGTCGTGCAGGTCGCCCCGGACGCGGAATTCCGTGTTGGTCGCGATGCCCTTGGTCACCGCTTCGCGGACATAGTCGCGCGTGTGCTTGGGGATCACGAGGGGCAGGTAGCGATACACGCGCGTCCCGTCCGCGCGGCTGAGCCGGCCCTGCAGGTCGAGCACGCCCGGATGGCGGGCACCGCTCTTCGACACCGACGGATCGCTGGTGCGCCACGTCGCACTCGCCTCGCCTTCCGCATCGGCATTGAAGAATCGCAGGTTCGACACCTGGAGCTGGACCGCCGGGCCGTCGATCTTCCATTGCAGCTGGGTCGACAGCTGATCGATGGGGATCACCGCCTCCTCGAACACGCCCGGAAAGTCGAGCGCGCCGTCAGCGATCGACACCGTGGCGGTGCCGCCGGCCTGCGTCGCCTCGAACTCGATCGTCGCGCCGCGAACGCCGGGCACGCCGACGGGGACAGGCGGCGGCTCCGTCGCTGCAGATGCTGCTGCGGTGCCGCTCGTCGGCGCAGGAGCGCGAGCGCCGCTGCGCGCCGCCGGTGCGCGTTCCGGTTCCGGAGCCGGCGGCGCGGCCTCCTCGCCGGGCTGCGACGCGACGCTGAAGCTGCTCATGCGGCCGCGCACCTGGTACTTGTCGGGCGCGCCCGCCGCGCCCTGCCAGTTCGCGTCGATGCGCTCCACCAGCCCGCGCAGACCGTAGGCGTCGATGAGCTTGCGCGTCGCATCGCCGATCGGAAGACGGTCGGCGATCAGCGCCAGCGCCGCGAGATCGAGACGGTCGGCGCGCATCGCGCCGCGTTCGGGCGTGCGTCCCTGCGCGGGCGCATGCTGCATCCAGATGTTCCCGCCGGGCCAGCGAATGCCATCGTTGGTCTCGAACTGCAGGTTGGTGGTCGAGAACTCGAACAGGCCCTCGTTCATGTGGCCGGCCAGGCGCCCCGTCACGTCGCGCAGCACCAGGGGCTGCAGGTCCTTGGCCAGCGAGGCATCGACGCGCTTGAGCGCCAGGTCGGCGACGGCGCCGGTGAACTGGCCATCGTTGACATCGACCCAGAGCCTCAGGCCGCCGCTGCCTTCGCGGATGCGCGCGTCGAGGTCCACGTATCGCCCAAGCCGGGTCACGTCGATGTGGGGCAGGTTCGCGAAGAGCTGGCCGTCCCAGCTCTTCCAGTTGCCGCTGCGCACGGACAGCAGCGGCTGGCGGAAATCGCCGAGCAGCGTGAAGCGCTCGCCCCATCCGGCGGGCGGCGTCGCGTCGACGCGCATGGCGTGCCGGCGTCCGCCGTTGCGCGCCACGAATTGCACGTCGGTCAAGAGAAGCGGATCGGTCTGGCGGCCTTCGTCGATCCAGCGCACGGTGCCGCCCTGGACGACGACCTCGCGCTGCGCGAAGAACCAGTCGGCGCCGTTGCCGCCGCCGCTGGTCTCGGTGGGCATCTCCAGGCCCGCGATGTGGAGCTTGCCCTCGGCGTCGCGCCGCACGTCCACCTGCGGCCGCTCGATATGGAGCTGCTCGAAGCTCAGGTTCCACAGCGATCGCGGCGAGACGCTGGCCACGACCCGCATCAGCCGCAGGGCCTCCTGCCGGCGGTTGTCCTCGAGGACCACGTCGCGCAGCTCGACCGTGGGAAAGAAGCTGCCCGATCGCGCCTCGATGGAGCCGATGCGCACCGGCACCCCGATGGCGCGTGTGGCCTGTGCCTCCAGCGCGCCACGGTAGTTGCCGATTCGCGGCACAATCCAGACGTGTAGGACAACGACTGACAGCGCCAGCAGCAGCCATGTACCGACGAGCAGACCCAGCAGCCAGCGCGCCGCCACAGCGGTGACCTTGAGCAGACGTGAAGGGGAAGACGTCGTGTCGTTCATTGAGGATCGCGCTGTGCCGGGAATTATGACTGCCAGCCCCCAACCAGGTTCCACCCACTCCCACGCCGTGACCCAGCGCCCCCCGCCGCCCTCGGGCTTTCCGGCGCCGGCGTCCGGGCATTCGCGATTCGTGCAGCGGCTGCGCCGCCGCTATGCCGCGGAGCTTTCGCTCTTGCCGCCGGGCGCGCCAGTTCTCGCGCACATGGAAAGCGCGTATCAATCCCTTCGCAGCCGAGGGGACTCTGCCGCCGACGCGCTGCGCATCGTGCGCCAGCTCGTCATGGAGCGCCTCGTCACGCTCGACTGCGACGCGCAGGCCCCGCTGTCGGTGGTGACCACCGCGGTGACGGAGCTCGCCGAGTTCGCCCTCGACATCGCCTGCCACGAAGCCTGCGCCGAACTCGACGCGATGCACGGCTCGCCGCTCGGCGCGCACGGCCAGCGCGCCCAGCTCTGGGTCGTGGGCATGGGCAAGCTCGGTGCGCGCGAGCTCAATGTCTCGAGCGACATCGACCTCATCTATCTCTACGACCACGACGGCGAGACCGCGGGCGACGTCGACGGACGCGGCAAGCTCTCGAACCACGAGTACTTCGCGCGCGCGGTCAAGCGCATCTACGCGCTCGTGGGCGACACGACGGAGCACGGCTTCGTCTTCCGCATCGACCTGGCGCTGCGGCCCAACGGCAACTCCGGGCCCAGCGTGGTCTCGCTCGACGCGCTGGAGGAGTATTTCCAGGTACAGGGCCGCGAATGGGAGCGCTTCGCGTGGCTCAAGAGCCGCGTGGTCGCGCCCCGCTCGGTGGTCGCGAGCGGCGCCGCGCAGCCGCTGCGCGGCGTGGTGCTGCCGTTCGTGTTCCGGCGCTACCTCGACTACAGCGTGTTCGACTCCCTGCGCACGCTGCACCGCCAGATCCGCGAGCAGGCCTCGCGCCGCAGCGCCGGCCGCCCCGAGCGCGCGAACGACGTGAAGCTGTCGCGCGGCGGCATCCGCGAGATCGAGTTCACCGTGCAGCTGCTGCAGGTGGTGCGCGGCGGCCAGTTCCCGGAGCTGCGCACCCGCCCCACGCTCGACGCGCTGCAACGCCTCGCGCGCGCCAACCTGATGCCGCAGGAGGCGGCCGACGCGCTGGCCGCCGCCTATGTCTTCCTGCGCCGGGTGGAGCACCGCATCCAGTACCTGGACGACCAGCAGACGCACGTGCTGCCCGTCAACGACGACGACGTGCGCTGGATCGCCGAGACGCTCGGCTACGCGAACTGCTGCGACTTCCTGGCCGAGCTCGACACGCACCGCGAATTCGTCGCCCAGGAGTTCGACAAGCTGCTCGGCGGCCAGGCGCCCTGCAAGGGCTGCAACGGCGGCGGGCGTGGCGGCGCGCCCGTCACCGACCTCTCCGACCTGATCGAAGAGTTGCCCGAGGCCTTCGCGGAACGCATCCGGGCCTGGCGCGACAACCCACGCGTGCTGGCGCTGCGCGACGAGACGCGCGCACGCCTGCGCCTGCTCGTGCAGCGCACCGCCCAGTGGCTGCGCGAGCCCGACGGCGAAGCGCCCGGCCAGGTCGGCCACCATGTCGAAGGCGCGGTGCGCTGGGCCGCGTGGATCGAGCCGCTGATGCGGCGCGAGAACTACATCGCGCTGCTGGTGGAGCGCCCGGCGGTGCAGGAGCGCCTGCTGCGCCTGCTCGGCGCGGCGAAATGGCCCGCGCGCTACCTGATGCAGCATCCAGGCGTGATCGACGAGCTGGCGAGCGACGAGATGCTGTCGGGCCGCTTCGTCGTCGCCGACTTCGAGCGCGAGCTCGAGGCGCGCCGCAACGCACTCACGCGCACCGGCGAGGCCGACGAGGAGCGCCTGCTCAACCTGCTGCGCCACGCGCACCACGCCGAGGTCTTCCGCACCCTGGCGCGCGACGTCGACGGCCGCATCACGGTCGAGCAGGTGGCCGACGACCTGAGCGCGCTGGCCGATTCGGTGCTGCGCGTCACGGCGCGCTGGTGCTGGCCCCATGTGCGCAACCCGCACCGCGACGAGCCGCAGTTCGCGATCATCGGCTACGGAAAACTGGGCGGCAAGGAACTGGGCTACGGCAGCGACCTCGACATCGTCTTCGTCTACGACGACGACGACGAGCGCGCCGGCGAGGTCTATCCGGCGTACGTGCGCAAGCTCATCAACTGGCTCACCGTCAAGACGCGCGAGGGCGACCTCTTCGAGATCGACACGGCGCTGCGGCCCAACGGCAACTCGGGGCTGCTCACGACCAGCTTCGAGGCCTACGAGAAGTACCAGCTCGGCCGCGGCAGCAACACCGCCTGGACCTGGGAGCACCAGGCCATGACGCGGGCGCGCTTCGTGCTGGGCGACCCGTCGCTGGGCGAGCGCTTCGACCGCGTGCGCGAGGCCGTGATCACCGCGCCGCGCGACCGCGAGGCGCTCAAGGCCGAGATCGTCGCGATGCGCGAGAAGGTGCGCTCGGCGCGCCCCGTGAAGGCCGACCGTTTCGACGTCAAGCACAGCGCCGGCGGCATGGTCGATGCCGAGTTCGCGGTGCAGTTCCTGCTGCTGTCGGCCGCCAAGGACCACCCGGAGCTGATCCCGAACGTGGGCAACATCGCGCTGCTGCTGCGCGCGGAAGAGGCCGGCCTGCTGCCCGAAGGCGTCGGCCAGCGCGCCGCCGCCGCGTATCGCGAGCTGCGCCGCGTGCAGCACCGGGCGCGGCTCAACGAGGAGCCGACGCAGGTGCCGCTCGATGCGCTCGTGCCGGAACGCGAAGCCATGCTCGCGCTGTGGAAGGCCGTCTTTGACTGAGGCGCGGCGCCGATCGCCGCAACGCGCCCTCGCACTGATCGCGGGCGCCACGCTCGTCTTCCTGGCCGGCTGCGCGAGCGGTCCGCGCGGCGGGCGCGACGGCGCCGAGGCCAGCCCGCCCGGCAATCTGAGCCAGGTGCCCGACGCCGAGCCGCGCATCGAAGCGATCCGCGGCAGCGGCGGCACCAGCAAGCCGTATGTCGTGCTGGGCCGCTCCTACGTGCCGATCGTGGACGACCGGCCCTTTCGCGAGGCCGGGCTCGCGTCCTGGTACGGCACCAAGTTCCACCGCCAGTCCACCGCGAGCGGCGAGCCCTACGACATGTACGCCATGACGGCGGCGCACAAGACGCTGCCGCTGCCGAGCTATGTGCGGGTGCGCAATCCGGCCAACGGGCGCGAGGTGATCGTGCGCGTGAACGATCGTGGCCCGTTCCATGACGATCGGATCATCGACCTGAGCTACACGGCCGCGTACAAGCTCGACTTGCTGCGCGGCGTGGCGCCGGTCGAGATCGAGCGCATCACGAACGAGGACATCCGCACCGGCGCCTGGCGCCGCGAAGGCGGCGGGACGCAGCTGGCGGCACAGCAGGCGGCGCCCGCTGCGGCGACGCCGATCGCGGCGGCGACCGACAGCCTCGCCGTCCCCGCCGTGCTCACCACACCGGTGGCGGCCGCGCCCCGGACGGACGCGATGGAAGTGGTCGCCCTGCCGCCGATGGCGCCGCTGGCGACGGCCCCGGTCTCGCCCCAGGACGCGCCTTCCGCTTCGGCGTCCGCGGGCCCCGCGGCGGGGTTCTGGGTGCAGCTCGGCGCCTTCAGCCAGCACGAGGGCGCGCTGCGCTTCCAGCGGCAGGTCGCGCGCGACATGCCCGGCCTGGCCGGCTCGCTCAACGTGTTCAGCGAGCGAGGCACGCACCGGCTTCAGTCCGGCCCCTATGCGTCGCGCGACCAGGCCCGCGATGCGGCCGAGCAGGTGCGCAACGGGCTGCAACTGGCGCCGATGATCGTCGAGCGCCGGTGATCGGTACGCGCCGGGTGGCGCGCGCAGGCCTCAGGCGCCCTGGTATTCGGCCTTCGGGCCGATCGAGGCGGCCATTTCCTTGCGGTAGCGGTTGAGCTCCTGCACCGTCTTGAAGCTGCGGTTCATCAAGAGGCTCAGGTTGTGCAGGATGCGGTCGCCGACCTTGGTCTCCCAGACGCTGTCGAACTTGATCTGCTTGTCCAGCCAGTGTTCGAGCCAGTTGGGATCGGGCACGCGGCTCTGGATCGTGTCGTTGGGGAACAGCGCCTTGTTGACGTGCAGGTTGGTCGGGTGCAGCGCCTGCGCGGTGCGGCGGGCGCTGGCCATCAGGACGCCGACCTTCGTGAAGGCGGCACGGGCCTCGTCGCCGAACTTCTCGAGCGCGCGCTTCATGTAGCGCAGGTAGGCGCCGCCGTGGCGCGCCTCGTCCTGGCTCAGCGTGGTGTAGATGTGCTTGATGACCGGCTCGGTGTGCCACTCGGCGGCACGGCGGTACCAGTGGTTCAGGCGGATCTCGCCGCAGAAATGCAGCATCAGCGTCTCGAGCGGGGGCGCGGGGTCGAAATCGAAGCGCACGTCGTGCAGTTCCTGCTCGGTGGGCGCGTGGCGCGGGCTGAAGCGCTTGAGGTACTCCATCAGCACCAGCGAGTGCTTCTGCTCCTCGAAGAACCAGATCGACATGAATGCGGAAAAATCGCTGTCATGCCGGTTGTCGCGCAGGAACATCTCGGTGGCCGGCAGCGCCGCCCACTCCGTGATGGCGTTCATCTTGATGGTCTGGGCCTGTTCCTCGGAGAGAAGGGTCCCATCGAACGACTGCCACGGAATATCCTTGTCCATGTCCCAACGGACGGATTCGAGTTGTCTGAAGAGTTCCGGGTACAGCATAGGTTCTTTCTTAAGGCGCAAGATTTTAAGCGGCGGCCATGGACAGCCCCGTGACACGGGCTCCCGGCCCTTTTCTGGAAAGGAAATTCGCGATGCACATCCCCCTTCGCTTCTGCGCGGCCGTGCTGGCCGCTTCCGCGGGCGTGGGCAGCGCCGCGGCCCAGGGCACGGCGGCGGCGCCGGCCTGCCCTGCGATCCTGCAGCACACCTTCCCGAGGCTGCAGGACGAAAAACCCCAGGACCTGTGCCAGTACGCCGGCAAGGTCGTGCTCGCGGTGAACACGGCGAGCTTCTGCGGCTTCACGCCGCAGTACCGCGGGCTGGAGGCCCTCGACCGCAAGTACCGCGCGCAGGGGCTGGTGGTGCTGGGCTTTCCGTCGAACGACTTCGCGCAGGAGTCGGGCTCGAACAAGGACATCGCCGACTTCTGCGAAAACACCTTCGGCGTGAAGTTTCCGATGTTCTCGAAAAGCGCCGTGCGCGGACCCGACGCCAACGCGTTCTTCAAGGCGCTGGCCCACGCGTCGGGCACCACGCCGAAATGGAATTTCTACAAGTACCTGATCGGTCGCGACGGCACGGTCGTCGCGTCCTACTCGAGCTTCACGACGCCCGACGATCGCGGCTTCATACGCGACGTGGAGAAACAACTCGGCGCCCCTGCCCCCTGAGGCCGCGGCGCATGGTCACAATTGCTTACGAGTAGCTGGGGAACCGCCCCGCGCGGCGGCGCTCATAAGGGTTCGGGTGCGAGTCATCCGACAGTTTCATGTTGCGAGGTCTTCCAGGCGCTTGACGCCCGGCTGAAATCCCGAGGCGATTCTTCTCCTCCTCCCTCCCTCCCTCCTTCGTTTCGGGGCGCCTCGCAACATTTTTCATTCGACACCGGCGTCTTGCGCAGACCCCCGGAAAAGCAAAAGCCCCGCATCGCGGGGCTTTTTGTTTTTCGGGCGCGCCGACGCGCGTCAGGGCTGGGTGTCGGCGAAGCTCGGGCGCTGCATCAGCTTGTCGTAGAGGCGGGCGAGGTTGGGGTGGTCGCCGCGCCAGTCGATCTCCGGAAAGCGGAAGCCGACCCAGCCGAGCGCGCAGCCGACGGCGATGTCCGACAGGCTCAGGTGGATGCCGCTGCAGAACGGCTTGTCGCCCAGCCCCTTGGCCATGGCGGCGATGCCTGCCAGCACCTTGGCGCGCTGGCGATCGATCCAGGCCTGGCTGCGTTCGCTGTCGGCCCGATGGGCCCAGGTGGCCTCGAGGCGCCACAGCTGGCCGGCGTCCATCACGCCGTCGGCCAGCGCCTCCCAGGTCTTGACTTCGGCGCGTTCGCGGCTTTGCTGCGGGATGAGCTTGCCGACCGGCGAGAGCGTGTCGAGGTACTCCACGATCACGCGCGAATCGAACATGGCCTCGCTGCCGTCCATGACCAGGCATGGCACCTTGCCGAGCGGATTGGAGCTGGAAATCGTGGTGTCGTCGGACCAGACGTCTTCGATCACGAATTGGTAGTCGAGCCGCTTCTCGGCCATGACCACGCGCACTTTGCGCACGTAAGGGCTGGCAGCGGATCCGATCACTTTCATTCGGGCATTCCCCCCATAGGGTTCATCGTTGTAGCGCTTTGATTCTAGGGGAACGTACACGGTGCAGAATCCGCCTTGCCATACACAACAGGGAGGATCAGGGAAAAATGGAACGGGACACACCTGCGGCTGCCGCGAGCGCGCCGCACCGCCACCCCATCGAGTTCACGGCCACGGGCAGCGAGTATTTCCGTATCTGGATCGTGAACCTGCTGCTGACGCTGGTCACGCTCGGCCTGTACCTGCCCTGGGCCAAGGTGCGCAAGCTGCAGTACTTCTATCGCAACACCTGGGTCGACGGCGACGCGCTCGATTTCCATGGCGATCCGCGCAAGATGCTGCGCGGCACGCTGATCGCCGGCGCGTTCCTGGTGGCCTACTCGGTCGGCGCGCGCTTCTCGGGCTGGGCCGCGCTGCTGGCGGCGCTTGCGTTCGTCGGCCTGTGGCCGGCGCTGTTCCGCGCGGCGATGCGGTTCCGGCTGGCGAACACGAGCTGGCGCGGCCTGCGCTTCCGCTTCAAGGGCGACACGGCCGGCGCCTACGCCTGCATGATGCCGCCGCTCGCGCTCGCGCTGCTGCCGTTCGCGATCATGGGCCTCGTGGTGCCCGCCGAAAGCGGCCGCCCCCCGGCCGCGGACCCCGCCGCGGCCCGCGCCCTGGCCGGCTCCGCGGTCGCGATGATGCTGGGCATGCTGGCCTTCTTCGCGGCCCTGCCCTATTTCCTGCTGCGCATCCGGCGCTACCAGCATGGCAACTACGCCTTCGGGGACCAGCAAACGCGGCTCGACGTCGACGTGGGTGTGCTCTACGGCGTCTTCTTCAAGCTCATCGGCGTCGGCATGCTCGGTGGACTGGCGGTTGTGGCGGTCGGGGGCATCCTGGCATTCGGCCGCGGCGCGGGCATCGGGTTCATCGGCGTCGCCGCGGTGTTGATGTTCAGCGGCATCCTGGTCCTGAACATCCTGCAGAAGTCCTACCTGCAGGTGCGGTTGCAGAACCTGATCTGGTCGAAAACAGGCAACGACGCATTGCGCTTCAAGAGCGAACTGCGGCTGGCGCCCTACCTCTGGCTGCAGTGCAAGAACTACCTGCTGATCTTCCTGACCCTCGGCCTGTACTGGCCCTTCGCGGTCGTGAACACGCGGCGCGCACAGCTCCAGGCCGTCGAACTGCGCACCCGCATCGGGCTCGACCAGATCACCCGGACGGCCGAACGCGAGGATCCCGGCGCGGTGGGCGACATGGCCGCCGACCTGTTCGACTTCGACATCGGGATGTGATGTGACGCACCTCGACGTGCGCTTCTTCGATGGCCAGAGCAGCAGGCCGCACGCCGCGCGCCTGCGCGTCGAAGAGGACGCGCTCGTCATCGAGCCGGCGGCCGGCGAGGACTTCGCGCCGCTCGTGCTCGCGCGGGGCGATGTCCGCTGGCCCGAGCGGACCCGCCACGGCGGGCGTATCGCGCAGTTGCCGCGCGGCGCCAGCGTGCAGGCCCTGGACGTGCCGGCCTGGGACGCGTGGACCGCCGGGCTCGGCCATCGGGACGGCTGGGTCGTGCGCGCGCAGCAGAGCTGGCGGGGCGTGCTGATTGCATTCGTCGTGCTGATCGCGGCGGCTGCGGCCATGTACCAATGGACCTTGCCGTGGGCCGCGCGCGGCATGACGGCCCTGGTGCCGCAGCGCGCCGACGCGCTGATCGGCGCCCAGGTGCTCGCCTCCCTCGACGACTCGCTGCTGCTGCCCAGCACGCTGCCCGCGCAGGACCAGGCGCGCATTCGCGAGGGCTTCGCGCGGATGGTGCGGATGGCGCATCCCGACGATGCGCCACCGTGGAAGCTCGAATTCCGGCGCGCCCGCGACGAGCGGCTGGGGCCCAACGCGCTCGCGCTGCCGGGCGGCGCGATCGTGCTGACCGACGAGCTGGTCCGCCTGCTGCCGGACAACGACGACGCGGTGCTCGGCGTCCTGGGGCACGAATTCGGCCACGTGCGCCTGCGGCACGCGATGCGGCAACTGGTGCAGGCCTCGGCGGTGGGCATCGTCGCGTCGGCGGCCTTCGGCGACTACGGCACGCTGATCACGTCGGCGCCGGTGCTCCTGGCCACGCTGGGCTATTCGCGCGACGCCGAGCGTGAAGCAGACGTCGAATCGCTGCGGCTGATGCGCATCGCGGGCATCCCGCCGCGCGCCATGGCGGACTTTTTCGAGGCCATCGAACAATGGCAGGAGGCACGGCGCGGCGACCAGGGCGGCGAGACCGACTTCCTCGGCCTCGCGTTCTCGTCGCATCCGGCGACGGCAGAGCGGATCGCCTTCTTCCGCGACGCCTCAACCCCCTGAAACGGCCGGGAACCGGGGCGCGACCTAAAATTCGCGCCATGAGTTTCTCCACCGTCTCCGCCCTTTCCCCGCTCGACGGCCGCTATGCGGCCAAGCTGGCGGCCCTGCGTCCCTTGATGAGCGAGCAGGGCTACATGCACCGCCGCGTGCAGGTGGAAGTGGCCTGGTTCATCGCCCTGTCCGACTGCGGCTTCGCCGAGTTCAAGCCCCTCACGGGCGGCGCCCGCAAGTACCTGCTGGGCCTGGTGTCCAACTTCTCGGAGGCCGATGCGGTCGCCATCAAGCAGATCGAGAAGACCACCAACCACGACGTGAAGGCCGTCGAATACTGGATCAAGTCGAAGTTCGAGGCCCGCCCCGAGCTGCTGGCCGCCTCCGAGTTCGTGCACTTCGCCTGCACCAGCGAGGACATCAACAACACCAGCCACGCGCTGCAGATCCAGGCCGCGCGCGACAAGGTCGTGCTGCCCGCGATCGACGGCCTCGTGGCCACGCTGCGCGAGATGGCGGCCAAGTTCGCCGACGTGTCGATGCTCTCGCGCACGCACGGCCAGACCGCCAGCCCGACCACCGTCGGCAAGGAAATCGCCAACGTCGCGGTGCGCCTCGCGAAGGCCCGCGAGCAGATCGCGGCGGTGCAGCTCCTGGGCAAGATGAACGGCGCGGTCGGCAACTACAACGCGCACATGGCGGCGTGGCCCGAGTTCGACTGGGAAGCCTTCAGCCGCAAGGTGGTCGAGACGCCCGCGCCGCTGGGCCTCGGGCTCACCTTCCAGCCCTACAGCATCCAGATCGAGCCGCACGACTACATGGCCGAGTTCTTCGATGCCGTCGCGCGGCTGAACACGATCCTGGTCGATTTCTCGCGCGACGTCTGGGGCTACATCAGCCTGGGCTACTTCAAGCAGCGCCTCAAGAAGGGCGAGATCGGCTCGTCGACGATGCCGCACAAGGTCAACCCGATCGACTTCGAGAACGCCGAGGGCAACCTGGGCCTCGCGAACGCGCTGCTGCGCCACCTGAGCGAGAAGCTGCCGATCAGCCGCTGGCAGCGCGACCTGACCGACAGCACGGTGCTGCGCAACATCGGCGTGGCGCTCGGCTACGCGACGCTCGCCTACGCGAGCCTGGCCACGGGCCTGGGCAAGCTCGAGCTCAACGAGGAAGCGCTGGCTTCCGATCTCGACAGCTCCTGGGAAGTGCTCGCCGAGCCCATCCAGACGGTGATGCGCCGCTTCGGCGTGCAGGGCGCGTACGAGCAGCTCAAGGAAGTCACGCGCGGCAAGACGGTGACGGCCGAGGCGCTGCATGCGCTGATCCGCTCGCTCGCTATTCCGGAGGGCGAAAAGGAGCGCCTGCTGGCCATGACCCCGGCCAGCTACACGGGCAAGGCTGCCGAACTCGCCCGGCGGGTATGAGTGCCCCCACGTTCGGCACTTCGTGTCCTCACTGCCCCCCGAGGGGGCTGATCCGCCTTGGGGCGGCCCGGCGGCGGATCTGATGGCCCTTAAGTCCACCATCTTCAAGGCCAACCTCGCCGTCGCAGACATCGACCATGGCTACTACGCCGACCACGCGCTGACGCTGGCGCGGCACCCGAGCGAGACCGACGAGCGGATGATGATCCGGCTCGCCGCGCTCGCGCTCAACGCGCACCAGCTGCAGGACGTCTGCCAGGGCGACGGCACCCTCGCCTTCGGCGCGGGCCTCTCGAACCCCGACGAGCCGGACGTCTGGCTGCGCGACTTCACCGGCGAAACCAAGCTGTGGATCGAGGTCGGGCAGCCGGAAGACAAACCGATCGTGAAAGCGTGCGGCAAGGCCGGCCAGGTCGTCGTCTACGCCTTCAACCACGCGGCCGAGATCTGGTGGCGCGGCATCGAGGGCAAGCTGACGCGGCCGACCAATCTCGCGGTCTACCGCATCCCGACCGCGGCCTCGCAGGCGCTGGCGGCACTCGCGCAGCGCTCGATGCAATTGCAGGCCACGATCCAGGAAGGCGTACTCATGCTCGGCGACGGCGCGAACAGCATCGACATCGAGCCCGTGCGGCTCAAGTAGCCGGTCCCTCGCAGGCGCGGCCGGCCGGCATCATGGCGCCGCAGCGCCAGCACTGCTCGAAGCCCCCTTCGACGAGTTCGCCGCACACGCACTGCCAGCGCCGCTGCGGCCGATGCCGCAGTTCGTGCAGCAGGCGCTCGGCGAGCTCGAACTGTTCGTCGTCCTCGACCCAGACCTCCGGCAGGCACTGATCGGGTGGAAGCTGGCCCGCCGCGGCGCCCAGGTACTCGCGCTGCACCGAGGCCGCGATGCCGTCTTCGCGCAAGGCGTGCACCCACAGCGTCGCAATGGCCAGGTTGGGTGCTTGCGCGAGGCGGCGCATGGACTCAGCCCGCGCTGCCGGCGACGGTTTCGCCGGTCACGTCGTCCGGCCAGACATGCTCGGCCTCGCGCGCACGCTCGGCGTAGCGGTTGAAGCGCCAGGCCGAGTCCTGCATCGTGATGCGGCGCCAGGTCGCGCGCTTCTCGGCGGGCGTCATCGCGGGCCAGTGCTGGACCTCGCCGAAGGTGCGTCCGCAGCCCTTGCACTCGTCATCGCCCTGGCTGGTCGAGCAGATGGCGATGCAGGGCGTGTCGGGCGTGCTCTGGTACCAGCTGAGCCAAGCATCCCAGGCCTTGGCCGGAAAGCCGACTTCATCGACCTCGTCTTCATGGTGAAACACCATCAGCGCGTACACCTCCGCGAGCGCACGCAACTCGGGCGCCAGGGTGACGCCGTCGGGCGAGGGCTTCCGGTCGCGCCAATAGTTGATGGCGGCCTCGATGTCGGTGATGTGAATGGCGGCCATAGGTCGGAAAAAAGCGAGGCGGCGATGATAGTCCGCCCAATTCCCCTGAATCGTGAGGATTTGGACTGCTATTGAATCCATAGCAACAACGCCTTTGCCGGCGCTGAATTTTCGGGTCTTTTCTTTGAATCTTCCCGGGCGCCGGGTTGCCACGTCCTGGCCGCAATGCTCTAATTCCGCCCACGAAGGGGAGTAGCTCCCGCCCGCTTTTCTCGAGGAGGCGGGTCGCCAGGTCGTCAATCCGAAGCACAACACTTCCGGCCTGTCGGGCAGCCCCGCGCTGTCGAGCAAGACCTTCGATTTGAACCGCGCAGGTTTGATCGAAGCGATTGCATGTTCCACGAGGGTCCAGATCCTCATCCGACCGCTTCATCCGACCTGCACGGAAGGAATGGAAACGAACAGAGGACTTTATGGAACAGTTTCTGACCCCGGAGTTTTGGGTCGCGGTCGGCCAGATCATCATGATCGACATCCTGCTCGGTGGCGACAACGCGGTGGTGATCGCGCTCGCCTGCCGCAAGCTGCCGCCGGCGCAGCGCACGCAGGGCATTCTCTGGGGCACCGCGGGCGCGATTCTTCTGCGCGTCGTCCTGATCTTCTTCGCGCTCACCCTGCTGGCGATCCCGTTCCTGAAGCTGGCCGGCGCGCTGCTGCTGGTGTGGATCGGCGTGAAGCTGCTCGCGCCGGACGACCACGACGCCCATGGCGACATCGCCGCGAGCGACAAGCTCTGGGCGGCCGTCAAGACGGTGATCGTCGCCGACCTCGTGATGAGCGTGGACAACGTGATCGCGATCGCCGGTGCCGCGCAAGGCGCTGGCGAAGGCCACCAGATGCCGCTGGTGATCTTCGGCCTGCTGGTGAGCATCCCGATCATCGTCTGGGGCAGCCAGCTGGTCATCAAGCTGATGGACCGCTTCCCGTTCATCATCACCCTGGGCGGCATGCTGCTGGGCTGGATCGCGGGCACGATGGCCGTGTCGGACCCCGCCATTGCGAACCCCGCCGACTGGACCTGGGTGCCGAAGCTGCCGCAGAGCGACGTGGTCCGCTATGCCGCGGGTGCGATCGGCGCGCTGCTGGTGCTCGCGATCGGCAAGTGGGTGATGGCCCGCCGCGCGAAGCCGAACGGCACGGTCACCGCCTGATCTCGATCGCATCCCTTTGATGTCTCTGCCACGCCAACCAACGATAGAAGGAGCACTCATGGAAAAGGTCATTCTTTACGTCGACGACGCGAGCCACGCGCGGGAGTTTCTCGAACGCATGGCGGCAGCCAAGGCCGATGTCGGGGTGCGTCACTGGGTGCTCGTGGCCTGTGCGCCGCGCATGACACACCGGATCAGCAAATGGGTCAGCCACAGCGCGCGAGAGAACTGGCGTGCGAAGTGGTTCGCGAAGGTGCAGGAGCAGGTGCATCCCCTGCTGCAGCGCGAAGGTGCCCAGGTGACGCCCGTGCTCGCCCACGGACCGCTGGCCGAACTGACCCAGCGCCTGAAGCGCGAGCATGGCGTGGCGCAGGTCATCGACGCCCGTCGCCCGAAGGTGGGGGTCGACCTCGAACCGGTCGCACCGGACCTGGCCCCGCCGGGCCAGTCGGGCTGGGCGGTGCCGGGCGCGGTGCTCGGCATGGGCGCGCTGCTGATGCTGGCCAACGAGTTGGCCGAATAAGCGCGCGGTCCGGGTCGGATGCGCCTTCTCATCAAGTGGCTGCTGAGCGCGCTCGCGCTGCTCGCGGTCGCCTACCTCTACAGCGGCGTGCAGGTGACGAGCTACAGCTCGGCCCTGCTCGCCGCCGCGGTGATCGGCCTCTTGAACATGTTCGTGCGGCCGGTGCTGGTGGTGCTCACGCTGCCGGTCACGATCGTCACGCTGGGGCTGTTCCTCTTCGTGATCAATGCGCTGCTGTTCTGGGCCGCATCGGGGCTGCTGTCGGGCCTGCACGTCGACGGCTTCCTCGCGGCACTGATCGGCTCGCTGCTCTACTCGCTCCTGGGCCTGGTCATCGAATCGGCGCTGGGCGGGCTCTTTTCCCGCCGCTGAGCACGGCGGCCGGGTCGCTCTAGCGGGGCGGCTTGTCCGCCGCCTGCTCTTTCACCAGTGCCTCCACGGCGCGGGCGCGGGTGTCGATGATCGACGCCTCGTAGTGGTCCACCGCGATGCGCGGATCGCTCGCGCTCTGGCGGATCAGGTCCTGCGCCGCCCTGAAGCGGTCTCGCGCCCCGGGGTAGTCCAGCATCGCGACGTTGGACTCGGCGTCCGCCCGCACGGCACGGATGGTCTCGTTCTGCGCGCCATACAGGGTGGACAGCGTGTGCCAGGCGGTCGCGTCGCGCGGATGGGTCGCGACCCAGTCGCGCAGCGGCTGCACCATCGGCGCGGGCTTGCCCGTCGCGACCGCCGCCTGGGCCGCCAGCAGCATCTCGGGGCGGTCCTTGGCGGCGGGATTGAGCATCGCCGCCGCAGCCGGCGCCGCGCCGGCCGCCAGCTCGATCTCGGCCGACAGCAGGCGCGCCAGCCGCGCGGCCGCCGGATCGCCGGCCGCGCGCGCTTCAAGCTTCTGCGCCAGCGCGCGCGCCGACTTGAAGTCGCGCAGTTCGTTCGCCGAAAGCGCCGCGGCGTAAAGCGTGCCGGCCTGCTGCGCCGGCGCGCTGCGCGCGAACTCGGCGCTCGACGGCGCGTCCGCCGCCAGCCGCAGCACGTCGACGCCGGGCCGCGTGAGCACGCGCGCGCGGGCCGAGATCATCGCGTGGTCCATCGCGAGCGGAACCGGCGCCGTCTTGCCGGCCTGGAGCTGGAAGCGCGCCTGCATGTCGGCGATCCGCTCGCCGGTCAGCGGGTGGCTGCGCAGGTACGGATAGGAGCCGTTGTCGTTGAGGCGCGAGGCGTACTGCAGCTTCTCGAACATCGAGGCCGCGCCCTGCGGCGCGTAGCCGGCCTGCGTCATCACGCCGAAGCCGATGCGGTCGGCCTCGCGCTCCATGTCGCGCGAGAAGCCGAGCTGGTTCTGCATGAAGGCCGCCTGGCTGCCCATGATCACCGCCTGCCCCGCGTCGGGGCTGCGGCTCTTGCTCGCTGCGATGGCGCCGAGGATCATGCCCGCGAGCATCAGCGGCATCTGCTTGTTCTGCTTGGCCATCATGCGCGAGATGTGACGCTGCGTGACGTGCGAGAGCTCGTGGCCGAGCACGGTGGCGAGCTCGTCGCGGCTGCCGACGACGGCGATCAGGCCCAGGTTGACCCCCAGGTAGCCGCCCGGCAGCGCGAAGGCGTTGACCGTGGGGTCGCGGCCCAGCAGGATCGTCCAGGCGAAGCGCTCGTCCAGCTCGGGCGTGAGCTCGCCGCGCGTGCGCGCCGCCGCCAGCAGCCGCTGCCAGATGTCGTTCACGTATTCGCCGAGCACGGGGTCGTCGATGTAATCCGGGTCGCGATACAGCTCACGCGCGATCTGGTCGCCCAGATGGCGTTCGGAGGCGGCGGTCATTTCGCCGTCGCCCATGCCCGGCAGGTTCTGCGCGGCCGCCGGCACCGGCAGCGCCATCTGCCCGGCGACCACCAGCGCGGCGCACAGGCCGCGCAGGAGGCCACGCAGCGGCCTGCGCGCAACAAGAGAGTCTGCAGATGAAGTCATTGCGGCGATGCGTTCTCGTCAAGGCTCGGCCTCGTATGATGCGGCACTCTCCGGAACGTTCACAAATGAGTCCCCTCACCCATTTCGATGCCCAGGGCCAGGCCCACATGGTCGACGTCGCGGCCAAGCCGGCCACCCACCGCGTGGCGGTCGCGACGGGCCGCATCGAGATGCAGGCCTCGACCCTGGCGCTGATCCAGTCCGGGAGCGCGAAAAAGGGCGACGTGCTCGGCGTGGCCCGCATCGCCGGCATCCAGGCCGCCAAGAAGACCAGCGACCTGATTCCGCTGTGCCACCCCCTGGCGCTGACGCGCGTGGCGGTCGACTTCGCCGTCGCCGAAGGCCCCGCGCCTCACGTCAGCTGCACCGTGACCGTCGAGACCGTCGGGCCCACCGGCGTCGAGATGGAGGCGCTGACCGCCGTGCAGGTGGCGCTCCTGACCGTGTACGACATGTGCAAGGCGGTGGACCGGGGGATGACGATCACCGGCGTCCACGTGCTGGAGAAGCACGGCGGGAAGTCGGGGAGTTACGTGGCGCGCGGGTAAAACCGGCCGCGCCAGCGGCCGCGCGCGGCTCTTCTCCGCAGAAAAGCGACGCCCGAGAGGCCCCTTCCGGCGGGCCGCGCGTTCGCTCGCGGCAATCTTCACTATTTTTCCGTTCGGCACGGACGAAAGGTCTCCGCGGGCGGACCAACGGTCACCGTTGAGCACGAGCGGTTGTTGACAATTTGTGACATCTGAAAATTACCTCCCCCAAAAAAGGTCCCCCTGTGCCAAACGCCATCCCGTCGAGACTGCGCTCCCAAGGGTTCACCTTGATCGAAGTGATGATCGTGGTGGCGATCATCGGCATCCTGGCGGCCATCGCCATTCCGTCCTACAACGACTACATCCGGCGCGGCCAGCTTCCCGAAGCTTTCGGCGCCATGGCGGACTACCGCGTGAAGATGGAGCAGTACTACCAGGACAACCGCTCCTACGGCAGTGCGAACTGCGCCGATGGCAATGGCGGGACCGCCCCGACCTGGGCGAGCTGGCCGGTGTCGTTGAAGTATTTCAAGTACGAGTGCGCGCTGGGCACCGGCGGCCAGGGCTACACGATCACGGCGACCGGCATCAACGGGCAGGCGATCGGGCACACGTACACCATCAACGACGCCAACGCCCGAACGACGACCAGCTTCAAGGGAGCCACGGTCTCCCAGAACTGCTGGCTGGTCAAGAGCGCCTGCGACAACTGAGGGCCGGCGCATGTCGAAGTCCAGGTCGCGGTCCCGCGGCGTCACGCTGGTCGAGTTGGTGGTGACGCTGGCCGTGCTCGCCATCCTGCTCATGACCATGGCCCCGAGCGCCGCGGAGTGGATCCGCAATACGCGCATCCGCAACACGGCCAACTCGATCCAGGCCGGACTGATGAAGGCGCGCACCGAATCGCTGCGCCGCAATACGCCGGTGATCTTCTCGCTGGTCACCCTGACCGACAACGCGGTCATGGACGACAGCTGCACCGCATCGGGCAGCGGCGTTTCATGGGTCGTGAGCCTCAGCGACCCGGGATCCAAGTGCGCCAGCGCCACCTCGGATTCGATGACCTTCGCGGACAGCGACTGGCCGGCGCCGAAGATCATCGACAAGCAGGCAGGCGGTGGGGCCGGCAGCACGGTGGCGGTCACCGGCCAGGTCTCGAAGACCAACAGCACGGCCGCGAGCACGGTCGTGTTCAACGGATTCGGCCGCGTGGCCAATGCATCCCCCATTGGCGTCATCGACATCAAGGACGTCACGGGCAGCAGCACCTACCGTAACCTCCGGATCGAACTGAGCGCCGGAGGCAACATTCGCCTGTGCGACCTTCAGGTCACGGCGACCGGCGATCCACGAAAGTGCCTGTGACCATGCGCAAGAACCCGCTCTCGCGCCGCGCGCGCCCATCGCGCACCGATGGCTTCGTGCTCCTCGAGGCCCTCGTGGCCCTGATGATCTTCGCCTTCGGCATCCTCGGGATCATCGGGCTGCAGGCCGCGATGACGAAGACGCAGACGAACGCCAAGTTCCGCGCCGACGCCAGCTACATGGCCCAGCAACTGATCGGGACGATGTGGACCGACGTGACCAATCTCTCGAGCTACCAGACCAGCAGCTGCGCCGGCTATGCACGCTGCGCCGACTGGGCCGGACAGTTGTCCGAGAAGCTGCCCTCCCCCGGCTACGCGGTAACGGTCGACGCAGCCACCGGCGAGGTGACGATCAACATCAACTGGTCGGCGCCGAACGAAGAGCAGCACAACTACGTGGCGACGACGCAGATCAAGCTATGAGCGCACCTTCGACCCTTGCACGCCGCAGCGGCCCCATGTCGCAGCGGCTGCGCCACTCGCGCGGCGTGACCCTCATCGAGATGATGGTCGGGCTGGTCGTGGGCCTGCTGGCGGTTCTCGTGATCGCGCAGGCCCTGAGCTTCACCGAAGGCCAGAAGCGCACCACGATCACAGGCACCGATGCGCAGGTGAACGGCGCGCTCGCCCTTCATGCGGTGAGCCGCGACGTGCAGATGGCGGGCTACGGCTTGACCAACAGCGCGTCGGCCCTGGGCTGCGAGATCCGCGCGAGCAACGACAGCGGCGCCACGACCCAGACGCTCCCGCTCGCGCCGGTGGTGATCACCGATGGCGCCAACGGCGCGCCCGACACGATCCAGATCCTCGACAGCAACAAGCCCTACGCGGTCCCCTATCGCGTGACCGAGGACCACCCGCGCACCGCCGCGAACTTCTTCCTCGGGTCGGCACTCGGCATCGCGGTCGGCGACCTGATGCTCGCGGTGCCGGCCACGATCGACGCCAACAACTGGTGCACCCTGTTCAACGTGACCGGGGCGAACGGCAATGGGTCATCGAGCGGCAATGGGAACGGCAATGGCTCCGGCAACGGCGGCAATGGCAACGGCCAGGGCCAGAACCAGATCATCCACAACTCGGGCAGCAGCGGCGTGTGGAACCAGCCCGGCGGCCAGACGCTCTTCCCGGCCGCCGGCTACCCGGCAGGCAGCTACCTGGTCAACCTCGGCCAGTTCGTCCAGCGCCTCTATGCGATCCAGAACGAGTCCCTGACCCTCACGACCAGGCTGTGGTCCACGCAGGTGACGGCGCCGCCCCCCGACAACCTGTTTCCCGACATCGTGCAGCTGCAGGCGATGTACGGCAAGGACACCAACAACGACGGCGTGATCGACACCTGGGACAACACGACCCCGCTCACCAACGACAACGCCGCCTGGAAGCAGGTGCTGGCGGTCCGCATCGCGCTGGTGGCCCGGAGCGACACGTTCGAGAAGACGGAGGTCACGACGGCCAACCCGCTGTGGGACGTGGGCAAGGGCGTCACGGTCAACGACAACACGCTGGTCGACTGCAACCAGTCCAAGTGCATCGCGCTCGACGTCGGCGCCGGGGTGGCGGGCGATGCGCGGCACTACCGCTACAAGGTCTTCGACATCATCGTCCCGCTGCGCAACATGCTCTGGAAGTCCTGAGGAAAGACGATGCGAATCCATGCCATCACTGCGAGACTCGGCGCCGCTCGCCAACGCGGAATCTCGCTGCTGTTCTCGCTCATCGCGCTCGTCGCCATGTCGCTCGCGGCCATCGCGCTGGTCCGGTCGGTCGACACGGGCACGCTGATCCTCGGCAACCTGAGCTTCAAGCAGGGCACAACCAGCGCCGCGGACAAGGCGGCGGAAGCCGCGATCACCTGGCTGGGCACCCAGAGCTCGAGCACGCTGATCGCCGACGCGCCTTCGGTCGGCTACTACGCGACCAGCATGGAGGGCCTGGACGTGACCGGCGGGCAGTCGACGGCAATCACCAAGGCCATCGTCAATTGGGATATCGACGGCTGCGGCTATGCGGCCTCGGGGAGCTACGCGACGTGTACCGTGCGGCCTTCGGATGCGATCACGGTCAACGGCAGCACCGCGCGCTACCTGATCACCCGCCTGTGCCTGACTGCCGGGACGGCCAACGCCACCGGCAATTCGTGCATCGCGCCGCTGTCCACCACCACGACGGCGAACGCGAACAAGGGCGCACTCAACTACGGCATGCCCTCGCCGCTGACCACGACCTCGTCGGGTCCCTATTTCCGGATCGTGGTCCGCTCCGTGGGGCCGCGCAACACGGTGAGCTTCACCGAAACCATCGTCCACTTCTGAGCCCCCGATGCACCCCGGTGCAAGGAGCACGCCCGTCATGAAGAAGAAGAATTCGAACCGATTCGCTGGCGCCACGCCTTCTTTGACCGCACGCAGCGTTCCAGCACAGGCCCTGGCCGCCGGGCTCGCGGCGACGCTGCTGTCGATGCCGCTGCACGCGGCGGACACCGCCCTGTCCTCCGTTCCGCTGACCACCGCGTCTTCGGTGCAGGCCAAGCCGAACATCATGTTCATTCTGGACGGGTCGGGCAGCATGGACAGTGCCTACATGCCCGATGACGCGAAGCCGGAGTCCAGGGGGGAGAGCTACGCGTTTCGCTCGAGTCAGTGCAACGGGGTGGCCTACGACCCCAGCTATGACTACACGGCCAACCTGCCGTGGAAGAGCGACGGCACGGGGCGCTACCCCTCGCTGACCGGGCTCACTGCGGTGCCCGTCGATGGATTCAGCGCGTCGTCGCAGAAGACCGACCTGAGCGGCGACTACTACTACACCTACAACAGCAGCGCCAACGGCAGCGCTCCCCGGATGGGTTGGACCTATACCTCGACCAACGGGAGAGTCGACACGACCACCGACTTCTACAAGCAGTGCAAAAGCGCGATCGACAATTCGCCGGGCAAGAGCTACTTCACCAAGGTCCTGGTTTCTTCGTTGCCGGCCGACAAGCAGGTCAACTACGCCAACTGGTACGCCTACTTCCACACCCGGATGTTGATGATGCGGACGGCAGCAGGACAGGCCTTCTACAACCTCGATGAAAAGTACCGCGTCGGATTCACGACCATCGACAGCACCGACGTGGCCGATAGTTCGAACTTTCTCGACATCAACGACTTCGGCGCGACTCAGAAGCAGACCTTCCTGACCAGGCTCTACGGCCGCGCACCCAACTCCGCCACGCCGCTGCGCGCGTCACTGTCGAAGGTGGGCCGGTACTACGCCAACAAGATCACCGGCCAGAACGATCCGGTGCAGTACTCGTGCCAGCGCAACTACGCCATTCTGTCCACCGACGGCTACTGGAACACCGACAACGAGAAGAACGGCTACCAGCCCTATCAGCTGGATGGCTCCACCATGGTCGGGCAACAGGACGGCAGCGTCGCCCGGCCGCAGTACGACGGCGCGCAGACAACGTCGACCGTCACCAAGACCTGGACGCGCTACAACTGGGTCGTCAGCAGCAAGGTCGGCGACGGCAAGAAGAACAACTGCAGCACATCGACCTATTCCACGCAGATCACGCCGCAGACCCTGACCGAGACCATCGTCACGACGAACGGGACGGTGACGAGCGACACGACAGACAAGAATTGGACAAATGGCACGACGGCAAGCTCGTGCAAGACGGCCGCGCAACTGACGAGCATGGGGGCATCGGCCGGCACCAGCGGCAACTCCACGAGCAACACCCAGTACATCAGCACCACCGACGGCATCTTGACCGTGTCGGACCCGAGGGTCGTGAGTTCGGGCGGCTCGACCAATTCGCTGGCCGACGTCGCGCAGTACTACTACATGACCGACCTGCGGAACCAGGGCACGCAGAACAACTGTTCGGGCCGTGCGGTCGACGGTGCGCAGAACGACGTCTGCGCGAACGACGTGCCCACGACGGACCGGGACACGGCCAACTGGCAGCACATGACGACTTCGACCATCGGCCTGGGCGTCAGCGGGACATTGACCTATGACCCCGCCTACCTGACCCAGAAGGCCGGCGACTACGTGGGGCTGGTCCAGGGAACCAAGAACTGGCCGGTGCCCACCGAGACCACCACTGGGGGCGACGCCCGCAACATCGACGACCTGTGGCACGCGGCGGTCAACGGCCGCGGGCGCTACTTCTCCGCGCAAAACGCGAGCGACCTGGTCAATGCGATCTCGCTCTCGCTGAGCGCCGCGACCGCGGTGACCGGCGCGGCGTCGGCCGCGGCCACGAACTCGCTCAAGCCGGTCAGCGGAGACAACAACCAGGCGTTCATCGCGACCTACCGGACCGTCGACTGGACCGGCGATGTCCGCGCATTCCCGCTCGATGCCTCGACCGGCAACGTCGATGTCTCGAGCCCCGCCTGGTCGGCACAAGCCAAGCTCGACACCAAGGCCGCATCGGCGCGCACGATCTACTACCGCCGGCCGAACGGTGCGCTGCAATCGTTCACCTACGCCAACCTGAACACCGATGGGTATGGCGGCAACTTCAGCGGCTTCTGCACGAAGACAGCCGCCCCAACGCAATGCGGCAGCGGGATGAGCGATCCGAACAAGACGCTGGCGAACGACGGTGCCAATCTCGTGAACTTCCTTCGCGGCGACGGCACGTACGAGGCCACGAACTCGACCAGCCCGCTCTATCGCAGCCGCGCGCACAAGCTCGGCGACATCATCGGCGGGGCGCCCGCCTTCGTGGGTGCGCCGCCCTTCAGCTACACGGACACGGGCTACAGCACCTACAAGTCGAACAACAGCACCCGCCAGAAGGTGCTCTATGCGGCCGCCAACGACGGCATGCTCCACGCGTTCGCGGTGGAGAGCACCGGGTCGGGCAACAACGCCATCGACGCGGGCTCCGAACTGTGGGCCTTCGTGCCGACCGAAGTCATGCCGGATCTCTACCGCCTGGCCGACACCGACTACGGCAACAAGCACCGGTACTTCGTCGACGGTGCGCCGGTGGTCGGCGACATCCAGGTCAACAACAACTGGAAGACCATCCTGGTCGGCGGCCTCGGTGCCGGGGGCAAGAGCTACTACGCGCTCGACGTCAGCAACCCGACCTCCCCGGTCGCTCTGTGGGAGTTCTCCAACGCGAACCTGGGCTACACGCTGGGCAATCCGATCATCACCAAGCGCAAGGACGGCACCTGGGTCGTGGTCATCGCATCCGGCTACAACAACAACGCGGGCGGCGGCGATGGCCTCGGCCATCTGTTCGTGCTCAACGCCGCGACCGGCCAATTGCTGCTCGACCTCCCGACCACCGCGGGTTCGGTCGCCACGCCGAGCGGCCTCGCGAAGATCAATGCCTGGGTGGACGACCCGACCAACAACACCGCGATCCGTTTCTATGGCGGCGACCTGCAGGGCAACCTGTGGCGCTTCGATACCGACGACCTCGTCGGCACGAGCGGCAGAGAAGCCATGCTGCTGGCGCAGTTCATGCTGAACTCGGACCCGACCACACCCCAGCCGATCACGACCGCGCCACAGCCAGTGACGGTCAAGTCCAACAACACGAACTATGCGGTGGTGATCGTCGGCACGGGCAGCTACCTCGGCAGCAACGACGTCGGGACCACGACGCAGCAAAGCCTGTACGCGGTCAAGGACGCCTTGACCAGCACCGGCATCGGCGACGCGCGTGCCAACGCCGGCATGGTGGATCGCGCCATCACGTTCGCGAGCACGGACGCCACGAGCGGAAGCATCGCCTCGGGGACCCTGGACTGGGCCACCAAGGTCGGCTGGAAGGTCGACCTTCCGAAGTCCGGCGAGCGCCTCGTGACGGACATGGTCGTGCAGTACAACACGCTGGCTGCCGTGACCGCGATCCCGGGAAGCAGCGTTTGCACGCCCTCCGGCGGATCGTCCTGGCTCTACCTGCTGGACGTGGAAACAGGAACCGCCTCGGACTCCGTGACCGCCGCCTCCAGCTATCTCGGCGCCTTCCTCGGCGTCGGCATCACCTGGCTGCAGACCACGAACGGCGACGGCAAGCTGGAGATCGTCGGCAGCGACGGCTCGATCACCACCAAGGGCGCCGGCGGCTCCTCGGGCGGGTCGGGCACGCTGCGCCGCACCTCGTGGCGAGAACTGGTGGATTGACGACGGCCGATGTCGGCGTGCGCGGCGGATCTCCCGGAGCCTGCGGTCCTGCGCCTGGCAGTTGATCGCCTGCACCGCGCGCTGCCGCTGTGCGTGCTGCTCTCGGGCATCGCGCATGTCGGGCTCCTGACCCTGCGGTTGCCCGTGGATCGACCGGGCCAAAGGCCCGGAGGCTCGTCGCCGCCGACAGCGCTGCAGGTGCGGCTGGTCGAGAAGCCGTCTGCCCCGCCGGCGCGTTCAGCCCTGCCTGCAGTGGCACCGACGGCAGCCACGCCCGCGCCGAGCCTGAAGGCCACGGACCCGCCTGCCATCGACGCTCCTCGCGCGCAGAAGGCCAGTCCGACCATCGGCCCCAGCAAGAACAACGAGCCGGCGCTGACATCTTTGAGTTCGGATGCGACGCCCATCTTGGCGGCGCCATCCCTGGGCAACAGCCGCGACGAGTACGTGCCGCGACCGCAGTTGACCGTGCCCCCCATCGCCCAGGCGCCAGTGATCATCGCTTCGCCCCCTGGCGAGCCACCCGCAGGACGGCAGGCCGGCATTCTTTCGCTGTTCATCAACGAAGACGGAAGCGTGCATCACATCACCGCCGATGAACCTCGGCTTCCGCCGGCGTTCGAAGCCGCGGCACGCGAAGCCTTCATGGCGGCGCGGTTCAAGCCGGGCGAACTGGATGGCGAGGCGGTGAAGTCGAGGTTGCGGGTCGAGGTGGTGTTCGACGAGGCCCCACTGCCCAGCCGTCCGAATTGACGCGGGCCTCGGAAGAACGCGAACCCACTAGGACGAGTTCTCGCACCGCCTACAGCGGCGCGGGCTGCGTTTCAAGGCCGCCCTGCGTGCGCTCTCCTGCCGGCGAAGGCGCTCCTGCGCCCTTTCGGGGTGTAGAGGTTTCCTCGTGGTATTCGTCGTCGACATTGATTGACCAGAGCCTGCCCTTGTCGACTTGCCCGCTGACAATCTGATCGGCGGCCTCCTTGGCGGTCAGCATCGAATGGTCCTGATTGTTGTAGCGATGCATGCCGTTTCGGCCGACGAGAAAGAGGTTCTCCACGGCATCGAGCGCCGTGCGAAGCTGATCGAATTGCGCATAGGCCTCGCCAAAGTAGCCCGGATAGGCCTTCGGCACCCGGATGACGACCGCGTCCTGCGCCTTCGCGGTGCTCGTCAGATTGATTTCCTTCATCTCGGCCTGGGCCAGTTGTTTCAGTGCCTCGTCGGGCAGGGTCCAGAGGTCGTCTGTTTCCTTGCAGAAGAACTCCAATCCCAGCCACACCATGGCTGGATCCGAAACCATGTGCGGACTCCAGTTGTTGAAGACCTGCACGCGGCCCACTTGTACGCCAGGCTCCTGGATGTAGATCCAGTTGTCCGCCAATGCAACGGGCAAGTCTTCCTTGCGATAGAGCAGGCCGACGGTGATGAAGTCTCGGTACTGAAGTCGTTTCGCGATGTCCTCGATCTCTGTAGACCAGAAGCCGGGCGACGCAGCCACCAGGTCCTTGATCGGCATGGTCGACACGACGTGCGTGCATTCGATGCGCGAGACCGTTCCTTCCGGCGACTTGATTGCCACGCCCGTGACGCGTCCGCCGACGTTGTCCAATCCAACGACGCGGTGCTGCATCAGGAGCTTGCCGCCAGCGGCTTGAAAACGAGCGCCCACCGTCTCCCACATCTGGCCGGGCCCCAGACGTGGGTAGATGAAGCTCTCGATCAGGGAAGTCTGCTGAGCCACGCCCTGCCCGAGACCCAGAGCAGCCCGCGCCGCATGCCACAGGGCTTTGCCGATCGAAAGACTCTTGATGCGCTGAGCGCCCCATTCCGCACTGATCTCATTGCAGGCGACGCCCCACACCTTCTCGGTGTATTCCTTGAAGAACTGCCGATAGAGCCGGCGTCCGAACCGATTGGTCAGAAAGTCTTCCAGTGACTTTTCAGCCTTGATGGGTCGAAGTCGAGCGGCAATGTAACTGAGCCCGAAAGTCAGGGTCTTGTGGAGTCCAAGATTGCGCAGGCTCGACAGATTCAGCTTCAGCGGGTAGTCGAAAAACCGCCGGTTGAAGTAGATGCGCGAGAGTCGGTTTCGCACGAGCATGACAGCGTCCGGCTCGCCTTCTGAGCGCACGCCTCCGCTGGGAAACAGCCTCGCCTTGCCTTGGAATCGCAGTTCCCGATGGTCCGTGACCGCGTTCGAATCGATGGGCATCATCCGCAACCACCAATTCATGACCCAATCGGACTTCGAAAAAAAACGATGCCCACCGATGTCGATTCGATTGCCCTTGTAGTTGACGGTTCTGGAGATGCCGCCCACCTGCGAATCCATTTCCACGACCGTCACGTTGGTCACGCCCGAACTCAACAACTCCCATGCAGCCGTCAAACCGGCGGGGCCGGCCCCGATCACCACGACATTCTTCTGATTCATTGCTCTACAGCCTTCTTCGTGCCCGGAATCTGAAATTCTTCCAATGAAAAAAGAACCGCTTTTCGAGCTGCGTAGTTGGATGCAAAGGTACAGCCTGCCGCGACCATCTTGGCGGCTTCCGCTGGCAGCCCCAAATGCTCGATGCCAGCCCACAACACGACCTGCGTCACTCCCAAGCCGAGCACACCAATCGCCACGAAAACGATCAGTTCGACGAGAGGGTGGTCTCTCAATGCCCTTTTCTTGAAAACCCAGGCGACACTCATCGCATAGGCAACGCACGCGCCCAACAAGAATCCGAGGGTCGCTGCGACGGGCCACGTCCATTCGAGAATTCGCATCGCGAATGAGAACCCGCCAACATCGGCGGCGAGCGCTAATACAGAAGCCGCAAAGTAGCGGCGGATCGTCGTGTAGCGGGACTCGTACAGCGTTCTGACTGAATGGGTCTCAGGCATCGATCATCCTTGAACACGCGGTGCCGCGGCGCCCGGTTCGGGCGCCGTGAAATCGCTGCAGCGATAGAGCGAATAGGAGGTGCCACTGCTGCCTGTCGTCAAGCCGCTAGGCAATTCCCACGACCCGATAGCCGGGGTCGAAAGCTTCTGCGGCAAGACAACATAGTCCAGGGTTCCTTTCGCCGCGGCGCAAACCGATTCGACGGCGTGTTGGTCGAATTGACATTGGCGCCCGCCCTCTTGGCCTCGAAGGTAAACGAGGCTGCAGGAACGACCGCGGGGATCGGTGACTCGCAAGAGCTCTTTTCTAGCATTCACCTTGTCGGACGTGCCGCGGTTGAAGAGCAGTCCGGACAATTGCTGGTCCGTCAGGAATGCAGGCCGCTGCAAAACCAACCACGTCGCCAGCAGCTCATCGGGCCAAAGGACTTGAGCATGGGGTTCGAGTTCGATGCCGAATGGAGATGTCGATGCGGCGTCACGTGGTTGGGCGTTCTCTATCGCTTTCGAACGCTCGCTTCGAGCATCCCAGGTCGCCGCCGCAAGACCAGACGCCAGCAGCAACACGAGTAAAAGGCCGTAGCGCGCGGCAGGAATGGATCGACCCCATGCCAAGACGCCTATGCACGTCAGCACCGCGATCGGCAGCGGATGCCAAAGAGCCACGTCCTCAGGAGCCAAGCATAGATTCACGGCTGGACATCTCAATCGATGCATCTGTTCGGCAAATGCACCATAGAGAACCGCAGACATCAGGATGGCAGTTCCGATGAGAAGACGGCGGGCTGAATTGCCCAGCCGCAGGGTCAGTTGGGGCCAAGCGACGTAGAGACCTATGAGCGCCAGAGTGACGCCATAGAGACCCGCGGGCATGTTTAGTACCGGCACCGTCAGGAGCGCGACGAGCACTAGGAGCCAGAATCGCGGCCATTCCTTGCGGTCATAGTGGCAGTGCAGCAGCCACGGCAGCGATGCCATCGCGAACCAATGAAGCAGCCATTCGATTCGCCAGAACTGCATGCCGGTGGGCCAAACCATACGAAGCAGGTCTCCGAGCAGAAAAGTGGCGAAGAAGCTTAGCGTGGCACCCACCAGCAAAACAGTGGCCAGCTTCTTGAGGGCATCCTTGCCATGGCGCCCAACCAGACAAACAAAGAACAGGTCTGTCGAAACGCGAAAGAGATCGTCCGCTGACCACTCCATCAAGAGAACCATCGGGTTCGATTGAATGACCGTGTCCCACCAAAGGGTGTCGTATTGCGAAAACAGTGCACGGATCGGCGGAAAAAGCAGCCCCGCGGGCACGGCGGTGATCGGCGCAATCAGCCAACGCCTATCGCTTGCTGTCAGCCAGAGTCCGATCACCAGAAGAGCGGGAAAAGCCTGCAGCGGATGGATCAGCGCCGCCAGACTCCAACTGCACACCATGGCGACCCAGCGTTGCTCGATCATGGCAGCCATTGCCAACAGGACTAGGGGCTCAGCCAAGGTGCGCCCAGTGAAAAACAACTCTCCATAGGCCAGAACACCGTTGCGACCATAGCTAGTCGGCATGAGAAGCAGCCCGAACATCGCCATCCAAGCCAACTTGAGAGGCAGGAGTCGCCGAACAAGTACCCAGCTCGCCGTCAGGAATAGGAGTCGGCCGATTAGGGTTGCGACCAGGAAAAGCGTCGATGCCGGAATGAACTCCAGCACTCGACCGATCAGCCACGGGAAAACCGTGTATTGGGCTTGGCTACCCGCGAAAAAAAACAGATCCTGACGCAATTGCGGCGCAACTTGCTGAATCAAAGCCTGGCCGAGATAGAGCGTGCTGTCATGGCGTATCCCCGTATATGGCTTTGCAAGCAAGAAGGCAATTGCCAGCAACGTGAGAGCCGCTCTCCCCCTTTGATCCCGTGAAGCGTCATCCAATGTCGTCGGTTTGAGCATACGGATGCAACTGCAGGAGGAATAGAAAAGCCGCCCGCAGGCGGCCTTTTACGGTTTCCGAGATCTCTCAGGTACTTGCAGCAGCAACAGGGCGGCAGTTAGAGGGGAGATACTTAGCCAGTACGCCGGCGGTCGCGCCCGGACGGCACGCCCACTGGAAAGGAGTGCCGGCGTTAGTTGCCGAGCTCAGATCCAGATCGGCAGGTGTAGCAGCATTCGTCTGCGGCACCAGAACGAGAGTGTTGTTCGAAGCCGGGACAACAGCAGTCGAGTAGGTAATCGTGATCGTGCCGTCGGCCGCGCTCGCGATGCTCGAGACGTTCTTGTTGTCAGAAAGATAGCTGATCCCCATCGATTGGCAGCTGGTCGCGTCGGTGCATGCCACCATCTTCGAGGGGCCACCAGAAGCGAAGGTTTCCGAAACCGCGGTCTTATACGCAGAGGCGAGCGTCAATCCTTCGGAAATCTTTGCGCGGATGGTGTAGTCCTGATAAGCCGGCAGCGCCACAGCAGCCAAGATACCGATGATCGCCACAACGATCATCAATTCGATCAGGGTGAAACCCTTTTGCACATTGCGTGCGATGGAACGACGGTTCATTCGATTACTCCAGGTTGATTTCTAGGGGCCCGAGGAGAGCCCCCGGTGCGCTGGAGTAACCGCAGCAACCGTGCCACGCCGTTTTTCGCTGTCAGAGCCGGCCTACGGGCGGGATTTGTTCACGTTCTCGTTACAACGTGTGACAAACCTTGTTGCCCCGAGCCAACCCCGGGTGACGTTTTTTGTCACCCGCCTGCCAATCCTGGTCAGATCTCGAACACGCCGGCAGCCTTCAGCCACCGGATGTCCCACCCCTTCGTGCCCGCCGGGCACGACCCATGGGTGAGCTCCTCGATCTGGCTCATGATCTCGCCGGTTTCGGCGGGCTTGGTGTGGGTGATGTAGATCGGAAAGTCCTTGCCCGGAACGATCTGGGCCAGCTCCCCCGCCAGGGTGCAGGGCGACAGGTGCAGGCTGCGCTGGGCCAGCGCCTTCTCGCGGTTGCTGAAGGCGGTTTCGATCACCAGCATGCCGACGTCGAGCTGGTTCACGCGGTCCCAGAAGGGCGCGTTGCGCTCGGTGTCGCCGCTGAAGACCCAGTTCGGCCCGCCCGCCGCGCTGCGCACCGCGTAGCCGCAGGCCGGCACGGTGTGGACCGCGGGCAGCACTTCGATGTGCTTCGGCGCGCGGGTGCCGAGTTGCAGCTGCTGGCCGATCACCAGGTCATGAAAGCTCACGAACGGCGCCTCGCGGCTCGGGATGCTCGCGAAGTCGGGCCAGATGACGTTGTTGAACACATGGGCACGCAGCGCCTCGATGGTGGCGCGCAGCGCATGGACGCGCAGGGGCCGCGTGCGCCGGCTCGCCACGGCGTCGAGCATCAGGGGCAGCGCCGCCACGTGGTCGAGATGCGAGTGCGTGAGCACCACGTCGTCGATGCCGGCCATCTCGTCGAGGGTCAGGTCGCCGACGCCGGTGCCGGCGTCGACCAGCAGATCGCTGTCGACCAGGAAGGAGGTCGTGCGGCAGTCCTTGGCAATGGCGCCGGAGCACCCCAATACACGCACCTGCATATCGCTGGATCTTGAGCTTTCAGCCCCGTCGGGCTGCTATTTCGTTTCGAAACGGGTCGCACCGTCCCAGTCTGGGTCTTTGGGTTGCAACGCCATCGAGGCTAAACGCTGGGCGTACAGCCGGTAAAGGAATTTTTTGGCATCCATGGCGAGCAGGGCCGCAAGCATAGCCTGCGCGCGCTGCCAATCCTGTAGGCGATAGGCGGAAATCACGCCATTCCATTGCTCGAGACTTTCCTGCATTTCCGCACTGGCCGGCGCACCCTGCAGCCCCAGGGGCGTGAAGATGTCGACCCCCTGCAGCTTGCCCTGCACGCGGACGCGGTCGAGCGCCTGCCAGACGAAGGAGGGCGCCAGCGCGCGCGTGGCCTCGGTGGCCACGATCTCGACGCCGTAGTGGATCCCCAGGCCCTCGATGCGCGAAGCGAGATTGACCGCGTCGCCGACGACCGTGTAGCTGCGCCGGACGGCCGAGCCCATGTCGCCGACGCTCATCACGCCCGAATTGATGCCGATGCCGATCCGGATCTCGGGCCGCCCCATCTGGCGGTGGCGCGCGTTCAGGTCCTGCACGGCGTCGACGATGTCGAGCGCGGCGCGGACCGCCAGTTCGGCATGGTTCGGCGTGTCCACCGGCGCGCCCCAGAAGGCCATGACACAGTCGCCGATGTATTTGTCGATCGTCCCTCGATGCGCGCTGATGACCTCGCTCAGGCGGCTGAAGATGTCGTTGAGGAAATCCTGGAGCAAGGCCGGCGCCATGCTCTCCGCGATCTGCGTGAAGCCGCGCATGTCGCAGAACATCACGGTCAGCTCCCGGCTCCGGGCGCGCATGCTGTAGCGGTCGGGGTCGGCGCGCATTTCGGCGACGAGTTCCGGCGGCACGTAGCTGCCGAAGAGATGCGCCAGGCGCCGGCTGGCCCGCGCTTCGACCAGGTAGCCCCAGCTGATGTTCAGGATGAAGGCGGCCGCGATCGTGGCCAGCGTTGCGCCCAGCGGCAGCACCAGGTGGGCCTGCGCGAAGAGCCAGGTGTTGAGGCCGACCACGACGGCGGTCGTCGCGATGGTGATCAGCACCGCCCGCGCAGCGCCGCTGAGCGACAGGCCAAAGGCCAGGACGAGGCCGGCCGCGAGCACCATGACCGCTTCGTAGCCAGCGGCGTAGTCGGGCACGCCGCGCACCTGCCCGTCGAGCAAACCGGAAATGATGTTGGCGTGCACTTCGACGCCTGGAAAGGCCGCGCCGGCCGGGGTCGACCGAAGATCCTCGAGCCCAGGTGCGCTGGAGCCGACCAGGACGATCTTCCCCTTCAACTCGCCGGGCGCGAGCGCCCCCTGGATCACATCGGCCGCCGGGATGCGGCGAAACGACCCGCCGCCGGCCCCGCCCGGCCCGCGATAGGGCACGAGGATGCTGGCCGTGCCGTCGAGCGGTATTCGAAGGCTCGCCGCATCGGTGGCCAGCGCGAGGGATTGCAGCGCCGGCGTGCCATCCTCGGCGCCACCGGCCGCGAAGACCGGCGCCACCACGCGCGCGCCGGTCGCCATCCGGAAGACCGCGAGCGCGAGGGACTCGTAGTAGCCGGGGTGCCCGACGTGCCCGGTGTAGCGCACGATCAGCGGCACCGAGCGCACGACGCCGTCCCGGTCGGCGTCGAGCAGCACGTTGAGAAAGCCTCCCGCGGGCGCGGCGCGGGCCAGCCCCGGGATGCTGCCGACGAAGCCGTTCCACTGCGTCGCATAGTCGCGCCCCGCCGGAAAGGCGCCCGGCGTCAGCACGGGCGCGGGCAGCTGCCCCCGGGCGCGCGGCTCGCGGGTCTGGGTGAAATAGAAGCCCAACGCCACCGGCCGGTTCGCCAACGCCTGCGCGAGCACGGCATCGGGATCGAACTGCGGCTCGAAGCGCCGGATCGCCTCCACGGCCTGGGGCTGATCGGCCAGAGGACCGGCGGCCAGCCGCCCGAGGAGGTTCGACGCGGAGGTCGCGTCGGGCTCGACGAACAGGACATCGAAGCCCAGCACCTTCGCCTGCTGGCGTTCGATCAGTTCGGTCGTCAGGCGCGCGACCTGGTCACGCCGCCAGGGCCACTGGCCCAGTTGCTGCAGGCTCGCGTCGTCGATGTCGACGATCACGATCCTCGGATCCAGCGTGCGCGGCATCGTGGCGCGCAGGCGCGCGTCGTAGAGGAAGTGGTCCAGCGCGTCGATCGCCGGCCAGCGCCAGAGGCCCGTGACGTGCACCAGGGCGATGGCGACCGGAAGAAGGGTGATGGCGATCTGCGCCCAACGCCGGCGCAGCGCAGTCATGGCAGCAGAGGACACCCGCGGCGCGCGAGCCGTGCCGGACGCTCAGCTGACGACGAACTGCATGCGCGTGCCGCCGAGTTCGAGCACGTCGCCGTCCTGCAGCGCCACGGCCTCGCTGCCCAGCGGCTCGCCATTGAGCGCCGTGCCGCCGTCGATGGGCGCCACCACATAGCCATGCAGGCGACGGGTGACCGCCGCCACGGCCACGCCCGGCTTTCCGATCGTGGTGACCACCTTCTGCAGGGACAGTTCGCGCCCGGCGCCGCTGCCGGACAGCACGCGGATGACCGCCACGCCCGCCGTGCCGCCGCCCAGCGGCGCCTGCACGGTGGGAGCGGACGAGAGCGGGATCGGCCCCGAAGGTGCTGGCGATACGATCGCGCGGCCCGCGGCGGCAGCTGCATCGACGCTGCCGGAACCCGCCACATAGCGGATCTTGTACTTGCCGACCTCGATGATGTCGTTCTGCTCGAGCGCCTGCTTCTTGATCGGCCGGCCGTTGACGTAGGTGCCGTTGGTGCTGTTGAGATCTTCCAGGTAGACATCGCCGCCGATCAGGTGCAGCACCGCATGTTCGCCACTGATGGCGAGGTTGTCGACCACGATATCGTTGTAGGGCCGCCGGCCCAGCGTGGTGCGGTCCTTGGCGAGCGTCACTTCCTTGATGACGACGCCATCGATCGAGACGATCAATTTCGGCATGGCCGACTCCTGGATATCGTTGTTCTGTTCAAGCGGGCCTCTGCGGAAGTTTCGTCGGCCTAGGCGGGCGCCTCGAGGACTCCCGCCCCACCCGCTCGGGCCAAAACCACCGAGATGTTATCCCGGCCGCCATTCTCGTTTGCGGCTGCAACCAAAAGCGTTGCTTTCTCCGAGAGCGCGTTTTCCTGCAACAAAATCGTGAAAATCTGCGCGTCCGGGACCATTTCGCTCAAACCGTCCGAGCACAGCAGGAAGATATCCCCCTGCTGGACGTTGTGCTCGTGCATTTCGAGTTCGACATGGCGCTCGATGCCCAGCGCGCGCGTGACCAGGTTGCGGTGCGGCGACAGGGCCGCCTGCTCGGGCGTGATGGCGCCGGCGTCGAGCTGCTCCTGCAGCAGCGAGTGATCGCGCGTCAGCAGCGTGAGCTTCTCGCCGCGCAGCCGGTAGCAGCGCGAATCGCCGATGTGGCCGACGATGACGCGCTGCGGGCCGAAGGTTGCCAGGACGAGCGTGGTGCCCATGCCCTGGAGCTGCACGTTGGCGATGCCGGCTTCGAGGATCGCGGCATTGGCCTCGTCGGTGCCGGCCTGCAGGGCGCGACGGATCGCCTTGGGATGCGCCTGCGGCCCCGCGTGCGCCAGCCACCGCCCGAAGCTGGCCTGCAGCAGCGCGATGGCCATGCCGCTGGCCACCTCGCCGCCGTTGTAGCCCCCCATGCCGTCGGCCAGGAGCACGAGGCCGAGCGAGGCATCGAAGGCAATGGTGTCTTCGTTGTTCGCGCGCACCCGGCCCGGGTCGGTGAGCGCCGCGAACTCCCAGGAAAGCGCACCGCCTTCGACAGTGGCAGGTGCGCTGGAGCTCGACATGGCGTGCGGCGTTCCCGGGCTCAGGCGGCCAGCTTCTCGGCCTGGCCGCGCTTCTGCAGCCACTTGCCGACCAGCAGGACGAAGACCGCACCCGCCACCGCGCCCGCATAGTGCAGCCACGGCTTGGCGACGAGCACGTCGCGCAGGACGGTGTCGCTCACGATGGTTTCGCCGCCGACCCAGCCGATGAGGGCGGCGCCAAGCATGACGATGATCGGGAAACGTTCCATGAGCTTGATCATGAGCGTACTGCCAAAAATCACGAGCGGGATGCTGATCGCGAGGCCGAGGATCAGGAGCACCATGCTGCCCTGCGCTGCCGCCGCCACTGCGATGACATTGTCGAGGCTCATGACCAGATCGGCCAGAAGAATGGTACGCACGGCCGCGAGCATGCTGCCGTATTCCTTGTCTTCGCCCTCGCCGTCTTCCTCTTCGCTGAGCAGCTGGGTGCCGATCCACAGCAGCAGCGCGCCGCCGACGATCTGCAGGTAGGGAAGCGCCAGCAGCTTGGCCGCGACCACGGTCAGCAGGATCCGCAGCACCACCGCGGCACCCGAGCCGAACAGCACCGCCGTGCGCTGCTGTTGCGGCGGCAGCGAACGTGCCGCCATGGCGATCACGACCGCGTTGTCGCCCGAAAGAATGATGTTGATCCAGATGATCTTGAGCAGACCGATCCAGAAGTCCGCCGATTGCAAGAATTCCATGTCTCTATTCCACTGTTATTTGATAAAAAAGCGCCCGCAACTTGAATTGCGGGCGCTTTTATTCTGATGTGGTTAAGTACGTGAGCGACCCGTTCAGAGCAGTGCTTTGAGGCGCTTGGCCAATTCCGAGAAGTTTCGGGTCACCGTAAAGCCGCATTCTTCCATGATCGCGAGCTTGGCGTCCGCGGTGTCGGCGCCGCCGGAGATCAGCGCGCCGGCATGGCCCATGCGCTTGCCGGGAGGCGCGGTCACGCCGGCGATGAAGCCGACCACCGGCTTCTTCATGTTGTCCTTGCACCAGCGGGCCGCGTCGGCCTCGTCGGGGCCGCCGATCTCGCCGATCATGATCACGGCGTCGGTGTCGGGATCGTCGTTGAAGGCCTTCATCACGTCGATGTGCTTCAGGCCGTTGATCGGGTCGCCGCCGATGCCGACCGCGCTCGACTGGCCGAGGCCGATCTCGGTGAGCTGCGCCACGGCTTCATAGGTCAGCGTGCCCGAGCGGCTGACCACGCCGATGCGGCCCTTGCGGTGGATGTGGCCGGGCATGATGCCGATCTTGATCTCGTCGGGCGTGATCAGGCCGGGGCAGTTCGGGCCCAGCAG
>JAGIBP010000019.1 GCA_017744285.1 Variovorax sp.
ACAAGCACGTCATCGTGGCCACCGGCTCGAACGCCCGCCCGCTGCCGGGCGCGCCGTTCGACGAGGAGAACATCCTCTCGAACGACGGCGCGCTGCGCATCGGCGCGGTGCCGAAGAAGCTCGCGCTGATCGGCTCCGGCGTGATCGGCCTGGAGATGGGCTCGGTGTGGCGCCGCCTCGGCGCCGAAGTGACGGTGCTCGAAGCGCTGCCGACCTTCCTCGGCGCGGTCGACGAGCAGATCGCCAAGGAAGCCAAGAAGGCCTTCGACAAGCAGGGCCTGAAGATCCAGCTCGGCGTGAACGTCGGCGAAGTCAAGTCCGGCAAGAACGGCGTGAGCATCGCCTACACCGACGCCAAGGGCGAGGCGCAGAAGCTCGACGTCGACAAGCTCATCGTGTCGATCGGCCGCATTCCCAACACCATCGGCCTGAACCCCGAGTCGGTGGGCCTGCAGCTCGACGAGCGCGGCGCGATCGTGGTCGACGACGAGTGCAAGACCAGCCTGCCCAACGTGTGGGCGATCGGCGACGTGGTGCGCGGTCCGATGCTCGCGCACAAGGCGGAAGAAGAGGGCGTCGCGGTGGCCGAGCGCATCGCCGGCCAGCACGGCCACGTCAACTTCAACACGATCCCGTGGGTGATCTACACCTCGCCCGAGATCGCGTGGGTCGGGCAGACCGAGCAGCAGCTCAAGGCCAGCGGCCGGGCGTACAAGGCGGGCACCTTCCCGTTCCTCGCCAACGGCCGCGCCCGCGCGCTGGGCGACACGACCGGCATGGTGAAGATGCTGGCGGACGCGAAGACCGACGAAATCCTCGGCGTGCACATCGTGGGCCCCATGGCCAGCGAACTGATCTCCGAAGCCGTCGTGGCGATGGAGTTCAAGGCGAGCGCCGAAGACATCGCACGCATCTGCCACGCGCATCCTTCGCTGTCCGAGGCGACGAAGGAAGCGGCGCTTGCCGTCGACAAGCGCACGCTGAACTTCTGACGCCTTGAACGTTCGTCAGGCTTACGACGCGGAACTGGCTGCGCGGGGTTTCAAGAGCGACCCCGCGCAGCTGCGTGCCGTGGAGGCCCTCGAGCGCTGCGCGCGCGAGTGGGCCGACTACAAGGCGCAGCGTTCCAATGCCTTCAAGAAGCTGATCAACCGGCCGGACATCCCGCGCGGGGTCTACATGTACGGCGGCGTGGGCCGCGGCAAGAGCTTCCTGATGGACTGTTTCTACAACGCGGTCCCGCTGCGTCGCAAGACGCGCCTGCACTTCCACGAGTTCATGCGGGAGGTGCATCGCGAACTGGCCGAGCTGCAGGGCACGGTCAACCCGCTGGACGAGCTCGGACGGCGCATCGCCAAGCGCTACAAGCTGATCTGCTTCGACGAGTTCCACGTCGCGGACATCACCGACGCGATGATCCTGCACCGCCTGCTGGCGGCGCTGTTCGACAACGGCGTCGGCTTTGTCACGACCTCCAACTTCAAACCCGACGATTTGTACCCGGGCGGGCTGCATCGCGATCGCATCCTCCCGGCGATCAAGCTGCTCAACGACAAGCTCGAAGTCGTCAACGTCGACAACGGCACCGACTACCGCCGCCGCACGCTGGAGCAGGTGCGGCTGTACCTCACGCCCAATGGCGCTGCTGCCGACAAGGAAATGCGCGCGGCCTTCGAGCGCTTGGCGGAGTCGGCGGACGAGAATCCGGTGCTGCACATCGAGGCGCGCGAGATCCACGCGCTGCGCAAGGCCGGCGGCGTGGTCTGGTTCGATTTCAAGACCCTGTGCGGCGGGCCGCGCTCGCAGAACGACTACCTGGAGATCGCCACCCAGTTCCACACGGTGCTGCTGTCCGACGTGCCGTACATGCCGGTGCGCATGGCATCGGAAGCCCGACGTTTCACCTGGCTGGTGGATGTGTTCTACGATCGGCGCGTGAAGCTGATCATGTCGGCCGAAGTGCCGCCCGAACAGTTGTATACCGAAGGGCCGCTGTCCCACGAATTTCCGCGCACCGTTTCGAGACTCAACGAGATGCAATCGGCCGAGTTCCTTGCCCTGGAGCGCCGTGTCGTCGATACCCGCCTGACATGAAGATTCCGTTCGTCGCCACGCTGATCGCGCTGTCCGCCCTGCCGCTGGGGGCGCAGACGATCGCGGCCTCCAGCGCCGATCTGGATGCGGAGCGCACGCGTCTCGCGAGCGAGCAGAAGGCGATCGACGACCGCTTCGTGAGCGAGCAGCAGGCATGCTACAAGAAGTTCGCCGTCGAGGACTGCCTGCAGGAAAGCCGCCGGCGCCGCCGGGCCGCGACCGACGATGTCAAGCGGCAGCAGGCGGCCATCAACGATATCGAGCGCAAGCGCCGGGGCGCGGCCGAACTGGAGAAGCTGGAACAGCAGAAATCGTCGCAGCGCGCGCAGGATGCCGATGCCCAGCGCGAGCAATCGCTGAAGTCGCAGCAGGAGCGCGAGCAGCGTGCGGCCGATCACGCGGCCAGCCGCGCGGACACGGCGGCGCGTGAGGCCGAGAACCGCCGCAGCTTCGAGGCCAAGCAGCGCGCCCATGCCAAGGAGCAGGCCGACGCGGCCGAGCGCAAGGCGAAAGCGCCCGAGGCGCGCGCCCAGTTCGACGAGAAGCAGCGCAAGGCCGCGGAACATCAGGCTGAACTCGCGCGGCAGCGGGCAGCGAACACCAAGCCGCGATCGGCGCCGCTGCCGGACCCTGGCGCGGCACCTGCCGCCCCCGCGGCGTCCACGAGCCCTTGAGGCGGGCGGCGCCGCCTTACTCGGGCGGCAGGTCCTCGAGCTTGAGCACCACGATCGACAGGTTGTCGCCAGCGCCGCGTGCGCGCCGACGCGCTTCGGCGATCAGCAGTTCGACCGCTGCGCGCGGCGGCTGCTCGGCCAGGAGCGGCCCCATTTCCTCGGGCCTGAAGTAGTGCCAGAGCCCGTCGCTGCAGGCCATGAGCACGTCGCCGGCCTGCAGGTGCGGGATCACGTGGACATCCACCGGCGGCGGCGTCGTGCGCATGCCGAGGCAGCCGAGAAGGATGTTGCTCTGCGGGTGCAGCGTGGCGTCTTCCTCGTCGATCTCGCCCCGATCGACCAGGACCTGCACGTACGAATGGTCCTTCGTGCGCTTGACGAGGCGTCCCGCATGGAAGTGGTAGATGCGCGAATCGCCCGCATGCACCCAGGCGCATTCGCCCTCCGGATTCATCAGGAAGGCGGCAAGTGTGCTGTGGGGCTCCTGCTCGCTGGACACCGCGGTGAGCTTGATCACCGTATGGGCGTCCTCGAGGATCTGGCGAAGGATGCCGACCGGCTCGTCGCGACCCGGCTTGTAGCGGGCGAACAGCTGGCGCGCGGTCATCAGGACCTGGTCGGAGGCCTTGCGCCCGCCACTGCGCCCGCCCATGCCGTCGGCGACCACGCCCAGCACACAGCCCGGCGCTCGGGGATGGGTGAGGATCATGACCTGATCTTGCTGATAGGGGCGGTCGCCCTGGTGAAGGCCGGTGGCGGCGGCGAGTCGAAAGCTTCGGGTCATGCAGGCGCGCGGGCGCCGGTGGCGCGGTTTCTCATGCTTTTTGTGTCGGCGGGACGAGGACGTATTATCGAGTGAACCTAAGCTGCGCAAGAGCAGCTGTTCGTGCCGTTCGTGAATTGCGCCCGTTGGACTCCAATCTTCATTCCCTTTCGCGGCAGCTGATCGAGCTGCGCATCGAGCACGCCGACCTCGACGCCTCCATCGATCGCCTGTCCGACGCCGTCTCGCGCGACGAACTCCTGCTGCGCCGCCTGAAGAAGCGGCGCCTCGCGTTGCGCGACGAGATCGCGCGTCTCGAACGCCTCCTCGATCCCCAAGAGCCTGCCTGATGTCCCTTGAGCAAGAGGTGCGCGAAGCCTTCGCGCGGGATGGGGTGCTGTCGCAGGCCGCGGAGCAGTTCCGCGAGCGCGAGGGGCAGACGCAGATGGCGGTCGCCGTGGCGCGCACGATCGCCGACGGGGGCGTGCTGGTCGTCGAGGCCGGAACCGGTGTCGGCAAGACCTTCTCGTACCTCGTGCCGGCGCTGCTGAGCGGCGAGCGCGTGGTGCTGTCCACCGCCACGAAGGCGCTGCAGGACCAGCTCTTCGGGCGCGACCTGCCGCGCCTGGTGGGCGCGCTGGGCCTGCCGGTGCGCACCGCCTTGCTCAAGGGGCGGGCCAGCTACCTGTGCCTGCACCGGCTCGATCTCGCGCGCCACGATGCATCGCCCGAGCGCGCCGCGGTGCGAACGCTGGCGAAGATCGAGCAGTGGTCGAAGGCCACGCGCACGGGCGATCTGGCCGAGCTGCCGGGCCTGGACGAGCGCTCGCCGCTGATTCCGCTGGTGACCTCTACCCGCGAGAACTGCCTGGGCGCCCAGTGTCCTCAGTTCAAACCCTGCCATGTGAACGCCGCCCGGCGCGAGGCGATGGCGGCCGACGTCGTCGTCATCAACCATCACCTGTTCTTTGCGGACCTCGCGGTGCGCGAATCGGGCATGGCAGAGCTGCTGCCCACCGTGCGCGTGGTGGTGTTCGACGAGGCGCACCAGCTCAACGAGACCGGCGTGCAGTTCCTCGGTGTCCAGCTCGGGAGCGGGCAGGCGCTGGATTTCGCCCGCGACGTGCTGGCGGCCGGCCTGCAGCATGCGCGCGGGCTGGTCGACTGGCAGCAGCTGGTGGGCGGGGTCGAGCAGGCGGCGCGCGAGCTTCGGCTGTCCGTTGGCAAGCAATACCCCGGCGCCAAACTGCGCTGGTCCGGCGACTCGCCGGAGGGGGTTCCGATGCACTCGTGGCAGTCGGCGCTGGAGGCGCTCGGCCACGCTTTCGCCGCGGCGGCGCGCGGGCTCGACACGGTGAGCGAACTTTCGCCGGATTTCGTTCGTCTCCACGAGCGCGCCGAGCAACTGGCCGAGCGCGCATCGCGGTTCGCGCAGGCGTGCCCGTCCGGGTCGGTGCGCTGGGTGGACGTGGGGTCTCACCTGCGGCTGATCGAGTCGCCGCTGGACATCGCTGAAGCGGTTCGCACGCGGGTGCTCAAGTCGGAAGGCACCGAGACGCAGGACGACGATGGTCGCGCCTGGGTGTTCACTTCGGCCACGCTGGGCGACGATCCGCGGCTCAAGTGGTTCACCGAACCGTGCGGACTCGAGGACGCCGAAGTCCTGCGCGTGCGCAGCCCCTTCGACTATGCGCGGCAGGCGGCGCTCTACGTGCCGCGCCGCTTTCCGAAGCCCAACGACCCAATGCATGGCCAGGAGGTGGCACGTCTTGCGGCGCGGGGCGCGCGCCGGCTGGGCGGTCGCACGCTGGTGCTGACGACCACCTTGCGGGCCCTGCGCACGATCGGCGACGCCATCCGGCAGGATTTCGAGTCGCTCGAACCCGCGTTACGCCCCGAAGTGCTGGTGCAGGGAGAACTGCCCAAGCGCATGCTCATGGACCGTTTCCGCGAAGGCGCGGACGCCGGTCGCGTCGGCTGCGTGCTGGTGGCCTCGGCCTCGTTCTGGGAGGGCTTCGACGCACCGGGCGATGCCCTCCAGCTGGTGGTGATCGACAAGCTGCCGTTTCCGCCGCCCAACGATCCGCTGGTGGAGGCGCGCTCGCAGCGCCTCGAATCGCAGGGCCGTAGCGCCTTCAGCGACTATTCGCTGCCCGAAGCGGCCGTGGCGCTCAAGCAGGGGGCGGGCCGGCTGATCCGCCGCGAGACCGACACGGGCGTGCTGGTGATCTGCGACACCCGGCTCGTCGCGATGGGCTATGGGCGGCGCCTGCTCGCTGCGCTGCCGCCGATGCGGCGCATCGAGGACGAGGCGGGCTTCGAGGCGGCGCTGGCCGAGCTCCAAAACAAATTGCCCGGGGAATGACCCGGGCAATTCACGAGATTCAGGGCGGCAAGCGACCTACCAGACCTTCCACCAGGGATCGTCCTTGGCGCGGAAGCCGCGGCTCAGGAACTCGCTGGAGGGATAGTTCTGGGTCAGCACCCGCTTGGCGTCGTCGCGCAGCTCGTTCATGCCGAGCTTGTCGTATGACATGAACATGATGTAGAGCGCCTCTTCGAGCGCAGGTACTTCGCGGTAGTCCGCCAGCGCGAGCTGCGCGCGGTTGATGGCTGCGAGGTAGGCGCCGCGATCGTAGTAGTAGCGCGCCACGTGCACCTCATACGCCGCCAGCGAATTGACGATGTAGTTCATGCGCTGGCGTGCATCCGGCGTGTACTTCGAGTCGGGGAAGCGGGTGATCAGCTCCTTGAACGACTCGAACGATTCCTTCGCGGCCTTCTGGTCGCGCTCCGAGAGGTCCTGGCGCGTCATGAACGAGAACAGGCCCAGGTCGTCGTTGAAGTTGATCACGCCCTTGAGGTAGAGCGCGTAGTCGATCGCGGGGCTGGCGGGGTGGAGCTTGATGAAGCGATCCAGGGTGGCGATGGCGGCCGCCTTTTCGCCCGACTTGTATTGCGCGTAAGCCTTGTCGATCTGTGCCTGCTGGGCCAGCGGCGTTCCGGCGGCGCGGCCTTCGAGCTTCTCGAACAGGGGCACGGCCTTGTCGTAGGCGCCGGAATCGGCCTCGTCCTTGGCTTCCGAGTAGATGCGGTTCGGGCTCCAGTTCGCGGTCCTGTCGGCATTGGTCGACGAACAGCCGGCCACCAGCCATGCGGCTGCGCACAGGGCCAGCCAGCCGGGGACAACCGATAATTTGGCGCGAAACATCAAATAAGGCTTTCGTGAAACAGGTGCCCTCAATTATATCGGCGAGCCCCTCCGACGCCCTCCCGGAGGGGGCGGACCACGAGGAGGCCGGCGATCTCTCCGAGGCGAGCGAGATCCGCACCTTCCTGATCGGCCAGGCCCAGCACGGCGAGCGTCTGGACCGGGCGCTTGCCGCGCTGGTGCCCGAGTTCTCGCGCAGCTACCTCCAGCAGCTGATCGATGCCGGCATGGTGGAGATCGAGGGGCGGGTGGCCGCCAAGCCATCGGCGACGGTGCATGCCGGCGCGTCGGGGCGCATCGAGCTGCGCCCGACGCCGCAAAGCCAGGCCTTCCGGCCCGAGGCGATGCCGATCCAGGTGCTGCACGAGGACGAGCATCTGCGGATCATCGACAAGCCCGCCGGGCTGGTCGTGCATCCCGCGCCCGGCCACTGGAGCGGGACCCTGCTCAACGGCCTGCTGGCGCTCGACCCGCGGGCGGCGCTGCTGCCGCGTGCCGGGATCGTTCACCGGCTCGACCGCGACACGAGCGGGCTGATGGTGGTCGCGCGCAGCCGGGCGGCCATGGACGCGCTGGTCGCGCTCATCGCCGCCCGCGAGGTGAAGCGGCAGTACGTCGCGATGGCGCATCGCAGCTGGCAGGGTGCGAGCGCCCGACATGTGGACAGCCCGATCGGCCGCGACCCGCGCAATCGCCTGCGCATGGCCGTGGTCGACCTGGAGCGGCATCCCGGCAAGCCGGCGCGAACGCTGATCGAGGTGCTCGACAGCAACGACCAGGGCTGCGCGGTGCGCTGCACGCTCGAGACGGGGCGCACCCACCAGATCCGCGTTCACATGGCGTCGATCGGCCATCCGCTGGTCGGCGACGCGTTGTACGGGGGCGCCGCGGCGGCCGGTCTCGCGCGCCAGGCCCTGCACGCCTTCAGGCTCGGGTTCGTGCACCCGGTCACGGGGCGCGAGATGGTGTTCCAGTCGCCGCCGCCGGCCGATCTCGTGCAGGGCATGTCGACCTGGGGGCTGGATTACAATCGCGCCTGACGGTCCCCAGGGGCCGCGCCGGCGACCTGATGTCGGCCTCGCGTTGCGTATGCCGCGTGCCCGCAGCGCCTTCTTCCATCCCTCTGAACAAGCGTCCCCCAAGACGCCTTTTCCCGGATAACGCGAACCATGAATACGGCGGATGCCAAGCGCATTCTCGAAACCGCCTTGATCTGTTCGACACAGCCGTTGCCGGTGCGCGAGTTGCGCGTGCTGTTCGACGACGAACTGGGCGCGGACACCATCAAGTCGCTGTTGAACGAGCTGCAGGAAGAGTGGACGCAGCGCGGCCTCGAACTCGTGAGCGTGGGCAGCGGCTGGCGCTTCCAGAGCCGGCCCGAGATGCGCGATCACCTCGACCGTCTGCACCCCGAGAAGCCGCCGCGCTACACCCGAGCGGCGCTGGAAACGCTGGCGATCATCGCGTACCGCCAGCCCGTCACCCGTGGCGACATGGAAGACATCCGGGGCGTGACCATCAACTCGCAGATCCTCAAGCAGCTCGAGGACCGCAGCTGGATCGAGGTCATCGGCCACCGCGAAACGGTCGGCCGGCCCGCGCTCTATGCGACGACGCGCCAGTTCCTCGACGATCTCGGCCTCGCGTCGCTCGACCAGTTGCCGGTGATCGAGTCGCCGGCCCAGCAAGGCGCGCTGATCGACGCGCTGGACCAGGCCGCCGGCGGCGAACAGTCGGCCCTGCCCATCGACGAGCCGGCTGCTGCGGCGGAACCGCCGTCCGCGCCCGAGGTCGTGGCCGCGCCCGCGCCCGATGCCGTCGAACCCGCTTCCACGTCTTCATCCACCCCTGCCGCCACCGAAGCCGCGCCTGAAGAGGCCGACACCCCCGCTGTCCTTCCGGAACCCGACCATGAGCCCCAACGATCCTGACGCTGCAGCAACGCTGCCGACCGAACCTGTTTCAGAGGAGCGCGGGGAGCTCGCGCCGGCTCCTGCCGGGGAGCCTGCCGCGGCCGCGGCCGCCGAAGGCTCGGGTGAAGCGCCGCGCAAGCGTCGGCCCCGGCGCCGCAAGCCGGCGGACGAAGCGCAGGCCCAGCCTCTGGAGGCGCAGGCCGTCGAAGCCGAAGCGCCTGCGCTGGAGGCGCCCGGGTCGCCGGTGCGGCCCGAGGTCGAGCCCGTGCCGGCGGCTGATGCGCCCGTGCAGGTCGAGGAGGCAGGAGATGACGAAGAAGACGACGAAGAGCCGGACGAGGACGAGGACGACCTGGATCGCGCGCGCCGCGCGGCCGAGCGCGAGCAGCGCAATGCGCCGCCGCCGGAGCCCATTCGGTTTGCCGACGTCATCTCGGGCCAGTTCGACGCCGACGAGGACAGTCCCGAGGTGCCGCCGCTCAAGCGCGTGCTGCTGCCCGAGGCCGATTCGCCGAAGCTGCACAAGGTGCTCGCGCAGGCGGGGCTCGGCTCGCGCCTCGAAATGGAGCAGCTCATCCTCCAGGGCCGGATCTCGGTGAACAACGAGCCGGCCCATATCGGCCAGCGCATCCAGTTCGGCGACCAGGTCAAGCTCAACGGCAAGCCGATCCGCTTCCGCATCGCGCCGCCGCCGGCGCGCGTGATCGCCTATCACAAGCCCGTCGGCGAGGTCGTCACGCACGACGATCCGCAGAACCGGCCCACCGTCTTTCGCAAGCTGCCGAGGCTGCAGCAAGGCAAGTGGCAGTCGGTCGGCCGGCTGGACCTGAATACCGAAGGGCTGCTGCTCTTCACGAGCTCCGGCGAACTCGCGAACCGGCTCATGCATCCGCGCTTCGGCCTGGAGCGCGAATATGCCGTGCGGGTGCTCGGCGCGCTCAGCAGCGAGGAGCGGCAGCGCCTGCTCGACGGCGTGCGGCTCGACGACGGCATGGCCCAGTTCGGCACCATCGAAGAGGGCGGCGGCGAGGGGTCCAACTGCTGGTACCGCGTCACGATCTCCGAAGGCCGCAACCGCGAGGTGCGCCGCCTGTTCGAGTCGGTCGGGCACGCCGTGAGCCGCCTCATCCGGATCCGCTACGGCGCCATGGTGCTGCCGCGCGGGCTCAAGCGCGGGGCCTGGATGGAGCTCGACGAGCGCGACATCCGTTCGCTGGTCCAGGCGGCTGGCGGACCGGTCGAGCGGACCGGCCGCGCGGGCGGTGCCGGAAAGGCCCAGGAGGGCGGCGGACGCAACGGCCGCGGTGGCCGCAAGCGCCGCGGCAATCGCAACGGCAATGGCGATGGCGGACCGCGAAGCGACCGCGGCGACCGCGAGGCGCCGATCCCGAATCCGCTGGCGCACGGCCCGGCGGCGCGCTCCGAACGCGGCGCCAAGGGGGCGCCCCAGGGGCGTCGAAGCCGGGGCGGGCAAGGGCAGGGCAAGGGGCGGCAGGCCGAGGACCGCGCCCAGGGCGGCGGCAACCAGCCCGATCCGATGAAGACCTCGCTGGGCTACATCGGTGCCGACAGCTTCTCGCGCCAGCGCAAGGAGCAGCGGCAGGGATCCCGGCGCGGCGGCTCGTCCGGCGGCGGCGGCTTCGGCGGGCAGGGCGGCGGCGGTGGCCGCCGGCGCGGGCGCTGATATCCAGCCGGCGCCGCGGCGTTTTACCCGCATTTTTGCGGGTTGCCCCTGTCGCGCCGGTTAAAATCAAAGGCTTTGTCAAGGGCCGCAATCCCGTGTTGCGGCACTGATGGAACGCATTCAACTCCAAGCACTCAGGAAACTACTTCAATGGCCATCGAACGCACCCTCTCCATCATCAAGCCCGACGCCGTCGCCAAGAACGTCATCGGCAAGATCGTTTCCCGCTTCGAGGCCGCCGGCCTGAAGATCGTGGCCGCCAAGCTGGTGCAGCTCTCGCGCGCCGAAGCGGAGCAGTTCTACGCCGTCCACAAGGAGCGTCCCTTCTTCAAGGACCTGGTCGAATTCATGATCTCGGGCCCGGTCTTCGTGCAAGTGCTCGAAGGCGAAGACGCCATCGCCAAGAACCGCGACCTGATGGGCGCCACCGACCCGAAGAAGGCCGCCGCCGGCACCATCCGCGCCGACTTCGCCGACAGCATCGACGCGAATGCCGTCCACGGTTCGGACGCACCCGAAACCGCTCGCGCGGAAGTCGCCTTCTTCTTCGCTGGCCTCAACGTCTACGCTCGCTGAGGTCCGGGCTCCCGACGCAATGACCACGGCCAACCTGCTCGACTTCGATCTGGAGGGATTGGCCGCGTTCTGCGAACGGCTGGGCGAGAAGCGCTTTCGCGCGACGCAGTTGTTCCGCTGGATCCACCAGCGCGGGGCCAGCGATTTCTCCCAGATGACCGATCTCGCGAAATCGCTTCGCGAGAAACTCGCCACCACCGCGCACGTCGAGGCGCTGCCGGTGGTCGCACAGCATGAATCCGCCGACGGCACCATCAAGTGGCTGTTCGACGTCGGCGACGGCAACGCGGTCGAGGCCGTGTTCATTCCCGAGGACGATCGCGGCACCTTGTGCGTTTCGTCGCAGGCCGGCTGCGCGGTCGGCTGCCGCTTTTGTTCCACCGGCCACCAGGGCTTCAGCCGCAACCTCACGACGGGCGAGATCGTCGCCCAGCTCTGGTTTGCGGAGCATTTCCTGCGCAGGCACCTCCAGCGCGACGAGCGCGTCATCTCGAACGTCGTGATGATGGGCATGGGCGAGCCGCTGCAGAACTACACGGCGCTGGTGCCGGCGCTGCGCACGATGCTCGACGACAACGCCTACGGCCTGTCGCGCCGCCGTCTGACCGTGTCCACCTCCGGCGTGGTGCCGATGATGGACCGGCTGGGCGAGGACTGCCCCGTCGCGCTCGCGGTGTCGCTGCACGCCCCGAACGATGCGTTGCGCAGCGACCTCGTGCCGCTCAATCGCAAGTACCCGATCGCCGAACTGCTCGCGGCGTGCAAGCGCTATCTCGCGCATGCGCCGCGCGATTTCATCACCTTCGAGTACTGCATGCTCGACGGCGTGAACGACCAGCCGGAGCACGCGCGCGAACTGATCGAGCTGGTGCGCTCGCAGGGCGTCTCCTGCAAGTTCAACCTGATCCCGTTCAATCCGTTCCCGGCTTCCGGGCTCGTGAGATCGCCCCAGCCTCGCGTTCTGGCCTTCGCCAGGATCCTCGCCGAGGCCGGGATCGTCACCACGGTGCGAAAGACCCGCGGCGACGACATCGACGCCGCCTGCGGCCAGCTGGCCGGCGACGTCAAGGATCGCACCCACGCCGCCGAGCGCATGGCGCAGCGGCGCACCGTTGTTCTGCATCCGGCCCTTGGGAAGGTCTCCAGGGCTTCCTCTTCCCCTGCCAAGGAGCAATGACCCGATGAGCAAGGCTTTCCCGACTGCGCGCGAACCCGCGCTGCGAGCGCTTTTCGCCCTCGCCGCGGCCTTCCTGCTGGCCTCTTGCGCAACGAAGGACGGCGGCGCGCCGAGCACGGTGGGCAGCACCAATGCCTCTGCCATCGTGACCGAGTCGGACGAGAGCAATGCCCGCAAGCGCGCCAAGCTTCGCGTGGAGCTCGCGATCGGCTACTTCCAGCAGGGCCAGACGACTGTTGCGCTTGACGAGATCAAGCAGGCGGTGGCGGCGGATCCGACCTTCGCCGATGCGTACAACCTGCGCGGCCTGGTCTACATGCGCCTTGACGACGCCGCCGGCGCCGAGGACAGCTTCCGCCGCGCGCTGGCACTGAATCCCCGCGAGCCGAACGTGCTCCACAACTATGGCTGGCTGCTGTGCCAGCAGAACCGCTTTGCCGACGCGCAGCAGCAGTTCACCGCGGCCCTGTCGATCAGCAGCTACACCGATCGTGCCAAGACGCTCATGACGCAGGGTGTCTGCCAGCTCAAGGCGGGCCAGCGCGCCGAAGCCGAGCGCAGCCTCACGCAGGCCTACGAGCTCGACGCGAGCAACCCGGTGATCGGCTACAACCTCGCCTCCCTGCTCGCGCAGCGTGAGGAGTGGTCGCGCGCGCAGTTCTACATCCGGCGGGTCAACAACGGCCAGTCGGCCAGTCCCGAAACCCTTTGGCTGGGCATCAAGATCGAGCGCCAGCTGAACAACCGTGAGGCGGTGACGCAGCTGGGGGGCCAGCTGCAGCGCCGCTTCCCCCAGTCGCGGGAGGCGCTGGCCTTCGAGCGCGGAAATTTCAATGATTGAGCGGGCAAGCGAATTCGGGGCATCGGCAGCGGTGCCCCTGGTGGGTGGCGACAGTGCGAACATGAGCGCCGGCGACATGTTGCGCGAGGCCAGGGAGGCGCATGGCCTGCACATCGACGTGGTGGCGGCCGCCCTCAAGGTGTCGCCGCAGAAGCTGATGGCGCTGGAGTCCGACGACATCGAGGCCCTGCCCGACCCGGTGTTCGCCCGCGCCCTGGCGGCGAGCCTCTGCCGTGCCCTGCGGATCGACCCGGCCCCGGTCCTGGCCAAGCTGCCGGGCGCCCAGCGCCCGGGACTGGCGGAAGCCGACCAGACCCTCGGCAAGACGCTGCGTTCGGCGTCCCCGCGCGCCGGGGTCGGGGCGGGCGGCCGGCCCTCGCGGCCGCTCGTGGTCGTGGTCGTGCTGCTCTTGCTCGGCGCCGCGGTGCTGTTCTGGCTGCCCCAGTCGCTGTTCGACCAGGTGGGCGAGTCGATTTCGCGCATGACGCATCACGACGCATCCGGCGACCAGGCCGCCACTAAGCCCGAGGCGGCGCCTGCCGGTGCCCCGGCGGAGGCGGTCGCGCCCGCGGCCGCGCCGGAACCCGCGCCGGTCGCCGCCGCCCCCGAGCCGGCGCCGGAGGCCGCCGCGCCCGCCGCCGCCCCTCCCAGCGACCTCATCGTTTTCACGGCGCGCGACGACACCTGGATTTCCGTCACCGAGGCCGGCGGCAAGCAGTTGCTGCATCGCACGGTCAAGGCGGGCGAGACCGTCGGCCTCAACGGCACGCTGCCGCTGGTTGTCGTCGTCGGCCGCGCGGCGGGCGTGGAAGTGCAGGTTCGCGGCAAGCCTTTCGATCTGGCGCCGCTCACCCGTTCGGGCGGTGTGGCACGCTTCGACGTCAAACCCTGAGCGACGCAACATGATGGACAGCTCCAGCAACTTCGGCGTCTTGCCCATTGAAGCCGCGGCGCCGAAGGCGCGGCGTTCCCGCCAGGCCAGCGTGCGCTGGGGCAGCAGGGTCGTCACCATCGGCGGCGACGCACCCGTGCGTGTCCAGTCGATGACCAACACCGACACGGTGGACGCCGTCGCGACCGCGATCCAGGTCAAGGAACTCGCGATCGCCGGCTCGGAGATGGTTCGCATCACGGTGAACACGCCCGAGGCGGCCGCGCAGGTGCCCTACATCCGCGAGCAGTTGGACCGCATGGGCATCGACGTCCCCCTGGTCGGCGACTTCCACTACAACGGCCATCGCCTGCTCACCGAATTCCCCGCCTGCGCCGAGGCGCTGAGCAAGTACCGCATCAATCCGGGCAACGTCGGCAAGGGCGACAAGCGCGATCGCCAGTTCGGCCAGATGATCGACGCCGCCATGCGCTGGAACAAGCCGGTGCGCATCGGCGTGAACTGGGGCAGCCTCGACCAGGAGCTGCTGGCGAGCCTGATGGACACCAACAGCCGGCGCGCGGAGCCCTGGGACGCGAAGCAGGTGATGTACGAAGCGCTCATCACCTCGGCGATCGAGTCCGCGAAGCTCGCCGAATCGATGGGCATGGACGGCCGCCAGATCATCCTGAGCTGCAAGGTCAGCGGCGTGCAGGACCTGATCTCGGTCTACCGGGAACTCGCCCGGCGCTGCGACTACGCCCTGCACCTCGGCTTGACCGAGGCGGGGATGGGCACGAAGGGCACCGTGGCTTCGGCCACCGCGCTGTCGATCCTTCTGCAGGAGGGCATCGGCGACACGATCCGCGTCTCGCTCACGCCGCAGCCCGGCGAATCGCGCACGCAGGAAGTGCTCATCGCCAACGAGATCCTGCAGGCGCTGGGCCTGCGCGTGTTCGTGCCCAGCGTGACGGCCTGCCCCGGCTGCGGCCGCACCACGAGCACCACCTTCCAGGAACTCGCCAAGCAGATCGACGACTACCTGCGCATGCAGATGCCGGTCTGGCGCAACCGCTATCCGGGCGTGGAGACGATGAAGGTCGCCGTCATGGGCTGCATCGTCAACGGCCCGGGCGAAAGCAAGCATGCCGACATCGGCATCAGCCTTCCGGGCACCGGCGAGGCGCCCGCGGCTCCGGTCTTCATCGACGGCGAAAAGGCACTCACGCTGCGCGGCGACAACATCGCGGCCGAGTTCCACAAGCTGGTCGAGAACTACGTTGAAAAACGCTTCGGCGCCAAGAGCGCCGCGCAAACCGTCTGACCCCTCCATCCATGGCTGAAAAACTCAATGCCGTCAAAGGCATGAACGACATCTTGCCGCCCGAATCGGCGCGCTGGGAATGGCTCGAAGCCACCGTGCGCGACGTGATGGCGCGCTTTGCCTATCGCAACGTCCGCACGCCCATCCTCGAGCACACGGCGCTCTTCGTGCGCGGCATCGGCGAGGTGACCGACATCGTCGAGAAGGAGATGTATTCCTTCCACGACCGCTCGGACAAGTACGGCGACAACGACCACCTGACGCTGCGGCCCGAAAACACCGCCGGCCTGGTGCGCGCCGTGGTCGAGCACAACATGCTCTACGACGGTGGCAAGCGCCTCTGGTACATCGGCCCGATGTTCCGGCGCGAGAAGCCGCAGCGCGGGCGCTTCCGCCAGTTCCACCAGATCGGCGCCGAGGCGCTGGGCTTCGCCGGCCCCGACGTCGACGCCGAACTGATCCTGCTGGCCCACGCGCTCTGGAAGGCGATCGGCCTGACCGACGTGCGCCTGGAGCTCAACAGCCTGGGCCAGCCGGCCGAGCGCGCGCAGCACCGAGCGCAGCTGATCGCGCACTTCGAGCGCCATGCCGACCAGCTCGACGAGGACGCGAAGCGCCGCCTGCACAGCAATCCGCTGCGCATCCTCGATACCAAGAATCCGGCCATGAAGGACATCGTCGAGTCGGCGCCCAGGCTGATCGACTTCCTCGGCGCCGAGTCGCTCGCGCACTTCGAAGGCCTGAAGGCCATCCTCGACGCCAACGGCATCGCCTACACGATCAATCCGCGGCTGGTGCGCGGGCTCGACTACTACAACCTCAGCGTGTTCGAGTTCGTGACCGACCGCCTGGGCTCGCAGGGCACCGTGTGCGCCGGCGGCCGCTATGACGACCTGATCGCGCAGATCGGCGGCAAGCCGGCGCCCGCGGTGGGTTGGGCCATCGGCGTCGAGCGGGTGCTCGAGCTGGTGAAGGAGCAGGGCACGGCGATCCCGCTGCCGGTGCCCGACGTCTACGCCGTCGTGCCCGATGCCGCCGCCATGCCGGTGGCGCTGCGCACGCTGCAGCAGCTGCGCGACGCCGGCGTGCGCGCGCAGATGCACGCAGCCACCGTGGACGGCCTGGGCAGCTTCAAGTCGCAGTTCAAGAAGGCCGACGCGAGCGGGGCGAGTTACGCCCTGATCTTCGGAGGCGATGAACTCGCCCGCGGCGAGGTCATGGTGAAGGCGCTGCGCGACGGCACCGGCGCGCAGACGGCCCGTCCGCTGGCCGACGTGGCCGCCTGGGCTGCCACCCTACAATCCCCGGCTCCCAAGGAAACGGCGGGTCGCGAGCCGGCGTCCGCGGGCTCTTCAACCAACTGACAGCGCATGGCCACCCATCTCGATCTCGAAGAACAGGAACAGCTCGACCAGCTCAAGCATTTCTGGAACACCTACGGCACCCTGATCACCTGGGTCGTGCTCCTCGTGGCCGGCGCCTTCGTGGCCTGGAACGGCTGGCAATACCTGCAGCGCAACAAGGCGGCGCAGGCCTCGGCGCTTTACGACGAGGTCGAGCGCAGCGCGCAGGCGGGCGATGCCGCGCGCATCGAGCGCGCGCTGGCCGACATGAAGGCCAAGTTCGCCGGCACCACCTACGCCCAGCAGGCCGGCTTGCTCGCGGCACGCACGCTCTATGACAAGGGCAATGTCGACGCTGCCCGCGCCGCGCTCGCCTGGGTGGCCGACAACGCGGTCGACCCCGGCTACCGCATGGTCGCCAAGCTCCGGCTCGCCGCCGTGCTGCTGGAGGCCAAGTCTTACGACGAAGCGCTCAAGCAGCTCTCGGGCGAGGTCCCCAAGGAATTCGAGGCGCTGGTGGCCGATCGCAAGGGCGACATCTACCTGGCGCAGGGCAAGCGCGACGAAGCCAAGGCCGAGTACCAGAAGGCCTGGACCGCCTTCGAGCCGCGCTCGGACTACCGCCGTCTCGTCGAAATCAAGCTCAACGCCGTCGGCGTCGACACGAAGAGCCTGGCGCCGCAGACCGGCGCCGCATCTCCCGCCAAGAACACACCATGAATTTCAAGCGCACCCTGACTTCGGCGCCCCTGCTGCTGCGCACCGGAGCCGCCATGGTCCTGATCGCCGCGCTGGCGGCCTGTTCCGGCACGGCGCGGCCCAAGCCCGCGGAACTGCCGGCCAACGTGGCCCTGATGGGCGTGAAGCAGGCCTGGGCCCTGAAGATCCCCGCGGTCAATTTCCCGCTATCCACCAATGTCAGTGGCGACATGGTGACGGTCGCCTCGAGCGACGGCACCGTGGCCGTGATCGACGCCCGCGCGGGCCAGGAAGTCTGGCGCGCCAACGTGGGTGCACCGCTGTCGGCGGGCGTCGGCAGCGACGGCACGCTGGTGGCCGTCGTCACGACCAACAGCGAATTGGTCGCGCTGCAGGGCGGCAAGGTGCTCTGGAAGCAGCGGCTGACCGCACAGTCCTACACGCCGCCGCTGGTCGCGGGCCGCCGCGTCTTCGTGCAGGCCGCCGACCGGACCACGAGCGCCTGGGACGGCCAGAGCGGCCGGCGCCTGTGGGCGCAGCAGCGCAGCGCCGAGAACCTCGTGCTCAAGCGGCCCGGCGTGATGCTGGCGGTGGGCGACACGCTCGTGATCGGCGTGGGCGGCCGGCTGGTGGGCATCAACCCCGCCAATGGCACCTCGCGCTGGGAAGCCCCGATCGCCGCGCCGCGCGGCACGAACGACGTGGAGCGCCTGGTCGACCTGACCGGCAGCGTGAGCCGCGTGGGCGACAGCGTCTGCGCACGCGCCTATTCCGCCACCGTCGGCTGCGTGGACACCGCGCGCGGCGCGCTCGTCTGGAGCAAGCCCGCGGCTGGCGCGGATGGCGTCGGCGGCGACGACCGCTTCGTCTACGGGACCGAGGAGAACGGCGCCGTGGTGGCCTGGCGCCGCGCCGATGGCGAACGTGCCTGGCAGCAGCCGGACATGTTCAAGTACCGCATCCTGACGGCGCCGCTCGCCGTCGGCCGCTCGCTGGTCATCGGCGATGCCGCCGGCTTCGTGCACTTCCTGTCGCGCGACGATGGCGCGCCGATGAACCGCATCACGCCGGATGGGTCGCCCATCACGGTCACGCCGGTGATTTCCGGCAATACGGTCGTGGTCGTCACCCGCAATGGCGGCGTGTTCGGCTATCGGCCTGAATGATTCGATGAGAGGGCGCCTTCCATGAAGCCGGTCATCGCACTGGTCGGGCGTCCCAACGTCGGCAAGTCGACCCTGTTCAATCGCCTGACGCAGACGCGCGACGCCATCGTCGCCGATTTCGCGGGCCTGACCCGCGACCGCCACTACGGCAACGGTCGCCTGGGCAAGCACGAGTTCATCGTGATCGACACCGGCGGCTTCGAGCCGGACGCGGGCAGCGGCATCTTCAAGGAGATGGCCAAGCAGACGCGGCAGGCGGTGGCCGAGGCCGACGTGGTCATCTTCGTCGTGGACGCGCGCGAGGGCTTGTCGGCCCAGGACCATGACATCGCCAACGAGCTGCGGCGCCTCGGCAAGCCATGCCTGCTCGTCGCCAACAAGGCCGAGGGGATGCATGACAGCGCGAAGCTCGTCGACTTCTACGAGCTCGGCTTCGGCGAGGTGCACGGCATCTCCGCGGCGCACGGCCAGGGCATCCGCGGACTGGTCGAGCTGGCGCTCGAGCCGCTCGCGCTCCCCGAGCCGGGCGACGACGAGGAAGACGATGTCAACAAGCCGGTCAAGCTCGCGGTCGCGGGCCGGCCGAACGTCGGCAAGTCGACGCTGATCAATACCTGGCTCGGCGAAGAGCGCCTGGTCGCCTTCGACATGCCCGGCACGACGCGCGACGCGATCATGGTGCCCTTCGAGCGCAACGGACAGCGCTTCGAGCTCATCGACACCGCGGGCCTGCGCCGCAAGGGCAAGGTCTTCGAGGCGATCGAGAAGTTCTCGGTCGTGAAGACGCTGCAGGCCATCGAGTCGGCCAACGTCGTGCTCCTCCTGCTCGACGCCACCCAGGGCGTGACGGACCAGGACGCGCACATCGCGGGCTACATCCTCGAGAGCGGCCGCGCGGTCGTGATCGCGGTCAACAAGTGGGACGCGGTCGACAGCTACCAGCGCGAACAGCTCCAGCGCCAGATCGAGATGCGACTGCCGTTCCTCAAGTTCGCGGCGCTGCATTTCATCTCGGCGGCCAAGCGGCAGGGGCTGGGCCCGTTGTGGCAATCGATCGTGCAGGCGCACAAGTCGGCGACGCGCAAGATGTCGACGCCGGTGCTCACGCGGCTGCTGCTCGAGGCGGTCCAGTTCCAGTCGCCCAAGCGGTCGGGGATGTTCCGCCCCAAGATGCGGTACGCGCACCAGGGCGGCATGAACCCGCCGGTGATCGTGATCCACGGCAACTCGCTGGAACACGTCACCGACGCGTACAAGCGCTTCCTCGAAGGCCGATTCCGCAAGGAATTCGACCTCGTCGGCACGCCCTTGCGGATCGAGTTCAAGACCTCGCACAATCCGTACGCGGACAAGGACGCCTGAGCCGAATGACGTCCGGGCGCCGCTGAGTGCCGATCTGCCAGAGGCTTTGTTTTTCGAAGGCTTTTGGACCTTTTTTGCTGCGGCGCAGAATCGCTGTGTTAAGGTGATCGGTTCAACAACAACTCTTGAACACGGAGAATATCGTGAGCAATAAAGGGCAACTTCTGCAAGACCCGTTTCTGAATACCCTGCGTCGCGAGCACGTGCCGGTTTCGATCTACCTGGTCAACGGCATCAAGCTGCAAGGGCAGATCGAGTCCTTCGACCAGTACGTCGTGTTGCTGCGCAACACGGTGACGCAGATGGTCTACAAGCATGCCATTTCCACCATCGTCCCGGGACGGGCGGTCAACTTCTCGGCCACCGAGAACGACGACACTGCCGCCTGAACGGCACGAGGGCGCGGTGGGCCACCCGCCGCGCTTTTCTTCCTACCTGATACCGATTGTCTGAGCCAATTCCCCGCAAGGAAGGCGCCGTCGTTCTTGTCGGCGTGGACTTTGGTCTGCCCCATTTCGACAGCGAACTCGAGGAACTCGGCCTGCTCGCGCAAACCGCGGGGCTCGACCCCGTGGCGCGGCTCGTGTGCAAGCGAAAGGCGCCCGATGCGGCGCTCTTCGTGGGCAGCGGCAAGGCCGACGAGATTCGCGAACTCGCCGAACTGCACCGTGCCAGCGAGGTCGTATTCGACCAGGCGCTGAGCCCGGCCCAGCAGCGCAACCTGGAGCGCCACCTGGGCGTCGCGGTCTACGACCGTACCTTCCTCATTCTCGAGATCTTCGCCCAGCGCGCACGTTCGCACGAAGGCAAGCTGCAGGTCGAGCTCGCCCGGCTGCAATACCTGAGCACCCGGCTGGTGCGCCGCTGGTCCCACCTGGAGCGCCAGCGCGGCGGCATCGGCACGCGCGGCGGCCCCGGCGAAACGCAGATCGAACTGGACCGCCGGATGATCGGCGAGGCCATCAAGCGAACGCGCGAGCGCCTCGCGAAGGTGCAGCGCCAGCGCGGCACCCAGCGGCGCCAGCGCGAGCGGCGCGACACCTTCAACATCTCGCTGGTCGGCTACACGAACGCGGGGAAGTCGTCGCTCTTCAACGCCATGGTCAAGGCGCGGGCCTATGCGGCCGACCAGCTCTTTGCCACGCTGGACACGACCACGCGCCATCTCTACCTCGGCGACGCGCACCGCAAGGTCTCGCTGTCGGACACGGTGGGCTTCATCCGCGAGTTGCCGCACGGCCTGGTCGACGCCTTCAAGGCCACGCTGCAGGAAGCGGTCGATGCGGACCTGCTGCTGCATGTGGTCGATGCCTCCAACCCGCATCATCCCGAGCAGATGGCCGAGGTGCAGGCGGTGCTCAAGGACATCGGCGCGGACACCGTGCCGCAGATCCTGGTGTTCAACAAGCTCGACGCCATCGAGAGCACCCGCCAGCCCCTCCAGCTGCGCGACGAGGTCGACGTCGACGGCGTCCAGGTTCCTCGGCTCTTCGTGAGCGCGCGTTCGGGCGAGGGCATCCCGGCGCTGCGCGCGGAACTTGCGCTGCGCGCCCGCGCAACGAGCGACGACGGGATGACCCCAGAGGCCGGCACCGAATTGCACGATGCCGCCAGTTGAATTGGGCACAATCAGCTTCACTGACTCAAGAACACAACCCGAATGAATGCAAAGCCAGTGTGGAGACGGTTTCACGGCATGTTCAACCTGAACGACGGCCGCTGGGGCCGCGGCGACGATTCATCGTCGAACGGCGATCGTCCCGCCGCGAACCGGCCGGACGGCGAGCCCCCGGCGCCGCCGCCTTCTGGCAACCATCGGCCGCGCGGCCAGGGGCCGAACCAGGGACCGCCCGATCTCGATGAACTCTGGCGCGATTTCAACCGCAAGCTCGGCGGTCTCTTCGGCGGCCGCGGTGGCGGCGACCGGCCCAATGGCGGCAACGGCGGCGGCATGAAGCCCGACATGAAGAACGCGGGCTTCGGCATCGGCCTGGTGGCTGCGGTGGCCGTGCTGATCTGGCTCGGCACGGGCTTCTTCATCGTGAACGAAGGCCAGCAGGCGGTGATCACCCAGTTCGGGCGCTACAAGTCCACCGTCGGCGCCGGCTTCAACTGGCGGCTGCCTTACCCGATCCAGCGCCACGAGGTGGTGGTGACCACGCAGATTCGCTCGGCCGACGTCGGCCGCGACACCATCGTGCGCTCGACCGGCCTGCGCGAATCGGCCATGCTGACCGAGGACGAGAACATCGTCGAGATCAAGTTCGCCGTGCAATACCGCCTGAACGACGCGCGTGCCTTCCTGTACGAGAGCAAGGCGCCGAGCGAGGCCGTGGTGCAGGTCGCCGAGACCGCGGTGCGCGAGGTGGTCGGCAAGATGCGCATGGACGCCGCGCTGGCCGACGAGCGCGACCAGATCGCCCCGCGCGTGCGCAACCTGATGCAGACCATCCTCGACCGCTACAAGGTGGGCGTCGAGATCGTCGGCATCAATCTGCAGCAGGGCGGGGTGCGTCCGCCCGAGCAGGTGCAGGCCGCGTTCGACGACGTGCTCAAGGCCGGCCAGGAACGCGAGCGCACCAAGAACGAGGCGCAGGCCTATGCCAACGACGTGGTGCCGCGCGCCACCGGCACCGGTGCGCGCCTCAAGGAAGAATCCGAGGCCTACAAGGCGCGGATCATTGCGCAGGCGCAGGGCGATGCCCAGCGCTTCAGCTCGGTGCTGGCCGAATACCAGAAGGCGCCGCAGGTCACGCGCGACCGCATGTACACCGACGCGATGCAGCAGGTCTACAGCAGCACCACGAAGGTGATGGTCGACTCCAAGCAGAACTCGAACCTGCTCTACCTCCCGCTCGACAAGCTGCTTCAGATGACCGGCCAGGCCAACGCCGCCACGCCGTCCGACGCCGCCAGCCCCAACGTGGCCGGCACGGCGCCGCCGCAGTCGTCCGTCATTCCCGTCGCGCCGAGCGACGCCCGGGCGCGCGATGGCCGCTCACGTGACCGCGACGTGCGCTGAGGACCGAACCCATGAACAGAATCGGATTCATCGTTTCCACGCTTCTCGTCCTGCTCGCGCTCGCCAGCTCGACGCTCTTCGTGGTCGACCAGCGCCAGTTCGGCGTGGTGTACGCCCTGGGGCAGATCAAGGAAGTCATCACCGAGCCGGGCCTGAACGTCAAGCTCCCGCCGCCGTTCCAGAACGTGTCGTACATCGACAAGCGCCTGCTGACGCTGTCGAGCCTCGATCCCGAGCCGATGCTGACGGCCGAGAAGCAGCGCGTGGTGATCGACTGGTACGTGCGCTGGCGCATCACCAACCCATCGGAATACATCCGCAACGTCGGCCTCGACGAGAACGCCGGCGCCGTGCAGCTCAATCGCGTGGTGCGCAATGCATTCCAGGAAAACATCAACAAGCGCACGGTGCGCGACCTGATCTCGGTGCGCCGCGAGCAGTTGATGGCCGATGTCCAGCGCGAGGTGCTCGAAGTGGTGAAGGGCAGCAAGCCGTGGGGCGTCGACATCGTCGACGTGCGGATCACCCGCGTCGACTACGTCGAGGCGATCACCGAGTCCGTCTACCGCCGTATGGAGGCCGAGCGCAAGCGCGTGGCCAACGAACTGCGTTCCACCGGCGTGGCCGAGGGCGAGAAGATCCGTGCCGATGCCGATCGCCAGCGCGAGGTGATCGTCGCCAACGCCTACCGGGACGCGCAGAAGATCAAGGGCGAGGGTGATGCCCGCGCCGCGAGCCTGTACGCCGACGCGTTCGGGCGCGATCCGCAGTTCGCGTTGTTCTACCGGAGCCTCGAAGCCTACAAGCAGAGCTTCAACAAGAAGAGCGACGTGATGATCCTGGACCCATCGTCGGACTTCTTCCGTTCGATGCAGAGCTCTGGGTCGACGTCCAACGCCCCGCGGCGCTGAGCGCCGGCGATAGGGCGCGGGCCTGGGTCGGTCATGGACTCCGACACTTTCTGGAACGCCATCGCGCTGGTGCTGGTGATCGAGGGGCTGCTGCCCCTCTTCTCGCCCGGCGGGTGGCGGCGCGGCTTCAGTCAGCTCCTGCAGCTGCGCGACGGCCAGCTTCGGTTCTTCGGTCTTTGCAGCATCCTGCTGGGGCTGTTCCTGCTCTGGATCCTGAGCTAGGCCAGGGCTTTCGCGGCCCCTTGCGTGGTGCCGGTAGAATCCCGGTTTAACCACGACCCCGATCCCCATGTCCGCCTGGGTCCTTCCGGATCACATTGCCGATGTGCTGCCCTCCGAGGCGCGTCACATCGAAGAACTTCGACGCCAGCTGCTCGACACCGCCCGTGCCTATGGCTACGAGCTCGTCATGCCGCCGCTGCTGGAGCACCTTGAATCCCTGTTGTCCGGCACCGGCGAGGCGCTGGACCTGCAGACCTTCAAGCTGGTGGACCAGCTGTCGGGCCGCAGCATGGGCCTGCGGGCCGACACCACGCCCCAGGTGGCGCGCATCGACGCCCACTTGCTCAATCGGGCCGGCGTCACCCGGCTGTGCTATTGCGGGCCCGTTCTCCATACGCGCCCGGACCGGCCGCACGCGACGCGGGAGCCGCTGCAGTTCGGCGCCGAGATCTACGGCCATGCCGGGCTCGAAGCCGACACCGAGGTGCTGCGCCTGGCGCTCGACTGCCTCGGCGCCGCGGGCGTGACCGGCCGGACCGACGCGCCCGTGATCGTCGACCTGGCCGATGCGCGCATCGTGCGTTCGCTGCTGGCCGGCGTGCCGGCCGATGCCGCCGCGATCGCGCGCGTGCATGCGGCGCTCGCCGCGAAGGACGCCAGCAGCCTGCGCAGGCTCACCGCGCAGTTCCCCGCGCCGGCGCGCGAGGGCTTGCTCGCGCTGGTGCAGCTCTACGGCGATGCCGCTGTGCTCGACGAAGCAGCCCGGGTCCTGCCGGACAGCGAGGCGTTGCGTGCCGCGCTCGCGGACCTGCGCCAGCTGGCCAGCCGCATCGAGGGCGCCCGCGTGAGCTTCGACCTCGCGGACCTGCGCGGCTATGCCTACTACAGCGGCATGCGCTTCGGCATCTACACGAGCGGCGCCAGCGACGCGCTGGTGCGCGGCGGGCGCTACGACGAAGTCGGTGCCGTGTTCGGTCGCAACCGCCCGGCCGTGGGCTTCAGCCTCGACGTGCGCGAGCTCGTCGGCGTGCTGCCGGCCCAGCCGCTGCGCGCGGCCATCCGCGCGCCCTGGAGCGACGTGGAGTCACTGAACAAGACCATCGCCGCGTTGCGCGGCCAGGGCGAGACCGTCGTGTGCGTGCTGCCCGGCCACGACAGCGAAATCGACGAATTCCATTGCGACCGTGAGCTCGTGGAGCTGGGCGGGCAATGGCGCGTGCAAGCCATCTGAATCCTCTGAAGCGAAACATCATGAGCGTTACCACCGGAAGAAACGTGGTCGTCGTCGGCACCCAATGGGGCGACGAGGGCAAGGGCAAGTTGGTCGACTGGCTGACCGAGAGCGCGCAAGGCGTCGTGCGGTTCCAGGGCGGCCACAACGCGGGCCACACGCTGGTCATCAACGGCGTGAAGACCGCGCTGCACCTGATTCCGAGCGGGATCATGCGGCCCGGCGTCAAGTGCTACATCGGCAATGGCGTGGTGCTGTCGGCGGCCAAGCTGTTCGAGGAGATCGAAGGCCTCGAGAAGGCCGGCGTCGAGGTGCGTTCGCGCCTGCGCATCAGCGAGGCCTGCCCGCTGATCCTGCCGTTCCATGCCGCGCTCGACATCGCGCGCGAGGCGTACCGCGAGAAGGGCGGCATCGAGAAGATCGGCACCACCGGCCGCGGCATCGGTCCGGCGTACGAAGACAAGATCGCCCGTCGCGCGCTGCGCGTGCAGGACCTGAAGCACCCCGAGCGCTTCGCAAGCAAGCTGAAGATCCTGCTCGAACTGCACAACCATGTGCTCACGCAGGTGCTGGGCGCCGAGCCGATCGAGTTCGACGCGGTCTACGACGAGGCCATGCGCCATGCCGAGCTGCTCAAGCCGATGATGGCGGACGTCTCGCGCGAGCTCAACGACGCGCACCGCGACGGCGCCAACCTGCTGTTCGAAGGGGCGCAGGGCACGCTGCTCGACGTCGACCACGGCACCTATCCCTACGTCACCTCGAGCAACTGCGTGGCCGGCAATGCGGCCGCCGGGTCGGGCGTCGGACCGGGCCTGCTGCACTACATCCTCGGCATCACCAAGGCCTATTGCACGCGCGTCGGCGGCGGCCCGTTCCCGACCGAACTCGACTGGGCGACGCCGGGCACCGTGGGCTACCACCTGAGCACGGTCGGTGCCGAGAAGGGCGTGACCACCGGCCGCAGCCGCCGTTGCGGCTGGTTCGACGCCGCGCTGCTCAAGCGCTCGGCCCAGGTCAACGGCCTGAGCGGCCTGTGCATCACCAAGCTCGACGTGCTCGACGGGCTCGAGGAACTGCAGCTGTGCACCGGCTACATGCTCGACGGCGAGTACACCGACATCCTGCCCATGGGCGCGGACGAGATCGAGCGCTGCACGCCGGTCTACGAGACGCTCGAAGGCTGGAGCGAAAGCACCGTGGGCGTCACGCAATACGAGAAGCTGCCCGTCAACGCGCGGCTCTACCTGCAGCGCATCGAACAGGTCACCGGCGTGCCGATCCACATGGTGTCCACCAGCCCCGATCGCGATCACACGATCATGATGCGCCACCCCTATCTCGCAGACTGACCCCGCAGGAGACGACCTCCCATGTTGACCGAAGACGGCAAGCACCTGTACGTCAGCTACGACGAATACCACAACCTGATCGAGAAGCTCGCGATCAAGGTGTACCAGTCGGGCTGGAAGTTCGACACCATCCTGTGCCTGGCGCGCGGCGGCATGCGCCCGGGCGACGTGCTCTCGCGCATCTTCGACAAGCCGCTGGCGATCATGTCGACCAGCTCGTACCGCGCGGATGCCGGCACCGTCCAGGGCCACCTGGACATCGCGCGCTACATCACGACGCCCAAGGGCGAGATCGCCGGCAAGGTGCTGCTGGTGGACGACCTCGCGGATTCGGGCCACACGCTGCACGCGGTGGTCGAGATGCTCAAGAGCAGCTACAAGCCCATCACCGAGCTGCGCAGCGCGGTGCTCTGGACCAAGGAGCTGTCGACCTTCACGCCGGACTACTCGGTCGAGTTCCTGCCGACCAATCCCTGGATCCACCAGCCCTTCGAGGGCTACGACTCCCTGGGTGCCGAGAAGCTCGTGGAGAAGTGGTCGGTCTGATCCCGCTCGAAGAACGAGCCCGATAGCTCGCGGCTCGGTCTCACGGTCGACTAGCATGGAGCCATGCGCAAGCCCATCACCGACCTGATCCACCATTCCTATGTTCCCCCGGCGACGTTCGGGGCGCCCCAGCCGGGCGTGTACAAGGCTTCGACCGTGTTCTTCGCGGACGTGGCCGCGATGCGCGCCCGGGACTGGAAGACAAAGGCCGGCTACACCTACGGCCTGCATGGCACGCCGACCACCTTCACGCTCGAGGAGCGGCTCGCCACGCTGGAGGGCGGCACCGAATGCCTGCTGGTCCCCAGCGGCCTCGCCGCGATCTCGCTGGTGTCGTTCGCGCTGCTGAAGACGGGCGACGAGGTGCTGATTCCCGACAACGCCTATGGCCCCAACAAGGCGCTGGCGACCGGCGAACTCGCGAACTTCGGCATCACCCACCGGCTGTACGACGCAATGAACCCGTCGGATCTCGCGTCGAAGCTTTCCGAGCGGACCCGGCTCGTCTGGGTGGAGGCGGCCGGCTCGGTCACCATGGAGTTCCCGGACCTGCCCGCGCTGGCGGAACTCTGCCGCGCGCGCGGCGTCCTGGTGGCGCTCGACAACACCTGGGGTGCGGGGCTGGCCTTCGCGCCTTTCGACTTCAACGGCACGGGGCAGGGCGTCGACATCTCGATCCAGGCGCTGACCAAGTACCCGAGCGGCGGCGGCGACGTGCTCATGGGCAGCGTGATCACGCGCGATGAACGCCTGCACCGGGCGATCAAGCTGACCCACATGCGCATGGGCCTGGGCACCGGCGTGGGCGACGTCGAGACCGTGCTGCGCTCGCTGCCCAGCATCGCGCTGCGCTACGAGGCGCACGACCGCAGCGCGCGCGAGCTGGCCCGCTGGCTCGCGGACCGCGCCGAGATCGCCCAGGTGCTGCACCCCGCGCTCGAAAGCTCGCCCGGCCACGCCAACTGGCTGCGGCTTTGCGGCGCCAACGACCTCGCGGCGGGGCTGTTCTCGATCGTCTTCGATGTGCGCTACGGCACGGAACAGGTCGACCGCTTCTGCGACAGCCTGACCCTCTTCAGGCTCGGCTATTCGTGGGGCGGCCCGATCAGCCTGGTGGTGCCCTACGACATCGGCCTGATGCGCGACGCGACGGTCGCGCCGTGGCCGCACAAGGGCACGCTGGTGCGCTTCTCGATCGGCCTGGAGGATGTGGACGATCTGCGCGCCGACCTCGAGCAGGCCCTGTCGGCGCTCTGAAGCCGGCCCGATATCGCGTACAGTCTGGCGATGCGCAGTCGCCGTGACTGCCTGCCGTTGGATGGAAGGAGCAGCTGTGGCAACACCCAACTATGGCTATGAGAAGAGACAGAGGGAACTGGCCAAGAAGAAAAAGAAGGAGGACAAGGCCAGGGAAAAAGCGCAGCGCAAGCTCACGCTCAGCAGCGACGGCCTGGCGCCAGGCGATCCTGAAACGGATGTCGCATCGCTCGAACGGGATCCGCCGACCATTCCGGACCTTCCCACCAAGAACGGCTGAGTCGTTCTCGATCTGTCAGAAAGAAGCCGCCGCGGGCTGTGCCCGCGGCGGCTTTCTTGTTTGGCGGATCACTTGGGCAGGAGCTTGCGCAGCGGCGGCCAGACGTTGTCGAGCATGCGCGGCTGCGCGGCGGCCGTGGGGTGGATGCGGTCGGCCTGGAACAGCATCGCCGCGTCGGGGCTGTCCGCCACGCCCTTCAGCAGAAAAGGCACCAGGGGCGCCTTGGTCGCACCGCTCACCTTGGCGAAGATCGCCTCGAAGCGGCGCGTGTAGTCGCTGCCGTAGTTGGGCGGCACCTGGATGCCGACCAGCAGCACCTGGGCGCCCGCGGCCTGCGCGGCCTTGGTCATCTGCAGCAGGTTGTCTTCGGTGGCGGCGAGCGGCAGCCCGCGCAGCGCGTCGTTGGCCCCGAGCTCGAGCACCACGTGCGTCGGCTGGTGCTGGGCGAGCAGGCCGGGCAGGCGCGCCCGCCCGCCGGCGGTGGTGTCGCCGCTGATGCTGGCGTTGATCACCGTGGCCGGGATCTTCTGATCGGACAGGCGCTTGTCGAGCAGCGGCACCCATCCGTCGCCGCGCTTGAGCCCGTATTCGGCGGACAGCGAGTCGCCGACGATCAGGATCACGGGCGCCTTGCCCGCGGCCGCGGCCGGAAATGCGGCCCAGGTTCCCGCGGCCCAGGTGCCGCCCACGATAAAGTGACGTCGATTCACTTCGAAAAACCCTTCCATGTCCTCAAACCGAACCGATGGTCCGTCCGATGCGATTGTTGCTGTCGAGCATGTCTTCAAGTCCGTCACCGATTCCACCGGAACGCTGGACATCCTGCGCGACATCGATTTCACGCTGGGGGCGAGGGAAACCGCCGCCATCGTCGGCGCGTCGGGATCGGGCAAGAGCACGCTGCTGTCGATCGTCGCGGGGCTGGACACGCCCACCCGCGGCACCGTGAAGCTCGCGGGGGAGGACCTGTTCGCCATCGACGAAGACGAACGGGCGGCCCTGCGCGCGCAGAAGGTCGGGTTCGTGTTCCAGAGTTTCCAGCTGCTCGGCAACCTGAGCGCGCTCGAAAACGTGATGCTGCCACTCGAACTGGCAGACCGCAAGGATGCCCGCAAGGCCGCGACCGAGATGCTCGGCCGCGTCGGGCTCGGGCAGCGCCTGGGCCACTACCCGAAGGTGCTGTCGGGCGGCGAGCAGCAACGCGTGGCGCTGGCGCGCGCCTTCGTCGTGCAGCCCGCGCTGCTGTTGGCCGACGAGCCCACCGGCAGCCTCGATTTCGCCACCGGCGAGCAGGTGATGGAACTCATGTTCGACCTCAACCGCGAGCTCGGCACCACGCTCGTGCTGGTCACCCACGACCGCGGCATCGCCGCGCGCTGCGACCGGCGCATCACCATCGAGGCCGGCCGCGTGTCCGCCGAGGATCGCGGCGCCTGAGCGCTCGCGATAATCCGAAGATGTCTTCTCCCAAAGTGATCTTCGGCTTCCACGCCGTGGGCGTGCGCATCAAGACCGCGCCGAAATCCGTGATCGAGGTGCTCTTCGACGCCAGCCGGCGCGATGCGCGCATGCGGCAGTTCATCGCGCGGGCGCAGGAAGCGGGCGTGCGGCTGATCGAGGCCGACGGCCTGCGGCTCGCGAAACTCGCGGGCAGCCACGGGCACCAGGGCGTGGCCGCGCGGGTCGAACCGGTGGCCCAGACCCGGTCGCTCGACGAACTGCTGGAAGGCCTCGAGGCGGCCGGCACCATGCCGCTCCTGCTGGTGCTCGACGGCGTGACCGATCCCCACAACCTTGGCGCCTGCCTGCGCGTGGCCGACGGTGCCGGCGCGCACGCGGTGATCGCGCCCAAGGACCACGCGGCGGGCATCAATGCCACGGTGGCCAAGGTGGCGAGCGGCGCGGCCGAGACGGTGCCGTACTTCATGGTGACCAACCTGGCGCGCACCCTGAACGAGCTCAAGGAGCGCAACATCTGGTGCGTCGGCACCAGCGGCGATGCGCCCGGCACGCTCTACCAGTGCGATCTCAAGCGCCCGCTCGCGCTGGTGCTCGGCGCCGAGGGCGAGGGCATGCGCCAGCTCACGCGCAAGACCTGCGACGAGCTCGTGAGCATCCCCATGGCGGGCGCCGTCGAAAGCCTCAACGTCTCGGTCGCCAGCGGCGTGTGCCTGTACGAGGCCATGCGCCAGCGCCTCGGCTGAGGCCCGCTTCGAGGCGGCCGGCGTTCACCGGCCACCCGCACCCCTCGGCGCCTCGCCTGCGTCTGCCGCCGGCCTCGTGACGGGCGCCCGTCAGGCGGCCTTCACCTCGATGCGCCGCGGCTGCGCGCGCTCGGCCTTCGGGATCCGCAGCGTCAGCACGCCATTGCTGAGCTGGGCCGACACCTTGTCGGTGTCCAGTTCCTTGCTGAGCGTGAAGACGCGGCGGAAGCGCGCGAGGCCCACCTCCGTGTGGCTCGACTGCAGCCCTTCGGGTACCGCCAGCGCCGACTCGGCCTCGATGGTGAGGGTGCCGGCCTCGATCTGCAGGTCCAGCTTGTCGCGCGAGACGCCCGGCAGGTCGGCGAGCAGGGTGATGCCGGTGGCGTCCTCGAAGACGTCGACCGGCGGGGTCAGCGCGGCGTCGCTGTAGCTGCTCCTGTCCTGGCGCGCGGGGGTCTGCGGCGAGGCGGACGTCGTGGTCTTGATGTCGTTCATGATCTGAGCCTCCTTCGTCACTGGATGTTGATGCGCCGCGGCTGTGCCGAAGCGTGGCGCTGGATCGTGATCTGGACCACGCCGTCGACGTAGCGCGCCTCGATGGCGTCCGGATCGGCATCCTCGGGCAGCGTGAGCATGCGGCGGAACGAGCCGGCGAAGCGCTCGTCGATGTGGACGGTGGCGGCCGTCTCTTCGGGCACGGCGCTCTTGCGCTCGCCCGCGATGGTCAGCAGCCCGCGATCGAGATGGATCTCGAGCGTCGCGGGGTCGATGCCGGGGGCGAAGGCGTAGACGTGGATGGCCTGCGGCGTGCTGCCGATGTTCAGGGCCGGGAAGCCTCCGCGGCCGAAGCCGCGGATGGTGGGCGATAGGTCGAAGGCCTGCTGCATGTCGCGCTGCAGGCGATCCAACTCGGCGAACATGTCGCGCGGGAACAGGGATCGATACATGGCGGAGTCCTCCATTCGGGTTGAACGGAGCGCCGGAGACGCCTCCAGCGCTTCCGTGGACGAATTAGGAGCGCCGCGAACGATTTCAAGGCCCGACGAACACCGCTGCCGGTGTCGGTGCGGGGCCTACAGCAGCGTGAAGAAGCGCATCACGACCTGCGCCGGATGCCGCATGCCCACGCCGACGAACAGGCGGTCGGCGATCCAGCCGAGCGCCTTCGACGAGGTCTCGAACCGGGGCTGGCAGCGGAAGTACACCTGCGACGGGTCGACCGGCTCGCCGCGCAGCAGCTTCGCCATCACCTCGGGCGGGGCGGCGCGCAGCGCGTGGTTCTGCACGTAGATCAGGTCGCCCGCGTCGGTTTCGAGGCCGTAGCGCGCGTCGAGCTCCGAGAGCGTGTCGCTCACGATGAGCTGGAAGTCGCTGCCGCCGGGCAGCACGCGCGCGGTCCAGCCGTGGCCGCGCGCCTGGCCGCCGAGGATCGGCACCACGCGGCGCATGCCGCGCGGGCCCTGGCTGAGCACCTGGGGCTGGGCGACCTCGACTTCGAGATCGGCGAAGTGGTCGAGTGAGGGCGGGGCGAGGGGGTCGAGCATGTTCATGCCTCCGCGCTGGCCTGGTCGAGCATGGCGATGACCCCGGCGTCGAGCTCGAGCCGCGCCGCCGCGGCCAGTTCGTCGAGCTGCCCGATCGAGGTGGCGCTGGCGATCGGCGCCGTGATCGAGGGCCGCGCGATCTGCCATGCGATCGCGACCTGCCCCGGCGTGGCGCCGACCGCCTTCGCGGCCTGGTCGAGCGCGTCGAGGATGCGCAGGCCGCGCGGATTCAGGTACTTCTTGGTCGTGGTGGCGCCGCGTGCGCTCTTGGCCGCATCGGCCTCCGTGCGGTACTTGCCGGTGAGGAAGCCCGCCGCGAGCGCGTAGAAGTTGATCACGCCGAGGCCGCGCGCGGTGCACAGCGGCTCCAGCTCCTTCTCGAACACGGCGCGGTCGTACAGGTTGTAGAGCGGCTGCAGGCTCTCGTAGCGCGGCAGGCCCAGCTGCTCGGCCACGTCGAGCGCCTCGGCCAGCCGCGGCGCGCTGAAGTTCGACGCGCCGATCGCGCGCACCTTGCCAGCCTTGATCAGGTCCGCGAACGCCTGCGCCGTCTCGGCCAGCGGCGTTTCGGCATCGTCGTCGTGCGACTGATAGAGGTCGATGTGGTCGCACTTCAGGCGCCGCAGCGAGGCGTCCACCGCCTCGCGGACGTACGCGGGCGAGAGGCCCGTCTTGCCCTCGCCCATCGGCTTGCCCACCTTGGTCGCGAGCACCACGCGGTTGCGCTTGCCGCTTTGCTGGAACCACTTGCCGATGATCGTCTCGGACTCGCCGCCGCTGTGGCCGGGGGCCCACCGCGAGTACACGTCGGCGGTGTCGATGAAGTTGAAGCCGGCGTCGAGCCAGGCATCGAGCAGGCGGAAGGACATGGCTTCGTCGACGGTCCAGCCGAAGACGTTGCCGCCAAAGGCGAGTGGGGACACTTGCAGGCCGGAGCGGCCGAGAGGGCGGAGTTGCATGGTTCGTTCCTTGGGTGGTCGATGGATGTTCACACGAAGCCGACGGCGCCGAGCAGGGCGCCCGTGCCGAGAAGCCACAGCAGATGAATCCGGGTGCGCCAGACGATGAGCGCCGAGATGCCGGTCAGCAGCCACAGGTGCCAGGCGGGCGCGGCCCCGGCCTGGTTGCCCAAGGCCAGCACCCAGCCCGTGGCGATCAGCAGGCCCACCACCACGGGAGCCATGCCTTGCTTGAAGGCGCGCACGCCGCGGCGGGTGCGGTTGCGGTGGCCCCATCGCGTGGCGAAGTAGGTGAGCGTGGTGCTCGGCAGCATGATGCCGACCATCGTCACCGCGAGCCCGAACAGCCCCAGCAGCCAGGCGTGCGGGCCGGCGCCGATGCCGCCGCCCGCGTTGAGGCCGACGTTCCAGCCCATCAGGCCCACGAAAAGGACGTTGGGCCCGGGCGCCGCCTGCGCGATCGCGACCGAGGAGCTGAACTGCGCATCGCTCAACCATCCGTGCTGCGCCACGAGGTAGCGGTGCATGTCGGGCACGGTCGTGATCGCGCCGCTGATGGACAGCAGCGACAGCATCAGGTACTGGGCAAGAAGCGCGAGCCAGTCGTGCCAGTGCATGGTGATGGTCATGCGTCCAGCTTCCACCAGGTCCAGGCGCAGGCCGCGCCGCCCAAGACGATCAACACCCAGCCGAGCGGAATGCGCGCCAGCGCGATGGCGGCGAACACCAGGGCGATGAAGGCCAGGCAGGCGACGAAGCCGAGCGGATGCCGGCGCAGCGCCGGGATCAGCTTGATGCCGGTGGCCGCGATCAGGCCGCCGGCCACCGCGCCCATGCCGCGCAGCGCGCCGGCCACCTGCGGGTTGCCGGCGAACTGCGCGTAGAGCACCGCCAGCACGAGGATCACGCCAAGTGGCACCGTCAGCATGCCGGCCACCGCCACGACGGCGCCGCGAAGTCCGAAGTAGCGGTCGCCGATCATGAGCGACAGGTTGATCACGTTCGGCCCCGGCAGCACCTGCGCGACGGCCCAGTCCTCGAGGAACTCGTCGGGCGTGAGCCAGCGCTTCTTCTCGACCACCTCGCGCTGCACGACGGCCAGCACCCCGCCGAAGCCCTGCAGCGCCAGCCAGGTGAAGGAAAGGAACAGGTCGCGCAACGACTGGGGGCGCGGCCGGTCGCTCGCCGGTTCCGCAAAGTGGGGCTGGTGCATCGCCGGCGATTATGGCGGCGAGTCGTGTTTCACGCCGCCGGGAAACGCTGCGACACTGCGCTCATGAAAGTCCTGCGCGCGCTTCTCGACCTCTGCAACCAGTCCTTCTCATCGTGGCGCGCCGACTACGCGCCCAGCATGGGGGCCGCGCTCGCCTACTACACGGTGTTCTCGCTCGCGCCGCTGATCCTGATCGTGATCTCGGTGGTGGGCCTGGTGTTCGGCCGCGACGAGGCGCGCGGGGAGATCATGGAGCAGATCTCGGGCCTCATGGGCGCCGATGGCGCGCGCGCGGTGCAGGTCATGCTCGAACACCTCAACAAGCCGGCCCAGGGCATCATCGCCACGCTCGCCGGCCTCGTGCTGCTGGTGATCGGCGCGACCACGGTCTTCGGCGAACTGCAGGACGCCTTCGACCGCATCTGGCGGGCGCCGGCCCGCGCGCAAAGCAACGGCCTGCTCGACCTGGTGCGCGTGCGGCTGCTGTCGTTCAGCATGATCATGGGCATCGGCTTCCTGCTGATCGTCTCGCTCATCATCAACGCGGCGCTCGCGGCGCTCGGCGAATGGTGGGCGCCGTATTTCGGGGGCTGGGCCCGGGTGGCCCAGCACGTCAACTCGGGCTTCGGCTTCGCGACGGTGATGGTCGGTTTCGCGATGATCTTCAAATTCATGCCGCGGGTGAGCGTGCAGTGGCGCGACGTGTGGATCGGCGCGCTCGTCACGGCGGTGCTCTTCACCATCGGCAAGTACCTGATCGGCCTGTACATCGGCAAGACCGGCATCGCCTCGGGCTACGGCGCCGCGGGCTCGCTGGTGGTGGTGCTGGTGTGGGTCTACTACTCGGCGCAGATCTTCCTGCTCGGCGTAGAGTTCACCTGGGTCTACGCGCACGAATACGGCTCGCTCAGGGGGCGCGTGCGGCCGGGGGCCCGCGCCTCGCCGATGCGCCCGGATGCCGTGCACGACGAGTCGCGCTCAGCCTGAGAAACCGCCTTCGTCGAGAAACTGGCGTTCCTCGGGCGTGGTGCTGCGTCCGAGCGTGGGGTTGCGATGCGGAAAGCGGCCGAAGCGCGCCACGATGTCGCGGTGCAGCACCGCGAAGCGCTGCGTGTCGGCGTCGAGCTCGGCGTTGAGCGCGACCGAGCGCTCCTGGTCGGCCAGCGATTCCGAATGCATGAAGGGCAGATAGAAGAAGGGCCGCAGCGAAGGCGCCACCTGGCGGTCGAAGCCGGCGTCGATCGCGCCCGAGGCGATGGCCCGCGCCTTGCCGTCGGTGGCGAACATGTGGCCGCTGCCGCGCCACGCATTGCGCGGGAACTGGTCGAGCAGGATGAGCAGGGCGAGCGCGCCTTCGGCATCGGCGGCCCAGCCGTCGAGGGCGCCGGTCGCGGCGGCATGGTGGACCGCCTCGAAGCGGGACGTGAATTCGGCGTCGAAGGCGTCGTCCTTGGCGAACCAGCGCTGCGGGCCCGCTTCGTGCCAGAAGCGGACGATGTCGGGGGCACGGGGGAGGGTGTTCATGGGGCCGGGATCATGCCATCGCTGCATGGAATTCGAGTCGATGGCCGACAGCGCGCGGCGGGGATGCTTCCTATGCTGACCCTTCAACAACCAAGGAGTTCGCACATGACGACACGCTATGGCTTTCCCCTTCGCATGGCTGTCGCGGCCGGCATCGCAACCGCGGCGCTCGTGGGCTGCGGGATGATGTCCAGGTCCAACACGGCCGCCTTCAGCGGCGCCATGAATGCGGCCAGCGAGGTGCCCCCCAACATGACGCGCGGCAGCGGCATGGCCGAGGCATGGCTGAACAAGGACACCAACGTGCTCAAGTACAAGATCACGTACGAAGGCCTGAGCGGACCGGCGACTGCCGCGCACTTCCACGGGCCGGCTGCCGCGGGCGCCAACGCCGGCGTGGTGGTGCCCTTCGCGAACCCCGCGAGCCCCATCGAGGGCACGGCGACGCTCACGCCCGCGCAGGCTGCCGACCTGATGGCCGGACGTTGGTACGCCAACGTGCACACCGCCGCGAATCCGGGCGGCGAGATCCGCGGCCAGATGCTGCCGAAGATGTAGCGCGCTTGCGCCGCGGGGGCGGCGCCGGTCTGGTGTCCAATGGCGCCATGGCCACGCAGAAAAAGTCCGCCTCCCGCGCATCCGCCTCCGCCCGTCCGGGTTCCAGCTTCGATTTCGCGACCGTCAAGAAGGCCCTGGTCCTGCAGGGCGGCGGCGCGCTGGGCGCCTACCAGGCCGGCGTCTACGCAGGCGTGTTCGAGCGGCACAAGGGCCTCGACTGGGTCGCCGGCGTGTCGATCGGCGCCATCAACGCCGCGCTGATCGCCGGCAACGCGCCCGAGATGCGCGTGCAGCGGCTGCGCGAGTTCTGGAATCTCGTCTCCTCGGGCCCGGCGCAGCGCGTGCCGGCATGGTGGGGCCTGGACCGGGCCTCGTTCAACCAGTGGAGCGCCAGCTCGACCGCGCTGTTCGGCGTGCCGGGCTTCTTCGAACCGCGCTGCGCGCCCTCGCTGCTCCTGGGCGGCGCGGCGCCGGCGCTGAGCTACTACGACGCCGCGCCGCTCAAGGCGACGCTGGAGCGGCTGGTCGATTTCGACCGCATCAACCACGACGGCGTGCGCTTCAGCGTCGGCGCCGTGAACGTGCGCACCGGCAACTCCGTCTACTTCGACAACCGCGTGCAGCGCATCGGGCCGGAGCACGTCATGGCCAGCGGCGCGCTGCCGCCGGGCTTCGCGCCGGTGCACATCGACGGCGAGGACTACTGGGACGGCGGCATCGTCTCCAACACGCCGCTGCAGTACGTGCTCGACTCGCACCCGCGCAGCGAGCCGCTGATGGTGCTGCAGGTGGACCTCTTCAGCGCCCGCGGCGCGATGCCGCGCACGCTGGGCGAGACGATGGAGCGGCAGAAGGACATCTCCTACTCGAGCCGCACCCGCATGAACACCGACGCCATGGCGTCCAGCATGAACCTGCAGCAGGCGCTGGCGGATCTGCTCGGCAAGCTGCCTGCGGGCCTGCGCGACGATCCGAGCGTGGCCTCGTTGTGCGCCGCGCTCTCGCACAAGCCCATCGAGATCGTGCACCTCATCTACCGCGACAAGCCCTACGAACTCGAATCCAAGGACTACGAGTTTTCGCGCGCCTCGGTCGACGAGCACTGGGACGCGGGCCTGCGCGACATCCGCAACACGCTCGATCACCCGGAATGGCTCACCAGCGCCTCGCAGATGAACGGCGTGACCACCTTCGACCTGACCGAGCCGAACGCGCACCGCGTGCGCCATCCGATGAAGCTGCCGCAGATCCCGGCCGGTGAATGAGCGGGTGCCATTCATGGAGCTGAGGCAACTGCGCTACTTCGTCAAGGTCTGCGAGCTTCACAGCATGGGGCGCGCCGCGCTCGAACTCGGCCTGGCGACCTCCGCGCTGAGCCAGCAGATCAGCCGGCTCGAAGGTGAACTCTCGACCCGCCTGCTGAACCGCAGCTCGACCGGCGTCGCGCCGACCGATGCGGGCCTGGCCTTCCTGCAGCAGGCCCATCTCATCCTGCGCCACGCCGACGAGGCGGTGCGCGCCGCGCAGCAGGCGCGCCTGTCGGGCCATGTGAGCATCGGGCTGCCGCCCACCACCGCCTCCGTGCTCGGCATGCCGCTGATGCAGGCGATGGCCAAGCGCTATCCGGACGTGCGGCTGCACCTGGTCGAGGCGCTCTCGGGCCATCTGGCGGCGATGCTCAACGCGCGCCAGCTCGACCTGGCCGTGCAGTTCCACACCGACACCGCGCGGCGCTGGAGCGTGCTGCCGCTGCTCGACGAGAAGCTGTTCGTCATCGGCCGTGCCGGACTGCCCGGCCTGCCGACGGGGCGGCAGGTGCGGCTGGCGCAGCTGGGCGCCTTGCCGCTGATCATGCCCAGCGCCACGCACGGCCTGCGCTCGACGCTGGAAGCCGCCTTCGCACGGGCGCGGGTGCGGCCGCGCGTGGTGGCCGAGATCGACGGCCTCGGGCTGCTGATGGACGCGGTGCGCGCCGGCCACGGCGCCACCATCCAGCCCGGCGCGGCCACCGCGCGCCCGGCCCACGCGGAACTCGTGCAGGTGCGCATCGCGGATGCCCAGGTGGGCCGCCGCAACGTGCTCGCGAGCCTGTCGGACGACGAACTCTCGCCGGCCGCGCTGGCCACGCGCGTGGTGATCGCCGAAGTCGCGCGCGAGCTGGTGCGCGAAGGCCGCTGGGCCGGGGCGACCCTTCACGAAAACTGAAGACCCCTTGCCTCGGGCGTTCTTTCGCCCGGCGCGCCGCCTGCCTACAGTGGTGCTCCTCACGAGGAGACAACTGAATGATCGATGTCCTGGTCGTCGGCGGCGGCAACGCGGCGCTGTGCGCGGCCCTGATGGCGCGCGAGGCCGGTGCCAGCGTCCTGCTGGTCGAAGCCTCGCCGCGCGAGTGGCGCGGCGGCAATTCCCAGCACACCCGCAACCTGCGCTGCATGCACGACGCGCCGCAGGACGTGCTGGTCGACGCCTATCCCGAGGAAGAGTACTGGCAGGACCTGCTCAAGGTGACCGGTGGCCTGACCGACGAGCACCTGGCCCGCATCGCGATCCGCGCCTCGTCCTCCTGCCGCGACTGGATGCGCAGCCATGGCGTGCACTTCCAGCCGCCGCTGTCGGGCGCGCTGCACGTGGCGCGCACCAATGCCTTCTTCATGGGCGGCGGCAAGGCGCTCGTCAATGCGTACTTCCGCAGCGCCGAGAAGCTCGGCGTGCAGATCCGCTATGACACGCCCATCGTTTCGGTCGAGCTCGACGGCGACCGCTTCGTCGCGGCGATCACGGCGCGCGGCGAGCGCATCGAGGCGCGCAGCTGCGTGCTCGCCGCCGGCGGCTTCGAGTCGAACCGCGAATGGCTGAGCGAAGCCTGGGGCGTCAACGAGCGCGGCGAGCGGCCCGCCGAGAACTTCCTGATCCGTGGCACGCGCTTCAACGAAGGCGTGCTGCTCAAGGCCATGATCGAGGCCGGCGCCGACTCGATCGGCGATCCGACGCAGGCGCACATGGTCGCGATCGACGCCCGCGCGCCGCTCTATGACGGCGGCATCTGCACCCGCATCGACTGCGTGTCGCTCGGCGTGGTGGTCAACCGCGAAGCCAAGCGCTTCTACGACGAGGGCGAGGACTTCTGGCCCAAGCGCTACGCGATCTGGGGCCGCCTGGTGGCGCAGCAGCCGGGGCAGATCGCCTATTCGATCATCGACCGCAAGGCCATCGGCCGCTTCATGCCGCCGGTGTTCCCGGGTACGGTGGCCGACAGCCTGCCCGAGCTTGCGCGCAAGCTGGGCCTACCCGAAGCGGACTTCGTGGCGACCCTCGACGCCTACAACGCGGCGTGCCGCGTCGGCACCTTCGACCACACCGCGCTCGACGATTGCCACACCGAGGGCCTCGCCCCCGCGAAGACGCACTGGGCGCGCCCCATCGACATGGCGCCGTTCTATGCCTACCCCGTGCGACCCGGCATCACCTTCACCTACCTCGGCCTGCGGGTGAACGACAAGTCGGCGGTGCACTTCGGCGGCCGCCCGAGCCCGAACCTCTTCGTCGCGGGCGAAATGATGGCCGGCAACGTGCTCGGCAAGGGCTACACGGCGGGCGTCGGCATGAGCATCGGCACGGCCTTCGGCCGCATCGCCGGCACCGAGGCCGCGAAGGCCGCCAAGGAAGCACACAAGGAGACCCGGCATGCGATCGCTTGATGCCCTGACGCGCGAAGCCGCGTCGCTCGCCAGCGGCGGCCGCGCCGTGATCCCGATCCTCGGCGAGCGCGAGGCCGAGGTCGGCCGCCAGATGCAGATCTGCAATGCCTGCCGCTACTGCGAAGGCTTCTGCGCGGTCTTCCCCGCGATGACGCGGCGGCTGGAGTTCGGCCGCGCCGACATCCACTTCCTGGCCAACCTCTGCCACAACTGCGGCGCCTGCCTGCACGCCTGCCAGTACGCGCCGCCGCACGAGTTCGCGGTGAACGTGCCGCGCGCCATGGCCGAGGTGCGCGGCCAGACCTACGCCGACTACGCCTGGCCGCCGGCGCTGGGCCGGCTCTACCAGCGCAACGGCCTGACGCTGTCGCTCGCGCTGGCCGCGGGGCTGGCGCTGTTCCTCGCGATGGCGGTGGCGCTGAACGGCACGCTGTGGGGCGGGGCGCTGGAGGGCAACTTCTACCAGCTCTTCCCGCACAACCTGCTGGTCGGCCTGTTCGCGCCGGTGTTCCTGTTCGTGGTGTTCGCGCTCGGCATGGGCGTTTCGCGCTTCTGGCGCGAGCTCAAGCCCGCGACCGGCGGTGCGCCGCTGAACGCGCCGGCCGCGGCCGAAGCGGCGGATGCGGTGTTGCGGCTCAAGTACCTCGACGGCGGCCACGGCGAGGGCTGCCACGACGAGGACGACGCCTACACGCTGCGGCGCCGGCGCTTCCATCACTTCACCTTCTATGGCTTCCTGCTGTGCTTCGCGGCCACCTGCGTGGCCACGGTCTATCACTATGCCTTCGGCTGGCACGCGCCGTATGCGCTGCCGAGCCTGCCCAAGCTGCTGGGCGTGGCAGGGGGCGTGAGCCTGATGATCGGCACGGCGGGCCTGTGGCGGCTCCATCGCCATCGCGCGCCGCTGCACGGCGACGCCGCGCAGAAGCCGATGGACCTGGGCTTCATCGCCTTGCTGTTCCTCACCAGCGCGAGCGGCCTGGCCCTGTGGCTGGGGCGCGCAACGCCGGCGCTCGCGCTGCTGCTGTGCCTGCACCTCGGCGCGGTGATGGCGCTCTTCGCCACCTTGCCCTACGGCAAGTTCGCCCACGGCATCTTCCGCACCGCCGCGCTGCTGCGCCATGCCATCGAAAAACGGCTGCCGAACCCGGTCGGGCTCGGGGCCGACTGAATCACTACCGCAGGAGGACACGATGAAGAAACCCCCACTTGCATGGCTGAGCGCGCTGGTCGCCGGCACAGGGCTCATGGCCGCCCCGGCCGGCGCCCAGGACTTTCCGCCGGCCAAGCCGGTCACGATGGTGGTCGGCTTCGCCCCCGGCGGCGCGGCCGACGCGGCGGCCCGGCTGATCGCCAAGCAGCTCGGCGACAACATCGGCCGGACCGTGGTCGTCGACAACCGCGCCGGCGCCGGCGGCAACATCGCGCACCAGTTCGTGGCGAACGGTCCGGCGGACGGCACGATGCTGCTCTTCGGCTCGATCGGGCCGCTGACCATCGCGCCGCACATCATGAAGGTCAGCTACGACCCCTTCAAGGACCTCGCGCCGGTCTCGGGCGGCGTGAACTTCCCCAATGTGCTGGTGGTGCACAAGGGGCTGGGCGTGAAGACGCTGGCCGAGTTCGTGAAGCTGGCCAAGACCAAGGCTGGCGGCGTGGACTTCGCATCGACCGGCGCGGGCTCGGCCTCGCACCTGGCGGGCGAGCTGTTCAACCAGCAGGCGCGCATCAACATGGTCCACGTTCCGTACAAGGGCGGGGCGCCGGCCATGCAGGACCTCATCGGCGAGCGCGTGGCCTCGTACTTCTCGGCGCCGCCCACCGCCATGCCGCAGGTGGAAGCCGGGCGGCTGATCCCGCTGGCCACGACCGGGCTGACGCGGCCCGCGTACCTGCCGAACATCCCGACGGTCGCCGAATCGGGCTACCCGGGCTTCGAGGCGCTGAACTGGTACGCCTTCGTCGCGCCGGGCAAGACGCCGGCGCCGATCCTCGACCGCTGGAACCAGGAGATCGTGAAGGTGCTCAATGACCCCGGCGTCAAGGAGGCGTTGAACAAGCACGGCCTCACGCCGCAGCCGACCACGCGCGCCGAACTCACCGCCTTCATGAAGAAGGAAGATGCCAAGTGGGGCGGCATCGTGCGCGAGCGAAAGATCACGAACGAGTGAGCTTCAGTTCCCAGGTCTCCCCGACGAGCTGCTGGCCGAAGCCTTCGTAGGGTTCGGACTTGAGCAGTTCGAAGCCGCGCGCCGCGTAGATCGCGCGTGCGGCCGTCAGGCAGCTGTTGGTCCACAGCACCATCTTGCGGTAGCCCTTGCCGCGCGCGAAGGCGATGCACTCGTCCGTGAGCCGGCCGCCGAGGCCGAGCCCGCGGGCCTGCGGCGCGAGGATCAGCATGCGCAGCTGCGCGGTGGTCGCCGACTTGCGCACCACGAAGACCGCGCCCACGCGCTCGCCGTCGAGTTCGGCGATCCAGCAGCGCTCCCATTCGGGCTGGAACTTGCGCAGGAACCGGCCCGCGATCTCGGCCACGAGCGCTTCGAACTCGCTGTTCCAGCCGTACTCGCGCGCATAGATCTCGCCATGCTGCTGGACCACCCAGCCGATGTCGCCGGGCGCCGGGTCGCGCAGCACCGCCGTCCGCGTCCTGGGGCGGGCCGGGGCTTCGGGGTCGAGCAACTGCTGCAAGGTGCCGATGGCGCCGATCACCTGTGCGCGCTGCGGCGGCGAGAGCGGCGCGAGGAGGGCGGCCGCTTCCTCACGCGACTTCTGCTGCAGCGGCGCGAAGGCCTGGTGGCCGGATTCGGTCAGCCGCAGCAGGCTCTGGCGGGCATCGCGCGGGCTGGGCTCGCGCGTGAGCCAGCCCTGCGCTTCGAAGCGGCGCAGGATGCGGCTCAGGTAGCCAGCGTCCAGCTGCAGGTCGCGGCCGATGTCGCTCGCGACGTGGGCTTCGCGGTGCGCCAGCTCGTAGAGCACGCGCACGTCGGTCAACGACATGTCGCTGCCCAGGTAGGGGTCGAGCACGCCGATGCGGCGCGTGTAGAAGCGGTTGAAGCGGCGCAGCGCCTTGATGTCGGCGGCGTCCGGGGGGAGGGTGGTGGCGTCCATGCATGCCATTGTCAATCGATTGGTTGATGCAGGCAACTAATTACTGCATCTGGCCTGCATGCCGGAATGGCCTTGAATGCGACAGGACCCCTGGGAAACCCTAAAATCCGGGGTTGCCCACGGAGGCCCCTCCGGCCCGGCCCCACATGGCACCCTTGCTGCCCACCCCCCGATGAACGCCCCTGTCGACGTCTCTTTCTTCACGCGCGCCGCCAAGCCGCTGACCAGCTACCGCAAGTACTGGGCGGCGCGTTTCGGCACGGCCAAGTTCCTTCCGACTTCGCGCGCCGAGATGGAGGCGCTCGGATGGGACAGCTGCGACGTCATCGTCGTCACGGGCGACGCCTACGTCGACCACCCGAGCTTCGGCATGGCGGTGATCGGCCGCATGCTCGAAGCGCAGGGCTTTCGCGTGGGCATCATCGCGCAGCCCGACTGGCACAGCGCCGACCCGTTCAAGGTGCTCGGCAAGCCGAACCTGTTCTTCGGCGTGACCGCCGGCAACATGGATTCGATGATCAACCGCTACACGGCCGACCGGAAGATCCGCAGCGACGACGCCTACACGCCCGGCGACGTCGGCGGCAAGCGGCCGGACCGCGCGGCCGTCGTCTACTCGCAGCGCTGCAAGGAGGCCTGGAGCGACGTGCCGATCGTGCTTGGCGGCATCGAAGGTTCGCTGCGCCGCATTGCGCACTACGACTACTGGCAGGACAAGGTGCGCCGATCGATCGTGGTCGATTCGAAGTGCGACCTGCTGCTCTACGGCAACGCCGAGCGTGCGATCGTCGAGATCGCGCACCGCCTCGCGGCGCGCGAGCCGGTGCAGCAGATCACCGACGTGCGCGGTACCGCGTTCGTGCGGCGTGAGACGCCGGAGGGCTGGTTCGAGATCGACTCCACCACGGTGGACGAACCCGGTCGCGTCGAGGCGCACGTCAATCCCTACCTGATGGTCTCCGAGCAGGCCAAGGCCAATGGCGCGAGCTGCGCCCGCGAGGACGAAGCGCAAGCCGTCGCCGAGGCGGCCGAAGCTGCCGCCCCGGCCAGCGTCGCGAACGCCGCGATCCAGCCGATCCAGTTCGTGCCCAACCCGGCGCTGCAGGGCAAAGGCAAGGTCAAAGTGCCGCCGCGCGACCGCTCGGTGATCCGCCTGCCGTCGTACGAGCAGGTGCGCGCCGACCCGGTGCTCTACGCGCATGCCAACCGCGTGCTGCACCTCGAGACCAACCCCGGCAACGCGCGCGCACTGGTGCAGGCGCACGGCGAAGGCACGACCGCGCGCGACGTGTGGATCAACCCGCCGCCGATCCCGCTCACCACGGCCGAGATGGACCACGTGTTCGACCTGCCGTATGCGCGCAGCCCGCATCCGCGCTATGCCGACGAGCACGGCAGCCACGACGGCGCGACCAAGATCCCCGCCTGGGAGATGATCCGCTTCAGCGTGAACATCATGCGCGGCTGCTTCGGCGGCTGTACCTTCTGCTCGATCACCGAGCACGAGGGCCGCATCATCCAGAGCCGCTCCGAGGACTCGATCATCAAGGAAGTCGAGACCATCCGCGACAGCGTGAAGGGCTTCACCGGCACCATCTCCGACCTCGGCGGGCCCACGGCCAACATGTACCGCATCGGCTGCAAGTCGCCCGAGATCGAGGCCGCCTGCCGCAAGCCGAGCTGCGTCTACCCGGGCATCTGCCAGAACCTCAACACCAACCACGACCCGCTCATCAAGATCTACCGCCGGGCGCGTGCGCTCAAGGGCATCAAGAAGATCCTGATCGGCTCGGGCCTGCGCTACGACCTCGCGGTGCAGTCGCCCGAGTACGTCAAGGAACTGGTGCAGCACCACGTCGGCGGCTACCTCAAGATCGCGCCCGAGCACACCGAGCAGGGCCCGCTCACGAAGATGATGAAGCCCGGCATCGGCAGCTACGACAAGTTCAAGCAGATGTTCGAGAAGTACTCGGCCGAGGCGGGCAAGAAGCAGTACCTCATCCCGTATTTCATCGCCGCGCATCCGGGGACCAGCGACGAGGACATGATGAACCTCGCGCTCTGGCTCAAGCGCAACGGCTTCCGCGCCGACCAGGTGCAGACCTTCTATCCCTCGCCGATGGCGACCGCCACCGCGATGTACCACAGCAACTTGAACCCGCTGCGCAAGATCACGCGCAATCCTGCGAATGGTGAAACCAGCGAGACGGTGGACATCGTGCGCGGCGAAAAGCGCCGCCGCCTGCACAAGGCGTTCCTGCGCTACCACGACGCCAACAACTGGCCGCTCCTGCGCGAGGCGCTCAAGGCCATGGGCCGCGCCGACCTGATCGGCAACGGCAAGCACCACCTGATCCCGACCTGGCAGCCGCTGACCGACGGCAGCTACCAGAGTGCGCGCCGCAAGAACTCGACGCCCGTGGTGCAGAAGAGCGCCAAGCCCGTCAAAGGCCGCATCCTCACGCAGCACACCGGCTTGCCGCCGCGCGAGACCGGAGCGGGGCGCGTGAAGCCGGCGCCGGCCAAGCCCATTCGCAAGGGGCGATAGCCCCCTTGGCCGGCAGACCGCGATACCGCCGCCGTGTATGGTGTCGCCATGAACAACCCGCTGGCCGCGCGCTTCGTCCGCCTCGCTTTCTGGTTCATGCTGGGCGCGGCGGCGCTGGCCTCGACCGATGTGCATGCCAGGCTCGAAGCCGGCTCCGCGCAGGCGATGCGCGAACTCCACGGCAAGCACGCCGAGGCGCTGGCCAACAGCCCGCTCAAGCGACCGGTGGTCATCGACTCCGCGGAAACCGACGGCGGCCTGCAAGGCGACATCTATGCGGTGGTCGACCACCCCATCGACGACGTGCGCCGCGCGCTCGAGCGCTCTGCGCAGTGGTGCGACATGCTGGTGCTGCACATCAACAACCGGCGCTGCCGCGCGGTGCGTGCGCCCGAGGGCGAGAAGCTCACGCTCGCCGTGGTGCCGCGCTACGACAAGCCGATCGAGCAGGCCTTCGAGCTGACCTTCGCGCACCGCGTCGTGCATGCGGCGAGGGACTACCTGCAGGTCGAGCTCTTCGCGCAAGAGGGGCCGATGGGCACCAGCCAGTATCGCGTGATGCTCGAAGCGGTGCCGCTGGGCGAGCGCCAGACCTTCCTGCACTTCGCCTATGCCTACGATCACAACGTGATCGCGCGCCTGGCCACCATGGCCTACCTCGCGACCTTCGGCAGCGACAAGGTCGGCTTCACCGTCGTGGGCAAGACGCCTGAAGGCAGGCCCGACTACATCAAGGGGTTGCGCGGCCTGATGGAGCGCAACGCGATGCGCTACTTCCTCGCGCTCGACGCCTATCTCGACGGCTTCTCCGTGCCTGCGCCCGAGCGCGCCGACAAGCGGCTGGACACCTGGTTCCGCGCCGTGGAGCAGCACCCCGTGCAGCTGCACGAGGTCGACCTCGCGACCTACCTCGCGGTCAAGCGCGAAGACCGCCAGCGCGACGCCGCGGCGCGCTGAGGCCTGGTTCCGTCAGCGCAGCACCAGCACCGGCGTGTGCGAGTGGGTCAGCACGTGCAGCGTTTCGCTGCCCATCAGCAGGCGCTTGATGCCCCGGCGTCCGTGCGAGGCCATCACGATGAGGTCGCAGCGGTGCACGCGGGCGGCCTCGATGATGGCCTCGGAGATGAGCTCCGCGTTCACCACGATGGCGCGGGCGTTCTTCACGCCGCGCGCCGCCGCCTTGTCCTTGACGGCGTCGACCACGCGCTGAGCCTCGGCATCGGCGTGCTCGAGCAATTGCGAGACCTCGACCTGGCTGAGCAGCAGGGAGCCTTCGAAGTAGCTGGCGGGATACTGGTGCACCACCTTCACGGCGATCAGCTCCGCCTGCGTGAGCAGAGCCAGGTCGATGGCGCTGTTGACCGCCAGTTCCGACAGCTCGGAGCCGTCGGTGGCAACGAGGATGCGTGCATACATGGCGTTGCTCCCCGGGCGGGAGACGCCCGCCCGCGCAGCCAGCGTAATCCTCGGGCGCGCGCGGGGCAAGCGCGCGGCGAGCATCTAGGCGCAACCGCCTAGGGCTCGTCAGGCCGCCTTGGGCTGCCGCACGACCGCGGAGCGCATGCGCCGCCTGATCGCGCGCAGCCGGCTGCGGATGTAGTAGCCGCGCATGTCGGAAGCCATGAGCTCGGCGTAGCGGCCGAGCAGTCGCGTGTCGCGCTGCGGCGCGTTCATCAGCATCTGCACCGACTCCGCCAGGTAGTGGAAGCAGTGCGGCTTGTCGATGTAGTTCTCGAAGGCGCGCCGCGCCGCGAGGCCCATCGCTTCGTAGGGCGCATCGGCCAGGATGCGCGGCAGTTCGTGAACCTGGTCCTCGCGGATGCGGATGCTGAACTCTTCCCACGGAATGAAGGGCGGCGGCACCCAGTCGTCGGCGATGATCACCGGGCAGCGGCCGAGCTCCATCGCCTCGTACAGCCGGTAGGTCGAAGGCCCGATGCCGCGCGGCGACAGCATGAAGCGGCTGCGTGCGCAGGTGCGGGCGTAGTCCTCCTCGTAGGCCGCGCGCGTGCCGGCATCGAGCGCCCAGGCATGCTTGCCGGAGGTGTCGGTCGCCACGGTGTCGGGCACCGAGAGGCGCAGGATGCTGTCGCGCACCGCGCAGTTGTTGGCGCCGACGAAGGAATACAGCAAGTCTTGCGCAAGCCGCAGTTCGCGCGCGCGGGCGATGGCCTTGTTCTCCTCGATGCGCGCGAGGTACACGCCGCCCGCTGTCAACCCTTCCTTGTGGTAGGGCGCGCGCAGCGACGGATAGATTCCCGGCATGAGGGGAAAGGCGTAGTCGTCGTCGTGATAGAGGAAGGTCTTCTCGAGATGGCGCCGCCGCAGGGGATGCCACACGGCGCGCTCCATGAAGGAGTCGCCCGGGTGGCCCTCCATGAAGAGGATGGCGTCGGCGCTGTCAGGATCGTCGACCACGGTGTGTGCGCCGTGCACGTCCTGGCGGGCCGCATCGCGCAGCCAGCCGGCCGCGTGGCCGCCCCAGGTCCAGTCGGGGTACGCGGTCAGAATCGCAAGTTTCATGTCGAGCTCCGTGGCCTGAGACGGTGTCCCGGCCAGGACGGCGTCCTGGCCCGGTGCGCCGGGAAATTCTATGCGGGGCCTGTTCCGGCACCGCCGGCCGCAGCGCACCGCACCTGCTTTTCCTGGCCACGCGAAATTTAAGGTTTGCTGAGGGATTGCTTAAGCAATTCTTAGCGGCGCCGCAAGAGGCGCATTCCTAGACTTCTTCCCAGCAGGAGAGCGCACGGTGCGCCCGCCGCTGAACTGGAAAAGAAGGACTCCCATGAACATCGATCAGCGCGAAATGCGCCAAGTCGCGGCCACCGCCGCCGCCCCACGCGTCGACATGTATGCCGGCATCCACAAGGCGCTGCGGGCCCTGATGGCCGACAGCCTGCTGGCCCTCGGCCGGATGGACCACGATGACGCGCTCGAACTCGCGCAAACCACGCAGCGCGTGCTCGAACTGCTGGACTTCTGCCGCGCGCACCTCGCGCACGAGAACGACTTCATCCACGCCGCCATGGAGTCGCGCGCGCCCGGCTCCAGCGGCCGGATCGCGCACGAGCACGAGGAGCATCTCGCCGCGATCGAAGCGCTCGCGAACGAGACCACCGCGCTGCTGCAATGCGACGTGGCCGGGCGCGCCGAACGCGCGCTCGCGCTGTACCGTTCGCTGTCGCTCTTCATCGCCCACAACTTCGAGCACATGCACGTGGAAGAAACCGCGCACAACGCGGTGCTCTGGGCGCGCTATACCGATGCGGAACTCATCGAACTGCATGGCGCGCTCGTCGCCTCGATCCCGCCCGAGGAGATGATGTTCGTGATGCGCTGGATGGTGCCGTTCCTGAACCCCGCCGAGCGCACCGCGGTGCTGGCCGACATGCGCGCCCATGCGCCGGCACCGGCCTTCGCCGCGGCGCTCGACGTGGTCCGCCCCCATCTGGACGAGCGCGAGTGGGCCAAGCTCGCCGCGAGCCTGGACCTGCCGGCCTAGGGGTCAGCCGGCGATCTCGGTAAGCGCGACCGGTCGCTCCACCCGCAGCCTGAAGCGCCCGCGTCCGGTCTTCTCGATGCGCAGGTGCGGGCTGTTCTCGGCCAGGCGCCGCTGCAGCAGCACCAGCCGCGCCTCCAGGTTGTCCGAGAGATCGGGCAGGCGGATCGACGGGTCGAGCCGCAGTTCGCGGTTGGAGAACTCGGTGCGCCCCTGCTGCGAGTACTCGCGCAGCAGCTTGCCGAGGATCGCGCCCGCCACGCCCTTGATCAGGTAGCTGTCGCCGATGAACACGCTGTTGTTCGCCAGGTAGTGCCGCACCGGCAGCGGCGCGCCGCTGGCGGAGGGCGGGGCGGGTGGTGCGGGTTCTTCGGCGGCGGCGGGTGCCGGCTCGTCGAGCGTGCGCAGCAGCTCGAGCGCCGCGCCCAGGTGGCCGGCGATGGCGACCAGCGCGTCCTCGTCCTCGAAGCCGAAGCGCATGTCCATCGGGCTTTCGACGAACAGCGCGCCCAGCAGCCGGCCGCCGGAGACGATCGGCACTGCCAGCTGGCTGTGTGGCTGCGCGAGTCCGGGGAAGGGGATCTCGGTGTCGAGCGCGATGCCCGGCTCGGTGGCGCGAAGGCTGCTGCGCACCGCGTGGCTGTAGCTCGCCGCGTTCGTCACGTGGCTGATGCGCACCGGCGTGCGCTCGCGCGCGGCCACGCCGATCACGCCGTGGCCGATCTCGATCTCCGAGCCGATGCCCGAGGTGGCGTAGCCGCAGCTTGCCACGGTGTAGAGGCGCTGCGTGGCCGCATCGACCATCAGCACCATCGCGTGCCGCACGTCGAAGTGGTCGCTGAGCGCCGCCAGCACGGTCTGCAGCAGCTCGTCGGTGGCGCCGCATGACGCCATGCGCTCGGCGCACCGGCGCACGCCCGCGAGCACCCCCAGGCGGGGCGGCGCGGGGGGCAGCCGCTCGCCCGGCACGCTCTCGATCGACTCGACCTCGTACACATCGGAGCCCAGCAGCCGGAACACGCCGGCCATGCCCGAATGCGAGGCGATGCCCGCGAGCTGCGCCTTCATGCGCTCGAACAGCGCGCCGCTGGACTCGGTGCGCAGGTAGCGCAGCTGCAGGCGATGAAAGCACGCCGTCACCGGGTCGAGCAGCAGCACGTTGCCGTACGGATTGGCGAGGATGTTGGCGCGCGTCTTGTTGAAGAACTGATAGGACAGCGCCACGTGCCGCTCGTCCACGTAGTGCACCTGCGAGATCAGCGCCACGTTGGGCGTGCCGTCCTCGGCGCAGGTCGCCATCATGGCCGGGATGGCGCCTTCGAAGCAGGCGCGGATGTCGTTGAGCGAGGGCACGGAAGCGTTCATCGCGCGGCGTTCAGGCGGCAGGCAGGGCGCTGCCGGCCTTGGGCCCCGGCGTCTGGTCGAAGGCCTCGGCGGGCGTGAAGCTGACCGCGACCAGGTCGTCGAGCCGGAACCCGAGCATGGCGCGCACGAAGGGCACGTCGTAGCCGACGGCGCCCACCTCCTCCTCCATCGAGGCCAGGTAGCGGCGCAGCACCGGCAGGTCGCCCTCGTCGGCCGCGCGCAGTTCCGCATGGCGCGCCTTGACTTGCACCGTGCGGTGGCTCAGCGGCTGGCTGAACACCACCGCGACCTGCCCGGTGGCAGCCACGTCCTGCAGGACCTGCGCCGCCTGGCTGCGCGAGAGGAATACCGTGATCCGCGAGCCGTCCGCCGAGACGCGGGTGCCGACCGAACGCATTAGGCTGGTCCGCAGCGCCGCATTGCGCGAGGCGACGATGGCCGAGACGCCTTTGTCGATCAGTGCGATGTGTTCGGGGCTCAGCAGCGGACGGGACGCGGTGTCGGGCATGGGCGGCGCGGGGGAGGGATGCCGGATTGTGATTCAAAAGTCCTCATTTTCGATGGGGTCTGCCGCGGCGGCCACGACCGCCCGCAGCATGGCTTCCCCCAGCGCCAGCTGCCCATGCATCGACAGGTGCGTGTCGTTCGGGAAATAGAAGTCCTGCATGCGGGCCTTCTGTTGCCGGGCGAAGGCGAAAAGATCCGGCCCCAGGCCGGCCTCGGCAAACGCGGTCACAAACTCTTTCGAATGATCCGGCGCCAGGTAGGTGGTGGTCTTGTTGGGGATCACCATCCACATGATCGAGCGCGCGGGATGCGCCTTCGAGAAGGCGCGCATCTGCTCGACGTGCGCCGTGGTGAGTTCGCCGTTGTCGTCGTCGTCCTTGAAGAACAGGGCCTGGTCGCAGAGGCGGTGGCTGAACATCGCGCAGCCGTCCGGCACCGGTCGTGACCAGGTCCGAGGGCCCAGCATCACCGGCCCGGCCGACTGCTTGGCGGCGCGCGTGTTGCGGTAGGTGATGTAGCCGGAGGTGAGCTTCGCCGACCCGTTGAGCGCAAACCCGGGCACGTGCTCCGGCGACTCGAAGAGCGGCCCGGGCCTGGAGGTGGGCGGGTGGCGCATGGCCGTGCACTGCCGGGTGCTGGCCAGGCGCCCGGCCAGAAGACGTTCGACGCTCTCGATCACCACGAGCTTGCCCTTGAAGCCGGCACGGTCGAGCCAGGCGTCGAAATCGTCGCAGAGCGTCTCGTGGAAGTCGCTCCAGTAGACGGTGGCGAAGCGGTGGCCGGCTCGCTTCAGCACCGACTGCCAGCGGTGCGTCGCGGAGAAGCTGTCGCCGATCACGAGGATGTCGGCCTCCGGGATCGGCGTGGCCTGGAGCAACGCGTGATCGACGTGCGGGGGTTCCCGGCGCCATCCGAATTCGTACTCCGAGACCTGCCCGATCCGCGAGAGGTCGCCGTAGGGAATCGGGGTGATCAGCGTGACGATCAGCAGGGCGGCGATGATGGCGAAGCCCGCCATGAACACTTGCAGCCAGAGTCTTGCCGGCGTCATCTTGCTTGTGGGATGCGTTGCGAAGGGAGTCGCGGATTCTTCCCATCGCCCCCACGGGAGCCCATGGGAACCGTCTGAAACGGCGCTCAGCGATTCGCCGGCCTTCGGCTATGCGCCTGACCGGGGTTTGAAGCGGTGCGCTTGCAGGCGCCTGCGTGCGGGCAGATGATCCGCTTTCGCTGGATCCCCAGGAGGTTCCGATGCTGCGACATTGCCATCCCGATCCCCTGCGCCGCGGCCTGCTCGCGGCGGGCGGCCTGGCGGTGCTGCTGGCGGCGCTCGCACCGCGCGGCGCGGCGGCGCAGGCGGCGGCGTCCGGCATGCGCATCGGCATCATCGGCGCGGGCCGCATCGGCGGCACCATCGGCGGGCTGTGGGTGAAGGCCGGCCATCCGGTGATGCTGTCCTCGCGCCATCCCGAAGAGCTCAAGGACCTGGCCGCGAGCCTCGGTCCGCTCGCGAAGACCGGCACGGTGGCCGAGGCGATCGCCTTCGGCGACGCGCTGTTCATCGCTGTGCCCTATGGCGCGCTGCCGCAGATCGGCAAGGACTACGGCGCGGCGATGAAGGGCAAGGTCGTGCTCGATGCCTGCAATGCGGTGGCCGGGCGCGACGGCAGCGCGGTCGCCGACGAGGTCGAGCAAGAAGGCATCGGCGTGGTGTCGCAGAAGTACCTGGGCGGCGCGCGGCTGGTGCGTGCGTTCAACACCATGTCCTATGCGATCTTCGCGCGAGAGGCGCATCGGCCCCCGCCCCGCCTCGCGATCCCGATCGCCGGCGACGACCCGGACGCGGTGAAGGTCGCCGCGGCCCTGGTCACCGATGCCGGCTTCGACCCGGTCGTCGTCGGCAAGCTGGCCGATGCGCGCAAGTTCCAGCGCGGCGGCCCGGGCTACGGCCAGTCGGTGAGTGCGGCGGAGCTCAGGCAGAAGCTGTCGCTGGCGCCATGAGCCGGGGCGCGTCCGACGAGCCCTGGCTGCGCCGCGTGGTGCCGGCCACGCCCCAGGAGCTGGCGGCTGCGCTGTGGTCCTTCGGCTATTTCTTCGCGCTGCTCGCGGGCTACTACGTGCTGCGGCCGCTGCGCGACCAGATGGGCATCGCGGGCGGCACACGGGCGCTGCCGTGGCTCTTCAGCGCCACCTTCGTGACGCTGCTCGCGGCGCAGCCGCTCTATGGGGCGCTGGTCGCGAAGCTGCCGCGGGCGCGCTTCATTCCGGTGGTCTACCACTTCTTCGTGGTCAACCTCGCGGTCTTCTGGTGGCTGCTCGCGCAGGACATCGCGCCCGTGATCGTGGCGCGCGTGTTCTTCGTCTGGGTCAGCGTGTTCAACCTGTTCGCGGTGGCGGTGTTCTGGTCCTTCATGGCGGATCTGTTCACCAGCGAGCAGGCCAAGCGTCTGTTCGGCTTCATCGGCGCGGGCGGCACGGCCGGCGCGCTGCTGGGGCCGATGATCACGATCGCGCTGGCGGTGCCGCTCGGGCCGCACAACCTGCTGCTCGCGGCCATCGTGTTCCTGGAGATCGCGGTGTTCTGCGCGCACCGGCTCGAACGGAGCGCGGGCGGGCGGCAGGGCGGGCCGCGCGAGGTGGCGCGCGTGGGCGGCAGCGCGTTCGCGGGCATCTCGAAGCTGTTTCGTTCGCCCTATCTGGTGGGCGTGGGCGCGTGGGTGAGCCTGCTGTCGTTCGGCGCGACCATGCTGTACTTCATGCAGGCGAACGTGGTCTCGGCCACGGTCCACGGCGCGGGCGAGCAGACCCGCATCTTCGCGAGCATCGATCTCGCGGTCGGCCTGCTCACGCTCGCGACACAGGTCTTCGCCACGGGGCGTTTCCTGCAGCGCTTCGGCACCGGCATCGCGGCGGGGGCGCTGCCGGCGGTTTACGTCGTCGGCTTCCTGGCGATCGCGTGGTCGCCGGGGCTGGCGGTGGTGCTGGTCTTCCAGGTGCTGCAGCGCTGGATGAACTTCGCCATCGCGAATCCGGCGCGGCAGGTGTTCTTCACGGTCATGGACCGCGAGGACAAGTACAAGGCCAAGAACCTGATCGACGTGGTGGTCTACCGCGGCTCCGACGCGCTCTACGGCTGGGTCTACGACGCGCTGCACGCGGCGGGGCTCAAGCTCGGTGCGATCGCGCTGGTCGCGCTGCCGGTCGTGCTGGCGTGGCTCGTGCTGTCGGGCGCGCTCGGCCGCACGCAGGAGCGCCGCGCATCGAAGATCGCCGGCGAGGCGCCGGCCCCACTGGGAGAACCCTCATGGCATCGATGACACGACGAAGCTTTTCAACGCTCGCGGCGGCGGCGCTGTGCCCCGTCGCGGGCTGGCCCCAGGGCCAGGAGGCCGCGCTCCTCACGCGGGCCATTCCGTCGAGCGGCGAGCGCATCCCGGCCGTAGGCCTGGGCACGGCCATCGTGTTCGACAACGACGACGCGAAGACCCGCGAGGCGGCCACGCAGATCCTGCGCACCTTGCTCGAACAGGGTGGCAGGCTGGTCGACACCGCCTCGGCCTACGCGGACGCCGAACTGGTGCTGGGCCACGCGATGCCGGCCGCCGCGTCGCGCGAGAGGTTCTTTGTCGCGACCAAGCTCGAATCGCCCGACGCGGCCGAACTGGAGCGTTCGCAGACCCGGCTCGCGACGCGGCGCCTCGACCTGCTGCAGCTTCACAACGTGCGCGATCCGGCGCAGTCGCTGGCGAGGTTCAGGGAGTGGAAGACGCAGGGCGTGTGCCGCTACGTCGGCATCACCTCGACGTCCCGGCGTGCCTACGAGGCGGTCGAGTCGGTGCTGCGGCGCGAGAAGCCCGACTTCGTGCAGATCGACTATTCGATCGACAACCGCGAGGCGGAGGAGCGCATCCTGCCCGCGGCTGCCGAGGTCGGCGCCGGCGTGCTGACCGCGCTGCCCTTCGGCCGCGCCCGGCTGTTCCGCGCGGTGCGCGGCAAGCCGCTGCCCGACTGGTCGACGGCGTTCGCCCAGAGCTGGGCTCAGTTCTTCCTGAAGTACCTCCTGGGCGACGAGCGCGTGACCGCGGTGATTCCGGGCACCTCCGATCCGGCGCACATGGCGGACAACCTCGGCGCCCTGCGCGGCCGCTTGCCCGATGCGGCCGAGCGCCGGCGGATGGTGGCCTTCGTCCAGAGCCTTTGAGGCCCGCCGTGCGCTGAACTCGGGTGGCCGGGCTGAAGTCCAAAGGGGGATTTCAGTGGAGGTGCGCCATGCAGAGACTCTCACGCGCCCTGATGGTGGCTGCCGTGGCGGGCGGCCTGGCGATGAGCGGGCAGGCCTTCAACGGCATGCAAGGGAGCGGCGGCAGCGGTGGGGCACGTGGCATGCACGGGGGCGGCGCGCGTTTCGCGGCCGTCGCGCCGGGGCAGCACGCGTTTTTCGGCCATCCGGGCTTCGCGGGGCGGCCGGTGTTTCTTGCCCGCCGCGGTGTCCCGCTCCACCGGGTCGTGGTGGTCGGGGGGCCGGTGTTCTTCGGGCCGCCGCCGGTGGTGTTCGTGAGCGGCGTTCCGGCGATCTGGTATTGCCAGAACCCGATCGGCTATTTCCCGACGATCCAGGCCTGCCCCGTCGGCTGGATCGAGATGACGCAATAGCTCAGTCCGCCAGCGTGAGCAGCGGCACGTCGCGCTCGCGCGCCAGGGTCTCCAGTTCGGCGCGCGTGCGCTGGGCGATCCAGCGCGCGATCGCTTCATGCGTCTCGGCCGACGCCATGTCTTTCGACGCCGCGCCCGCCGCCTCGCACAGGCGCGCGGCGAAGTGCGGCTCCAGCGCCGCCACCGCCACGCGGCCGTCGGCGCACCGGTAGACGCGATAGCCCGCATGCGCGCCCCCCACGGCGCCCCCTGGCGCGGTGAGGCCCCAGGTGCGCGGCAGCGCGAGCCAGTCGGCGGCGGCGTTGAGCGCGACTTCGAGGTACACGCCCCGCGAGCGATCGGGGCGCAGCGCGGCCTGGAGCACGGCTTCGCTCGCTAGCAGCGCACCGCCCATGTCGGCATAGAGCGTGGGCGGCAGTTCGGTGCCGGTGACGAGGCCGCTCTCGGCGAGGTAGGTGAGGTCGTGCCCCGGCTCTTCCGCGCGCACGCCCGGCGCGCCGACGATCGCGACCTGCGAGAGCCCGGGGTGACGCGCATGCAGCACACGCCAGTCGAGCCCGAGCTTCGCGAGCGCCGAAGGCCGGAACGAAGTCAGCAGCACGTCGGTGGATTCGAGCAGGCGATCCAGGTGCCGGCGGCCGTCCTCGGTCTTGAGGTCGGCGACCTCGATGGCGACGCCTTCGTGCAGCGCCGCGTAGGCGGCGCGGTTGTAGTGGCCCATGGGATCGCCTGCCGGCGGTTCGAGCTTGGTGCAGGCGGCACCCATGGCGCGGCAGCGCATCAGCGCGGCGGGGCCGGGCAGGTTGAGCGCGAGGCTCAGCACGCGAAGGCCGGCCAGCGGCGCGAAGGCGGCGTCGGCGGAAGAGGGCACGGACATGGATCGGATCCCCGGAATGAAAACCTGGCCGGGAGCTTACCGGTTCGCAGGCGCCGATCTACGATGCGCGCTGCACATCCGATCCACCCGACGAATCCAAGGAGACCCGCATGTACCAATCCGATCTCATGGCCGGCCAGCGCATTCTCGTGACCGGCGGCGGCACCGGCCTCGGCCGCGCCATGGCCGAGCGCTTCCTCAGCCTGGGCGCCGACGTCGCGATCTGCGGCCGCCGCCAGAGCGTGGTCGAGGAGACCGCGAGCGCCTGGCGCGCGCAGTTCCCGGGCCGGCGCGCCGACGCCTTCGGCGTGGACATCCGCAACGCGCAGGCGGTGGAAGAGATGGTGGAGGGCCTCTGGCAATCCGGCGGCCTCACGGGGCTGGTCAACAACGCGGCGGGCAACTTCGTCTCGCCGACCGAGGCGCTCTCGCCTCGCGCCTTCGACGCGATCGCGAACATCGTCTTCCACGGCACGTTCTACGTCACCCAGGCGGTGGGCAAGCGCTGGATCGGCGAGGCCAAGGCAGGCCAGTGGAAGCAGGGCGATCCCTACCGCAGCGTGATGAGCATCATCGTGACCTGGGTCGACAACGGCGGCCCCTACGTGGTGCCTTCGGCGATGAGCAAGGCCGGCGTCGAGGTGATGACCAAGTCGCTGGCCACCGAGTGGGCACGCTACGGCATCCGCCTCAATGCGGTCGGTCCGGGCGAGATCCCGACCGAGGGCATGAGCAAGCGCCTGAACCCCGGCGAGGAACCCGGCGCGCGCAGCAAGGCCTTCAACCCGATGGCGCGCACCGGCGAGATGAGCGAGCTGCAGAACCTCGCGACCTTCCTCATGGCGCGCGGCCAGTGCGACTGGCTCAACGGCCAGAGCATCATGATGGACGGCGGCGGCGCGCTGGCGACCGGCGGCAACTTCTACGAGCTGCGCCAGTGGAGCGATGCCGACTGGCTCGCCGCGCGCGAGCGCATCGAGGCGCAGAACCAGAAGGACAAGGCGCAGCGCTGATCAGGCACGCTTCGGCCCGCGCAGCGAGGCCAGGGCGCGCAGGCCGATGCCCTGGTTGATCATCAGGCCCAGCAGCACCGCCGCGGTGCCGGCCCACTGCGCGGCGCTCGGATGCTCGCCGAAGCAGGCGGCGGCAGCGGCCAGTCCGACCACCGGCACCAGCAGCGAGAACGGCACCACGCGGCCGGCCGGATGGCGTTGCAGCAGCCGCGTCCACAGGCTGTAGGCCAGCAGCGTCGCGAACCACGCGAGATAGAGCACCGACAGAACCGCGCCGAGGTCGAGGTTCGCGAGCTGGTGCGCCACCGCCGAGGGGCCTTCCATGGCCAGCGCGAAGACGGCGAAGGGCACGATCGGCACCAGGCTGCTCCACACGATGAAGCCGAAGGCGTCGTAGGCCGGCGCCGCGCGCGTCGCGAAGCGCACCACGATGTTCGAGCCCGCCCACATGAAGGCCGCCGAGAGCGTGAGGACGAAGCCGATCAGCGTCATCTGCCCCGGTCCTTCGCCGTGCGCGGTGGCGATCAGCAGGAGGCCGCCCAGCGCGACCGCGATGCCGATCCATTGCCGCCGATGCGCGCGCTCGCCCAGCAGCGGCGCCGCGAGCAGCAGCGTGAAGAAGGCCTGCGTCTGCATCACGACCGAGGCCATGCCGGCGGTCATGCCCAGCTTGATGCCGAGGAAGAGAAAGCCGAACTGGCCCAGCCCCTGCGCGAGCCCATAGGCCAGCAGGTAGCGCGGCGGCAGCGCCGGCCTGCGCACGAAGAGAAGCAGCGGCAGCGAGGCCGCCGCGAAGCGAAGGGCGCCCAGCAGCATCGGGCTCAGCTCGCGCAGGCCGAGCTTCATGACGACGAAGTTCAGGCCCCAGATCACCACCACGGCCAGGGCGCGGCCGAGGTCGGCGCGGCTCAGCCCGGCTGGTGCGCTCATGAGGAGGCCTCCGTGCGCCGCACCGCGGCGCGAGCGCCCTGGGTGTCGCGCGCCGCCTTGAACGCCAGGAAGGCTTCGAGGCTGGTCTTGCGCGGCACGTAGCCGAACTCTTCTTTCAGGCGCCGGTTCGCGAGGACCGGGCGGTAGCGCAGGAAGTCGAGCTGCTCGGGCCCGTAGCGCGTCAGGCCGAGTTGCGAGCCGATCGCGAGCGCGGCCTTCAGCAGGGGCGCCGGCAGCACCAGCATCGGCTTGCGCAGGATCGAGGCGATCTGCGGCAGCGTGAGCGCGCCGTCGCCCGCGACGTTGAAGCAGCCGGCGCGGCCGCTGGTGATCGCGTGGACCACGCAGCCGGTCACGTCCTCGTCCCAGATGAAGACGAAGGGACTGTCGCTGCCGCGGATGGCGAGGATGCGCGGCTTGTCGAACAGCGCCGTGATCTGGTTGTGTACGTTCTCGCCAAGGATGGTGCCGATGCGCAGCACCGTCTGGCGCAACGCCGGATGCGAGACGCGGTAGGCCGCGAGCATCTCCTCGACCAGCCGCTTGTGGTGCGCATAGGCGAAGGCGGGGTTGCCGCGCAGCGCGTCGCCCTCGTCGATCCAGGCCGGGTTGTCGGCGTGGTAGCCGTAGGCCGCGCCGCTGGACGACACCACCACGTGGCCCACGCCGTGCGCCACGCAGGCTTCGAGCACGTTGCGCGTGCCGAGCACGTCGACCGAGTATTCGAACTGGCGCGTGCTGCCGCGGCCCGGCGTCACGATCGAGGCGAGGTGGACCACGGTGTCGATCGCATGCTCGGCGAAGAGGGCGCCGATCTGCGGCGTGCGCACGTCCTGCTCGGCATAGACCACGCCGGGCAGCCGCCGCGCGGCGGGCACCTCGCGCACGTCGAGCGCGACCACGTGCTGGATGTCGGGCAGGCGCGCGAGCGCGGCGACCACGGTGCGGCCGAGAAAACCGTCGGCGCCGGTGACGAGCACGCGCCGCGCCGCGAGGGGTGGGGAGACTTCCATGGAAAAGGGTCGATTCAGGCCGAACGCACGGCGGGGGCGGAGAGAGGGCGGCGGGCCCACCAGGCGGCGAGCCCGAGCCCGGCGATGATGTCCCAGAAGCCCCACACGCCGGCGACCACCGCCATGCCGCCGAGGCCGCCGAAGAAACTGAAGATCAGCACCAGCCCGAGACCCGCATTGCGGATGCCGACCTCGAAACTGACTGCACGCCGATCGTACTCCGCCAGCCCCGTGGCCCTCGCGCAGGCGTAGCCGGTGGCGAAGGCCAGCGCGTCGTGCAGCGCCACGGCCAGCAGGACGAGCCCCACGTAGTCGATGAAGTAGCGCCAGTTGCCCGCGATCGCGGCGAGGATGAAGCCGATCAGGCAGATGAAGCTCAGGATGCGCGCCGGCTTCTTGATGCGTTCGGTGAGCTTCGGCAGGACGTGCGCGAAGGCGATCCCGATCACGAAGGGCGCGCCGATGATCGCGACGATGTGCACCACCATCTCCGCCGGGTCGAGCGCGATGGTCTTGAGCAGCGGCGCCGCCGTCGGATGGATGCCGCCCCAGAACGCGAAGTTCAGCGGCATCACCACGATCGAGAGCAGGTTCGACAGCGCGGTCATCGAGACCGACAGCGCCACGTTGCCGCCCGCGCGGTGCGTGAGGATGTTCGACACATTGCCCGGCGGGCAGCAGGCCACCAGGATCATGCCCAGGGCGATGCTCGGCGCCGGCTTGAGCAGCAGCGTCAGCACGAAGGTCACGGCCGGCAGCACGATGAACTGCGCCGCGACGCCGACCGCCATCGCGACCGGCATGCGCATCACGCGCCGGAAATCGGCGATGCGCGTGTCCAGCGCGATGCCGAACATCAGGAAGCCGAGCACCGCGTTCAGCAGCACCAGCGAGGCCGGGTTGAAGTTGAGGCGCACCTCGTCGACTGGGAGCATGGCGATTCCTCGTGAGCCTCGTGGCGCGGTCAGGCCAGCGCGGCGCTGGCCTGGCGCACCGCGCGGCGGTAGGTGTCCTTGTGAACGTAGTAGGACATGCGCTCGAGCTGCAGGTAGTTGTAGCCGCCGGAGAGGTCGGGCGTCGGCCCGCACTTGGCCTTCTTGAGCGCCGCGGCCGCCGGCCGGCCCTCGGCCTGCGCCTTGAAATAGCGCGCCACCAGTTCGGCCTGCTCGTAGCGGCCCTGCCAGCCGATGCCGCTCGCCTCGATCATGCCGAGCACAGCGAGGTTGTCGAAGCCCGGCGCGAAGATGTTGAGATACAGCTTCGGCGCCATGCCCTGCCAGTTGAGCCAGGTACGGTCGATGAACGGGTAGTGCAGCTTGTAGCCGGTGGCGCATAGGATCAGGTCGTAGTCGCGCGCGCTGCCGTCCTTGAAGTGCACCGTGTCGCCGTCGAGGCGCGCGATGTCGCCGCGCACGCCGATGTCGCCGTGGCCGATGTGGTGCAGCACCAGCGAGTTGACCACGGGGTGCGACTCGTACATCTTGTAATCGGGCCGGGGCAGGCCGAAGCGCGAAGGATCGCCGGTGAACCAGCCCAGCACGAGGGTGTCCATCTTCTGCAGGTCTTGCTGGTTCATGCCCACCGGCAGGCACAGTTGCCCCATGCTGCAAGTGGAGCAACGGGGCGACATCTCGGTGACGGGAATGGATGTTAGCAATTGGAACCTGCTTGTAATGGGCGGCGAGGGCGCAATGTATGCATTTTAACGCGCGATGTGATGCGGTAGGGAGTTGCAGTTGACATTTGGTGTGCTCGTCAG
>JAGIBP010000001.1 GCA_017744285.1 Variovorax sp.
ACGTCGGCGATGTTGCGGACCTGGCCGGTCAGGTTGGCGGCCATGAAGTTGACGTTGTCGGTCAGGTCCTTCCAGGTGCCGGCGACGCCCTTCACCTGGGCCTGGCCGCCCAGCTTGCCTTCGGTGCCGACTTCGCGGGCCACGCGGGTCACTTCCGATGCGAAACCGTTGAGCTGGTCCACCATGGTGTTGATGGTGTTCTTCAGCTCGAGAATCTCGCCCTTCACGTCCACCGTGATCTTCTTGGAAAGGTCGCCCGCCGCCACCGCCTTGGTCACGTCCGCGATGTTGCGCACCTGGCTGGTGAGGTTGCCCGCCATCGAGTTGACCGAATCCGTGAGGTCCTTCCAGGTGCCCGACACGCCTTCCACCCGCGCCTGGCCGCCGAGCGAGCCTTCGGTGCCGACCTCGCGCGCCACGCGCGTGACTTCGGAGGCGAAGGAGCGCAGCTGGTCCACCATGGTGTTGATGGTGTTCTTCAGCGTGAGGAACTCGCCCTTCACGTCCACGTCGATCTTCTTCGACAGGTCGCCCTTGGCCACCGCCGTTGTCACGTCCGCGATGTTGCGCACCTGGTCGGTGAGGTTGCCGGCCATCGAGTTGACCGAGTCCGTGAGGTCCTTCCAGGTGCCCGCCACGTCCTTGACCTTGGCCTGCCCGCCGAGCTTGCCTTCGGTGCCGACCTCGCGCGCCACGCGCGTGACCTCGGCCGAGAAGTCGCCGAGCTGCTCGACCATCTTGTTGATGGTCGTGGCGGTGCGCAGGAACTCGCCTTCGAGCGCCCGCCCTTCGACGTCGAGCGCCATGCTCTTGGAGAGGTCCCCTTGCGCGACGGCGCCGATCACGCGCGCGACCTCGGTGGTCGGATGCACCAGGTCGTCGATCAACGCGTTCACGCAGTCGATCGATTCGCCCCAGAACCCGCGCGTCTCCGCGAGCGCCGCGCGCTGCTTGAGCTTGCCCTCGCGGCCCACCACCTTGCGCAGCCGCACGAGCTCGGAGGCGAGCGCAGCGTTCTGCTCCACGACGCCGTTGAAGACCTCGGCCACCTTGCCCGCCATCCCGGTCCAGTGCATCGGCAGCCGCGCCGTCGAGTCACCCTCGCGAAGACGCGTCAATGCGTCCAGCAGCAACTCCAGCTCGTCCACCGACGCCGTGAAAGAAATCTTTTCCAGTGCCTGCATGCTCGGTCACCCCTGTTGAAGATGACGCGGAGGGCTGTGCGCCCCGGCCTGCGAAGGGGGGCCCGACCAGCGTTCCAGCGCCACGGCGTTCCAGCGGCCGCCGGGATGCCAATTTGGCACTATCACGCATGCCCGCGCGCCGCGCAACGGGGCCAGCTCTGCCATGGCGACGCGGTGTAGGAATCGACTGACGCGGCAGAACCGCACGAGCGCGTGCCGCGTCCGGGCACAATGGCGCCCATGATGACGGAGCCCGCCCAACTCTCAGACGAGGATCTTCTCGAACGCGCGCACCAGCTGCGCCTCCTGGCCTTGCGCGGCCATGTCGATGCGCGCGGACCCGCCCACTCGCACGAGCGCGAGGTACGACGCCGCTTCGGCAGCGCGACAACGCTGCGCGCGGCGCTCGAACCCGCGCCGCGCCCGCGCCGGTTCCAGCGCCTGTGGTCGCTGTTCAGCGGGCGTCGCGACTCGGTGAACTGAGGGTCCGCCTCCCGGGCGGGTCAGCGGTAGAAGACCTCGACCCGGCCCTTGAGCTTGATCAGCAGCGGCTGGCCCTTGCGGTCGAGCGCGCGGCCCGCGGGCACCTTGATCCAGCCTTCGCTGATGCAGTATTCCTCGACGTCGTTGCGGTCCTTGCCGTTGAAGCGCACGCCGATGTCGTGCTCGAACACGGCGGCGACATGGTGCGGACTGCGAGGATCCACCGAAAGATGGTCGGGAAGCGGCGGGACGTGTGAGGTTTCTGTCATGCCGTGTATTGGACCGCAAATTGCGCGGCCTTCCGCCGCTCAGGCGCGCGCCGCGCCTTCGAACGACGCGATCCAGGACCACACCCGCTCCGGCGCCTCGACCATGACGTTGTGGCCGAAGGGCCCGAGGTCCGACGCGCCGGCATCGAGCGTGCGCGTCTGCGCCATCGTGACCAGCGCATCGCCGGCGCCGCGGCCCAGGTGCACCGGGCAGCGCGCCAGCGTCATCAGCTCGTCGAGCGGCGGCTTGCCGACGGCGTTGGCGCGCGGGTCCATCGCGAGCCGCCAGCCCTCGCCGTCATGCACCACGCCGCGCCGGACGGCGGCGCAGCCGGGGGTGGCGATGCCGGCCAGGCCCGAGACCTTCAGGTAGCGGTCCCACGCCTCTTCCGGCGTCGCGAACCGCCGCGCCGGCTGCGCGGCCAGCGCTTCCATGCGGCGCAGTTCTTCGTCGCTCCACGCGACCTTGATGCCGGCACCGAACACGCGATGCGGCAGGAGTCCGAACCAGCCCGAGGCCAGCGCCAGCCCGATCACGCCGCCGAACGAATGCCCCAGCACCACCAGCCGGCCCGCGGGCGCGATGTGCGGGAGCACGACACGCGCGACGGCCGCCGCGCACTGGCCGATGGCATAGGACGGCTCGCGATCCGCTTCGCCGTGCCCCGGCAGGTCGAGCGCCAGCCAGCGGCCGCGCCAATGCGCCGGCGCCTGCGCACACATCGGCGACCACACCCCCGCCGTCGCGCCGAGCCCATGCAGCATGAGCAGCAGATCGGCGCCGTCGCCGCCTTGTTCGATGGAGGTCATTGCGCAGCCTTCCTCTGACGATGAAGCGCGCGAGATTACCCGACGCACGCCGCTGCATCGCGGGCGCGCGCCCGTGACGCCCGCCGGGGCCACGGGCGACGACCGCCGCTTGCGGAGCCGCTTCGCTCAGAAGCGGTCCGCCTTGCCCATGGCCGGGTCGCTCACCGAGTGGCGCCCCGTTTCCACGCGGCCCGCGAAGCGGCGCAGGAACCCCGGGTCGGCATCGCAGGTCACGATGAAGTCGTACCACTGGCCCGCGTCGTCGAGGCTCCAGCGGATGCGGGCATCGTCGCCGCCCTTGGCGCGCACGCTCCACGAGCCATCGCCGTTGACGGCCAGCGCGGCATTGCCGTCGCGATGGTCGTCATGGTCCTGGTTGCCCTTGCCGCTGCCCTGGCCGTTGTGCTTGCCGTTGTCGTGGTGGTCGTCCTTGCCGGCGGGGCCGAGGCCTTCGGGGCGCGGATAGGCACCGTTCGAACGCACCGTGAAGACGCATTCGCGCTTGCCCTCGTTGCGCACCACCAGGTGAAGGTCGCCACGATGGCGGTCGTAGCCGACGCGGATCTCCGGCAGCGCCACGCCGTTGGCGCGCAGCTTGTTCAGGTCGCCCTTGAAATGCCGGTGGAAGCCATTCGGGCCGAGCACCCACAGGTCGTAGAGGCCCGCGTTGTCGGTCATGGCGGCCCACTGGTCGACGAACTGCTTGCCCGGTTCGACCACGTAGCGGCGCGGCAGGCGGTCCGCGAGGTGCAGCTTGTCGTAGACGTGGAACACCGCGGCGGCACGGCCGGTGTTCGCGAACTGCAGCTGCACGCGGCCGTTGAGCAGGTCGGCCTGCGCGCTGGCGTGCAGTTCGTAGGGCAGCGCGCGCGAGGGGCGCACGCCCGTGGCCTGTACCGGCAGGGCCAGGTCGGTCGTGGGGTTGATCTTGGGCAGCGCCTGCTGCGCGAGCGTCAGCGCGTCGGCTTCGCCTTTGGTCTTGCGCCCGGCCAGCGTGGGCAGCGGCTCGTCGTTGGGGCGCTCGAAGTTGAAGGCGCTGGTCAGGTCGCCGCACACCGCGCGGCGGTAGGCGCTGATCTGCGGCTCGGCCACGCCGAAGACCTTCTCGAGGAAGAGCAGCGTCGAGGTGTGGTCGCAGACCTGCGAGTTGACCCAGCCGCCGCGGCTCCAGGGCGACACCACCCACAGCGGCACGCGCGGGCCGGGGCCGTAGGGCCGGCCGTCGGCCGCGGGCTGGCTCGTGGTGGCGGGGGCGTAGTTGTGGTACTCCACCGCCATGTCGGTCTCGGCCATCGTGCTGCCGCCGGCCAGCGTGCCGTCCGCATTGCGCGACGGCACGGCGGGCGACGGCAGGTGGTCGAAGAAGCCGTCGTTCTCGTCGAAGTTGATCAGGAGCACCGTCTTGCTCCACACCTCGGGGTTGGAAGTCAGCGCGTCCAGCACCTGCTGCACGTACCAGCCGCCCTTCGCGGGGCTCGACGGGCCGGGATGCTCGCTGTAGGCCGAGGGCGCGATGATCCACGACACGGCGGGCAGCGTGCCCTTCTGCACGTCGTCGCGGAAGGTTTCGAGAAAACCGTAGGGCATCGTGTTGCCGAAGCCCTTGGCGAGCGGGCTCAGCGCATCGTCCACCACCGGGTCGTAGAACGGGCCGGCGGCAGTCACCGGCTGCGTGATGTCGGTCGAGGCCACGTAGACCGGGCGGCGCGCCACGGGCATCTGCTCGATCGCGGCACGCCAGTGGCGAAAGCCCATCATCTCGTTGCAGCCGTAGTTGTCGATCAGGCTCTGATAGACCTTCCACTTCACGCCGGCCTTCTCGAGGCGATCGGCGTAGGTGGTCCAGGTCCAGCCTTGCGTGGACGGGCCGATGTCGTTGCCGCCGTTGAACTGGTTGTTCAGCGCCGCGATGTTCACGCGGGTGCCGTCGACCGGGCTCACGCCGTTGGGGCCGTTGGTGCCGCTCCAGTAGAAGAGGCGGTTGGCGATCGTGCCGGTGTGCATGCCGCAGTGGTAGTGGTCGCACAGCGTGAAGGCATCGGCCAGTGCGCGCTGGAACGGCACTTCGGCACTTTCGTAGTACCCGAGCGAGAGCAGGTTCTTCGCGTCGGGCCACTTGTCCATGCGGCCATGGTCCCACGCCGCCTGCGAGTCCGCCCAGGTGTGCGGCGTGCTGCCCGCGCGCTGCGCGTTGCCCTTGGCGCCATCGAGGTGATAGGGCACGTAGGTCGCCGGGGGCGTGACCTTGGTGTAGCTCTGATAGAAGACGTTCTTGCCGTTGGCGGTCGGCACCGCGAATCGGTCGCCGAAGCCGCGCACGCCCTTGAAGGTGCCGAAGTAGCTGTCGAACGAGCGGTTTTCCTGCATCAGCAGCACGACGTGCTTGACGTCCTTGACGGTACCGGTGTCGCGGTGCGCGGGAATCGCGAGCGCGCGGCGGATGCTGGGCGGGAAGGCGGCCAGCGTCGCGGCGGCGATGCCGGTGGTGGCGGTGCTCTGGAGGAACTTCCGGCGCGAGTTGGGTGTGTTGGAGTTCATGTGGCTGTACGCGTGGAGGGTGATGGATGTGCGCAACGCACGCGGGGGTGAAGCGCGGCGCAAGGCTAGACATCGAACATGTCATCGCCATGACCGGGGGCGGGGGGGATTTCTTGACAAGCTTCCCCCGCTTGCCTCTAATTTGCCTCGTACTGCTCTGCAGTGGCAGGGTCCGATCCAGGAATCGCCATGACCACGATGGACACCAAGGATGCGGTCGATCCGCAACGCAAGAAGGAGGAGATCCGCAGCTTTCTCTTCCTTACGGCCGTCATGGTTCCCGTGCTGTCCGTCATCGTCGTCGGCGGCTACGGATTCATCGTCTGGATGGCCCAGCTCGTGAGCGGTCCGCCCACGCACTAACGGCGGTGTGCAGGCGCGATCGAACGTCCGGCGAGCATCCAGCAGCTCACCGGCCGGCACACATGAATTCAACCCGGAGGTCTTCGATGGCCCTGGCCAAGCGCTTCATCTCGATCGAGCCCGACGACAGCCCCGATGAATGGCACATCGCGGGCGTCGTCGTGCATGCCCTTCCCAGCCGCCTTGCCGACGTGCGCGCGGCGATCGACGCCATGGCTGGCGCCGAGATCTACGCGGCCAATGACGCGGGCAAGCTCGTGGTCACGCTCGAGGCGCCCAGCGCGCGTGCGATCGCGGCCCACCTGACCTGCCTGCACCAGCTCGAGGGCGTGCAGTCCGCCGCACTCGTCTACCAGCACCACGAGGACGCAGCCGCCATGGCCGAGGAGATCCACGATGACGACGCGCCGGGACTTCATTAAGCGCACCGCCGCGGCCGCGACGGCCTCGGTGGCCGGTGTCACGCTGCCCGCGGACGCCGCCAACTTCGTGACCGACGGCGACATGACCCGGTTGAAGTGGTCGAAGGCGCCCTGCCGCTTCTGCGGCACCGGCTGCGGCGTGACGGTGGCGGTCAAGGACAACAAGGTGGTCGCCACGCAGGGCGACCCGCAGGCCGAGGTGAACAAGGGCCTCAACTGCGTCAAGGGCTACTTCCTGTCGAAGATCATGTACGGCGGCGACCGGCTGACCCAGCCGCTCATGCGCCAGAAGAACGGCAAGTACGACAAGAACGGCGACTTCAAGCCCGTGACCTGGGACCAGGCCTTCGCGCTGATGGAACAGCAATGGAAGCGCGTGCTCAAGGAGAAGGGTCCGACCGGCGTCGGCATGTTCGGCTCGGGCCAGTGGACCGTGTGGGAAGGCTATGCGGCCTCCAAGCTCTACAAGGCGGGCTTCCGCTCCAACAACATCGACCCCAACGCGCGCCACTGCATGGCCTCGGCCGTGACCGGTTTCATGCGCACCTTCGGCATGGACGAGCCGATGGGCTGCTACGACGACTTCGAGGCCGCCGACGCCTTCGTGCTGTGGGGCTCGAACATGGCGGAGATGCACCCGATCCTGTGGACCCGCGTGACCGACCGGCGCCTGAGCGCGCCGAAGACGAGGGTGGCGGTGCTGTCGACCTTCACGCACCGCTCGTTCGACCTCGCGGACCTGCCGATCATCTTCAAGCCGCAGACCGACCTGGCGATCATGAACTACATCGCCAACTACCTGATCCGCAACAACAAGGTCAACCAGGACTTCGTCTCGAAGCACACCGTGTTCAAGCAGGGCGTGACCGACATCGGCTACGGCCTGCGCCCCGAGCACCCGCTGCAGAAGGCGGCCAAGAATGCGGGCGACCCCAATGCCGCATCGCCGATCACCTTCGAGGAGTTCGCGAAGTTCGTCTCGAAGTACGACGCGGCCTACGTCACCAAGCTGTCGGGCGTCTCGCGCGAGCAGCTCGACCGGCTCGCCGAGCTCTACGCCGACCCGAACATCAAGGTGATGTCGCTGTGGACCATGGGCTTCAACCAGCACACGCGCGGCACGTGGGCCAACAACATGGTCTACAACCTGCACCTCCTGACGGGGAAGATCGCGACGCCGGGCAACAGCCCCTTCTCCCTCACCGGCCAGCCCTCCGCCTGCGGCACGGCGCGCGAGGTGGGCACTTTCTCGCACCGGCTGCCGGCCGACCTGCTGGTTGCGAACCCCAAGCACCGCGAGCACGCCGAGCAGATCTGGAAGCTGCCCGCCGGCACCATTCCCGACAAGCCCGGCTACCACGCGGTGCTGCAGAACCGCATGCTCAAGGACGGCAAGCTCAACGCGTATTGGGTGCAGGTCAACAACAACATGCAGGCTGCGGCCAACCTCGTCGAAGAGGGCTATCCGGGCTACCGCAACCCGGACAACTTCGTCGTGGTGTCGGATGTCTACCCGACCGTGACCGCGCTGGCGGCGGACCTGATCCTGCCGACCGCGATGTGGGTCGAGAAGGAAGGCGCCTATGGCAATGCGGAGCGCCGCACGCAGTTCTGGCATCAGCTGGTCGATGCCCCCGGCGATGCGCGCTCCGACCTATGGCAGCTCGTGGAGTTCTCCAAGCGCTTCAAGGTCGAGGAGGTGTGGCCGGCGGAGCTCATCGCCAAGCAGCCGGAGGTCAAGGGCAAGACGCTCTTCGACGTGCTCTACCGCAACGGGCAGGTCGACAAGTTCCCGCTCAAGGACACCGACCCCGACTACAACAACATGGAGGCCAAGGCCTTCGGCTTCTACATCCAGAAGGGCCTGTTCGAGGAATACGCCAGCTTCGGCCGTGGCCACGGCCACGACCTCGCGCCCTTCGACATGTACCACGAGGCGCGCGGCCTGCGCTGGCCGGTGGTCAACGGCCAGGAGACGCGCTGGCGCTACCGCGAAGGCAGCGACCCCTACGTGAAGGCCGGCACCGGCTTCCAGTTCTACGGCAATCCGGACGGCAAGGCGGTGATCTTCGCCCTGCCGTACGAGCCGCCGGCCGAGTCGCCGGACAAGGAGTATCCGTTCTGGCTCGCGACCGGTCGCGTGCTGGAGCACTGGCACTCGGGCTCGATGACGCGGCGCGTGCCCGAGCTCTATCGCGCGGTGCCCAACGCGGTGTGCTTCATGCATGCGGACGACGCCAAGAAGCTCGACCTGCGACGCGGCGTGGAGGTCGAGCTGGTGTCGCGGCGCGGCAAGATGCGCACCCGGGTGGAGACCCGCGGGCGCAACATGCCGCCGCCGGGCCTGGTGTTCGTGCCATGGTTCGACGCCAGCCAGCTGATCAACAAGGTCACGCTCGACGCCACCTGCCCGATCTCGCTGCAGACGGACTTCAAGAAGTGCGCGATCAAGATCGTCAAGGTATGAAAACTCTCTCCCCCAGCCTCCGCGCACTTCGTGTCGCTTCCCTACCCCCCTCGCCGGGGGCGCTCCGGGCGCCCCGGCAAAGCGGGTTCCGCGGGAGCCTTGGCCTTGGCTGCGCCAGTCTCGTGAGGCACTTGCTTCTGGTTGTCTTGTGCGCTCTGCTCGCCGCGCCGGTCCATTCGCAGGTGCCGCCCGGCACGCCGGGCCTGGTTGATTCGATGCGCGGTCCGACGCCGATTCCGCAGCAGACCAAGCCGCCGCCGATCTTCCCGACGGAGAACAAGGACATCCGGCGCACGCGCAACTTCGCGATGCAGCCGCCGACCATCCCGCACACGATCGACGGCTACCAGGTCGACAAGGAGTTCAACCGCTGCATGTTCTGCCATGCGCGCACTCGCACGCAGGAAACCGGCGCCATTCCCGTCTCCATCACGCACTACCAGGACCGCAACGGCAACATGCTCGCGGATGTTTCGCCGCGCCGCTACTTCTGCACGCAGTGCCACGTGGCGCAGGCCGAGGCCAAGCCGCTCATCGGCAACAACTTCGTCGACGTCGAACAGCTCCTCCAGCGCCGCCCCGGCGTGCTGGGCTCGACGAAGTAGCGCGGGTTCGCCATGCTCGACCTGATCAAGCGCTACTGGGCCACCATCAATCGCCCGAGCGCGTACTTCAGCCTCGGCTTCCTGACGCTGGGCGGCTTCGTCGCCGGGGTCATCTTCTGGGGCGCGTTCAACACCGCGCTCGAACTGACGAACACCGAGGCCTTCTGCACCGGCTGCCACGAGATGCGCGACAACGTGTACCCGGAGCTGCAGGCCACCATCCACTACACGAACCGCAGCGGCGTGCGCGCCCGCTGCCCCGACTGCCACGTGCCGCACCGCTGGACCAGCAAGATTGCGCGCAAGATGCAGGCTTCCAAGGAGGTGTGGGGCAAGATCTTCGGCACCATCAACACGCGCGAGAAGTTCCTCGAGCACCGGCTGGTGCTGGCCCAGCACGAGTGGGAGCGCATGAAGGCCAACGATTCGCTCGAATGCCGCAACTGCCACGACTACCAGTCGATGGACTTCACGCGCCAGAGCCAGCGCGCGCAGGCCATGCACTCGACCCTGCTGGCCAGCGGCGAGAAGACCTGCATCGACTGCCACAAGGGCATCGCGCATCACCTGCCCGACGTGGCCCAGGCGAAGGAACCCTAGGGCGTGCCCGGCCGTCACGACGCCAACGACATCGAAGCAGCTGCAGGCCCCTGCCTCGCCGCCCGGCGGCTCGGCTTGTCGCGCGCGGGGCGGCCGGTGTTCTCGGGCATCGACTTCGCGCTCGCACCTGGCGGGCTGCTGCAGGTCACCGGCGCCAACGGCAGCGGCAAATCCAGCCTCCTGCGCGTGCTGAGCGGGCTGCTGCCGCCTTCGGCCGGCGAGCTGTGCTGGCAGGCGCGGCCGGTGCGCGGCGGCGATCCGGCCTATCTCCAGTCGGTCGCCTACGTGGGGCACGCAGACGGCATCGACCCCGACCTGAGCCCTTTCGAGAACCTGCGGTTCGCGATGCGCGTGGCCGGCGGCGCGCCGGGCCGCGCCGCGATCGAGCGCGCGATGGCCGACTGGGGCATCGCGCGCGCCACGTCCGCCCCGGTGCGACGGCTTTCGCAGGGCCAGCGGCGGCGCGTCGCACTCGTGCGCCTCTCGCTGTCGCCGCGCCGACTCTGGCTGCTCGACGAGCCGCTGACCTCGCTCGACGCCGCGGCCGCCGAGTGCTTCCAGGCCCGGCTCGATGCGCACCTGCATGAAGGCGGCATGGCGGTGGTCGCAACGCACCAGCCGCTGGCGAACCGCGGCCGCCTGCTGCGCCTGGGTGGGTAGCACCATGGCCCAGCTCTTCGGCGCCATCGTGCTGCACGACGTCTCGCTGGCCTGGCGGCGGCGAGGAAGCATCCTCTCGTGCCTGCTGTTCTTCGTGATCGCGAGCAGCCTGTTCCCCCTCGCCATCGGGCCCGAGCCGCAGCAGCTGAGGGCGCTCGCGCCGGGCATCCTGTGGGTCGCGGCCTTGCTGGCCTCGATGCTGTCGTTGTCGCGGCTGTTTTCGCAGGAGCATGCCGACGGCAGCCTGGAGCAGCTCCTGCTGTCGCCCCATCCGCTCGCGCTGCTCGTGCTGGCGAAGATCTGCGCCCACTGGATGACCAGCGGACTGCCGCTGCTGCTGCTGACGCCGCTGCTCGCGCAGCAGTACGGGTTGCCGGCCGCTTCCGCGCTGCTGCTGTCGGTCTCGCTGCTGATCGGCACGCCGGTGCTGAGCCTGATCGGCGCGGTGGGCGCGGCGCTCACGCTCGGATTGCGCGGCGGCGCGGTCCTGTTGTGCATCCTCGTGCTGCCGCTGTGCGTGCCGGTGCTGATCTTCGGCGCCGGCGCGGGCGCCGCGGCGGACGCGGGGCTCGACGCGGTGCCGCAGCTCTCGCTGCTGGGCGCCTGCCTGGCGCTCTCGCTGTTCCTGTGCCCGCTCGCGGCCGCGGCCGGCCTGCGCATCGCGATGGAGTGAGGCCACCCGATGAGCCGCATCCTGCATTCCTCGCCCATCGGCCGCGACGCGCGGCCCGCGCGATGGCGCTGGTTCGCGTTCGCCTCGGCGCAGCGCTTCGATCCGCTGGCCCGGCGGCTCGCGCCGCGGTTCTTCGCGGCGGCGCTGGCCTTCCTGCTCGCGGGGATGACCGTCGGCTTCGCGCTCGCGCCGACCGACGCGCAGCAGGGCGAGGTGTACCGGATCATCTTCATCCACGTGCCCGCCGCGTGGATGTCGATGTTCATCTACCTCGTGATGGCGATGTACTCGGCCCTGGCGCTGGTGTTCCACACGCGCCTGTCCTCGCTGATGGCCTCGGCGCTCGCGCCGACCGGGGCGATCTTCACCGCGATCGCGCTGGTGAGCGGCGCGCTCTGGGGCCAGCCGACCTGGGGCACCTGGTGGGTGTGGGATGCGCGCCTGACCTCGGAGCTGCTCCTGCTCTTTCTCTACCTCGGCTATCTCGCCCTCGAAGCCGCGATCGACGAACCCCGCCGCGCCGAGCGGGCCTGCGCGGTGCTGGCGCTCGTGGGCTCGATCAACGTGCCGGTGATCTATTTCTCGGTGCGCTGGTGGAACACCCTGCACCAGGGCGCCTCGGTGAGCCTCACGGCCGCGCCGTCGATGGCGGCGACCATGCTCGCAGGCATGCTGCTGATGACGCTGGCCTGCTGGATGTACGCGATTGCCGTGGCGCTGGTGCGGGTGCGCTGCCTGACGCGCGAGCGCGGCCTGCTGAACCCGGTGGGAGACGAACCATGGCATGGCTGAGCGTCCATGCCGCCTACGTGGCGGCCGCCTTCGGCATCGCCTTTGCGCTGCTCGGCGCAGAGCTCGCACTGCTGCGCCGGCGCTGGCGCGCCGCGGAGGCGCACCGGCCATGACCCCGAGGCAGCGCCGCATCGGCCTCCTCGTGGCCGCCCTCGCCTGCGCCGGCACGGCGACCGCGCTGGTGCTCAACGCGTTCCGCTCGAACCTGGTCTTCTTCTTCAGCCCCTCGCAGGTGATGGCGCGCGAGGCGCCGGCGGCGCGCACCTTCCGACTGGGCGGCCTGGTAGCGCCCGGCTCGATCCGCCGCGAGGGTGACGGCATGACCATCCGCTTCACCGTGACCGACACCGCGCAGGCCGTGCCGGTGGTCTACCGCGGCCTGCTGCCCGACCTGTTCCGCGAAGGCAAGGGCGTGGTCGCCGGCGGGCGCCTGCGCGAGGACGGCACCTTCGTGGCCACCGAAGTGCTGGCCAAGCACGACGAGAACTACATGCCGCCCGAGGCCGCCGACGCGCTGAAGAAGGCCGAGCAGGTGCGGCAGCGGATGGCCGAGCCAGCCCCCCAGCCATGACCCCCGAGTTCGGCCACTTCTGCCTCATCGTCGCACTGCTCGTGGCATTGGTGCAGGCCGCGCTGTCGCTGGCCGGCGCCGCCACCGCCCGCACCGCCTGGATGGCCATCGCGCGCCCCGCGGCGCAGCTGCAGGGCCTGCTGGTGTTCATGGCCTTCGCGTCGCTCGCGTGGGCCTTCGCAGACAACGATTTCAGCGTGCGCTACGTGGCCGCCAACTCGAACACCGCACTGCCGATTGCCTACCGCCTCGCGGCCGTCTGGGGCTCGCACGAAGGCTCGATGCTGCTGTGGACGCTGATGCTCGGCGCATGGTCGGTGGCCGTGTCGATGTTCAGCCGGCGCCTTCCGCTCGACATGGTGGCCCGCGTGCTCGGCGTGATGGGCTTCATCAGCGCGGGCTTCCTGCTCTTCCTGCTGTTCGCCTCGAACCCCTTCGTGCGGCTGCTGCCTCCCGCGATGGAAGGGCGGGACCTCAACCCGCTGCTGCAGGACCCCGGCATGGTGCTGCACCCGCCGCTCCTTTACATGGGCTACGTGGGCTTTTCCGTCAGCTTCGCCTTCGCGGTCGCGGCGCTGCTGTCGGGCCGCTTCGATGCCGCGTGGGCGCGCTGGACGCGCCCCTGGACCCTCGCGGCCTGGGCCTGCCTGACGGTGGGGATCATGCTGGGCAGCGCGTGGGCCTACTACGAACTGGGCTGGGGCGGCTGGTGGTTCTGGGACCCGGTCGAGAACGCCTCCTTCATGCCCTGGCTCGCAGGCACGGCGCTGATCCATTCGCTCGCGGTCACCGAGAAGCGCGGCGCGTTCCGCGCCTGGACCGCGCTGCTGGCGATCTTCACCTTCTCGCTGAGCCTTCTGGGCACCTTCCTCGTTCGCTCTGGCGTTCTCACGTCGGTCCATGCCTTCGCGGTCGATCCGCTGCGCGGCAGCTTCATCCTCGCCCTGCTCGGGCTGGTCACCGGCCTCGCGCTGATGCTGTTCGCCCTGCGCGCGCCGCGGCTCGCGCGGCGCAGCGAGTTCAGCGTGGTGTCGCGCGAGTCCTTCCTTCTGGCCAACAACGTGCTGCTGGCGGTGGCGGCGGCCACGGTGCTGCTCGGCACGCTCTATCCGCTGCTGCTCGACGTGCTGGGGCTCGGCAAGATCTCCGTCGGTCCGGCCTACTTCGAGCAGGTGTTCGTGCCGCTGATGGCCCCGGCCGTGCTGTTGATGGGCGCCGCGCCCTGGGCGCACTGGCGCGTCACCGCGCCGGCGGCGCTCGCGGCGCACCTGCGCTGGCCGGCCTTCGCGAGCCTCGCGCTGGCCCTCGCCGTGCTGGCGGCGCTGGACCATCGCTCGGCCTGGACCGGCCTCGGCCTGCTGCTGGCGTGCTGGGCGGCGGTCAGCGCGATCGCCCGTCTGGCCGCGCCGCTGCGCCTTCCACGCGGGCGCCGACTCGCCGCCCTGCGGCAGTGGCCCCGCAGCGACCTGGGCATGCTGCTCGCGCACGGCGGCGTGGGCCTCTTCATCGCGGGCGTCACGCTGGTGAATGGGCAGGAGAGCATGCGCGAGCTGCCCATGAAGCCGGGCGAAGTCGCCGAGCTCGCGGGCTACGGCTTCCGTCTCGACGGCGTATCGCCGGCGAGCGGACCGAACTACGAGGCACTGGCCGCCACCGTGACCGTCATGCGCCACGGCAAGGCCGTCGCCACGCTCGCGCCCGAGCGGCGCATCTATCGCAGCAGCCAGCAGATGCCGACGACCGAGGCCGCGATCGACGTCGGGTGGACGCGCGACCTCTACGTCGCGCTCGGCGAAGCCGTCGACGACCAGCGCTGGGCCATGCGCATCCACGTCAAGCCCTTCGTCGACTGGATCTGGATCGGCTGCCTGCTGATGGCCGCTGGCGGGCTCCTGGCCGCCAGCGACCGCCGCTACCGCGCGCGCCACCGCCCGAGCGCGGCGGAAGAAGCATCGCGCGCCGCGGGCCTGCGCCCCGTGGAGGAGGCACGCACCACATGACGCGCTTTCTGCTTCCGCTCGGAGCGTTCCTGCTGCTCGCCATCGCGCTGGCGGCGGGCATGCGGCACGACCCGCGCGCCCTGCCCTCGCCGCTGATCGACAAGCCGGCGCCGGAGTTCGAACTGCCGCTGCTGGAAGACCGCACGCGCAGCGTCCGCGCCAGCGAGATGCGCGGCAAGGTCTGGGTACTCAACGTGTGGGCCTCTTGGTGCGCGCCGTGCCAGCTCGAGCATTCGGTGCTGGTCGATTTCGCCGCGCGCTCGCGCGTGCCCATGATCGGCCTGAATTACAAGGACAAGCCCGAGGCCGCGCGCCAGTGGCTTGGGCGGCTCGGCAATCCCTACGCCGCAACGCTCGTGGACGCCGACGGCGCCACCGGCATCGACTTCGGCGTCTACGGCGTGCCCGAGACCTTCGTGATCGACCAGGCCGGCGTGATCCGGCTGCGCCATGCCGGCCCCGTGAGCGCGGAGTTCGTCGAGCGCACGCTCCTGCCGCTGGTGCGCGAGCTGGCGCGGGGCGAGGATCCCCATGCGTAGGTCTTTCGCCGCCCTGCTGCCGCTGCTGGCCTTCGCGGCCGCGATGGCCGCGCCGGTCGCCACCGAGGATCAGCTCGATGCGCGCGTGCATGCGCTGTCGCAGCAGCTGCGCTGCGTGGTCTGCCAGAACCAGACCCTGGCCGATTCGCAGGCCGAGCTCGCCATCGACCTGCGCCGCCAGATCCGCGAGCAGATGCGGCGCGGCGCCAGCGACGACACCGTGAAGGACTACCTCGTGCAGCGCTATGGCGACTTCGTGCTCTACGACCCGCCGCTCAAGCCGCTGACGCTGCTGCTCTGGTTCGGGCCGCTGCTGCTCCTGGCGGTGGCGGCGATCGCGGTGGTGCGCAGCCGCCTGCGCCGTGCCCCGGCGGCGGCGCCGCTCGACGACGAAGAGCGGCGGCGGCTCGCAGTTCTGCTCGGCCCCTCCTCCCCGTCGTCGCGGGAGCCGCGCCCATGACCGTCTTCTGGCTGCTCGCGGCCGCGCTGATGGCGGGCGCCATGGCCTGGCTGCTGCTGCCGCTGCTGCGGCCCGCGCGACATGCCCGCGCGCCGGGCGGCCCTGCGCCGATGGTCGATCTCTATCGAGGCCAGCTGGAGGACATCGAGGCCGACGAGCGACGCGGCGAGCTCGACGCCGCACACGCCGGCGAGGCGCGCGACGAGATCGGGCGGCGGCTTCTCGACGAAGCCGGACCTGGATCGCCGCGCCTGCGCGACGCGCCTTCCCCGCTGCTCGCCGCGCTGCTGCTGGCGCTGCTGCCGAGCGCGGCGATCGTGCTCTACCTGCATCTGGGCAATCCGGTCGCGCTCTGGCAGGTTGACGATGCCGACCACGCACATGCCAGCGATCGCGCGCCGAGCGCGGCGCAGATCGAGGGCATGGTGAACCAGCTCGCGCAGCGCCTGCGCACCGAGCCCGACGATGCGGAGGGCTGGTCCATGCTGGCCCGCTCGTACGCGGCACTCGACCGCCCCGGCGATGCCGCCGTGGCCTACGCCCGCGCGATCGCGCTCGCACCGGACGAGGCCGCGCTGCGCGCGGACTACGCCGACGTGCTGGCCAGCGTCGATGGTGGCCGGCTCAACGGCCGGGCCTCCGCGCAGATCGAACGCGCGCTGGCGCTGGATGCGCACCAGCCCAAGGCACTCGCGCTCGCGGCCAGCGCCGCCATGGAGCGCGGCGATGCGCCCGAGGCGGTGCGCCGCTGGCAGCAACTTCAGCGCCTGCTGCCGCCCGACTCGCAGACCGCGGCGCGCGTGGCCGCGAACATCGCCCAGGCCCAGGCGCCCGCCGCGCCGGCGGCCAAGGCCTCGCTCGCGGGCCGCGTGCGCCTCGGGGGCCAGACGGGGAGAACGCCCGCGCCCGACGAAACGGTCTTCGTGTACGCACGCACCACCCAGGGCCCGCGCCTTCCGCTGGCGGTGCTGAAGCGCCGCGCGGCCGAGCTGCCCTTCGCCTTCGTGCTCGACGACAGCCTCGCGATGCGGCCCGACCATCGGCTCTCTGGCGCTGGCGAGGTCATCGTGGAAGCGCGCGTCTCGCGAAGCGGCAACGCCAGCCCCGGCGAAGGCGACCTCGTGGGCCGCACCGGGCCGGTCGCGGTGGGCCGGCGCGATCTGGAGATCGTGATCGACGGGCCCGCGGCGTCCGCCGCCGGGCCGGCCTCGCCCGGAACGCCACAGCGATAGCGCGCGCGCCCACGGCGCGACGCCTTCACTCCGTACTGACCCGATGGCGCAGCTTGACGACCGTTGCGGCCCACACCCAGCTTGCGCATCAGGCGCATGCGGCGCACCTCGACAGTGCGGTGGCTCATGTCGAGTTCGCGCGCGATTTCCTTGCTGCTCATGCCGCCCTAGGCGGCTCGGGCGCCTGCATCACGGTCAGAACGGCAAGCCGACGTAGTTCTCCGCCAGCACCCCCATGGCCCGTTCGGACGACAGCAGGTAGGCCAGCTCGGTCTGCTGCAGCTCGTTGTCGTAGCTGCTGTTCTGCGGAAAGGTGTGCAGCATCGTGGTCATCCACCACGAGAAGCGCTGGTTCTTCCACACGCGGGCCAGCGCCTTCGCAGAGTAGTTGTCGAGCCCCGTCGAGTCGCCCCGGGTGTAGTGGTCGAGCATCGCGTGATAGAGGTAGTAGATGTCCGAGGCCGCGGTGTTCAGCCCGCGCGCGCCGGTCGGCGGCACGATGTGCGCCGCGTCGCCGGCGAGGAACAGCCGGCCCCAGCGCATCGGTTCGGCGACGAAGGAGCGCAGCGGCGCGATCGACTTCTCGATCGACGGTCCGGTGACGAGCCGTGCCGCGACGTCGGCCGGAAGACGGCGCTTGAGCTCTTCCCAGAACAGTTCGTCCGTCCATTGCTCGACCGTGTCCGTCAGCGGCACCTGGATGTAGTAGCGGCTGAGCACCTGCGAGCGCATCGAGCACAGCGCGAAGCCGCGCTCGCTCTTGGAGTAGATCAGCTCGGGGGACACCGGCTTGGTCCGGGAAAGCACGCCGAGCCAGCCGAAGGGGTAGAGCTTCTCGTACTCGCGCAGCGTGTCGGCCGGAATCGACTTGCGGCTCACGCCGTGGAAGCCGTCGGCGCCGATCACGAAGTCGCAATCGATGCGCACCACCTCGTCGCCCTTGCGGTAGCTGACCCACGGCGCATCGCTCTTGAGGTCGTGCAAGGCCACGTCCTGCGCATCGTGGATCACCTGTCCCTTGGCGCGATCTCGCGCTTCATAGAGATCGCGCGTGAGCTCCGTCTGGCCGTAGACCACGACCGAATGGCCGCCCGAATACTTGTGCAGATCGATCCTGTCGAGCCGGCCGTCGTGCGAGATGAAAAAGCCGTGGTGAATCTCGCCCTCGCGGTCCATGCGCTCCCCGCACTGGGCCTCCCGCATCAGCGCCGCGAAGCCGTGCTCGAGCACGCCGGCACGGATTCGCGCGAGCACGTACTCGCGGCTGTGCTTCTCGAGCACGATGTTCGAGATGCCTTTCAGATCGAGCAATTGGGAAAGCAGAAGGCCCGAAGGGCCGCCGCCGATGATGCAGACTTGGGTTTTCACGAGAAGCCTCCTGGTTGCATGCGCCGGAATCGGCCGCACAGGACGTACCTTAGGCTTCGCAGGGGGCGCGCAGAATGGCTGGATCGGGCCACTACTTGTACGATTCGAACATCATGCGCGCACCCGGTTCACAGGCAGGCTCCATTCGCTCGTACGGCCTTTTCGGCGAGTCGGGCCAGCTCCCCGATGTGCTCCATTGCGAGACCATCGCCGCCCGCTCCTCGCTGCACAGCTGGGAACTGGCCTCGCATCGCCATACGCGCCTGCACCAGTTGCTCCTGCTGCGAGAAGGCCGCGGGAAGGCGTGGCTGGAATCCGGTGCGGTGCCGCTGGCCCGCCAGACGCTGGTCAACGTGCCGGTCGGCGATGTGCACGCCTTTTCCTTTTCGCCCGGCACGCAGGGCTGGGTCCTGAGCCTGCCCGACGAACTGGTGGCACAGCAGCTGGCGGGCGAACCGGCCTTGCGCCAGCCGCTCGAGCGCGCTGTCGCGGTCCCGGTGCCGGCGGCGGCGGCTGCGCCGCTGACCTCCCTGTTCGACCTGTTGTGGGCCGCCTATGGCGAGGATGGCGTCGCGGGACGTTCGCTCGCGCTGCGGGGCCTGGGCACGGCCGTGCTCGGGCTGGCGGGCCGTGCGCTGGCCGAAGCCTCGTCCGATGCCGTCGAGTCCGCGGGTTCGCGCGTGCTGCGCCGCTTCGAAGCGCTGCTGGAGCAGCAGTTCGCCTCCGCGTGGCGCGTGCGCGACTATGCGCAGTCGCTGGGCGTCACGCCCGCCCACCTGAGCCGCGTCGCGCGCAGTGCCACGGGCTTTCCGGTTTCGCGACTGGTCGACGCCCGTCGCATGCGCGAAGCGCGCCGGCAGCTCGCCTACACCACCGCGAGCGTGGCAGCCATCGGCGAACTGGTGGGCTTCGAGGACCCGGCCCACTTCAGCAAGGTGTTCGCCCGGACCTGCGGCTGCTCGCCCCGCGCGTTCCGCGCGAGCGTCACGCAGCCGGCGGGCCGTGCTTTCGACGGGCCGGCTGCGGCGGCGCGGCGCACGAAGATCTGAATCCGCCCCGGCCGTGAGGCCTCAGGGTGCGGCGCCGAACAGCGCGCCGACCCCTGCCGTCACGCCCATGGCCAAGGTGCCCCAGACCGCCACGCGCAAGGCGCTTCGGGCGACCGGCGTGCCGCCGATGGTCGCGGCGATCGCGCCCAGCAACGCCAGGAACAGAACGGCGCTCACGGTGATCCATGCCAGCAACGAATGCGCGGGCGCCAGGGCGACCACCGCCAGCGGAAGGGCCGCGCCGGCGGCAAAGCTGACGGCGGACGCCATCGCCGCCTGCAAGGGGCGCGCCGCGAGTGCGTCCGAGAGGCCCAGCTCATCGCGCGCATGTGCACCGAGCGCATCGTGCGCCATCAGTTGCCTGGCGACCTGCTCGGCGAGTTCGTGGTCGAGGCCGCGCCGCACATAGATCGCGGTCAGTTCCCGGTGCTCCGCTTCGAGGTCGGTCGCGAGTTCCTGGCGCTCGCGTTCGAGGTCGGCCTTCTCCGCATCGGCCTGGGAATGAACCGAGACGAACTCGCCGGCGGCCATCGACATGGCGCCCGCGACCAGACCCGCCACGGCCGTGGTCACGATGCTGGCGTGGCTGGCCTGCGCGGCCGCCACGCCCGCGACCAGGCTGGCGGTGGAGATGATGCCGTCGTTGGCGCCGAGCACCGCGGCGCGCAGCCAGCCGATGCGTTCGGTACGGTGGCGCTCGAGATGCGCGCGCTGGTGGCGTGACTTCATCGGGCTTCGCGCCTCGCCCATTCGCCTGCCGCAGCGCCGCGCGGCAGCATGCGCACGAGCGTGTTGTCGCGGGTGACGTAGTGATGCATCAAGGCCGCCAGCGCATGGGCGCCGATCAGGAAATAGCCCGCCGTCGCGAGGGTTTCGTGCACCTCCTTCAGCTGGTGGGCCAGCGACTGGTCGGCCCCGACGAGCGACGGGACCGGCAGCCCGAACAGCACGATCGGCTTGCCGTCCGCGCTCAGGGTCAGCCAGCCCAGGATCGGCGTCGCGAGCATGAACACATACAGCGCGTAGTGCAGGAGGCTCGCGAGCTTGTCCTGCCAGCCGGGCATCGGCGGCAGGATCGGGGGCGCGGCGCCCGCGCTCCAGCGCGCGCCGATGCGCACCAGCACCACGACGAGCACGACCAGGCCCAGCAGGAAATGCAGGGCCTTCATGTTCGTGCGCATGTCGCTTCCCTTCGGGGCGAGCCCGCGCAGCTCCATGGCGGCGTAAACGGCAATGAGCAGCACGAGCGTGAGCCAGTGCAGGGCGACGAGCGCCGTGCTGTAGCGATGTCCAGAATTTCGCAGTTCCAAGGTTTTCTCCCTTCAATCACCTGAGCCTCGAATGTGGGGCTCTATTCTGAAGGGTGTATGAAGCTCGGCGAGCCGCTCATTGACGACCGTCAAGCGCTCAGGCCGCCTCGCCCGGCAGGCACAGGTCTGCCCGCACCCGGCGCACCCGGTGATCGACGTAGTACCCGCCGTACTCCGTGTAGCGCAGGGCCAGCAGGCCGCACTGGCGGCAGCGGAAGACATCGCACCGGTTGAAGGGAAAGTAGTTCACCGCGATCGGCGCATCCGGCGAGTCGTAGCGGGTGCCGCGCGGATGGAACTCCTCGAAGGTCGGCTCGTCCACCGACGGGTCGCGCAAGGTGCCCAGGCGCTCCATGAGCGCGGCCGGCCAGCGCTCCTCCGCGATGCTTTCCCAGCCGGCGGCGGACCTCAGGCGGCAGGCACAGTCGGCGGCCGGCGCGGCCGGCTCCGCGGCCTCGGCCAGTTGCTTGAGTTCCGCGGCGTCGATTTGTCTGGTGGTCATGGCGCCGAGCATGCCAGCTTCGGGCGCCCGTCTCGCGCGCGGGGGCACTCGCGAACGGAAATCGGGCAGGCCGGAGATGAACCGGCCTGCCCGATCAGCGTGCCCGAGGCGTCAGGCGAGGTCGAACCGGTCGAGGTTCATCACCTTGGTCCATGCGGCCACGAAGTCGTCGACGAACTTCTTCTTCGCGTCCGAACTGGCGTAGACCTCGGCGATCGCGCGCAGCTGCGAGTTCGAGCCGAAGACCAGGTCGACCCGCGTGCCCGTCCACTTCGGCTGGCCGGTCTTGCGATCACGGCCCTGGAACTCTTCGTTCGCGTCCGAGACCGGCTTCCATTCGGTGCCCATGTCGAGCAGGTTGACGAAGAAGTCGTTCGTGAGCGTGCCGGGCTTCTGCGTGAAGACGCCGTGCTTCGTCTCACCCGCGTTGGCGCCGAGCACCCGCAGCCCGCCGATGAGCACCGTCATTTCCGGCGCGGTGAGCGTCAGCAGTTGCGCCTTGTCGATCAGGAGCGTCTCGGCCGGCACGGCGTAGCGACCCTTCACGAAGTTGCGGAAGCCGTCGGCGATCGGTTCGAGCACCGAGAAGGACTCCACGTCGGTCTGCTCCTGCGAGGCGTCGTTGCGTCCTGCCGCGAAGGGCACGGTCACGTCGACGCCGGCATCCTTCGCCGCCTTCTCGACCGCGGCATTGCCCGCCAGCACGATCAGGTCGGCCAGCGAGATCTTCTTGCCGCCGCCCTTGGCGTTGAACTTCTCGCGAACGCCTTCGAGCGTCGGCAGCACCTTGGCGAGCTGCTCGGGCTGGTTGACCGCCCAGTCCTTCTGCGGCGCGAGGCGGATGCGCGCGCCGTTGGCGCCGCCGCGCTTGTCGGAGCCGCGGAAGGTGGAGGCCGACGCCCATGCAGTCGACACCAGCTGCGAGACCGTCAGCCCCGTCGCCAGCACCTCCTTCTTGAGCGCCGCGACGTCCTGCGCGTCGACCAGCGTGTAGTCGACCTTGGGAATCGGGTCCTGCCAGATCAGCGCCTCGGTCGGCACTTCCGGGCCGAGGTAGCGCGAGATCGGGCCCATGTCGCGGTGCGTGAGCTTGAACCAGGCGCGCGCGAATGCATCGGCGAACTCGTCGGGGTGCTCCATGAACCGGCGCGAGATCTTCTCGTACACCGGGTCCATGCGCAGAGACAGGTCGGTCGTCAGCATGGTCGGCACCAGCTTCTTCGACGGGTCGTGCGCGTGCGGAATGGTCGCGCCCGCCCCCTTGGCCACCCACTGCTGCGCGCCGGCCGGGCTCTTGGTGAGTTCCCATTCGTAGCCGAACAGGTTCCAGAAGAAGTTGTTGCTCCACTGGGTCGGCGTGGTGGTCCAGGTCACTTCGAGGCCGCTGGTGATGGTGTCGCCGCCCCTGCCGGTGCCGAAGCTGTTGGCCCAACCCAGGCCCTGCATCTCGAGGCCCGCCGCTTCCGGCTCGTGCGCCACGTTGCTGGCCGGCGCGGCACCGTGCGTCTTGCCGAAGGTGTGGCCGCCCGCGATCAGCGCCACGGTTTCCTCGTCGTTCATCGCCATGCGCCCGAAGGTGTCGCGGATGTCTTTCGCCGCGGCGATCGGGTCGGGGTTGCCGTCGGGCCCCTCGGGGTTGACGTAGATCAGGCCCATCTGCACCGCGGCCAGCGGGTTTTCGAGATCGCGGGTGTGCGGCACTTCGCTGTCGTCGTCCTTCACGAGCACGCCGCGGTCCTTCTCGACGCCGGGAGAGCCCCTGGAATAGCGCACGTCGCCGCCGAGCCAGGTGGTTTCGCGGCCCCAGTACACGTCCTGGTCCGGCTCCCACACGTCCGGGCGGCCGCCGCCGAAGCCGAAGGTCTTGAAGCCCATGGTTTCCAGCGCCACGTTGCCGGTGAGGATCATCAGGTCGGCCCACGAGATCGCCTGCCCATACTTCTGCTTGATCGGCCAGAGCAGGCGGCGCGCCTTGTCCAGGCTCACGTTGTCGGGCCAGCTGTTGAGCGGCGCGAAGCGCTGCTGCCCACGCCCGCCGCCGCCCCGCCCGTCGCCGATGCGGTAGGTGCCGGCGCTGTGCCAGGCCATGCGGATGAACAGCGGGCCGTAGTGGCCGAAGTCCGCCGGCCACCAGTCCTGCGAGTCCGTCATCAACGCGGCGAGATCCTTCTTCAACGCCGAATAGTCCAGTCCCTTGAAAGCCTTGGCATAGTCGAAGCCCGGATCGAGCGGGTCGGACTTGGACGAGTGCTGATGAAGCAGATCCAAACGCAGTTGCTTGGGCCACCAATCGCGATTGGTGGTCCCGCCTCCGACAGCTTGGCTGAACGGACATTTCGATTCAGTCTTCTCACTGCTCATATGAACTCTCCTATGTTTCTAGCGAGGGAAGGAAAGGGCATTCTGTGTCAGAAGTTTCCCGCAGGCGACCAAAAACGCCTATCAGAGTGATAGCGAGTGTTGGCGCTGCGTAAACGGCGCCGCCTCGTCGAACGGGCCAGTCGATACCGGCGGTTACAACCTCGCGAAGGCGGGAGACGGGTCGGTCCGTGAAGGGCCCGCGCGACGCCGGGCACGACCGGCCAGCGCGCCGGGGGCGCGAGCCCTCAGGGCGTCTCGACCTTCGGGATGAGGATGTAGCCCGCTCCCCGCACCGACTTGATGATCCGGGGGCTCGCCGGATCCACTTCGAGCTTGCGGCGCAGCCGCCCGATCTGGACGTCGATGGTCCGATCGAAGGGGCCGGCCTCGCGGCCGCGGGTGGACTCGAGGAGGAAGTCGCGGGTCAACACGCGGTTGGGATGGGTGGCCAGCACGCTCAGTATCTCGAACTCGCCGGTCGTGAGCGAGACCTCGATGCCGCTGGGGTCGAGCAAGCGCCGGGCCGCCATGTCCAGTTCCCACTGCGCGAATCGCAGCACCTGCCCACTCGCCGCAGGCTTGGCAGGGACGGCGGGCGGGGCAATCGGCAATGCCGGCGCCGTGCGCCGCAGAACGGCCTTGATGCGCGCCAGCAACTCGCGAAGGTCGAAAGGCTTGGTCACATAGTCGTCGGCGCCCACCTCCAGACCCACCACCTTGTCCACCGCATCGCCGCGCCCCGTGACGATGATGAGGCCGCAGCGCCAGTGCTCCCGAACGGCCCGCGCGATGGAGAACCCGTCTTCCCCCGGCAGGCCGAGATCGAGCAGCAGCAGCGCGGGCGCATCGCGTTCCATCAGGCCCATGAGCTCCGCACCCGAATGCAGGGCGCTCACGCGAAAGCCCTGCGCACTCAGGTAGACGGTCAGCAGCTGGGTGATCTCCGTCTCGTCGTCCAGAACGGCGAGATGCGGAGCTGCAACGATGTTCACACAGCCATCGTAATGGCACCTCTTTCCCGCATCAATCGCCCCGCGTTCAGCCTCGATTCAGCTGCGACGCTTGCGCTCCCAAACCACCTGGCAAGCGTTGCAGCGCAGGGCGGTGGGGTAGGCCATGAGCCGCTCCCGAGGAATGTCCTCGCCGCAAGCAACGCACACGCCGTAGTCTTTCTTGGCCATCCGCTGCAACGATTCGTCGATTTCCCGCAAGCGCTGGCGATCGACGTCGATCTCGGCAAAGCGCAGGTCCTCGCTTCGCTCCTCCTCGGCATCCTCCACGTTGTTGTGGACCTCGTGCTCGTACGAGACCCGCTCCTGGAGCGCATCCGTCGGATCGCTGCGCTGGCGCAGCTCGTCGAGCGTGCGCTGCTTCATCGCTTCGAGCTGCCTGCTCAGCTGCTTGCGGTCTTCGGATGTCAGTCGTGCCATGGCCGTTCTCCGGGGGTGGGTCGTTCACGCGAGACCAATGTAGGGGCGATGGCGGCGCCGGGCTTGTCCTGGATCAATTCTCACCCGCCGTGCCCGCGCTCCCGCGGGACGTTCGGGGCCACTGTCCAGGGTGCCCGGCGCGGCAGGGCGCTGTCGACGATGACCATGTAGCGTCCGGGATCGGCGACGGTTTCGCGGTCGTTCTTCAGGACCCACGGCGGCGTCCCGTCGGCCGCCAGCAGTTCGTACCCGGCGTCCAGCACGCCATAGTGGTCCAGCAGTGTGTTCAAGGTGGCTGGAATGCGGACGCAGCCCTTGGACCGTGCGCTGCCCAGTCGCCCCTCCAGCGCATCCGGGTCCGTCGCGTGCATCTGCAGCCGCATGTCGATCGTCGCGCGATCGCCCCAGCCTTTGGGCACGCGCTGCCAGCCGAAGTCGTAGACGCGCATGCCCTTGCGCCCGTAGCCGCGGATGCCATTGCTGTTGAACGTGCCCTCGGCGCGAAAGTCAGGGTTGGACGGCGAATGCTCGAACACGCCCGCAGGCGTCTCGAAATGATCGAACGTGCCCGGTCGTCCGGTCGACACCGGGGAGGCGCCGATGAAGCGGTACTCCCCGAACGCCGAGCGCCAGAACAACAGCGCCGCCTGCACCTTCGGATCGCGATCGACCACGAGCAGGTACTGCGCACTGGACAGGTCCGCATCCGCGCCGCGCAGCGCCCCCTCGGCGAGTGCCTGATAGCGCCGCACTTCGCCCTCGGGAACCGCGAGCGCGCGGTCCACCTCGCGGCGGTAGATTGCCGCCAGCTCCCGCGGAGAGGCCAAAGCCGCCGCCAGGGTCCGGGGCGGCACCGCGAGAAGAAGACAGAGCGCACCCGCGAGCGTCAGCCCCCACATTCGTCGGCTTCTTTTCATAACGGCATGGGGTGGGGCACGTGGATACGAGGCGCCTATGCCCGCGACACTGCGGACACCGGTGACGCCGGGGCTGCATACCACTTCGCCTTCGGCACCACCACCGAATGCTCCGGCTGACCGAGGAAGTGAGGCGACATGATCTGTACGCCGTGCTCGTTGAAGGCATCCTGGATGCTCGCGTGCAGGGCCGACAGGACGGGAATGCGGTCCGCCGGATTCTCGATGCTGGCGAACAGTTCGTACTCCACGTAGAAGTCCGACAGCGCGCGCTGATAGACATAGGGCACCGGCGTCGCGCGGACCCCGATGGTCTTGCACGCCGCTTCGATCAGCAGAGCGTGCACCTGGCGCCACGGCACGTCATAGCCGATGGTCACCTTGGTGCTCAGCAGCGTGCCTTGCGTGCCCGAGAGCTTGGAGTAGTTGTGGATGGGACTGGCGATGACCACCGAATTGGGGATCGTGATCTCGTCGTTGCGGACGTTGGTGATCTTCGTCGCGAGCGCGGACACCTCGATCACGACGCCCTGCACGCCGTTGATGTCGACAAAGTCGCCCTTGTGCAGGGAGCGCGAATAGACCACGACGAGGCCGCTCATGAGCTGCGTCACCAGTCCGGTCGACCCGAGCGTCACCATCAGGCCGAAGAGCACCGAGAGCCCCTTGAACACGTCGCTGCTGGCGCCCGGCAGGAACGGGTAGGCCACCGCGACGCCCACGCACCAGGCGAAGACGGTGAAGATGCGCCGGGTCGCGCTGACGGTGTCGGGATGAAACAGCGGCAGGCGCAGCCGTCCCTGCTGCAGCGCGTCGAAGAAGTAGCCGAGCAAGTCGACGATCGCGCGCGTGAAGGCAAGGACGATCAGGACCGTGGCCAGTCCCGGCAGGCTGTCCAGCACACCCTCGGCCAGCCAGGCGACTTTCGCCAGAAGCCAGTCGCCCAGGTCGTTCGCGATGGGCGCCGTGGCAACGAAACTCGCCAGCACGAAGTGCGCCCACGAATAGGTGAGCGCGAGCAGCACCAGCCATTGCAGCACCTGCAGGACGCCGACCACGAGCCTTGCGAGGAACTCGCGCCAGTCCACATAGGAAAAGCGGGCCGCCAGCACATCGCGTCTTCTTTCCATGCGCGCAACGATCCGGGTCATGCCGCGATGGGCCAGCCATACCACGCCGCAGAAAAGCAGCGTCGCGCCGATCGCCCGCAACAGGCCGTGAAGCAAGAGCGGCCTGCTGCGCATCTGCCCCCAGGCGGCATGGACCTCGTCGAGACGCGACCGCGTTTGCTCCACGAGCGCATCGAGATCCTGCTTCGCTTCAGGGTCGACGTCGCCCTCCACCACCGAGAACAGCGGCAGGTCGCCCAGGAGGAACTGCACGCCGCGCGTCTCGCCGGCCTGGAACTGCACCGTGTTGATCGGAAGCGCGATCGCCTGGTCCGGCAGCGCCTGCAGCCGCTCGCGGGCGCGACGCACGCGCGCCTGGGGCGTCACGCCGGCGATTCGCGCCCGCATCGTGACGATGTCGCGATTCAGAACGCGCAGCGTCGCCGCCTCGTCCGGCTGCACGGCGTCGGCGGCCGGACGCGCCGTCGAGGCTGCACGTTCCGCGGTTCCCGGGGCCCCGAAGGCCGCGGAACCCGCAAGCAGCCAGCCGACACAAACGATCGCCCACTTCCGAATGGTTCTGCGCATGGTTTCGTTCCGTATCGATCGATGCTAGGCGCGCGAACCTCGTGGCGATTGATCTGGATCAAGCCGCACCGGCGGCGGCGCGCTGCAATCGAGAAGCCTGATTCGCAAGGCTCGGAAGCGGCATCGTGAGACAGGAGCATCACCATGAAGACCATTCCAAAGGGTCAGGCGCTCGCCGAGGCGCCGGGCCCTGGCATGCAGGATCTCGCCACACCGCCCCTCGAACCCGGAGCAACCGGACACAAGATCGGACGGCGGTACAGCGGCGATCTGTTCAGGGCGGATGCGGTCGCCGGCCTGACGGTCGCGGCCGTGGTGATTCCCAAATCGCTGGCGTACGCCACGGTCGCCGGGTTGCCGATTCAGGTGGGCCTGTACACGGCTTTCCTGCCGATGGTCATCTATGCCCTGCTCGGCTCCTCGCGCCCACTCAGCGTGAGCACCACCGCGACGCTGGCCATCCTGACGGCATCGGCTCTCGGGCGGGCCGTGCCCGACGGCAATCCCGCTGCCTTGACCACTGCCGTCGCGACCTTGACGGCGCTCGTGGGGATCACGCTTCTACTGGCGGCGGTCCTCCGGCTCGGCTTCGTCGCCAACTTCATCTCCGACCCGGTACTCACTGGCTTCAAGGCCGGGATCGCCGTTGTGATCGTGGTGGATCAGCTGCCCAAGCTCCTGGGCATTCACTTCGACAAGGGACCTTTTTTCCACAATGTCCATGAGATCCTGACCCACCTGCCTGACCTGTCGCTCGCCACCCTGGCGCTGGGCGCGGCCACGGTCTGCACGCTTCTCGTCATCGAGCACCTCTGGCCCAAGGCGCCCGCGCCTCTCATCGCGGTCGCCGCCGGCATCGCTGGCGTCGCCCTCTTCGGCTTGTCCTCGCATGGCGTCGGCGTGGTCGGCGACATTCCCAAGGGCCTGCCACGCCTGACCTTGCCTGACCGGGCACTCGTTCTCGAACTTTGGCCGGCGGCCGTCGGCATCGCGCTCATGAGCTTCACCGAAACGGTCGCGGCCGGGCGGGCATTCGTTCGCGACGACGAGCCCATGCCTTCAGCCAACCGCGAACTGCTCGCCACCGGCGTCGCCAACATCGGCGGCGCGTTGCTCGGGGCCATGCCGGGAGGCGGAGGCACGTCACAGACGGCGGTCAATCGACTCGCGGGCGCGCGCACGCAAGTGGCGGAACTGATCACCGCCGCCGCAACGCTTTGCACGATGCTGGTGCTGGCGCCATTCATCGCCCAGATGCCGCACGCCACCCTGGCCGCGGTGGTCATCGTGTATTCCGTCGGTCTGATCGATCCGGCCGAGTTTCGATCGATCCTGGCGATCCGCCGCACCGAGTTCGTGTGGGCCATTGCTGCCATGGTGGGTGTCGTCGTTCTTGGAACGTTGCAGGGCATCGTGATCGCCATTGCCGTCTCCCTGCTGGCGCTCGCGCACCAGGTGTCGGACCCGACGCTGCATGTCATCGGCCGCAAGACCGGGACCCGGGTGTTCCGCCCCGCGTCGCCGGAACATCCCGGCGACGATCAGATCGCGGGACTGTTGATCCTCCGGCCCGAAGGGCGCATCTTCTTCGCCAACGCGCAGCGCCTGGGTCACAAGATGATGGCCCTGGTCTCGGCGCGCGCCCCGCGCGTGGTCGTGCTCGACCTGCGCGCCGTGTTCGATCTCGAGTACACGGCGCTGAAGATGCTGACGGCAGCAGAGAAGAAGGCCCGCGCCGAAGGCCGCGAGATCTGGCTGGTCGGGCTGACGCCGGACGTCATGCGCCTGGTGCGGCGCTCCGCCCTGAACGACGCGCTGGGTCGGGAGCGGATGTTCGCCCGGCTGGAAGACGCCGTGGCGAAGTTCGAATCGACGCCACCCAGCACCCCCGCGCGCGTCAGCGAAGAAGCCTCATCGCCCTGAGGGTGAGCGCGCGCGCCATGGCGTAGGGCAGGCAGATCAGCACTGGGCCCAGAACCACCGCGGCGCCCGGGTAGACGCGGCCGTAGATCAGCAACTGCGCGATCACGTCGAACACGATGGACATGGAGACCAGGTCGCGCACAGCCGCCAGAGCGCTTCGCAGGAGCGCGTTGCGCTCACCCGATCCCGTGAGCAGCGCATACAGGAAAGGCGGGCGCCCCGCCTGGGCGTCGATCCTGCCGCCGCGAATCCCCAGAAAGATGGCCACGGCCGGTTGGAGGATGAAGCGCAGGCGCCCCGGCCCGGTCAGCCGTTGCGGCAGATCGTCCAGGAACTGATGAGAGAACAGGTAGATGCGCCCGGTCTCGAACGTGTCGACGACCGCGGACGGCAGCGCCGCCAGCAGCACCAGCCCGGCCACGACGGTGACGGCCGTGCTCAACGTGCTTCGGCTGAACTTCATCATGCACCTCCACCAGGGACCTCGATGCTGCGCATGATGGGTTGCACCGCGCGGCCCGGCTTGCGCCCGAGCAAGCTTTCATCCGCATGCCTTCCCCGGCTTGATTCAGATCAACCGGCGCGTGACGTCAAGCCCTAACCTTCTTCGGCCGACGATCTCGAAGGAGTCGCAATGAAAGGCAAGTCCGAAAAGCCGGCGCACAGCGCCGAAGAGACGCGCGAAGCGCCCCAGTACTTGAGCGCCGATCAGCGGGCCGCCCAGGGCCGCAGACTGCGCGACAAGGTCCCCCGTGCGTCCCATGCCGGGTGGTCCGAGCCGCGAAACCGCCGCGACCCGCTGGAGATCCTCGTCGAATCGAACGAAGGGCGCATTCCGCAACTCGTGCCGATCCGATTCGGGCGGATGTCGGCCTCTCCGTTCGCGTTCTATCGGGGCGCGGCCTCGCTCATGGCGGCCGACCTCGCGACGACGCCCGTCAGCGGCCTGCGGGTGCAGGCGTGCGGCGACGCGCACCTCATGAACTTCGGAGGCTTCGCCACGCCCGAGCGCAACGTCATCTTCGACGTGAACGACCTGGACGAGACCCTGCCCGCGCCGTTCGAGTGGGATCTGAAGCGGCTGGCGGCCAGCGTGGTCATTGCGGCCGAACACCTGATGTTCCCCAACAGCGACACGGCCCGGATCGCGGCGGACGTCGTCAAGGAGTATCGCGAGCGGATGTTCGACTACGCCGGCATGCGCGCACTGGACATCTGGTACGACCGGATCGACCTGCGCAAGTATTGCGACAGGGCGGGAGATCCGGCCGTCGTCGCGGATGCGCGCAAACGCCTGGCGGAGAGGATCGAGACGGAGCAGCGCAAGACCGTGGCCGATCACCTGTACCCGAAGCTGGTCTCCGACCAGGGCACGCTGCCTCGCATCAAGGACGACCCGCCCCTGATCTACCACCCGACCCTCGAAGAGGCGCCCGGCCTCCAGTCGGGCTACACCGAAGCCATTGCCCGGTACCGCGAGAGCCTGCCCGAGCATGTCCGGACGCTGTTCGACAGGTTCCACTTCATCGACCTCGCGGTCAAGGTGGTGGGGGTCGGAAGCGTCGGCACCATGTGCTCCGTCTGCCTCTTTCTTGCCGCCGACGGCGACCCGCTCTTCCTGCAGGTGAAGGAAGCCCGGGCATCGGTCCTCGAGCCCTATGCCGGGAAGAGCCTGCACCCCAACCATGGGCAGCGCGTGATCGCGGGCCAGCGTCTCATGCAGGCGGCAAGCGACGTGTTTCTCGGCTGGACACAGGGCATGAACGGACGGCACTTCTATATCCGGCAGCTTCGAGACATGAAGATGTCGGCCGTCATCGAAGACTGGGACGTGGGGCTCCTGCGCCAGTACGGGCGCATGTGCGCGCACGCCCTTGCGCGCGCGCATGCCCGCTCGGGCGACCCGGCAGCCATCGCCGGATACATGGGGTCCGGCCAGTCGTTCGAAGACGCCGTGGGCGAGTTCGCGACCGAATACAGCCAACAGAACCGCAAGGACTATCGCGCGTTCCTCAAGGCAATCCGTTCAGGGAAGATCGACGTGATCGTCGAGGGTTGACGGTTCCGGGCTCGTCCGTGGCCTGGAGGATGCACCGCCGCCTTCGGCCACGCCCTGGCGCAAGGCACGAAACGCGGGCGCTTCGCGCAGCAGGCGGCCGCCCAGTTCGCGCAGGCGATCGACAGCGTCATCCGGCAGGACGAAGCTCGTCGGCAGGTTCATGAAATAGTGCCGCTCCTCGGGGTCCGGGATGGACTCGAAGCTCACATCGATGGCGTCGAAGCGCAGTCTTGGCACCGAGGCCTCGGCCTGCGCCTTCGACATGCCGGCAAGCTGTCGTTCCGCCACTTCGAGCCGGCGCTTGTCGGCCCAGCGCTCGGCGATGTCCTTCAGGAGCTCGACCGACTCGGAGGAGAAATGGTCGATCGGCACGCTCGACGACTGGAACAGCTGCGACACGATGCCCGGCGCACGCGATCGGCGATCCCATCCCGTGTCCGGCGCGGAGCGCGAGTTGACGACCACCACCACGATCCGGCGCAGCTGGTTCAATCCGATCTGCTGCTGGTAGGCACGGCTGGCTTCCAGTTCCTCGAATGCCTCCAGCAGTCCACGCAGGCCGAGGTTGTCCGAGACGCCGCCGTCGACCACATGGAGGTAGGGGCGGTTCCTGCTGTCTTGCAGGCTCGCCATGTCGCGGTAGCGCAGCAGCGCGCGCCCGGCGGGACGCGACGGGCTGTCGGTACGGGTGACGTCGCGCACCCACGCCGGCATGATCGCGCCGCAGCTGCCTCCATAGTTGTAATAGGTGACCGGCGACAGCACCGCAGGCACGGCGGAAGACGTCGCCGCTGCACGCGCGAGCCGCACCTTGCCGACATCGGAACAGATCAGGTCGAAGTGATCCTGAGAGAACTGGAAGCGCGCGCCGGTCGAAAGATCGGTGCCCGTGACGGCGGTGATGGGCGTGGGCTTGTCCATCAGATCGTCGAACGTCGCGCCATGGAAGAGGATCTCGTCGTAGTAGTCGGCGGCCATTTCCGAACGGCCATAGAGGCCACTGCCGAGTGCGAACCAGTTGAGCGGGTTCAGCACACGCGAGGTCAGCGCGCCCTGCACATCCCGCTTCAGGAACCTGGATTCGTACTCGGTGAAGAGCTTCTCGCCGTACAGCGCGTAGGCCAGCGCGGTGAAGCTGCCACCCGAGACACCCGCGATGGCGTCGACCTCGTTGAGCAGGTTCACGTTCCTGCCGTCGACCTGGATGTTCGTGCGCCGGAGTTCTTCGAGCACCCCATATGAAAAGGCCGCCGCGCGCGTCCCGCCGCCGGAGAACGTGAGCAGGAACAGGGTGTCCGGGTCGTTCTTGGCGGCGTGCGTGTGCCTGATCCGGTTGCCGACGCGATAGCCGCCATCGAGGTCCACGTGGTCGATGCGCGGATTCACCGGCGCGAGCGCAGTGCATCCCCCGAGCGCCAGCACTGCCGGCAGGACGAATGCGCGCATCATTCTGCGGCAGGCGGCACTCCGGCCACCACCCGGGGGGACCGCAGGGTCGCCGGGTCTTGACGTCGTGCGACCCATTGCGACGGCGTCATTCCGAAGCGTCTGCGGAACCAGCGGGAGAACTCGGCGCCCGACGCGAAGCCCAGCATGTGCCCCACCAGATAGAGCGTCCGCACGCCGCCCCCGAGGTACGTCTCGGCCAGTTCGGCCCGCACGTCGTCGATGATCGTCGTGACACTCGCGCCGGCCGCGGCAAGGTGCCGGTTCAGTGTCCGTCGATGCGTGCCGAGCTGCTCCGCGACGCATCCGACCGAGCAGCCGCCATTGGGTATCAGCCTGCGCACCACCCCACGCACCCGGTCGAGTGGCTCGTCGCGTGATGCAAAGAGATCCTGATCGAGCCTGCGCTTGAGGGCCCGGCCGACGTCGGGGTCCGCCGATTCGATCGGAACGTCCAGATCCCGGCTGCGGCACACGATCGCATTGAACGGGTGCCCGAAGTCGATCGCGGCGCCGAGCAGCCGCTTGTGGACGTCCATGCCCTGGGGATGCCCGTGCCTGAAGCAGACGCTGACTGGATCGAAGCTGCCTCTTGCCAGCGCCCTCAACGCCTGCAGGGTGACGCCGGCCGCCATCTCGATCCCTTGGCGAGCGCCCTTCGGCTTTCGAAGCTGCAGTTCGAGAAGGATCATCGTGAACTCGCCCATGTCGTCGAGCGTCAACACCAGGCCTTCGTTCTGCACGCAGATGTAGCGCGCCAGCGACTCCAGGGCCGCACGCAACGTCGGTTCCTCGCGCAGCACCGCGGCGAGGACGCCGAGGTCGCCGATCCTCCGCGTCTCGGAAAGCAGCAGTCCGAAGGCCTCCTGGCCTGAGCGGCGGGCCGACTCCTCCAGCAAGGCCGCCGCCGAATCGACACTGATCAGCACCTCGGGGTTCGCAAGCACGTCGGGCGGCAGGTTGAATGCCTCGAGCATGCTCAGCGGATCGAGCCCCAACGAGCGGGCGAGCGCCCCATAGCCTTTCAGCATGAAGCCGCGCGTCAAGCGACCGGGCGAGGCCTCCCGGTCATGCGGAGCGGCAATATTCATGTGGACTCCATCACCGTGCCTAGAGGACTGCCACTGTAGGAAGCGCGCTCGGGCGCGGCATGACGCAGATCAATCGAGCGTGGACACGTTCGGAACTTGCGCTGCGTCAACCCGAAGGCAGGGCCCGCGCCTAGCATCGACCGGCCGACCCCACACACGAACGAAGAGGCAACCGATCATGGCGGCGCAAGGTCAAGGTTCAGATCCGCAACGCTTCGTGGTGTTCTTTGTGTCGCAGCGATGTTCCTTGCGAAGCGTGCTCGCCGAAGCATGCCTGGCGCATCTTTGCGAAAAACGCTTCGCTGCCTATGCATGCGGCAATCCGCGACGCCTCGAGCGCGACATTCATCCTGCCGCCGTCGGCGCCCTCGCACATGCAGGCATCGCTGTTCGCGCGCAGCCGCGCCGGAACTGGAACGACCTGTCCGGCCCGGGCGCACGCAAGGCAGATTTCGTGATCACGCTGGACGAAGACACGCTGGCCAGACAGCCAAGATGGCCGGGCCAACCCAACTCAGCGTTGTGGGCATTGCCGGACATCGCGCAGATCCAGGACCCCGAGGCGCTCGCCCATGCGTCGATCCAGACCCTGTATGTCCTTCGGCGCAGGCTGGAGCTGCTGATCAACCTGCCGCTGCGCCATGCCGACAGGGCGGCCTTCCAGATGGATGTGCGCGACCTGGCCTTCATGACCTAGGCGAAGCCAGGATGCAGGCCGGCCTTTCATTGATGCGCGTCAATTCGCGTCCGGCAGCGGGCCGGATGATGGTGTCGACGTGGCGCGACGCCGCGCGGACGTCTCTTCCCACCGAGAGCCCGACATGCAGATCCTGAGCCGACTCTTTCACGAGACCAGCGCCGAGAGCGAGCGGTGCGACGACGAGATCGACGCGTTGGTCATGCGTGTGCTTCGCATCAACCCCTGCTTGCGTCGCGCGCACGGGTACGAGGAGCGCCTGAGGTCGGCGTTGGCCTGGTCCGCGAGCCCTGTCGGTGAAGCCGCAAGCCCGCTGGCCCCGTCCCGTGCCGCGTCGCGCACACGGGCCGTCGAACGCCTCGTCGACCAGTTGGCACTCGAGGCGCTGCGATCGATCGCGAAGGAAGCCGACGGGCGCCACATGCTCGAATGCGAGCGTGCGCTGCTGGCCAGCCGGATCGAGATCCTGCAACGCCTGGGCGTCGGCACGAACCCGGCGGCTGGCGCCGGACCGCGGGACGCCGCCGAGCAGGCCCGGATCACCGCGCGCCTTGACAGGAGCGACCTCGAACTGCGCGGCCTCGGTTTGCTCTCCGATGCGTTCGACGAGCAACTCGCTCGCTTCTGCGACGTGCTTTTCCGGCCCGGCGCGCACCTCGACGCCGCCGCGCCGCACATGCAGTTCCGCCACACAGCCCGGCATGCCTGATTCTTCCAAGGAGCTTTCCATGTACCAGAACATCCTCGTCCCAGTGGACGGCAGCGCCACCTCGATGCGGGGCCTGGATCAGGCCATCGCGATGGCACGACTGACCAATGGCCGCATCCGCCTGATGCACATCGTCGACGAGCTGTCCTTCGCGCTCGCGACGGATGCCTACGCGGGCTATGTCGGCGACTGGCTCAGCGTGCTGCGCGCGAACGGCGCCAGGCTCTTGCAGGAATGCCTGCAGAAGGTCGAGGCCGCCGACATCTCGGTGGACACCGTGCTGCGCGACAACCTCGACGGCTCGGTCCACGAGCTCGTGACGAAGGAGGCCGCGACCTGGCCGGCCGACCTGATCGTGCTGGGCACCCATGGCCGCCGCGGGGCCAAGCGCCTCTTCCTCGGGAGCAGCGCCGAGAACATCCTGCGCACCGCACCCGTTCCGGTCCTGCTGGTGCGGGCGCCAGAAGACGCCGCTCCGGACGAAACCCAGGCCATGGCCGGACGCAAGCCGCTGCGCGTCCACCTGCCCAGCGGCGCGCTCTCGATCGAGTGAGACGCATCGCCTGAAGGCGATGCGTCCGTCGCAGTGATCACACGGGATCGAGCAGCCGTCCGTCGACCACCTGCACGATGCGGTCGCATCGCTGGGCCAGCGTCGCGTTGTGCGTGACGAAAAGCACCGCCATGCCCTCCTTCCGATTGGCCTCGTGCAGGAGCGCGAACACGGCATCGGCGGACTTCGTATCAAGATTCCCGGTCGGCTCGTCCGCCAGCAGAAGCCGCGGACTCATCGCCAGTGCACGTGCCACCGCCACCCGCTGCTGCTGACCTCCGCTGAGGTTGGTCGCGAGGTTGCCGCGCCATCTGGAAAGGCCGACGCTGTCCAGCAGCTCGCTCGCGCGGTCGGACATGCGCTGATCGGCGAAGCCCGCGCCGCCGATCATCGGCATCATCACGTTCTCAAGGGCCGTGAAGCCCGAAAGCAGGTTGTGGTACTGGAAGACGAACCCGATGCTGTGCCCGCGCAGGCGCGTCATCGCATGGTCGTCGAGGCCCACGGTCTCCTCGCCGCAGATGCGCAGCGAACCGGCGGTCGGCCGGTCGAGCAGGCCGATGATGTTCAGCAGCGTGCTCTTGCCGGAGCCGGACGGCCCCATCACCGCGCAGAACTCGCCGCGCACCAGGTCCAGGTCGATGCCGTGCAGCACCTCGGTCTCGATCGGCAGGCCCACGTTGAAGGCCTTGCGCACGCCGCGCATCCTGACGACCGGCTCAGCCACGGATGGCCACCACGGGATCGAGACGCGCCGCTCGCAGCGCGGGTGCGAAAGCGGCCGCCAGCCCCGTCAGGGTCGCGAGCAGCATCGCGGTGAAGAACAGGCCCGGCTCGATCTCCACCGGGAAGAAGGGCGTGCCGTCCGGATTGCGCGCATAGCGCTGCCACAGCCACAGCGCCACCAGCGCCATCGCGCAGCCGCCCAGGGAGCCCATCAGCCCCAGCAGGCCGCCCTGCACGAGGAACACCCTCAGCACCTGTCCGCGCGAGATGCCCATGGCACGCAGGATGCCGATCTCGCGCGACTTCTGCACCACCGAGACCACCAGCACGCTGGCGATGCCGAACGCGACCGACAGGCCGACGAAGAAGCGGATGGTGGTGTTCGATGTCTTCTGTGCCTGCACGGCAGTGAAGAACTGGGCGTTGGTCGCGATCCAGCTGTCGGCTTCCACGCCGGTGGCAGCCGTGATCCGGCGGGCGACGTCCTCCGCGGCGTAGACGTCCTGCACGGTCACGTCGATGCTGGACACGCCGCCGACCAGCCCCAGCAGGCTTTGCGCGGTGCGCAACGCCACGTAGGTCGTGCGCTGGTTGGCGCCCTTGTTGCCGAGATCGAACACGCCCGTCACCGTCAGCGTGTTGTCGCTGCCAGCGGCGGTGGAAACGCGCACCTTGTCCCCCACGCTGACGCCGAGGTCGCTGGCGAGGTCGACGCCGATGAGGATGTCGGTGTTCGTCAGGCGCGGCGCGCCGTGCACGATCTTGTCGGGAATGGTCACGATGCGGAAGTACACCTGCGGGTCGACCCCGATGAGGCTGATCGCCCGGCTCGCGTCGCCGCGCACCACGAGCGCGGAGCCGCTCGCCGATGGCGAGACCAGGACCACGCCTTGCATCGCCTGGATCTGCGCCGTGATCGACTGCCACTGGTCGATCGACTTGGTCCGTTGCAGCGGCGGCTGCACGATGGGATCGTCATGCAGGCCGCTTGCGCCGCCTCCCCTTTGGAGAACGCGGGCGACCTCCTTCGGCGGCAGCAGCTGGATATGCGACTGCGCCGTCAGCACGCGGCGGATGAAGTTCGCCTGCAGGGCGACCAGCAGGGCGGACATGAAGACGATCACCGTCACGCCGATCGCGATGCCGACGATGATCAACGCGGTCTGCATGCGCCCCTCTCGCAGGAAGCGCAATGCGACGATGCATTCGAAAGGAAGGCCGCGCATCATGGCTGGCGGCCCCTCACGCGCCCACCTCGGCACGCACGCGAGGCCGCAGGCGCGAGCCCTCGGCGATGTCCGGTGTCGACGCCGGCACGACCAGGTCGCCCGGCCGCAGGCCCTCGAGTACCTCGCTGAGACCGCCCCCGTGCAGGCCAAGCTTCACGCTCTGGCGCCTGGCATGGTGGCCATCGACTTTCAGCACCCATGGCTGGCCGCGGTCGGCATCGCGCACCGCATCGGTCGCCAGGAGCAAGGCCTGGCTGCGGAATCCCGTGCGGATCTGCACCGACACGGTCATGTCCTGGCGCAGGTAGGCCGGTGGGCGCGGGACGTTCAGCTTCACCTCGACCGAGCCGCGCTGCACGTCCACGCCCGGGTTGATGTAGGCGACCTCGGCGCCGAAGCGCTGGTCGGCGTAGGCGTCGGCCGACGCGACGGCTTGCTGGCCCATCAGGAGCAGCGCCAGGTTCTTCTCGTCGATCTGAACCACGAGTTGCGTCTCGCCGGACGGCGACAGCACCATGAGCGGCTTGCCGGGCTGCACGATGTCGCCGGGTTCCACGGAACGGTCGATCAGCGTGCCGGCCACGGGCGCCTTGATGGTCGTGTACTTCAGGCGCGAATGGGCGGCCGCGGCAGCCGCATGCGCCTCGGCGAGCGCCGTGGTCGCCACGGCATGATCGCTGCCGCCCGGCTGCGCGCTGGCGAGCTGCTTGCGGGCCGAGCGCACCAGGGCGTCGCCGAGGTCCACGGACTTCCTCAGATCGTCCAGCGCGGCCTGGCCGATGAAGCCCTGCTCGCGCAGCGCCACGTTTCTGCGCCACTGCGCCCGGGCGTTCTCCGCACCGATCTCGGCCTGCCGCAAGGCCTGCGCGGCGACCGGCTCCTGCACCTCGCGAACCAGCCTGAGACGCGCCTCGGCCTGCTGCACGGCCGCGTCGGCCTGGGCCGCGGCGGCGACCCATTCGGCATCGACCAGCTGGATGAGCACCTGCCCCGCGGCCACCTCCTGCCCCTCCTCCACCGGCACCGCCTTCACCTCGCCGGCGAGTTGCGCACCGATGCTCACCCGGTGAGGCGCCTCGACGTGCCCGCTGGCCACCACCGATTGGACGAGGTCGCCGCGCACCACGGACGTGACCGCGACCGGGGGCCCCCAGAGGAGCCGCGGTGCGAACACGATGGCCAGCGCGAACAGCGCCGCGACGCCCAGCACCGCGGCGGCATGGCGCCGCAGCTTCTGGATGAAGCCCGCTTCCGGCGCCCGCGGCGCCACCGTCCGCACGGCGAGGTCGCCGGGATGCACATCGGTGGACGAGGGATCCAGTTTCATGCTGCGGCTGCACATCGAACGAACAAGCAGCCACTCTAGGAGGCACGCACCGGTCCGGCATGATGCAGATCAAGCGAACGGCACCGGGATCCGCAGCCCGCGCGACACGCATCGCTTCTTGCGCCACATCAAGCGGCTCGGTGGATGCGCTGCCCATACTGCATCTTTCGCACCGAGCGTTGCTCGACGCCATCGAATCGGGGAAAGATCATGAGCACCTTTCAATCCCTTCTCGTGCACCTGGACGGCACTGCGCGCGCCGCCACGCGCCTGGACTGGGCGCTGCAGCTTGCGATGCCCTGGCATGCGCGCGTGAGCGCGCTGTTCGCCGTCGAGCGAAGCCATCTCCCGTTGCTGCCCGTGGGCCCCGGCATTCCGCCGCTGCCGCCGGACATCAGGATGGAGGCCGACCACCGCCGGCAGGCACTGGCCGTCTACGACCAGTCCTGCGTGCTGTCGGGCCAGCCCTGCGAATGGCTCGACTCGGACGGGGCGCCGGTGATCGAGACCTTCACGCAGCGGGCGCTCCTTGCCGATCTTCTCTTCCTCGGGCAAGGAGATCCGAACGACCGCGAGAGCGCCGACGTGCCGGGCGATTTCGTCGAGTCCGTCATCATCGGCAGCGGGCGTCCCGCATTGGTCGTTCCCCATGCGGGCGAGTTCGCCCGCTCGGCGGACATCGTCTTGCTGGCATGGAAGCCCACGCGCGAGTGCGCCCGGGCGCTCGCGGCGGCCATTCCCTTCTTGCAGGGCGGACATCACATCCATCTCGTCGAAGAAGATGGCGACGCGCTGCAGCCCGTCCCCGTGAAGGTCCGAGACTACCTCCATCTCCATGGCATCGATCGCGTGCACGAGCACGCGCGCATCGCCCAGCAAGATGCCGGAGAGCAGCTCCTGTCGATCGCATCCGACTGCGACGCCGACCTCCTGGTCATGGGGTGCTACGGACACAGCCGTGCGCGTGAACTGCTGCTCGGGGGCGCCACGCGGACCATCCTCGATTCGATGACGCTCCCCGTGCTCATGGCGCACTGAACGAAAGCGTGCGCGGCGTAGAAGGATCTGCCATGAATCAACCCATTTCCTCCCTGATGCAACGCCCCGTGACCGGCGTCGGCATGGACGACACCGTGGCACAGGTCGAGGCCCTGCTGTCGAAGCTGCATCTCACCTGGGCGCCCGTCCTGGAGCCGACGAAGCGCGACGCGGCCGGCGTCATCAGCGCCACCGACCTCGTCGCCTTTCACGCGCAAGGCCGAGACGCCGAAGCCACGCGTGCGTGGCAGATGTGCAGCTACAAGCCCGTCGTCGTCGATGCCGACACGCCGATCGCCATGGTGGCCGCGCTGATGGTCGAGCGGGGAATCCATCACGTGGTGGTCACCGATCGCCACGGCATCGCCGGTGTCGTTTCATCGCTGGACTTCGTGCGCACCTTTCTGCCGGACGGCCGGCGTTGAGTCGAGGAGGCCCATCATGCGACCGGCTGCATCCCTTCTCGCGCTGACCATGCTCCTGGGCGCGCCGCACGCACAGGCTCTGGCGCTGCAGGCCCCGACGCCGCTTCTCGCCCCGGGGGCGCATGTCACCGGAGGCATCGGGGAAGAAGACCAGCAGCGCATGCGGTTGAGCCGGACCCTCTACAACCTCCAGCTGACCTTTGCGGAAGCCGGCACCGGTGCGTACCTCACGGGCGTGGAGGTGCTCATCGAACCCCTGGCCCCCGGGCCTGCGGTCGGTCCCATCAAGGACTGCGGCCCCCTCCTGTACGTGGCTCTGGGTCCGGGCGCCTACCGTGTGCATGCGACCTACCGGGGCGTCGTTCGCACGGCCAACGTGAAGATCGCCAGGGGCACGACCGCCTGGACGCTCTACTGGCCGATCTTCCCTGATTGACCCGACGGTCGCCGCTCGTGCCAGGACTTGCGCCAGCGCAAACCTCCTGCGCGGCAAATGCGAGATCGTACGGACATGAACCTTCCTTTCACGATCCAGTTCGATGGCGTCGCGCGCTCCAGCGCGGTCGAGGATTTCGCGCGATCGCGCGCCGAGCATCTCGAGCGGCACTTCACGGACCTGATGGCGTGCCGCGTGACCGTCTCGAGGGAATCGCGGCACGGGCAAGTGGGCGGTTTCTTCTCCGCCCGCGTCGCCATGACCTTGCCGGGCCGGGAACTCGTCGTCTCGCACGCGCATGAGCACGACGCCCATATCGCACTGCGCGATGCCTTCGACGCCATCCGCCGGAGGTTGGAAGACGGCCAGCAGATCCGCCGCGGCAAGGTCAAGACGCACGCCGAACCCGCGGCGGGCACGGGTGACGACGCGGGCGGAGAGTGAGTTCTCTTCCTCCCGGCGCAGGCGGATGCTTCAGCAGCGAGAGCCCTTGCAGGTCTTTGCCGCGGGTGTGAGCACCACCGGCGCATCGCGTGGCGCCTGGAAGCCGTAGTAGCTCTCGTTGAGGTACCTCGTCACGGCGGCGATGTCGTCGTCGCTCCATGCGAGGAACCCGATGCCCTGCCAACGCGCGACCTGCGCCTGCAGGCTGTTCCAGTCCGTCGCCAATCGGTGGTCACGCCAATGGACCCCCGTCGTGTGGCAGGCCACGCAGTGGGTGGTGTACAGGAGCTCTCCACGCGATTGCGCGACAGCGGGCGCACCGCACAGGAGGCCCCCCAGGCAAAAACAGGCGGCAAGCGATGCAAGTCTCATGACGCGCTCCCAAGAGGTCGCCCAGCATCGCGCGGCCGCGGCCCCCTTCGCTTGACGCAGCGCAACGCAGCAGGCCATTTACACGGCGTTCACGCAGCGTTACGCAATCGACTCGTCGATTCAGTGAACTGTTTCACGCCCTGCCTACGCTGGCACCATCCAATCAACATAGGAGCAAGGCGATGACCAGCGAATCCGATCGGCGCGCAGTGGAAGAAACCTCCTTCGGGCAGCGAATTGCCGACACGCTTCACCTGGTGCAGGCGACGCTCCGGGTGCAACGGCGGATGGTGCATGCCGGCGACGCGATCTACCAGGTCGGCCAGGGGTTCGGCTCGCTCTTTGTCGTGAACTCGGGCCTGGTGAAGATGGTGAACCTGTCGAGCGAAGGCCGCGAACAGGTCGTCGCCCTTCACTTCCGCGGTGACTGGCTGGGGCTGGACGGCATCGCAAGCGGGCACTACGGGTGCGACGCGATCGCCATGGACACGGGCGAGGTCTGGTCGTTCCGCTACGAGGACCTCCTGCATGCGGCGGTCCGAACGCCCGCCCTCCTGAGCGCCCTGCACGAAGCGATGAGCCGGCAACTCGCACGGGATCACGAATCGCTTCAGTCCCTGTGCGCGCTCCCGGCGGATGCGCGGGTCGCGGGCTTTCTCCACTACTGGGCCGAGGCGATGGAAAAGCGAGGCTTGCGCACCGACCAGATTTCCCTGCGGATGACGCGTGCCGAGATCGGCAACTATCTCGGCATGACGCTCGAGACAGTCAGCCGCGCACTGTCCCGCCTGGCCCGAGGCGACGTCATCCGCTTCATCGAGAAAGGTCGCCGGGACATCCACATTCCCAGGATCGAAGCCCTCACGACCTTCATGAGACAAGTCGCGACGCCGGTGAGCGCGCGGGCTTGTCACTAGCCCTGATCAGAGTTCCAGCACCAGCTTGCCGCCACCGCAGGCGCGGGAGCAGCAAGTCATCATCCTCGCGCCGGTCTCGCGCTCGGCGCGCGTGAGCACCCGGTCGCGGTGGTCGATGTCGCCGGCCAGAACGCGCACTTCGCACGAGCCGCACAGGCCCTCCTCGCAGTCGCTCTGCACGTCGATGTTGGCGGCGCGCAAGGCCCCGAGCACGGTCTGGCCGGCGCTCACGTGCACGACGATGCCGGAGTCCTTGAGTTCGACATCGAACGCCTGTTCTCGCAAAGGATCGAGGGCGCCCAGGATCGACTGGAAATGCTCGATGTGCAACGTGTCCTCGGGCCACGCGGCGCAATGCGTCTCGAGCGCCGACAGCATGCGCTCCGGGCCGCAGGCGTAGACCTGCGTGCCCGGCTCGGGCGTGGCGAGCAGCGCCGCAAGGTCGATGCGCTGGCCTTCGTCGCTCGCATGCACCACGAGCCTGTCCCCGTGCAGCGCGGCCAGTTCGCGCAGCATCGCCATGCCCGCGCGCGAACGGCCGCTGTAGTGCAGCACGTAGTCGATGCCGAGCGCCCTGGCCCGACGCGCCATCGCGCTGACGGGCGTCACGCCGATGCCGCCGGCAATGAAGATCAGCCGCTTCGCTGTCTCGTCCAGGTGGAAGTGGTTGCGCGGTCCGCGGATTCGAAGCCGGTCGCCGGCCTTCACGTTGGCGTGGACCCAGGCCGAGCCGCCGCGGCCCTCCGCCTCGCGCAGCACCGCGATCTCGAAGGCGTACACGTCGTCGGGATTGCCGCACAGCGAATACTGGCGCGAGCGACCGGCGTCGCCGCACTCGACATCGATGTGCGAGCCCGGCGTCCAGCGCGGCAACGCGCGTCCCTCGGGCGTCACGAGGCGCAGCCGGACAATGCTCTCGGCCTCGCGCGTGACGCTCTGCACCACCACCGGCCGCGTGATCGCGCCCTTCGAGGGCTCGCCCAGGCGCACCGGCGCCGGCACGTCGGGCCGGCGCAGCGCGGGGCGCGCGCGCTCGGGGTTCAGCGCCGGGTTCCATTCGACCCACAGGTGCTCGGGGCCGCGGAACGAGGTGTTGGGCACGTAGGTGAAGGCCTGCTCGGCCAGTCGCATGTGCGGCAGCCGGCGCGTGAACTCCTCCAGGAAGATCTGCATCTCCATGCGCGCCAGGTTCTTGCCCATGCACTGGTGCGAACCGTAGCCGAAGGTGAGATGGTCGCTCGCGTTGTCGCGGCGGATGTCGAAGAAGTCGCCATCCGCGAAGTGCGCCTGGTCGTGATTGGCCGACGAGGTGACGATCAGCAGCTTCGAGCCCGCAGGCAGGTCGACGCCGCCGACTTGCGTGTCGGCAGTGACGATGCGCCGCCATGCCGCTACCGGGCCGTTGTGGCGCAGGCACTCCTCGACCGCATTCGGGATCAGGCTCGGGTCCTCGCAGATCTCGCGCCAGACCTCCGGGTGCTGCAGCAGCAGCTTCATCGCGTTCGCGGTCGCGTTGGCGGTGGTCTCGTGCGCGGCGACGATGCCCGCCATCATCATCGAGTGCAGGTACGAATCGGTGACCACCTCGGGCAACTCGCGCTGCTTTCGGATGCCGTATTGCATCCAGCCGCCGCCCTCGGGGTTCTCGCGCATCTTGTCGAGCACCTTGCCGGCGAACTGCCAGAAGTTGCCCACCGCGTGGGCGACCGCGACCTGCTCCTCGGGCTTCGGCCGGCCCCAGGTGTTGACCGTGTGCGCGATCGAGTACCTGCGCAGCGTGTCCATGTCTTCCTCGGGCACGCCGAGGAAATGCAGCGCGACCGTCAACGGCACCTCCCACAGCATCTGGTCGACGAGATCGGCGCGGCCGTCGTCGATGAAGCGGTCGACATACTCGCGCGCGAGCTGCCGCACCATCGGCTCGTGGTGCTTGAGCTCCGCGGGCGTGAAGGGGTCCATCAGCGCGCGGCGGCGCGGCATGTGCGCGGGCTCGTCCTCGTTGACCAGCGTGCGGTTCAGCGCGAAGCCGTAGGACGCAAGCACCGCATTGGCCTCGTCGCCGGTGGGCGTGATCTTCTCGAGCGCGATGGCCGGGCTGAAGGTGATGTTGTCGCGAAAGATCGACTTGACGTCGTCGTAGCGCGTGACCACCCAATAGCCCAGCTTCGGGCTCCAGAAGATCGGCTCTTTCTCGCGCGCCCAGCGCACGTATTCGGGCGGGTCCTGCTGGTAGCCGTCCTCGAAGGGGTCGAAGCCGGCCGCGCGCTGGCTCACCGGGCAACCGGTGGGCGTGCGCTCGACGGACAGCGGCCCGTGCGCCACCGGGCACCCGGTGGCGCGGCCGGCAACTTCCATGCTGCTCATCGTCCAGGCCTCCTCAGTCGAGGGTGATGTTCAGGTCGCGGATGAGCTTCTGCCACTTGCCGCTCTCGCTCTTCAGCAGCTCCGCGAACTGCGCCGGCGTGTTGCCGACCGGCTCGACGCCGAAATCGACCAGGCGCTTGTGGACGGCCGGGTCGTTGATCGCGGCCACGACCTGCTGATTGATCGCCCCGATGGTCGCGGCCGGCGTGTTGGCGGGCACCACCATGCCGACCAGCGCGGCGGCCTCGACGTTCCTGTAGCCCAGTTCGGCGAAGGTCGGCACGTCCGGCAGCTGCGGCAGGCGCGTGGCGTTGGCCACCGCCAGCGCCTTGACCTTGCCGCCCTTGATGAAGCCCGCGCCCGCGGCCAGATCGACCATCATGACCGGGATCTGGCCGCCCGCCACGTCGGCCAGCGCCGGCGCAGCGCCGCGGTACGGGGCATGGACCATCTCGATGCCGGCTTCCTTCTTCAGCAGTTCCATCGCGAGGTGATGCGGGCTGCCGGCGCCGGCCGAGCCATAGTTGAAGCCGCCCGCCTTGGCCTTCGCCTGGGCGATGAAGTCCCTGGCGTCCTTCACCGTGATGCCGGGGCCGGCGACCAGGATCATCGGGAAGCGCCCCATCAGCGTGACCGGCGCGAGATCCTTCGTGGGGCTGTAGTTCAGCGACTTGTAGAGCACCGGATTGAAGACCAGCGTGCCGTTGTCGGCCGACAGCACGGTGTAGCCGTCGGCCGCCGCATGCGCCACCTCCACCGCCCCGAGCGCCGTGTTGCCGCCGGGCTTGTTGTCGACCAGCACCGGCTGGCCCGCCTGCGTCGACCAGGTCTGGCCGATGGTGCGCGCAAGGAAGTCCGAGCCCCCGCCCGCCGCATAGGGCACGACCCAGCGGATCGATTTGTTCGGAAACGACGGCGCTGCCTGTTGGGCGGCGACAGGCAATACGGGCAGCGCCAGCAGCGCCGCGACGAGAAGTCTCATCATGGATGGGGTCCTTGCGGGTTGTTTGCGTAATTGTTGTACGCTATGCGTAAATTGCTTCGAGGGTTTCCACCGACTCGCTCGCCCTCGCTAGCATTCAGCCCCATGCCCCAGACCCGGAAATCCGAAGCCCCTGCCGCCAGCGCCGCGCCGCGCGTGCTGGAACGGCGCCAACGCGTGCAATCCGCCGAAATCGGCATGGCGGTACTGAAGACCTTGGCAGGCATGGGCGGCAGCGCGACGCTGAGTGCACTGTCCGCGCAACTCGGCGAAAGCCCGGCCAAGGTTCACCGCTACCTGGCCAGCCTGATCCAGGAGGGCCTGGTCGATCAGGAAGCGGGCTCCCAGCGCTACTTCCTCGGCCCCGAACTGATCGGCATCGGGCTCGTGGCCATGCGGCAGGCCGAGCCCATCCGGCTCGCCGAACCGGCGCTGGTGCGGCTGCGCGAAGGCCTCGAGGTCACCTGCTTCGTGGCGCTGATGGGCAACAAGGGGCCGACCATCATGCGCATCGAGGAGCCCGGCCTGCCCGTGACCGTGAACGTGCGCGCCGGCACCGTGATGTCGCTCGTCTGGTCGGCGACGGGGCGGGTGTTCCTCGGGCTGCTGGACGAAGCCCGCGTGCGCACGCTGGCGGAAGAGGAACTGGCGGCGGCCACGCCCGAGATGCTGGCCCTGCTGCCGCGCCCAAACCCGATCGAGCGTCTGCAGAAGGACGTCCGCGCGGCCGGCTGCGCGGTGGTGAGGGACGTGTATCTGCGCGGCATCAGCGCCGTCGCGGCGCCGGTCTACGACTTCACGGGACGCGTGTGCGCGGTGATCACCGCGCTCGGCGCGACCGGCGGGTTCGATGCGTCAGCGGACGGCGCGATCGCCACGGCGGTGCTGCACGAGGCGCGGGCGACGAGCGCGAAGCTGGGGTATGCGCCGTAGGAGCCGGCGCCAGCCACCGGCGCGGGTCACGCGGTCCTTTGCCGAGGGCTGATGCCCCGCACCCAGCGATCGAGCATCTGCACACCCGCCGTCCACTGTTCCACGATGCCATCGCAAACCGCCCGATGGGCCGGGTACGCGCGGCCGTAGACGGTCAATTCTGCGGCCGCCTCTTCCAGCCCGCCGGCGATGCGGATCGCCAGGTCGCGAAGACCAGGCATGGTCATGCCTCCCCGTTCCTGGGCGAACCTCACGAAGGTCTTGTCGGCCTCGTCGAGCTTCTTGCCTGCGATCGAAATGCAGGGAATGTCGGTGCGGTACTGCGGATAGACCTTCGTGGTGACCATGTCGAACATGGGTGCCAGGCGAACATCCGCGATGCTGGAATACAGGAGCCCGAAGTTTTTCAGGTGGGCGTCAGTGTTTCGCGCCGCCATCGAGAACAATTGAGCGGCCATCATTCCCTCCTTCGCCTTCAGGCGCTCGGGCCCGGTGGCGAAGGCGTCGATGGCTTTGAAGATTCGCTCCATCGAGCCGCTGTGCTTTCGCTCGGGAGGGAGCGCCAGCAGTGCGCAGAAGTCCTCGAAGCCGAGGGCGTTGCCGCCGGCGTCGTAGTCGAAGCGCCTGACGGCAAAAACCGTCCCATCCTCGGACAGCGTGAACTCGGGGGTCGGCAGACCGGCGAGCGAGGCCGCGCGCATCGTGAAGTACTCGTTGACGGCCAGCGAGGGCAGCGAGTCATCTCCGACCTTCAGGATCCACTGGGCGCCATGGATCGTTGCACGCTCCTGCACCAACACCTTCGGCAGCGCGCCGGAGACGCCGAAGCCGATGAATTCGTCCAGCAGTTGCGCAAAGAGAATGCCAGCCTGGCTGTCGGCCATCATCGCCGCCACGTCGACCTGAAGGGGCTTGCTCCAATCGCGGGCGAAGCCCGAAGGGACGATCTGCTGGCGGCCGATCGTGTTCGCGCCCGTCAGCGCCAGCAGGACGAAGTCGTCGGTGGCCAGCACCTTCCCGAAACGCTGGGTGATCTTGCGGCGCAGGAACCCCTCAGGGAGGTTTTGCTGGAACACCGGAATCAACGTGGCGGATGCCGAGTAACTCTGAAGTCCGACCGGCATCAGCAACGAGACGAAGTCGCCCGGGTCGGCGTCCGGCAGATAGGCGAACACGCTGCCGTGAGCCCCTGCGCGTTCCAGGGCACCCGTTGCGTGCAGCCCCACGTGGACGTCCAGGCGCTTCGCGCTCGCTTCGATCTTCGAGAGGAGGTCGTTCATGGCCGCGGCCCCTTCCCTTCGCCCAGGAAGTCGCCGTCAGCTTCTTCCATGGCTTCGTCGAGGGTCATGCCGAAGCCGGCGGGGCGCACGAGCAGTTGCATGCCGACATACTCGGCGACCCGGAGCAGGCGACGGACTCCGATCTCGTCCTGGTCCCCGCGCTCCAGGCGAGAGATCGTGGCGATGCTCATCCCCAGGTCGTCCGCCACCTTCTGCAAGGTGAGCCCTCGCCGTTTTCGAGCGACGCGGAGCGCTTGGCCGATCTCTGCCAGGTTCATTTTTATCTTTTGCGATAAATTCCAAGAAAATCTTGGTGAATTTTATCACAAACGATAAATCTAGCCCTGCCGCTTGGCCGGTCAACTGCCGCTGAACCGGGGCTTGCGCCGCTCCTTGAACGCCTCGCGCCCTTCCGCGAAATCGCGGCTTTGCGCGGTCATGGCCTCGCGCTCGCGCAGGGCCTTCATGTCGATGCGCCCTTGCGCGATCTCGTTCAATGACTTCTTGGTGGCCTGCACGGCCAGGGGCGCGAGGTCCGCGACTTCGGCGACCAGGCGCGCCACCGCTTCGTCGAAGTCCGCCGCGTCGGCGATCTCTTCGAGGCAGCCCATGCGCCACAGCCGCTCGGCCGTGAAGGGCCGCGCGCTCAGGAAGGCGCGCTTGGCGCCCGAGGCGCCCAGGCGCGCCACGTAGCGCTGGAGGCCGCTCGGGTAGTAGTGCAAGCCGAGCGCCGCGGCCGGCATGCGGAACTCGATGTCCGCGAGGGCCACGCACAGGTCGCAGGCGAGCATCAGGTCGGTCGCTCCGCCATACACGCTGCCATTGAGCGCGCACACCGTGATCGGCCGCAGCGCCGCCAGCGCATCGGCGACGCGCTCGAACAGGCCCGGGTCGTCGCCGTCGCTGTCGAAGCTGCCGATGTGGTAGCCCGAGCAGAACACCGGCCGCGGCTGGCCCTGCGTATGGGCGGTGAGGGTCAACACGCGAATGCCCGGGTCGGCGTCGATCTGCGCGAAGTGGCGCAGCAGCGCGCGCAGGTCGCCGACCTCCAGCCGGTTGCGATGCGCGGGGCGGTTGAGGGTGATGGTCGCGACGGGGCCCTCCACCGACAGGAGCGGTTCGGAGGGCGAGGTCATCGATTCGGGAACAGTCATTCAGGGCGCCTTCATTTCCAGCCGTAGACCGCAAGCGTACCTTCGCCGGCCTCCAGGCGGCGGAGGATGGCGGCCTCCTCGGCTTCGCGCCGCGTGCCGGCGGCGATCACGTCGGCGGCGCGCGCCTGCGGGATGGCCACCACGCCGTCGTCGTCGCCCACCACGAGGTCGCCCGCGTGGACCACCACGTCGCCCATGGTGACCGGATGGTTGATCCAGCCGATGGCGCCGAAGTCCTTGCCCGTGCCGCGGATGCACAGGCCGCGCGCGAAGACCGGGAAGCCGATCTCGCCGAGCAGCACGCCGTCGCGCACGCAGCCGTCGATGACGAGGCCCGCGAGGCCGCGCACCTTGGCCATGGTGGTCATGATCTCGCCCCAGTAGCCGTGCTCGTACGCGCCGCCCGTGAAGACCACGAGCACGTCGCCGGGCTGCGCGACGTCGAGCGCGCGGTGCAGCCACAGGTTGTCGCCGCCCGGCGAATGCACGGTGAGCGCCGAGCCTGCGAAGCGGAAGCGGGGTGCCACCGGCTTGATGGCCGAGGGCAGCGCGCCGATCTTGCCGCCGGCCTCGTGCAGGGTGGCGGTGGGCAGGCGCGCGGCGGCGGCCGCCAGTTCGGAGCGCAGGCGCTGGAAGTCCAGGCGGGTGGTGAGGGCCGGGTCGTGCTTCTTCATGCGATTCACGCGCTCTCGCGCGTCTGGAGCTGGTGGTACTTGAACTGCTTGCGCGCCTCGTCCAGGCGCATGCCGCCGCGCACCGCTTCGCGGATGCGGCTTTCGGCCGCGTCGATGGCCTCGGCGGCATCGAGCACCCTGCCCTCGTGCTCCTTCGGGATCACGATCACGCCATCCGAATCGCCGATCACGATGTCGCCGGGCGCCACGCGCGCATCGCCGATGTTCACCGGAACGCCGGTCGCCTCGACCTGCACGCGGTCCTTGCCGGTGCGCATCCAGTGGTCCTTGCTGAACACGGGGTAGCCCAGTTGGCGGCAGAGCCAGGTGTCGCGGCAGACGCCGTCGATCAGGGTCCCCGCGATGCCGCGGCGGTGCGCGATCTCGGTCAGGATGTCGCCCCACACGGTGGCGTTGTCGCGCCCGCCGTTGTCGAGCACGATGACGCTGCCCGGCGGCACGTCGTCGATGTAGTCGCCCACGGTGCCGGGCGGATTGCCCGCCGGCCCGTAGAGCAGCGTCCAGGCGCGGCCCGCCATGCGGAAGCCGCTGTCGCGCGGCTTGATGCGGTAGCACTGGCCGGCGATGCCGAGCTTGTCGAGCGCGTCGCTCAGCGTGGCGGTGTCGAAGCGCGCGGCGCGCGCGACCTGCGGGTCCGGGTGGTCTGTCCTGGTGTTCATGCGTTCTGTTCCAGCATATGTTCGTAGTTGCCGCCCATCACTTCGCCGATGGGCGTTCCGCCGAGGATGGCCTTGGCCATCGCGGCTTCCTTGGCGACGATGGTCTCGGCCGCGTCGAGCACGCGCCCGATGTCCGCCGCCGCGATGAAGATCACCGCGCTGCGATCGGCCAGCACGTAGTCGCCGGGCCGCACCGTGACTTCGCCGCCGGCCGCGGCGCGGATCGTCACCGGCACCTGCACGCCGAGTTCGACCACGCGGCCGCGCGCGGTGCGCGAGGTCAGGCTGCGGCTCCAGACCGGGAACTCGTAGGCCATCGCCTCGTCGACGTCGCGCAGCGGCCCGTCCGCGACGACGCCGGCCACGCCGCGCACCTTGGCGCCGAGCGTGAGCAGGCCGCCCCAGCAGCCGGCCTCGACGCCCGAGCGCTGCTCGACCACGATCACGTCGTCCGCGCCCGCGTGCTCGATGGCCGTGCAGCCGAGGTGCTTCGGCGGCCCGGGTGGCGGCGTGCCGGGACCGACCTTCATCGTCACGGCACGGCCGGCGATGCGGCCTGCGCCGCTGCGCTGCGGCAGGCCGGTGACGGCACCCGGAAGCGCGAGTTTGTCCAGGGCATCGGAAACCGCGCAGGCATCGAGCCGGCGCAGGCGTTGTACGTTGGGATCGGTCATGGGTCGGTCTTCAGAAAAGTGTCTTCCACGCCGCGAAGGCGAGGCCAGTGCCGGTCAGCGCGGGCGTGCGGTAGCCCGGCACGTATTCGATCCACTCCAGGTCGAGGTCGCGCGCCATCTCGCCGACGACCAGCCAGTTGCGGATCTCGGAGCTGCCGGCCTGCAGTTGCTTCGGATCGAGCGCGGCGAGCGTGGCGCTGTCCTTGTCGCGGATGGCCTGGATGATCTTGCGGTCGAGTTCCTCGTCGACCACGAAGTGGCTGAGGCCGCCCGAGGCGATCACGCCGACGCGGATGTCCTCGGGCCAGGCGGCGATTAGCTCGCGCAGCGCACGGCCGAGCGCGACGCAGCGGCGCGGCGTCGGCTGGTTCGGCGGATCGAAGGTGTTGAGGATCACCGGGATCACCGGCAGTTCGTAGTCCTTGAAGAGACGGCGGTGGACGAACTGGAAGGCGTGGCCCTCGAACTGGCCGCGTTCGAGCCCGTCCATGGCGGTGATGTCGAAGTCGCGCTCGCACAACTGGCGGATCAGCCACTCGGCCAGATCGCTCTTCACCGGGTACTCGCGGTCCACCTCCGGCTCGTGCCGCCACATGCGCGCGGACTTGACCCAGTTGTCGCCGGGCGCGGCCGGTTCGCGCGCGGTGTTGCGGATCGTCGCGCCGTAGTAGATGGCGAAGGCGGGGTTGTTGGTGGTGCGGAAGAGCTCGGTCTGGTCGTCGCCGACGATCAGCAGCACATCGAGGCGCGCCTCGCGGATGCGGCGGCCGAGCTCGTCCATGGCGGCCTGCGCGGCGTCGAAGCGCGCGCTCATCTTCTCGGGGGTCACCATCGCTTCCGAATCGGGCGGCGCGGCGGCCAGCAGCGCGTCGTAGTCGGTCTTGTCGCCGCGCTTGTCGTAGTAGTGCGGGTTCTTCGTGTCGATGACGCGGAAGCCGTGCTGCCAGTCCTCGCGCTGCGAGACCAGCATGATGCTGTGGGAGGAGCCGAAGGCGGCTGCAAGCTTTGCCATGCGCGTTCTTTCACTGGTTAATTTCAGACGACGTGCCGCGCACGCCATTGCGCGATCTGCTCGCGCCCGTAGCCCAGGTCGCCCAGGATGGCGTCGGTCTGGTCGCCCTGGTGCGGCGCGGGTTCCATCGGCCCTTCGCTGCGCGGGTGGCGCGAGAACTGCATCGGCAGCCCCACCACCGCGATGTCGCCGAGTTCGGGATGATGCATCGGCCGCGCCATGCCGAGGTGCCGCACTTGCGGGTCGTCGAACATGCGGTCCACCGTGTGGATGGGCCCGCAGGGCACGCCCGCCTTCAGCAGGCGCTCGGTCCATTCGGCGGTGGTGCGCGTCCTGAACACTTCGCCGACGGCGGCGTTGACGCGCGCGCGGTTCTGCACCCGCTCAGGGTCGGAGCCGAAGCCCGGTTCCTGCACGAGCTGCGGCACCTCCAGCGCCTCGCACAGCCGCCGCCACATCGTCTGTCCGATGGCCGCGAGGTTGATGTGGCCGTCGCGCGTCTGGAACACGCCGGTGGGCACGGTCAGCGGGTGCTCGTTGCCGGTGGAGGTCGGCACCTTGCGATCGATCAGCCACTGCGCGGCCTGGAAGTCGAGCATCGCGATCTGCGCTTCGAGCAGCGAGGTCTGCACCCATTGCCCTTCACCGGTCGCATCGCGCTCCAGCAGCGCGGCCATGATCGCCTGCGCGCAGAAGTGCCCCGCGCACAGGTCGGCGATCGGGATGCCGACGCGCATCGGCCCGTCACCGGGCTTGCCCGTGACGCTCATGAGCCCGCCCATGCCCTGCGCGATCGAATCGAAGCCGGGCCAGTTCGCATAAGGCCCGTCCTGGCCGAAGCCCGAGATGCTCGCGTAGACCAGCCGCGGGTTGATCGCGCGCAGCGCGTCCGGGCCGATGCCCAGGCGGTACTTCACGTCGGGCCGGTAGTTCTCGATGAAAACGTCGGCGTGCGCGACCAGCCGCTGCAGGATCTCGCGCCCCTCGGGCTCCTTCATGTTGAGCGTCAGGCTCTGCTTGTTGCGGTGCAGGTTCTCGTAGTCCGCGCGGTTGTGGTCGCGCCCGCCGATCATGTCGTCGCCGCCGGGCGCACCCGGCGGAATCTCGAGCTTGATCACGCGCGCCCCGAGGTCGGCGAAGGTGCGGATCGCGGTCGGGCCGGCGCGCACGCGCGTGGCGTCGAGGATCGTGAAGCGCGACAGCGGGCCTCGGCGCGCCGTGTCGTGGGCCTGGGCATCGGGCATGCGGGTCTCCATCACAAGGTTGTGAACATGGGCACGGCGTGGCCGCCGTCGCTGGGCTTGAAGACGACGCGCACCGGCTGGCCGATCGCGACCGCCGCCGGGTCGCAGTCCACCAGGTTGGTCATCAGCGTGACGCCTTCATCGAGCGTGACGAAGGCCAGCGTGTAGGCGGCCTCTCCCTTGCCCATGGTGCTGAACGAATACACCGTGCCGGTGCCGGCGGCCTGCAACCACTCGGTGTCGGCACTCAGGCAGTGCGGGCAGATGTCGCGCGGGTAGTGATGCACTTCGCCGCAGGCTCTGCACTTCTTGACGAGCAGGCGGCCTTCGTCGGCGGCGGTCCAGTAGGGCAGCGATTCGGGCAGCACGCGCGGCGCGGGGATGCGGCGCGCGGCGCCTGGGGTGGGTGTGCTCATGGTCTTCAGAGTCTTTCGAGGATCAGGGTGCCGGCGGTGTGGCGCGAGGCCAGCGCGCCGCCAATGCCGCTCGCGAGCGCGAGGCCGCAGTTCGGCACCTGCACCGCGGGATGCGCCTCGCCGCGCAACTGGCGAACGGCCTCGATGACCTTGGTGACGCCGCCGCGGTTGGCCGGATGGTTGTTGCACAGCCCGCCGCCGTCGGTGTTGAAGGGCAGCTTGCCGACGCCGGAGATGAGGTTGCCGTCGGCCACGAAGCGGCCGCCCTCGCCTTTCCTGCAGAAGCCGAGGTCCTCCAGCTGCATGAGCACCGTGATGGTGAAGCTGTCGTAGAGCGAGGCGTACTGGATGTCGGCCGGCGTCACGCCGGCTTCGGCAAAGGCGAGCGGCCCGGACCACGCGGCCGCCGAATAGGTGAGGTCGAGCTTGCCGCCCATGCCGTGCTTGGGCGCCTCGCCGGTGCCGCGCACCTTGACCAGCGGGCGCTTGAGCTCGCGCGCGATCTCGGGGCGCGCGACGATGAGCGCGCCGCCGCCGTCGCTCATCACGCAGCAGTCCAGTCGATGCAGCGGGTCGCTCACCATCGGCGAACCCACGACGTCGGCGACCGTGACCACATCGCGCAGCATCGCGTGGGGGTTGTGCTGCGCGTGGTGCGAGGCCGCGACCTTGATCCAGGCGAGCTGTTCGCTGGTGGTGCCGAACTCGTGCATGTGGCGCTTCGCCACGGCCGCATAGAGGTTCTGCGTGGCCGGGCCGTAGGGCAGCTCGAACGCGAGCTCGGGCGCGTCGGGGTCTGGCGGCTTGAGCGCCAGCCGCGGCGGCCCGCCCGCCTTGCCGGACGCGGCAGCGGCGGCCTGCGCTTGCGCCATCGCCGCGCGCGGCCGTCCGGCCAGCGTGATGAGCGCGACGTTGCAGCGCCCGGCCGCGATGGCCTCGGCCGCGTGCGCGACATGCAGGATCGGCGCCGAGCCGCCGCACTCGGTCGAATCCACGTGGCGCAGCTTGAGGCCGAGGTATTCGGCCATCGTGGTGGTTCCCAGGCCGGGCGCGTCGCCGGCGCAGAAATAGCCGTCGATGTCGTGTTTCGTGAGGCCGGCGTCTTCGAGCGCGCCCTTGGCGACGTCGGCGTGCAGGCGCACCACCGACAGCTCGTCCGCCTTTCGCGTGGGGTGTTCGTAGGCGCCGACGATGTAGGCGGATCCGTTGAGGCTCATGTTGATTCAGTCGTCTTGAAACTTGCGCGGCCCGTCGTCACTGTTCAGGCGTGAAGCCGGACGCCTTGATGATCGGCCCCCAGTACGCGAGCTCCTTGCGCTGCAGGCGCTCCATCTCCTCGGCCGGGCGGAAATCCGGGGTCAGCGTCGCCTTGGCGGTCAGGATGTCCCGCACCTCGGGCAGCCCCAGCACGTGCTGCAGCGCGTTCTGCATGCGCTCGACCTGCGCGGGCGGCGTCTTCGCGGGCGCCCACATGCCGGTCCAGGCGTCGCCGGCGTCGATGTCGATGCCCTGCTCCTTGAAGGTCGGCACGTCGGGCATCAGCGGCGAGCGCTTCGCGCCGAACACGGCGATCACGCGCACCCTGCCGGAGGCCTGGTGCGGAAGGATGTCGCCGGCGGTCATCACGCCCGCGGCCACCTGGCCGCCGAGCAGGTCGGTGACCAGCGGACCGTTGCCGCGATAGGGCACCGCCTGCAGCTTGATGCCCATCGCCTTGCCGAGTTCGAGGCCGCTGAAGTGGGTCTGGCCGCCGGCGCCCGCGGTGCCGAAGCTCGCCTTCTCGGGGTGCGCCTTGGCCCAGGCCATGAACTCCTGCCCGGTCTTGACGCCCGTGTCCTGGCCGACCGCCAGCGCCAGCGGGTACGACACCATCACCGCCACCGGCGCGAAGTCCTTGAGCATGTCGTACTTCAGCGTCGACGGCGGATACAGCAGCGTCTGGAACACCGGCGTGGCGTTGGGCGCGATCATGAACGTGAGCCCGTCCGGCGCGCTCGCCTTGAGCGCCTGCGCGGCCAGCCGTCCGCCTGCGCCGGGCTTGTTCTCGATGATGATCGGCTGCTTGAGCACCACCGACATCTTGTCCGCCAAGAGGCGCGCCACGGTATCGGTGGAGCCGCCGGGCGGAAAGCCCACGAGGATCTTGATCGGCTGGTCGGATTGGGCGGACGCCGCCGTCGAAATGCCCAGAAGGGCGGCGAGCAGCGCCGCGTTGAAGGTCTTGCGATTCACTTTGCCTGTCTCCTGTTGTTGATCTCTCGAAACGGTGGCGCGCGCCGGGGCCTCAGCCGCCTGCGGCGCCCGGGGTGCCCATGCGCCGCAGGTGCCACGCGGCATCGCCAAGGAGCTGCCCGATCACCATCAGCCGCTTGGCGTAGTGGCCCACGCGGCATTCGTCGGTCATGCCCATGGCGCCGTGCATCTGGATGGCGGCGAGCGCGATCTGGCGGCCCTGCTGGCTCGCCAGCACCTTGGCGGCCGAAACGAGCCGGCGGCGCCGGGCGGCATCGCCCGCCTCGACCGCCATCGCCGCGGCGCAGGCCATGGACTTGAGCTGTTCGAGCCCGATCGCCATGTCGGCCACGCGGTGCTGCAGCACCTGGAACTTCGCCAGCGGCGCGCCGAACTGGCGGCGCGTGCGCAGGTGTTCGGCGGTGAGCGCCAGCAGCGCCTCGACCGCGCCCGCGCTCTCGGCGCACAGGGCCGCGACGGCGGCGTCGAGCGCCGCCTCGGCGGCCTCGCCGGCGGCACCGCGCGCGCCGAGCAGGCGATCGGCGCCGACCTGGACGCGTTCGAAGCGCACATGCGCGGCACGGCGGCCATCGAGGGTGTCGAAGCCCTGCACCTGCACGCCCGGCGCATGGGCATCGACCGCGAACAGGCTGAGCCCGGCGTCCCCGTCGATGCGCGCGGCCACGAGCAGCAGGCCGGCGGTGTCGCCATGCAGCACGAGCCGCTTGCGGCCCTCCAGCACGTGGCCGCCGAGCGTCTCGGTGGCCTGGGTCTTCGCCTCCTGCCAGTCGTAGCGCAACCCGTCCTCGTAGAGCGCCACGCTCGCCTGCAGCCGGCCGGCGGCCAGGGCCGGCAGCCATTGCCGCTGCTGGGCCGGCGATCCGAGCCGGCGCAGCAGTTCCCCGGCCATCACGGTGCTGGCCAGGAAGGCGCCGCCACCGAGCGCGCGGCCGAGCTCCTGCGCCACCAGCATCACCTCGATGGCGCCCTGCCCGGTGCCGCCGAAGTCGGCCGCGAAGGGCAGGCTCAGGAGGCCGAGCTCGCCCATCGCACCCCAGCGCCGGTCCGACTGCTCGCGCGTCTCGGGGTTGCCGCGATGTTCGGCGGGGTACTCGCCGTCGCAGAAGCGGCGCACCGCGTCGCGCAGCGCCAGATGGTCGTCGTTGAGCGAAAAGTCCATGGTGGTCTCAAAAGGCGTCGAGCGCGGCACGCGCGATCAGGTTGCGCTGGACTTCGTTGGTGCCGCCGTAGATCGTGACCTTGCGCGAGTCCAGGCAGTTGGCCGCCAGCGCGGCCAGCGACTCGCAGGTCGCCGCCTGGTCGAGTCCTTCGAGGAACTGCGCCTCCAGCGAGAACGGCACCGCGTCGGGGCCGGCGATGTCGACCAGCGTCTCGTAGATGGCCTGCCGCAGCTCGGTGCCGCGCACCTTGAGCATCGAGGCCTCCACGGCCGGGATCGGGCTCTGCTGGTTGGCGCTGAGGAGGCGCAGCGCGGTGAACTCCAGCGCCATCAGCTCGACCTCGAACTGCGCGAGGCGCGCCTGCAGCACGGCGTCGTCGTCCAGGCCCTGCTGCGCCGCGAGCCGGCGCGCGCGCGCCAGCTGCTGCTTGCACGAGCCGATGCCCGCGATGCCGGTGCGCTCGTGGCCCAGCAGGTACTTGCCATAGGACCAGCCCTTGTGCAGCTCGCCCACCAGGTTCTCGACCGGCACGCGCACGTTGTCGAGATAGCACTCGTTGAGGTCGCTGCCGCCTTCGAGCATGCGGATGGGCCGCACCGTCACGCCGGGCGAGGCCATGTCGATCAGCAGGAACGAGATGCCCTCCTGCGGCTTCGCGGCCTCGGGATCGGTCTTGACGAGCGCGAACATCATCGAGCACCACTGCGCGTACGAGGTCCACACCTTGTGGCCGTTGACCACGAAGTGCCTGCCGTCGGCTTCCAGCACCGCGGTGGTCCGCACCGCCGCGAGGTCCGAGCCCGCGCCCGGCTCCGAGAAGCCCTGCGCCCACCAGGTGTTGCTCTGGCGGATGTCGGGCAGGTACTTCTTTTTCTGTTCCTCGGTGCCGAAGGCATGCAGCACGGGACCAAGCATCTGGATGCCGCTCGCGATGATGCGCGGCGCTCCGCCCAGCAGCGTCTCCTCGTCGAAGATGTAGCGCTGCACGTGGTTCCAGCCCGGGCCGCCGTGCTCCATCGGCCACGACGGCGTGAGCCAGCCGCGCGCTTCGAGGATGCGGAACCAGGTGACGTAGTCGCCATGCTCCAGGCGCAGGCCGAGCTCGACCTTGCGGCGGATGTCATCGGGCAGGTGCGTGCGGACGAATTCGCGCACTTCGAGCCGGAACGCCTCGTCGGCGGGGGAAAATTCGAGCTTCATGCCTGGCCCACCACGAGCGCATCGAGCGCCAGCACCGGCGGATTCGCACCGGCCGGATAGGCGACGAGCGGGTTGATGTCGATCTCGCTGATGCGCGGGTTCGCGCGCATCTGCTCGCCGACGCGCGCCACCACGCGGGCGATCGCCCGCAGGTCCACGCCGGCCTCGCCGCGCGTGCCGCGCAGCACGGCGGCGGCCTTCAGACGACCGAGCTCGACCACGATGTCTTCCTCGGCCATGTCGGCCGGGATCAGCCGCACGTCCTTGAGCGCCTCGATCCAGATGCCGCCGAGCCCCACGAGCACGACCGGCCCCCACTCGGGATCGCGCTTGGCGCCGACGACGAGTTCGAGGCCGCGCGGCCCCATGGCCTCGACCAGCGCCCCGTCGAGCTGCAGGCCGGGGCGGTGGCGCCCGACGTTGTCGTGCAGCCGCTGCCAGCCTTCTCGCAGCGCCGCCTCGTCGGCCAGGCCGACGAGCACGCCGCCGACGTCGCTCTTGTGCGGCAGTTCGCTGGCCTGCGCCTTGAGCACCACCGGGAAGCCGATGTCGCGGGCCACGCGCACCGCTTCGTCGGCGCTGCGCGCCAGCGCGCCGCGCGGCACCGGCAAGCCGGCCTGTGCCAGCCACGCCTTGCCCTGGTATTCGGGAAAGATGCCGTTGGCGGGCACCGCCCCCGGCAGCGGCAGCGCGCGCGGCTCGCCTTGCGCGGACCGCGCCGCGCGTTGCAGTGCCTCGCCGTAGGCCGCCACGCGGCGCAGCGCGCGCAAGGCGCGGTCGGCCGAGCGGAACAGCGGCACGCCGCTCTCGCGGATCGCGTCGGTGAAGAAGGGCTCGATCGGACTCGCGTCGCCGGTCAGCACCAGCACCGCGGGCTTGCGTGCGCGGGCAATGGCGGGAACGATGTGCTCGGCCTTGTCCTTCTGGGCCACCACCGGGCCCACGGGGATCGCGAGCACGATGCTGCCGATGCGCACGTCGTCCAGCATGGTCAGCAGCAGCTCGCCGATGAGGCCCGGCTGGCGCACGCCGATGGTGGTGTAGTCGAGCGGGTTCTCGGCCACCGCATAGGGCGGGAGCATCGCGCGCAGCTTGTCGACCGTGCCGGGTTCGAGTTCCGGCAGTTCCAGGCCGAGGTCGTCGGCGAAGTCGAGCGCGATGTTCTTCATCGCGCCGGAGCCGGTCATGAAGGCGGCGCCACCGACCGGCGGCTGCGGATAGCGCAGCAGGATCGCCGTGGTGTCGAGCAGTTCGTCGAGCGACTCGACCACCACCACGGCCTCGCGGCGCAGCAGCGCGGTCGCCGTGGCGTGGTCGCCGGCCAGCGCGCCGGTGTGCGACTGCGCGGCCTCGCGCGCCCGCTCGCTGCGCCCCGGCATCAGCAGCACCAGCGGCTTGCCCTTGACGCGCGCCTCGGCGGCCAGCTGCATGAAGAGGCGTGGGCGGCGGATCTGCTCCGCATAGACCACGATGACGCGGGTCTGCGCGTCTCCGAGGTAGTGCGCCACCACGTCCTCGGCGCACAGCGACACCTCGTTGCCGGTCGAGAAGACCGAGGTGACCGGCACGCCGTTGCCCAGGAAGGCATCGCGCAGGGTCGCCGCCATGAAGCCGCTCTGCGCCACCACGCCGACGCCGGGGCGCTGCTCGCGCTCGCGCGCCGCCAGCGGCTCGAAAGTCACGGGCACGCCGCCCGCGAGGTTGGTGAAGCCCATGCAGTTCGGCCCCACGAGCACGATGCCGGCCTCGTGCGCGGCGCGTGCCAGCGCCTCCTGCTTCGCCTGCCCTTCCTCGCCGGCTTCGGCATAGCCCGAGGCGAAGAGCACCGCCGCATGGCAGCGGCGTGCCGCCAGCGCCGTGACGGCATCGAGCACGCCGGCCTCGGGGATCGCCAGCACGGCCAGATCGATGTCTTCGGGCAGCTCGGCCACCGACTTCACGCAGGGACGGCCGTTGATCTCGGCGCTGCTGCGGCTCACGAGGTGCAGCGCGCCCTCGTAGCCGAAGCGCTCCAGGTTGCCCTGGACGAAGCCGCCGAAGGAGCGCGGGTCCGCCGAGGCGCCGACGATGGCGATGGTGCGCGGCGCCATGACGCGCCGCAGGTCCGCGCTGCCTGCAGGTCGAGATGGGAATTTGGCATTCATGTGGATGATTCTGGCATACACAGAACGCTTGTCAACACACCAGAAACCCGGAAGTGGCGCCTCGGATCGGTCGGCAAGCACCGGATCGGACGCGACATAGAGAGGGAAATCTCCTGAAATTCAGTGGACCTATCAAGGGAAGCAGGGCTGAACAGAGGCTGACCTGCAGCGCAGGCGATTGGCATTCTTTCAAATACCTATTGCATACCACCAATCACAGGTGGTATGTTTCAGCCATGGAATCCGAGCAAGACCCCTCCCTTCTTTCCGACGAAGACGCTTCCGCCGAGGAATCGCGCCGCCGCGGCGGCCGCGCCAACGAGATCCGCACCGTGATCCAGGAAGAGATCGAGAGCGGCAACCTGCCCCCCGGCACGCCGCTCGACGAACGCGCGCTGGCCGCCCGCTTCCAGGTGTCGCGCACGCCGGTGCGCGAGGCGCTCCAGCAACTGGCGGCGCGCGACCTCGTGCGCATCGCGCCGCGCCAGGGCGTGAGCGTGGCGCGGCTGTCCATCAGCCAGGTGCGCGCCATCATGGAAAGCATCGGCGAACTCGAGGCACTCGCGGCCAAGCTCGCCGCCCGCCGGGTCGACGACCCGCTGCGCGCCCGGCTCGACGACGCCATCCGCCGCGGCCAGGACGCCGCGGTGCAGGGCGGCGCGGCCGAATACGCGATCGCCAACACCTTCTTCCACGAGACCGTCTATGACGGCGCGCGCAATCCGTACATCGCCGAACTCATCCGCAATGCGCGCCGGCAGATCCAGCGCTACCGCCTGAAGGACTTCCGCACCAAGGCGCAGATCAGCAAGTCGCTGCAGGACCACCTGCGCGTGGCGCGCGCCATCCAGGACGGGGACGAGGCGCTCGCGGCGCAGGCCATGCTGCTGCACGTGCCTTCCGGCTCCACGGGCTTTTCGGAGTTCCTCGCGCGCATGCCGATGAGCTTCTTCGAGAGCGAAACCGCGGACCACTGAAATCCCCCACCTTCCCCATCTCGAAGGACCCCTTGCGCATGACATCCTCCGGACGCTCCATCGACCTGCCGGGCGCCTCGCACAACGCGCCGATCCCCGCCGGTGCACGCGTCGGCAACATCCTGTGTTCCTCCGCCATCGGGGGCAAGGACCCGGCCACCGGCCAGCTGCCCGAAGACATGGCGGCGCAGGCCCGCCATGCGTTCGCCAACCTGCGCGCGCTGCTCGAAGCCGGCGGCGCCACGCCGGCCGACGTGGTCAAGCTCGCCGTCACCGTGCGCGACAACACGGTGCGCGATGCGATCAATGCCGAGTGGCTGGCCCTGTTTCCCGATCCTCACGACCGCCCGGCGCGCCACATCACGGTGGTTCCGCTGCAGCACGGCATGTGGCTGCAGCTCGAGGTGATGGCCGTCATTCGATAGACCCCCCAGACATCAGACCCACGACATCCGGAGACGCTTCTTCATGATCATCGATTCGCACGCCCACATCGTCATGCCGCCCGAGAGCTTCCGCTTCATGGCGGAACTGGTCGGCGGCCGCGCCAACCCGAATACGCTGCCCAAGATTCCCGAGGCCTCGGTGCGCAAGGTGGCCGAGGAGCTCGTCAAGAGCATGGACGCCGTGGGCACCGACATCCAGTTCATCTCGCCGCGCCCCTACCTGCAGATGCACTCGGTCAAGCCCGGCCGGGTGGCCGAGCTGTGGAGCATGCACTGCAACGACCTCATCGCGCGCTTCGTCGAGATGTTCCCCGACCGCTTTCGCGGCGTCGCCGGGCTGCCGCAGTACATGGACGAGCCGCTCGAGCTGCGCGCCATTCCCGAGCTGCGCCGCTGCGTGACGCAGCACGGCTTCGTCGGCTGCCTGATCAACCCCGACCCGACCGAGGGGCAGGGCGATCCCCCGGGGCTGGGGGATCCGTTCTGGCATCCGCTCTACCAGGCCATGACCGAACTCGACGTGCCGGGCCTGATCCACTCCGCCGGCAGCTGCAGCGCGCGCGAGTCGTACACGCTGAAGTTCATCAACGAGGAGAGCATCGCGGTCATCTCGCTGCTCGGCGCGAAGACCTTCGACGCCTTCCCCGATCTGAAGATCGTGGTCGCGCACGCCGGCGGCGCGATCCCCTACCAGATGGGGCGCTTCCGCTCGTGGAATGTGCGCAAGGGCGAAAAGGAGACCTTCGACGAGCAACTGCGCAAGCTCTACTTCGACACCTGCAACTACAGCCAGGAAGCGATCGAGCTGCTGGTGAAGGTGGTGGGCAGCGACAACGTGCTCTTCGGCACCGAGAAGCCCGGCACCGGCAGCTCGCGCGACCCGATCAGCGGGCGCGACTACGACGACATGAAGCCGGTGATCGAGAGCATCGAGTGGCTCACCGACAAGCAGCGCACCGACATCTTCGAATGCAACTGCAAGCGCGTGTACCCGCGCGCCTTCCGCCGCGACGAGGACTGCCGCTGAGGCGGCCCGACCCCCTTCTGGAGACGCTCTCATGCCGCTGAGCAAGGAAGACAACTATCTGCTGACCCGCGTCGAGCACGGCGCACCCATGGGCGAGATGATCCGCCAGCACTACTGGCTGCCGGCCGTGCCCTCGTCCAAGCTCGAAGCCGACGGCGCGCCGGTGCGCATCCGCCTGCTGGGCAAGAACTACGTGGCCTTTCGCGCCACCGACGGCGCGGTGGGCGTGCTCGACGAGCAGTGCCCGCACCGCAAGGCTTCGCTCGCGCTGGCGCGCAACGAGGACAACGGCCTGCGCTGCATCTACCACGGCTGGAAGTTCAACGTCAAAGGCGAGGTGGTCGAAGCCCCCAACCACACCGGCGACCAGGCCCAGTTCTGCCAGCACGTGCGCGTGAACCGCCACACCGCGGCCGACCGCGGTGGCATCGTCTGGGTCTGGCTCGGCGAAGGCGACACGCCGCCGCCCTTCCCCGACCTGCCCTTCATCGACCTGCCCGCGCACCAGCGCTCGGTGACCAGCGTCGAGGTGCCGACCAACTGGGTGCAGGGCGTGGAAGCGTCGATGGACTCGTCGCACGTGGGCGTGCTGCACGAGTCCACCACGCAGATCACGGCCGGCGGCGGCAACGAGCGGATGCTGATGACCAAGGCGCTCGCGCCCAAGCTGGAGTTCGAGGAACGCCCCTATGGCTACCGCTACGCCGCGCTGCGCGCGCTGCCCGACGGCCAGGTCTACGCGCGGGTCAACAACTTCGTGATGCCCTGGTACGGGATCATCTGCCCGCCCGAGGCGAACGGGCCCACCACGGTGTTCTTCTCGACGCCGGTGGACGACGTCACGCACCGCGCGTGGTTCGTGCACTTCAACCCGAACCGGGCGCTGGGCATGACGGTGATGTCGGCCTCGCCCGACGTGTGGAACTTTCCGCCGCTGCCGCCCGGCGGCCCCGAGGAGAACTGGGGCCAGAACCGCGACCTCATGAAGCGGGGCCACAAGACGGGCTTCCCGCAGCACCTGGGCACCGAGGACTTCGCGATGTTCCTGAGCCAGGGCCCGATCGTCGATCGCACCGACGAGCAGCTGTGCTCGGCCGACGGCGCGGTGATCCGCGTGCGGCAGATGCTGCTGAAGGCGGCGCGCGAGTTCATGGCGGGCCAGGCGCCCACCATGGCGCATCACCCGCAGCTCGACTACCGCAAGATCCGGTCGGTCGGCGGCGTGATCGCGAACGCCGGCGAATGGCGTGCCCTCGCCGACGCCTGAGGTCCCAGCCAGTTCCCGCCAGGCAAGGGCGCGCCAGACGCCCTCGGGCACGAGCCTTCCGCTCAACCATCCGGAGACAACAACGATGAATCTCAGCCGTCGCCACCTGCTGGCCAGCAGCGCCGCCCTGCTCGCCCTGCCCTCGCTCGCGCAGAGCAAGCCCGTGATCCGCATCGTCGTGGGCTTTCCGCCCGGCGGCGCCACCGACGCCATCATCCGCGCGGTGGCCGACCGGCTGCCCGCCCTGCTGGGCCAGCCGGTGATCATCGACAACAAGCCCGGCGTGGGCGGCCGCATCGCCGCCGACGCGGTGCTCGCGGCGCCGGCCGACGGGCTGACCTACATGGTGGCGCCGAACGCCACGCCGACCTTCCAGATGCTGGTGTTCGCCCACGAGCTGCGCTGGAACATCCTCAAGGATTTCGCGCCGGTCTCGACGCTGGCCACCTACCCGCTCGGCATGGGCGTGGCGCTGGGCACCGGGGCGACGAACGCGCGCGAGTTCGTCGAATGGGTGCGGCGCAATCCCGGCAAGGCGAGCTTCGGCGCGCCGGGGCTCGGGGGCCAGAACGCCTTCCTCGGCGTGCAGCTCGCGAAGACGGCGGGCATCGACCTGCCGGTGACGCCCTACAAGGGCACGCCGCCGATGGTGACCGACCTGGTCGGCGGCCACCTGTCCTCGGCCATCAGCCTGATCGACAGCATGATGGTGCATCACCGCGCAGGCCGCATCCGCGTGATCGGCATCTTCACCAAGGAGCGCTCGCCGCTGATTCCCGAGATCCCCACCTTCGCCGAGCAGGGCATCGACGTGACCTCGGGCGAGGGCTGGACCGGCATGTGGGCCCGGTCCGGCACGCCGCCCGCGGAGATCCAGCGCATGCAGAACGCGGTCCAGCAGGCCTTGCAATCGCCGGAGGTCAAGGAGCTCTTCACGCAGCGCCTGTGGGTGACGCCCGATTTCCGACCCGGCGCCGAGATGGACGCGCTGCAGCGCGCCGAGCTGGCGCACTGGGCGCCGATCATCAAGGCCTCGGGCTTCAAGCCCGAATGAGCAACCACAGGGAGGACACCACATGCTCACACCCGAAAAGAACCGCCAGCTCACCGAAGTCGGCCCCGGCACCCCGATGGGCGAGGTGCTGCGCCGCCACTGGCACCCCATCGCCGGCATCGACGAGCTCGACCGCAATCCCATCAAGACGGTACGGCTGATGGGCGAGGACCTCGTGCTCTACAAGGACCTCGGCGGCCGCTACGGCCTGCTCGACCGGCACTGCGCGCACCGGCGCGCCGACCTCGGCTATGGCTTCGTCGAGAACGAGGGCATCCGCTGCCACTACCACGGCTGGCAGTTCAACGCCCGCGGCGAGGGCGTGGAGCTGCCCTACGAGGACCGCGCCGACCCCACCGCGCGGCTGCGCGCCAAGGTGCGGACGAAAGCCTATGAAGTGCGCCCCCTGGCCGGCTTGCTGTGGGCCTACATGGGGCCGCTGCCGGCGCCCGAGCTGCCCGACTGGGAGCCCTTCCACTGGAGGAACGGCTTCGTGCAGGCGGTCTTCGCCGACATCCCGTGCAACTGGCTGCAGACGCAGGAGAACTCGATCGACCCGGTGCACTTCGAATGGATGCACGAGAACTGGAGCCGCCGCCTGCGCGGCGCGACCGGGGGCTACGCGCCCACGCACCGGCAGCTCGCGTTCGAGGACTTCGAGCACGGCCTGATCTACAAGCGCATCACCGAGGAGACCAGCGAGCAGCACCCGCTGTGGACCATCGGCCGCGTGTGCCTGTGGCCGAACGGCTTCTTCCTGGGCGACCACTTCGAGTGGCGCGTGCCGGTCGACGACGAGAACACGCTGAGCGTCACCTGGTCCTTCATCCGCGTGCCGCGCGAGTCCGAGCCCTACGTGCAGCAGTCGATTCCCACCTGGACCAGCCCGATCCGCGACGCGGACACCGGCCGCTGGATCACCAGCCACGTCATCAACCAGGACATCGTCGCCTGGGTCGGCCAGGGCCGCATCGCGGACCGCACGCGCGAGAACCTGGGTGCGAGCGACCGCGGCATCGCGATGCTGCGGCGCCAGCTCTTCGAGGACATCGAGGCCGTGCAGGCGGGCCGCGACCCCAAGGGCGTGCTGCGCGAGCCGCGCGAGGCGCTGTTCCTGCCGAGCGACTCGCGCGACTTCTTCCTCCACGGCCTGCCGCTCGCCGACTACCGGCGGCACCCGAAGTGGAACCGCCTGCTGACCCATTTCATCTTCCATGCCGGGCAACCCGAATGGGTCCAGGAAGCGCATGCTGCGGCCATGGGCGTGCGCATCCAGCCGATGGCCGCGCTCGACCTCTGACCGCGCGAACAGGAGATCCACCATGAGCACCACGCAAGACGCACTGATCCAGGTCCGTGTCCGGGCCGTGACCTACGAGGCCGACGGCATCCTCGGCTTCGAGCTGGTGCCCATGCCGCCGCTGAAGGAGCTGCCGGCGTTCAGCGCCGGCTCTCACATCGACCTGCACCTGCCCAACGGCCTGCTGCGCAGCTACTCGCTGCTCAACGCGCCCACCGAACGGCACCGCTATCTCATCGGCGTCAACAAGGACGCGAAGAGCCGCGGCGGATCGCGCTACATGCACGAGGTGCTGCGCTCGGGCGACACGCTCACGATCAGCGCGCCGCGCAACAACTTCCCGCTGGACGAGTCCTCGCCGCTGAACGTCTTCATTGCCGGCGGGATCGGCATCACGCCGGTGATGAGCATGATCGCGCGCAGCCAGGCGCTGGGCACGCCATGGCGGCTGCACTATGCGGCGCGCACGCGCCGCAACGCCGCCTTCCTGGATGCGCTGCAGGGCTTTCACAACCAGCCCAACGTGCAGCTCAGCTTCAACTTCGACCAGGAAGCCGGCGGCCAGATGCTGGACATCGCCGGCATCGTGCATGCGCTGCCGCCCGGGGCCCACGTCTATTGCTGCGGCCCGCTGCCGATGCTGGACGCCTACGAGCAGGCCACCGCGGCGCTGCCGCCCGAACGCGTGCACATGGAGTACTTCGCGGCCAAGGAAGCGGCCGCCACCGACGGCGGCTACACGGTCGAGCTGGCGCGCTCGGGCAAGCAGGTCGAGGTGCGCGCGGGCCAGACCATCCTCGACAGCCTGCTGGCCATCGGCATCGAGCCGCCCTTTTCCTGCCAGGAAGGCATCTGCGGCACCTGCGAAGTGCGCGTGCTCGAAGGCATCCCCGACCACCGCGACCTCGTGCTCAGCAATGCCGAGAAGGCCGCCAACGACCGGATCATGATCTGCTGCTCGGGCTGCAAGACGCAGAAGCTCGTGCTGGATCTCTGAAGGCTCCCCGCATCTCCCCCAACACAACCCAACCATGAGCGAACCCCTGATCACCTACGAGCTCGACGGCCCCGTCGCGCTCATCGGCCTGAACCGGCCCGACAAGCGCAATGCGATCAACGACCCGCTGGTCGACGAACTGCGCGCCGCCGTGCTGCGCGCGCACGAAGAGGCGGACGTCGCCGTGCTCTTCGGCCACGGCAGCAACTTCTGCGCGGGCCTCGATCTCGCGGAGGCGCTGGCGCGCGCCACCGGCCAGATCAAGCCGCCGCGCAAGCGCCGCCGCCACAACTGGCACGAGGTGTTCGACCTCATCGCGCGCGGCCCCATCCCCTTCGTCGCCGCGCTGCACGGCGCGGTGGTGGGCGGCGGGCTCGAACTGGCGACCGCGGCGCACCTGCGCGTGGGCGACGAGACCGCCCTCTTCGGCCTGCCCGAAGGGCAGCGCGGCATCTTCGTCGGCGGCGGCGGCACGGTGCGCATCCAGCGCGTGGTCGGCACCACGGTGATGATGGACATGATGCTCACGGGCCGCCTGCTCTCCGCCGCCGAAGGGATGCAGGAGCACATCGTGCGCTACGTCACGCCGGCCGGCGGGGCGCTCGCCAAGGCGAAGGAACTGGCCGCGCGCGTCGCGAAGAACAGCGTGGAGACCAACTGGATGATCATCAACGTGCTGCCGCGCGTGCACGACCTGTCGCATGACGACGGCCTCTTCATGGAGCAGCTCAACTCGGCCCGCGCCCGGCCGCCCGAAGCCGAGCAGCGTCTGCGCGAGTTCGTGGACGGCAAGGCCAGGAAGATCCACGAGAACCAGGGCTGACAGTCCATGAGCACGAACGACCTCTTCACCGTCACCGAGGCCGAGCGCGAGCGCGCCGCCCAGCACGCCCGATCCGCCGCCGCCGAGGCGGGCCGCATTCCCGGCATCGATGCCCAGGCCCCGCTGCGGCCGATCCACCGGGTGGCCGTGATCGGCGCCGGCACCATGGGAGGCGGCATCGCGATGTCGCTCGCCAACATCGGCATCCCTGTCACGCTGATCGACGCCACCCAGCAGGGGCTCGAACGCGGCCTGCAGCGCGTGCGGGACAACTACGAGGGCAGCGTCTCGCGCGGCAAGCTCGACGCCGCCGAGCGCGACCGCCGCATGGCGCTCATCACCGGCTCGCTGCAGATGGCCGACGTGCGGGACGCCGACCTGATCGTCGAAGCGGTGTTCGAGGACATGGGCCTCAAGCAGGACATCTTCCGCCAGCTCGACCGCCTCGCGAAACCGGGCGCCATTCTCGCGACCAACACCTCGGGCCTGGACGTCGACCAGATCGCGGCCGTGACGACGCGGCCGCAGGACGTGGTCGGCGCGCATTTCTTCAGCCCCGCGCACGTGATGAAGCTGCTCGAGGTGGTGCGCGCCGAGGCGACCGCGACCGACGTGATCGCCACGCTCATGGACCTCGGCCGGCGCATGGGCAAGGTCGCGGTGCTGTCGCGCATCTACCCGGGCTTCATCGGCAACGCGCTGTTCCGCAACTACACGCGCGAGGCGCACTTCCTGGTGGAAGACGGGGCACTGCCGCACGAGGTCGACGCCGCCCTGAAGAAGTTCGGCTATGCGATGGGCATCTTCGCGGTGCACGACATGGCCGGCAACGACGTCGGCTACCAGACGCGCAAGGCGCAGATGGCGACACGGCCGGCGGACCGGCGCTGGAACGACCTGATCCTCAAGCTGTGCGACCAGGGCCGCCTCGGCCAGAAGAGCGGCAAGGGCTGGTACCGCTACGAGAAAGGCGACCGCACGCCCAGGCGCGATCCCGAACTGGAAGCGTTCATCGCCGAGGAGTCCGCGCGCATGGGCATCCAGCGGCGGCCGATGAGCGAGGACGAGATCATCAAGCGCTGCCTGTACGGCATGATCAACGAGGGCGCGAAGCTGCTGGAACAGGGCATCGCGCTGCGCCCCGGCGACATCGACACCGTCTACCTCACGGGCTACGGATTTCCCGCGCACCACGGCGGCCCGATGTTCCTGGCCGACCGCATCGGCCTGGCGAACGTGCTGGCCGACATCCGCCGCTTTCATGCGCAGGACGGCTACTGGTGGGAGCCTGCGCCGCTGCTGGAAAAGCTGGTGGCCGAGGGCCGGCGCTTCGGGGATCTGTGAGCCACCTGACGGGGGCCTGAACGGCCAGGACCGCGGTCACTGCGCCGCCGGTTGCGGGACGCGCGCGCCGCAGGCACGATACCGAGGCATTGCGACAACGCGCGTGCGCCACCTCGCGAGCCCTGCCGATGTCCTTCCTCTGGCCCAACTTCCTGTGGCTCCTGCCGGGGCTGGCCCTGCTCCCGGCAGGCTACGTGCTGCTGCTGCGCCGGCGCTCGAAGGCGGCGCTGCGGTACAGCAGCCTCCATGCGGTGCGGGCCGCGGCCGCCGGCCGGGCGTGGCGGCGGCACCTGCCCCCGGCCCTCTTCCTGCTGGCCTGCGCTGGCCTCCTCGTCGCCGCGGCGCGGCCGGTCGCGCGCGTGACGCTGCCCTGGGCGCGCTCCTCGGTCATGCTGGCGATCGACGTCTCGCTGAGCATGCGCGTGGCGGACGTCAAGCCGAGCCGCATCGCCGCCGCGCAGGAGGCCGCGAAATCCTTCCTGCGCGAACTGCCGAGGAACGTCGAGGTCGGGCTCGTGACTTTCGCGGGCAGCAGCCAGGTCACCCAGCGCGCGACGCTCGACCGCGAAGCGCTCGTCGCCGCGATCGACGGCTTCCAGATGCAGATGGGCACGGCGGTCGGCGATGCGATCGTGGTGTGCCTGGCGGAGCTGTTCCCGGACCAGGGCATCGAGCTCGGCGAGATGACCTTCGGCCGCACGCAACGCGCGCGCAGCCTCGACGCGAAGGACAAGCCACCGCCGAAGGAGATCACGCCGGTGCCGCCGGGCTCCTACGACTCGGCCGCGATCATCCTGCTGAGCGACGGGCGCCGCACCACCGGCATGGACACGCTCGAAGCCGCCAAGATGGCCGCCGACCGCGGCGTGCGCATCTACGTGGTAGGCCTGGGCACCGTGAACGGCGACGTCGCCGTGCCGGACGGCATGGCCATCTACATGCAGCTCGACGAGCCGACCCTGCGCGAGGTGGCGCGCATGACCGGCGGCGAATACCACCACGCGGGCACCGCCGAGTCGCTGCACAACGTCTACCGCAACCTCGGCTCGCGCATGCAGGTGCAGACGCGCGAAACCGAACTCACGGGCCTGGTGACGCTGCTGTCGGCCCTGATCGCGACCGCGGCGGCGGTGCTGTCGGTGCTCTGGTTCGGCCGCATCGCCTGAAGAAGGCGCCCGGCCTGTGCTAATCGGCCACCGCGGCGCCGTTCATCGCCCCCATCACGGATTCGATCAGCAGGCGCCCGGCCACGGTCGGCGTTCCGTTCGCCCGCACCACGATCCCGATGTCGCGCGGGCTTGCGGTCGGCGCCAGCGGCAGCACCGCGAGCTGGCCCGAGGCGATCTCTTCCTGGAAAAGATGCGGAGAGGCCGCCGTGATCAGGTCGCCCGTCATCACCAGCGCGCGCGTGATGGTGTTGTCGGCCGTCTCCACCACCACCTCGGCGCGCGGCAGCTGCCGCTCGGCCAGGGTCGCTTCGAGCGAACTGCGCGTCCACGTGTTGCGGTGCGGCAGCACCCAGCGCGCGCCTTCGAGGCCGCGCCAGCCGTCGCGCTGCAGCGATTCGCACAGCGGATGGCCCGTGCGCGCCAGGAGCACGATGCCCGAGCCGAAGATCGGGTGCGTGCGGAACCCCGCCATCTGCTCCTGGGGCCGCAGCCCGCCGAGGATGAAGTCGAGCTCGCCCGCGTGCAACAGGCTGGCAAGGTGCTCGAAGCTGCCCTCGACCGTCGAGATGCGGATCCGGGGATGCGCCTGCGTGATGCGGGTGATCGCCTGCGGCAGCAGCCAGCCGCGCCCGAGCGACAGCGTGCCCACCGTGACGCGGCCGGTGATGCCCTGCTGGAGCGAGAGGATCTCTTCCCGGGCGCGCGCGAGTTCGGCCAGCGCGCGGCGCAGGTGGAAGGCGAGTTGCTCGCCCGCGGCGTTCGGCACGATGCCGCCGGCGGTGCGCGCCGCCAGCGCGAGGCCCAGGCCCTGCTCCACCTCGCGCAGCGCCTGGCTCACCGCAGGTTGCGAGATGCCGAACTGCTCGGCCACCGTGCCCATGTGCCGCTGCTTCATGAGCTCGACGAAGACCTGCAAGCGCTGCCGGCCGATGCTCAGCGTGAGGATCGGGGCATTGGCGTTCCAGCGCGCATCGGCGCACAGCGCGGCGAGAGACTCGCGCGCGGCGTCCAGTTCGGCGTAGGCCGACTCGGCGCGCGCGCGCAGCGCCGCGCCGAACTCGGTCAGCAGCATGCCGTGCGAGTGGCGCTCGAACAGCGGGACGGCCAGGTCGGCTTCGAGTTCCTGGATCGAACGCGTGATCGCCGACTGCACCCGCGGCACCACCTCGGCCGCGCGGGCCACGCTGCCGGCACGGGCGACGGCGAGAAAGACTTTCAGGTGACGGGGGTTGAAGGCAAGCATCTCGGAAAGCGCAGGCATGGGTGGAGCCCGACGCCATAAGTTTTTTGAAAGCGCCCGCTGCATTTTTTCAGCATCGTGACAGCGGCCGGCTCGCAAGATTGTGTCTCCCTTTCCACCGAGACGCCGCCAAGGCCGGAGCCGCCGAGGCGAGGACGAGAGGACGAGCAGTACGGGAGCCGCCATGCCGATCGATCTTCAGATGCAACCCTGGCACGCCGCCCCTCGGCCGCCGACGCAGACCTCGGTGTGGGTGACGGAGGCCCTCGCGGGCGAGAACGCCGCGCCACCCGTGCCGCTGCAAGGCGACGCCGCGGCCGACATCTGCATCGTCGGCGGCGGCTTCACCGCGTTCTGGACCGCGCTGCGCCTGCTCGAGCAGGCCCCCTCGCTCTCGATCGCGATCGTCGAGGCGGGCCTGTGCGGCCAGGGCGCGAGCGGGCGCAACAGCGGCGCGATCGGGCATTGGTGGGGACGCCTGCCGACGCTGCTGCGCCTGCTGGGCAAGGACGACGCCCTGCGCGTGCTGCGCGCCAGCGTCGACGTCCTGGACGACGTGCGCGGCTTCGTCGCTGCCCACGGAATCGACTGCGACCTGCGCCTGGAAACCTCGGTCTGGTCCACCACCTATCCCTCCCAGGCGGGCGCCTGGCTGCCGATGTTCAAGGCGGCGGAAGCGGCCGGGGTCGCGCCGCCGCACCGGCCACTCTCGGCCGAGGACATGCGCGTCCTGTTCGGCGAGGCCCCCTACTACCAGGGCGTGGCAGAGGACAACGCCCTGCGCGTGCAGCCGGCCAAACTCCTGCGCGCGCTGCGGCGGCTGGCCCTGCAGCGGGGCGTGCGCGTGCATGAAGCCTCGCCCGTGGGCCGCATCACCGGCGAGCCGGCGCACGTGCGCGTTCGCACGGAGCACGGCAGCGTGCGCGCCGGCAAGGTGCTGCTGGCCGCCAACGCCTGGATGGCGCACCTGCCCGAGATCCGGCCATTCGTCGCCGTCACCTCCAGTGACCTGGTGGTGACCGCACCCATCCCCGAGCTGCTGAAGCAACGCGGACTGCTGCAGCGGCCCGGCGGCGTCAACTCCCGCATGATGCTCAACTACGGCAGCCTCACGCCCGCCGGGCGCGTCTACCTGGGCCGTGGCGGCGGCAGCATCGCCTGGGGCAACCGTATGGGGCCGGCGTTCGACTTCAGCGCGCGCATGACGGCCGAGGTCGAGCAGGATTTCCGCTATCTCTATCCCGAACTGCGCGATGTCCCCATCGCCGCGGCATGGTCGGGTCCGATCGACCGGTCTCCGACCGGGCTGCCGTGGTTCGCTCGCATGGCCGCCGATCCGCGCGTGCACTACGCCGTGGGCTTCAGCGGCCACGGCATGGGCGCGACGGCGCTCGGTGGCCGGGTGCTGGCCTCGCAGCTGCTGGAGCGCGAAGACACCTGGACCGAGTTGGGGGCGCTGCTGGCACGCGCGCGCAGCGGCTGGTATCCACCCGAGCCCATCCGCTTCGGGGCCGCGCACGCGATTCGCCGCGCCGTCGCGCGCCGCGACGAGGCGCTGCATCGCGGCCGCACACCCTCGCGGCTCGACGCGCGTCTCGCCGCCATGGCCATGAGCAGCCTGCCCGACAGACTTCGATTCGCGCCCGCGCCTCAACTCGATCCACAACCCGGGGAGACCCAGCCATGAACCAGAAATTCCGGACCCTTCTCTGCACGGCCGCGTTGGCGTGCGTGCCCTTGCTCGGCTCCGCCCAGGCCTGGCCGAGCAAGACGGTGAAGGTCGTGCTCCCCGGAGCGCCCGGCAGCAGTGCCGATCAGATCGCGCGCATGCTGGCTGAACGCCTGAGCAAGAAGTGGGGCCAGGCCGTGGTGATCGAGAACAAGCCGGGCGTCGCCACGCGTCTGGGCGCCGAGTTCGTCGCGCGTTCCGCTCCCGACGGGTACACGCTGCTGTCGACCTTCGCGTCGCACTCGAAGATGAAGCTGACGTATCCCGATGCACCGGATCCGCTCAAGGACTTCACACCCATCGCCCGCCACGGCGAGGCGGAAGTGGCCTTCATCGTGCGCGACGACTCGCCGTACAAGTCGCTCAAGGAGCTGACGGCGGGCGTGAAGGCTTCGAACAAGCCCCTGCGCTATGCCCACTTCGGCAACGGCTCCTCCTATCACGTCTTCGGCCTCATGATGGGGCGCGAGGCGGGCTTCGACGTGCTGCCCGTGGCCTACAAGGGCGAGACGCAGCAGATGACCGACCTGATCGGCGGCCACATCGAGTCCAGCTTCAATTCGGTGGGCAATGCGCTGCCGCAGGTGCAGGCCGGCAAGGTGCGGGCGCTGGCGGTGGTCGCGCCTGCGCGGTCCAAGGTGCTGCCGGACGTGCCGACCTTCGCCGAACTCGGCGTCCCGGGTATGACGAGTGGCGGCTGGTTCGGCTTTCTCGCGCCTGCGGGCACGCCGCAGGCGCTGGTCGACAAGATCGCCGCCGACATCCACGCCATCCTGCAGGACCCGGTGGTGGCCAAGGCCATGCGCGACCAGGGCGTCGAGCCCATCGGTTCCAGCCCGCGCGACTTCGCCCAGCTGATCGAGCAGGACGTGCGGCAGTGGACCCGGCTCTTCGCCGAGTTCAACCTGAAGGTCGAGTGAAGCCCGGCCGCGCCAAGAAAGCTGACATGGAAGATCGAATGAACTCCTGGCAAATCGGTTCGGTCCAGGTGACGCGCGTCGAAGAGCGGATCTGCAACACCTCGTCCTCCCCCGAGCAGTTCCTCAAGGGCATGCGGCGCGACGTGCTCGAAGAACTGCTGCAGCGAATGCCCGAGCACCACTTCTCCCGCGAGCACGACCGGCTCGTCGTGAGCATGCACTCGTGGGTCATCCGCTCCGGCGGCAAGGTGATCCTGGTGGAGGCCTGCTGCGGCAACCACAAGCCTCGGCCCTGGGCGCCGCACTTCCACCAGCTCGATACGCCCTACCTCGCCAATCTCGCGGCGGCGGGCCTGACGCCGCAGGACGTGGACATCGTCCTGTGCACCCATCTGCACACCGACCATGTGGGATGGAACACGCGCCTGGAGAACGGGCGCTGGGTGCCCACCTTCCCGAATGCCCGCTACCTCTTCAGCGACATCGAGGACGCCCACTGGAACCCGCAGCGCAGGACCGAGCTGGATGCGAACCGCGCCTCGGTCTACGAAGACAGCGTGCTGCCCGTCGTGCGCAGCGGGCAGGCCCAGCTCCTGGAAGACCGCGTGCATGCGCTCGACGGCCTGCTCAGCATCGAACCCGCGCCCGGGCACACGCCGGGTCACGTGGTCCTGAAGCTCGTCGACGACCACGCGGGCGCGCTCTTCTGCGGCGACGTGCTGCACCACCCGGTGCAGGTGTGGCAGCCCGACTGGATCAACGGCTTCGACGGCAATCCGCAGCAGGCCATCGAGACGCGCAAGAAGGTGCTGGCCTGGTGCGCCGACGAACGCGCGCTCCTGTTTCCCTCTCACTTCGCGGCACCGCATGTGGCCGCCATCCACCGCGAAGGCGAAGGCTTCGGGTTGAGCTTCGCGCCCGCGACGCTCCCCTGAGCCCGAACGCACCGCCACCGGGCGCAGCCGGCAGCATTCCCGCTGCTGATGCATCGGCGCGCCCCATCGTTGGGCAGCGCGGGGCCAGGCCCGAGGCGGCATAAGTTTTTTGAATTCGCCTGCTGCATTTTTTCATCTTCGTGACAGGGAGCGGACCGCAAGATCGCTCCCCTGATTCCCAGCGACTCCCCGTTCAGAACCGAGATCCATCCATGACCGAACCTGCCCAGTTCAAGATGCCGCAATACGTCATCGACCGCGTGATGAAGAAGCGAGGCCGCCTGCGAGTCTTCGAACGCTTCGAGCCCCGCGAGAGCGCCCTGGTCGTGATCGACATGCAGGAGTTCTACGTGCGCGACGTGCCCACGGCCGTGGCGATCATCCCCAACATCAACCGCATGGCGCGCGCCTTCCGCGAGCGCGGCGGGCACGTGGCGTGGGTGAGCATGGTGGCCGGCGAAGCGGGGCGCAGCCTCTGGCCGCTTTACCACGACGCCTTCTTCACGCCCGAGAACGCGCAGCGCCACCGCGACAACCTCACGCGCGGCCACCCCGGCTGCGCGCTGCATGCCGACCTCGAGGCGCTGCCCGGGGACATCCATGCGACCAAGCACCGCTTCAGCGCCTTCATCCCCGGCCACTCCGACCTGCCCCGGCAGCTCGACGCGCGCGGCATCCGCAACGTGGCCATCGTGGGCATGCTCACCAACTTCTGCTGCGAGACCTCGGCGCGCGACGCGATGATGCTCGACTACCACGTGGCGATGGTGTCCGATGCCAATGCGGCGCGTTTCGAGGACGACCACAACGTCGGCTTCCAGACCGTCTACCAGAGCTTCGGCGACGTGGTCTCTGTCGACGAGATGCTCGGCGAGATCCTCCTGGGCGCCGCCTGATGACGACGCCGAGCGCCGAGGTCCACGCGATCGAGCGGCTGCAGCGCCGCTACGCGAAACTGGTCGACGAAGCCCGCTGGCACGAGGTCGTGCTGCTGTTCACGGAGGACGGCAGCCTCGCCCGTCCGAGCGACCCCGCACGGCCGATCGTCGGCCGCGCCGCGATCTTGCAGGCCTTCCTCGAACGGCCCGCCGGCGCCGCGCGCCGCCATCTGGTGGCCAACCCCGAGGTCGAACTCATCGACCACGACAACGCCCGCGCCACCTGCGCTTCCATCCTGCTGGTGGACGCGGACGCGGGCCGCGGCACCGTGGCCCTCGGCGGTTTCGAAGACCGCCTTCGGCGCACTGCCGAGGGCTGGCGATTCGTGTCGCGCACCGGCTTCACCGATTTCGATCCCGTGCCGTTCACGCGGCGCCACGCCTCCCTTTCCGTCAGTTCCCCCGGACATCCCGTCCACCCATCTCAGAGCCAACGATAAGGACCCATCATGGATATGCGAGCAGCCCCTTTCTCCCTCGTTCGCCGCCAGGCCCTGCGCAGCGTGCTGGCCCTGTCGGCCGGCGCGCTGGCCCTCGGGGCCGCGCCGGCCCGCGCGGCCGGCGACGTGGTCGTGGGCGTCATCCTCCCGCTGTCGGGGACCTTCGCGGACCAGGGCTCGCACTACGAGACCGGCATGCGGCTGTACCAGGAGCTCAACGGCCCGCAGGCCGGCGGCAAGACCATCAAGCTGGTGGTCAAGGACGACCAGGGCCCGGGCTCGGGCGACCTCGCGCGCCGGCTGACCCAGGAGCTGATCGCGCGCGACAAGGCCGAGCTGATCGTCGGCTACAGCTTCACGCCGAACGCGATGGCGGCCGCCGGCATCCTCACGCAGGCCAAGACCCCGGCCATCATCGTCAATGCCATGACCTCGGTGCTGACGGAGAAGTCGCCCTACTACACGCGCATCTCGGGCACGATGCCCATGGTTGCGTTCACGCAGGGCAAGTGGGCCGCCTCGCAAGGCAAGAAGACGGCCTACGTCATCGTCTCGGACTACGCGCCGGGCATCGATGCCGAAACGTGGTTCATCAAGGGCTTCGAGGCGGGCGGCGGCAAGATCGTCGGCAAGGACCGCACGCCGCTCACGGCGATGGAGTACGGCCCCTACCTGCAGCGGGCCATCGAGGCCAAGCCGGAGCTCGTCTTCGGCTTCAACCCGGGCGGCGACGTGTCGATCGCCTTCGTCAAGCAGGCGGGCGCGCGCCTGAAGGGCACCGGCATCCAGCTCATGGTGACCGGCGACGTGGTGGACGACAACCTGCTGCCGGCCATGGGAGACGCCGCCGACGGCGTGATCTCCGCCTGGCACTACCAGGCCGAGATCGACAACCCGGCCAACAAGGCCTTCCTGAAGGCGTTCCAGGCCAGGCAGGGTGCGGGCAAGCTGCCGAGCTATCGCGTGATGCAGGGCTATGACGCGATGGCCATGATCTACAAGGCGCTCGGCAAGACGAACGGCAAGACCGGCGACGCGTTCATGGAGGCCGTCAAGGGCATCGAGATCGACAGTCCGCGCGGCCCGATCCGCATCGACCCGGCCACGCGCGAGATCGTCGAGAACATCTACATCCGCCGCGGCGTGATGAACGAGGGCGTCGCGATCAACAAGCCGATCGCGACGGTCGAGGCGGTCAAGGACCCGGCCAAGTAAATGAACGTCCAGGGATTCTTGACCGTCCTCGTCGACGGGCTGGCCTACGGGATGCTGCTGTTCCTGTTCTCGATCGGCCTGTCGATCACGCTCGGGCTGATGCGCTTCATCAACCTGGCCCACGGCGCCTTCGCGATGTGCGGGGGCTACCTGATGGTGGTGCTGACCGGCCTCGCCGGCGTGCCTTTCCTGCTGGCGCTGCCGGCGGCCTTCGCGGTCACCGGGCTGGTGGGCGCGGCGCTGGAGCGCACGCTCATCACGCACCTGTACCGCAAGCCCGAACTGCAGCAGGTGCTGTTCTCGATCGGCCTGGCCTTCGTGGCCGGCGCGCTCGCGAACATCGTCTTCGGGCCGCAGCAGCAACCCATCCCGCTGCCCGACTGGGCCTCGGCGAAGGTCGAGCTGCTCGGCACCTGGACCACCGGCTACCGCGTGTTCGTGGTGGTGTGCGGCATCGTCGCGCTGGGCCTGCTCATGGCCCTCTTCCAGCGCACGCTGTTCGGAGCGCGGGTGCGGGCCGCGGTGGACCTGCGCGGCACGGCCGAGAGCATCGGCATCAACGTCAAGCGACTGTTCGCGATGACCTTCGCGCTCGGCGCGGCCTGCGCGGGCCTGGGCGGCGCGCTCGCGGTCGGCTTCCTCGGGCTGGACCCGAGCTTTCCGCTGAAGTACCTGGTGATCGTGCTGATGGTGGTCGCCATCGGCGGGCCGGGCTCGATCCTCGGCCTCTTCGCGGCGGCACTCTTCCTCGGCGCGGTCGACGCGCTCTTCAAATACTACGTTCCGGCCACGGGCAGCTTCGTGATCTACGCGCTGCTGGTGCTGTCGATGATCTTCATGCCGCGCGGCCTGAAACGGAGAACCTCATGACACGCACCCTCGACCTGCGCGTCTCGCTGCCGATCCTGCTCGCCGCGGCGGCGGGCTGCTACCTGGTCTTTCCCGACTACCTCGGGCTGATGCGCACCATCTTCATCGCGGCCATCTTCGCGCTCTCCTACGACCTGCTCCAGGGTTACGCCGGCATCGTCTCGCTGGGGCATGCCGTGTTCTTCGGGCTGGGCGCCTACACGGTGGCGATCCTCGGCGGCCATGGGCTGACCGAGCCACTGCTGACGCTGGCCGTGGCGATGGGGGTGGCGAGTCTCGCTGCCGGCCTCCTGGCGCCGATCGTGGTCGTGGGCAACGACTTCAACCGACTGCTGGTCACGCTGGGCGTGGGCTTCCTCTTCTACGAGGCGGCCAACCAGGCGCACGGGCTGACCGGCGGCGCCGACGGCCTCTCGTCGTTCACCGTGGGGCCGATCGCGGGCCTCTTCGCGTTCGACTTCGAGGGCCGTGTCGCCTTCTTCTACACGCTGGCTGGGCTGGTGGCCGCCTACCTGATCGTCTGGCGCGTGTCGAGCTCGCCCTTCGGCCTGGCGCTGCGCGGCCTGCGCGAGAACACCGCGCGCATGCACGCGGTCGGAGCGAGCGTCGGGCGGCATCGCGCGCTGGCGTATGTGCTCTCGGGCGCACTCGCCGGCATGGCCGGCGCGATGCTCGGGCAGACCAGCAACTTCGCCTCGCTCGACATGCTCGGCTTCGAGCGCTCGGCCGACGTGATGATGATGACGGCACTCGGCGGCACCGGCAGCATCCCGGGCGTCATCCTGGGCGCATCGCTGTTCACCGGGCTGAAGGACATCCTGTCGTCCGTCAGCCCCAAGTACTGGCAGCTCGGCGTGGGCCTGGTGCTGATGGCCTCGGTCTTCGTGCTGCCGCGCGGCCTGGCCGGGCTCGCCGCGGTGCTGCGCCGGATCGGGAGGCGCCCATGACCGCAATGCCCCATGCGCTCGAGACCGACCGGCTCACGCTGCGCTACGGCAACTTCACGGCCGTCGACCAGGTATCCCTCGCGCTGCCGGTCGGCGCGCGGCACGCGATCATCGGGCCGAACGGCGCCGGCAAGACCTCCTTCGTCTCGGCGCTCACGGGTTCGGTGCGGGCCACCGGAGGCCGCGTCGTGCTCGGCGGCCAGGACGTCAGCCGCCTCTCGCAGGCCCAGCGCGTGCGCCAGGGCCTGGCGCGCACCTTCCAGATCAACCAGCTCTTCACCGGCCTCACGGTGCTGCAGAACGTCCAGATGGCGCTCATCGAGCGCGACGGGCTCTCGCAGGTCTTCTGGCGCGCCATCCCTTCGCGCGGGCCGGTCGCCGACGAGGCGCGCGCGCTGCTCGCGCTGGTGCAGCTCGACCCGTTCGAGAACGCTACCGTCGCGTCACTGGCCTATGGCCAGCGGCGCCTGATCGAGATCGCCATCGCGCTGGCCACCCGGCCGCGCGTGCTGATCCTCGACGAGCCGGCCGCCGGCGTGCCGGGCGCGCAGAGCGAGCTGATCTTCGAGCGCATCAGCGCGCTGCCGAAGAACGTGACGCTGCTGTTCATCGAGCACGACATGAACCTCGTGTTCCGCTTCGCCGAGCGCATCTCCGTGCTCGTCGCGGGCAGCCTTCTGACCGAAGGGACGCCGGCCGAGATCCGCGCCGACGAGCGGGTGCGCGAGGTCTACCTGGGACGACGAGGCCATCATGCCCTTGCTTGAGATCCACAACCTCACCGCCGGCTACGGCGACTCCGTGGTCATCGACGACCTGTCGCTGTCGCTCGACGAGAACATGGGCCTGGCGGTGCTCGGCCGCAACGGCGTGGGCAAGACCACGCTCATGCTCAGCCTGATCGGCCACACGCGCCATCGCGGCGGACGCATCCTCTGGAGGGGCGAGGACATTTCGTCGCGGCCCGCAGTGGCGCGCTCGCAGCTGGGCATCGGCTGGGTGCCGCAGGAGCGCAACATCTTCCCCTCGCTCACCGTGGAGGAGAACCTGCGCGTGGCCGCCGCGCCGGGACGCTACGACCTGGCCCGGGTGTATGGCCTCTTCCCGCGCCTGCGCGAGCGCCGCCGCAACATGGGCGACAAGCTCTCCGGCGGCGAGCAGCAGATGCTCGCGATCGGGCGCACCCTGATGACCAACCCGCGCATCTTGCTGCTCGACGAACCCTTCGAGGGCCTGGCGCCGGTGATCGTCGAGGAGCTGGAAGCCACGATCGGCCGCCTGCGCCGCGAGGAGGGTTTTGCCACCATCCTCGTCGAGCAGCGCGCCGAGGACGCCCTGCGCCTGAGCGACGACGCGATCGTGCTCGATCGCGGCCGCATCGTCGAGTCGGGGCCTGCGGCCTGTCTGCTCGACGACATTTCCACGGTCCAGAAATGGATCTCCGTATGAGGAGCACGCACATGAACGCACGAAAGAACCCGCCGCCCGCCGGTGCCGCGGGCCCATCGATCTTCGAGGACACGATGGCCGAGATGACCTATCCCGAGGTCGAGGCTGCCATCGGGCGCGGCGCGATCGCGCTCTGGAGCATGGGCGTGATCGAGCAGCACGGCCCGCATCTGCCGACCGGCACCGACGTCTACATTCCCAGCGCCCGGCTGCGTGCGGTCAAGCGCCTTCTGGCCGCGGAAGGCATCGAATCCATCATCATCCCCCCCTTCTACTGGGGCGTGAACTTCGTCTCCGCGAGCTTCCCCGCCTCGATCAAGGTCCGCGCCGAAGTCATGATCGAACTGGTGGTCGACGTCATCAAGAGCATGGCCGCCGACGGCGTGCGGCGGCTCTTCTGCATCTCGGGCCACAACGATCGCGCGCACAACGAGGCCATCTTCCAGGCCATGTGCAAGGGATCGGCCGGCTCCGCCGCGCAGGCCTGCTTCATCTGCGAAGAGGCCATCCTGCGGCGGCTGGGCATCGACCTCGGACACGCCTGCGTGATGCCGTTCAGCGTCCCGCCCGAGGCGCCGCCGGCGCCCTTCCTCGACATCCACGCCGGCGAGTGGGAAACCTCCGTGATGCTGGCCTTCAACCCGGACGTCGTGCGCCAGGACACCGCACGCGGCCTCCCGCCCACCAACCTCGGCCCGGACGATCTCGCCGAATGGCGCAAGGGTTTCGAGGTGTCGCGCCGCGTGACGCCCGGCGGCTACTTCGGCGACCCCGCCGCCGCCACGGCCGAGCGGGGTCGCAGATCCATCGAGCGCGAAGCCGCCGCCATCGTGCAGGGGCTGAAGCACCGGCTGGCCTGAGCCCTGCCCCGCCGAATCAACAACCACCTCATCGAGAGAAAGCAACATGAAGACTCAAGTCGCCATCATCGGCGCCGGACCGGCGGGCCTCTTCCTGGCCCACCTGCTCAAGCGCCACGGCATCGAATCCGTGGTCCTGGAGGCACGCAGCCGCGAGTATGTCGAGGCACGCGTGCGCGCCGGCGTGCTCGAATCGGGCACGATCGACACGCTCAACAACCTCGGCCTGGGCGAGCGCATGATGCGCGAAGGCCTCGTCGACAACGGCCTGGACATGCGCTTTCGCGGTCGCACCATCCATCTGGACCTGCCGGGCCTGACCGGCCGCAGCGTCAAGATCTACGGCCAGCAGGAGGTCGTGAAGGACCTCATCGGCGCCCGCCTGGCCGAGGGCGATCCGCTGATCTTCGAGGCCGAGGTCGTGCGCATCGAAGGCGCCGACACCGCGTCGCCGCGCGTGCACTACCGGCACCAGGGCGAGGCCCGCACGCTGGACTGCACCTTCGTCGCCGGCTGCGACGGCTTCCACGGCGTCTCGCGCGCGGCCGTGCCCGAGGGCGTGATCACCACCTACACCCGCAACTACGACTTCGCCTGGCTCGGCGTGCTCGTGAAGGCGCCGCCGCTGCCCGACATGACCTACACCAACCACGACCGCGGCTTCGCGTTGTGCAGCCGCCGTTCGATGAGCATCTCGCGGCTGTACCTGCAGGTGCATGCCTCCGACCGGCCGGAGAACTGGTCCGACGCACAGATCTGGGACGAGCTGCACACCCGCGTGTTCGACGCCGACCGCACCGAGATCAAGGAAGGCGAGATCTTCCAGCGCGACATGGCGCAGCTGCGCGCCTTCATCGCGAGCCCGATGCAGTATGGGAACCTGTTCCTGGCCGGCGATGCGGTGCACATCGTGCCGCCCACGGGCGCCAAGGGCATGAACATGGCGGTGGCCGATGCGCGCGTGCTGGCCCGCGGCATGGCCGCCTACTTTTCCAACGGCTCGCGCGCGGCGCTCGACCGCTACAGCGAGGAATGCGGACTGCGCGTGTGGAAGACGATCCGCTACTCCGCCTACATGACGGGGCTGCTGCACCGCTTCAGCGAACACTCGGAATTCGACCGCGGCATGCAGCTCACCGAGCTGGAATTCATCTCGCAGTCCGAGGCCGCGCAGCGCACGATCGCCGAACAGTACGTGAAGCTGTCGGACGTGGCGGACTGAGCGGCTAGCCGCGCTCCCGCCCGCCGCGCCCGATCATCGCCAGCCGCAGCTTCTCCGAGATGAAGTCGATGACCACCACCGCCGCCAGGATCAGGATGACGATGAAGGTCACGACAGGCAGGTTGAGCACGCGCAGGTTGTCGGTCAGGTAGACGCCGATGCCGCCGGCGCCGACGATGCCCAGGATGCTCGCCGAGCGCGTGTTGCTCTCGAAGAAATACAGCACCTGGCTGCCGATGACCGGCAGCACCTGCGGCAGCACGGCGTAGCGCTGCACCTGCAGCGCGCTGCCGCCGGCGGAGGTCACGCCCTCGACCGGGCGGCGGTCGATGTTCTCGATGGCCTCGGAGAACAGCTTGCCGAACGAGCCCACGTCGGAGCAGGCGATGGCCAGCACGCCGGCGAACGGCCCGAGGCCGACGACGTTCACCCACAGCAGGGCCCAGATCAGGATGTCGACGCCGCGCACCACGTCGATCGAACGCCGCACCGCGAAGTGCGCGAACACGTTGGGGATGACGTTGCGCGCGGCCAGGAAGCCGAGCGGAAATGCGATCAGCGCGGCGGTCGCGGTGCCGAGGAAGGCCATGGCCAGCGTCTCGGCCATGGCTTCGAGAAACACCATCGCCTTGCCGTCGGTGCCCGGCGGGAACATGGCCTGCGAGAAGTCGAGCAGGCGGCCCAGGCCGGTCGCGATGCGCACGAACGAGAAATCCAGCACCCACATGGCGAACACGGCCAGCAGCGCCGCACCGGCGCTCCAGGCAAACAGATGACGCGCGGCCAGCCAGCCGGGGAACAACCCCGGCTGTTCGCAGCGCAGGCGGTCCATGTCGACGTCGATGACGGCACGGCCGGAATGGAGATGGGCGTTCATGTGGATCAGGTGCTTCGCTGCCGCGCCGCGCTGCCGGCGGCCAGCAGGTGGCGCAGGCGCTCGCTGGCGAAGTCGATCAGCATCACGGTGGCGATGATGAGCAGCAGGATCGCGCTGACATCGGTGTAGTAGAACTGGCGGATCGCCACCATCAGCTGCTCGCCGATGCCGCCCGCGCCGACGAAGCCCATGATGGACGCGGCGCGCACGTTGATGTCGAAGCGCAGCATCGCGTAGGACGCGAAGTTGGGCGCCACCTGCGGCAGCACCGCGTAGCGCACCGTCTGGCGCCAGGAGCCGCCGGCAGCGATGATGCCGTCCACCGGTTTCATGTCGATGTTCTCGACCACTTCCGAGAACAGCTTGCACAGCGCCCCCGCCGAGTGCACCGCCAGCGCCAGCACGCCGGCCATCGGGCCGATGCCGAAGGCCAGCACGAACAGCAGCGCGAACACCATGTCCGGCACGGTGCGGCAGAACTCCGCCAGCCGGCGCGCGACGAACCGCACCCAGCGCGCCGGCGTCAGGTTGGCCGATGCCAGGAAGCTCAGCACGAAGCCGCCGAGCACGCCGAACAGCGTGCCCAGGTAGGCGATGAGCAGTGTCTCGCCCAGCAGCACCAGCCAGCGGCCCAGGCCCCAGTACCACTCGCGCACATCCTGCAGGGGGTGTGCCGCGGAGATGTCCGGCATGATGCGCTGCAGGTAGTTCGCGAAGCCCCCCAGCTGCTGGACGAAGACTTGCGGACGGACTTCCGCCACCGGGCCGGCGATGCAGGCCAGGACAAGGAACACTGCCAACCCCACCCAGAGGGTGCGGCGGCGGCGGGCGACCTCCAGCGCGTAGACGTGCGCCCAGCCGAGCTGTTCGGCGGCGCTGGCCTGGGGCGAATGACTCATGGTGCGTGATCGAAATGAAGACAGGCAGGCAGATGGCAAAAGGCCCGGCACGGCGGCCGGGCCCCGATGCAGGCAGGGCCGATTACTGCTGCTTCTTGCGCTGCGCGTCGTTGAACTGGAGCATCCCGACCACCGGATCGAAGTCCTTGGCGGTGATCGCCACCATCTCCTGGTCCTTGCCGTTGGACAGGCCGTCGAACACCTTCTTGTCCTTCTTGGGCAGGTCGAGCAGGGCCTGCTTGATCTTCTGGCGCACCTCGGCCGGCACCGATTCGAGCACCGAGTACGGGCCTTCGGGCAGCAGGTCCGACTTGAAGACGACGCGGAAGTCGCTGGGGTTCAGCGGCTTGCCGTTGGCGTCTTTCAAGAGGCCCTTCTCGGCCAGTCGGATGGGGACGTTGTCCGACGGCGAGAAATACTCGTTGGCCGCGACGTCGGCCGTGCCCTGCGCCAGGGCCATCAGCGCGTTCTGGTGGCTGCCGGCATAGAAGACCTTGCCGAAGAATCCGTCCAGGCTGTTGATGCCTTCGGCCTTGGAGAGGAAATAGCGCGGTGCGTTGTTGCCGGAGGTCGAGTTGGGGTCGACCAGCGCGAGCGTCTTGCCCTTGAGGTCCTGCACCGACTTGTAGGGGCTGTCGGCCCGCACCCACAGCACGGAGTAGTAGCCGTTCACGCCCGTCTCGTGGCGCGCGTTCACCAGGGGCTCGGTCTTCACGCCGGTCATCACGGCGCGGGCATACGAGGCCGGGCCGTACCACGCGATCTGCGCGTTGCCGGCGCGCTGCGCCTCGATCACGGCGGCGTAGTCGTTGGCGATGCGCAGGGTGACCGGGATGCCGATGGCATCGCCCAGGTACTTGGCCAGCGGGCCGAAGCGATCGGTCGTGAGCGACGCGTTCTCCACGGGGATCACGGCGAAGGTCATTTCCCTGGGCGCGCCCTGCGCCCACACGAAAGGCGCCCCGGCGACGCTGGCCATTGCCGCTGCGCCGGCGACGAAAGTACGACGTTTGATCACGATCTGCTCCTCAGATAGACAGGAAAAAGGGAAAGAAGAAAGAGAGAGAGAGAGAACTCAGCTGCCGATGGCGTTCATGCCACGCTCGCGACGCATGAAACCTGCGCAGGCGAGGCCAGGAATCCCGCGGAACCGGCTTCGCCGGGCCGCTGGGATGGCCCCCCTCCCGCCGAAGGCGAGAGAGGGGGGAGCCGCGAAGCGGCTTGGGGGGTGTCATCCTCAATTCCATAGAGCTCGCTCGCCGCAGCCTGGGTGAGCTGCTGGGGCGTGCCGTCGAACACCACGCGCCCGGCGGCCATGCCGACCAGCCGATGGCAATAGGTGCGGGCCAGGTCCAGCGAATGCAGGTTGCAGATGATGGAGATGCCGTACTGCTGGTTGATGCGCTGCAGCGTTTCCATCACCACCACCGCATTGCGCGGGTCGAGCGAGGCCGTGGGCTCGTCGGCCAGGATGATGCGCGGCTCCTGCACCAGCGCGCGCGCGATGGCCACGCGCTGCTGCTGGCCGCCCGACAGGTTCTCGGCCCGGCGCGCGGCCAGGTTGCCGATCTCGAACTGCTCGAGCACCGAGAAGGCCACGGCGCGGTCGCGCTCGGGCCACAGGCCGAGCAGCGTGGCCATCGTGCCGGCACGGTTCAGGCGCCCCATCATCACGTTGGTCAGCACGTCGAGGCGGCCCACCAGGTTGAACTGCTGGAACACCATCGCGCACTCGGAGCGCCAGCCGCGCAGGGCCTTGCCCTTGAGCGCGGTCACGTCGCGCCCCTCGTAGCCGATGCGGCCCGAGGTGGTCGACTGCAGGCGATTGATCATGCGCAGCAGCGTGGACTTGCCGGCGCCCGAGCGCCCGATCACGCCCACGAAGCTGCCCTGCGGGACGGTCAGATTCACGTCGGCCACGGCCGTCTTTTCACCGAAGCGGCAGGTGACGCCACTCATCGTCAACATTGGGGTTCCCTGGGTTGCATCCGCAAACTTTAAGAACCCAACAAGGCAGGCGCGTGACAGCCGTCCTCTTTCGGACGGCCATTCTTCAGTAGAGCGTGCGGCGCTGCCGGCCCGGCAGTTCGCGGTCGTAGGCGGCGCCGTCGATGCGTTCGGCGCCCAGGGTCTGCAGGATGCGGCCGACGCTCGGCAGCGACGCGCGATCGATGCGCACCGCCTCCTCCCACAGTCCCGACCGGATCAAGGCCCGCCCGCACTGGAAGAACACCTTGTCGACCGCGATCACCAGGACGGAGCGCGGCGCGATGCCGTCATGCGCGCAGCGCGCGAGCAGGTCGGGCGCGACGCTGACGTGCGCGCGGCCCATGACGCGCAGCGTCTCGTTGCAGCCCGGAACGAGGAACAGCAGGCTGACTTCCGGATGGGCCACCACGTTGCGCAGGCTGTCGATCCGGTTGTTGCCGCGCCGGTCGGGCAGCAGCAAGGTGCGTTCGTCGGCGATCTGCACGAAGCCGGGCGCGTCGCCGCGCGGCGAGCTGTCGAGCCCCTCGGCGCCGCGCGTGCCCAGCACCACGAATGGCGACGCTTCGATGAAGGGCCGGTACAGGGCATGGACGTGGTCCACCTCCTTGGCCAGCGAGGTGTCGCCGGGCAGGTCGGGGTAGAAGGCGCGCAGCGCCTCCTGGCTGGTGACGCGATGCGGGTCGGGCGCTGCCATGGCGCTTCCTATGCGACGCGGCGCCCGCGCGACCAGGCCTCGCGCACCACCGGCGCGCCGCCGACCCGCCGCACGCGGATCACGTCGGCGCGCAGCCCCTCGGCGATGCGGCCGCGATCGTGCAGCCCGCTGGCGAGCGCGGGCCCCCGGCTGACGATGGACACTGCCTGCGGCAGCGTGCAGGCCCCTTCGTCGGCCAGGCGCCAGGCGGCCTGCAGGAGGCTCGCGGGCACGTAGTCCGACGACAGGCTGTCGACCAGCCCTTCACGCGCCAGCGCCATCGCCGAGGCATTGCCCGAATGCGATCCCCCGCGCACCACGTTCGGCGCGCCCATGACCGTGGACAGGCCCAGGTCCCGGGCCCGGCGCGCCGCCTCCAGCGTGGTGGGGAACTCGCTCATCGCCGCGCCCAGGCGATGCGCCTCGTCCACGTGTTCGGCGGTGGTGTCGTCGTGCGTGGCGAGGGCGATCCCCCGCGTGCGCGCGAAGTCGGCGAACCAGCGGCGGTTGGGCTCGGCGTGGAGCGCCTGCCGCTCGGGCGCCTTGCGCACCTCGTCGTCGAACTTGGCGTCGCTCCAGCCCTTCTTGCCCGTGTAGTAGACGCGGGCGTGTTCGAGCTCGCGCCACTGGCGCTGGCCCGGCGTGTGGTCCATCAGCGAGATCAGGCGCAGACGGCGGTGCGAAGAGAAGGGCTCGAACAGCTCGCGCGCGTTGGGCGCCGGCAGTTCGCAGCGGATATGGATGAAATGGTCGGCGCGCAGCGCGCCGGCCTCGTCCAGCGCGTCGAGCACGCGCAGCAGCTCGCTCTGGTCGTTGGCGCGGAAGCCATCGCCGTACGGGTCGCCGACACCGATCGCGTCGAGCACCGTGGTGATGCCGTTGGCGGCCATCTCGGCGTCGTGCGCCTGCACGGCCGGCTGCATCGGGAAGCGCACCTTGGGGCGCGGCATCACGTGCCGCTCCAGGTTGTCGGTGTGCACCTCCACCAGCCCGGGCAGCAGCCAGTCGCCGTCCCAGTCGAGCGCGCCGGGTTGCGCGCTCGCGCCGTGCCCGATGGCGGCGATGCGCCCGCCGCTCAGGCGGACGTGGCCGAGGACAACCTCGTCATCGAGCACGATGCGGGCGTTGTGGATCACTGTGTCGGTCATCGTGTGGTTTCCAGTTCGTTGGCCGCGGACGGCAGTGTCACACAGCGGGTGGCGACGGCGTCGCGGACTTCCTCGTCGTGAAAGATGCCGATCACGGCCGTGCCGCGCGCCTTGGCTTCCTGGATCAACTGCATCACCACGCGGCGATTGGCGGCGTCCAGCGAGGCGGTCGGCTCGTCGAGCAGCAGCAGGTCGGACGGCAGGATGAAGCCGCGCGCGATGTTCACGCGCTGCTGCTCGCCCCCGGAGAAGGTGGCCGGCGGAAGCTGCCACAGCGCGCGCGGCAGGTTGAGGCGCTCGAACAGCGCGGCGACTTCCTCGCGGGCCGCGTCCTGCGCGGCCTCCCAGGCGCCGGCCTGCCCGAGGTCGGCGGTGACGGGGTTTGCCTGCAGCAGCCGCTCGGCCACCACGTCGATGGCCGGCACGCGCGGCACCGCGCGCAGGAACTGGCTGACGTAGGCAATGGCGCGCTGACGCAGCCCGATGACCTGCTGCGGCGTGGCCTGGGCGATGTCGATCTCGCCGCGCGCCGTGCCATCGGTTCTCAGGAGGATCGACCCCGCGTCGACGCCGTAGTTGCCGTACAGGCACTTGATGAGCGTCGACTTGCCCTTGCCCGAGGCGCCGACGAGCGCCACGCACTCGCCGGGAGCGGCGTCGAGGTCGACGCCGTGAAGCACCGGCAGGTCGCGGCCGTCGCGCAGGTGCAGGGTGAAGTGCTTGCGCACGCCGCGCACGCGCAGGATCGGCGCGGCGGATGATGAATGGGGTGCGTGGGTCATGGCGTCACGACGGAGGAAACGAGCAGTTGGGTGTAGGGATGGCGCGGGTCGTCGAGCACGCGGTCGGTCAGCCCGTGTTCGACGATGCGGCCTTCGCGCATCACGAGCGTGCGATGCGCGAGAAGCCGCGCCACGCCGAGGTCGTGCGTGACCACGACGGCCGATACGTGCATGCGCGCCACCAGCAGGCGGATCAGGTCGAGCAGCTTCGCCTGCACCGACACGTCGAGGCCGGTGGTGGGCTCGTCCATCAGCACGAGCCGCGGGCGGGTGACGAGGTTGCGCGCGATCTGCAGGCGCTGGCGCATGCCGCCCGAAAAGTGGCGCGGCGACTCGTCGATGCGCGCGGCGTCGAGCTCGACGCGCGACATCCAGCTCGCCGCGGTGTCGCGCAGCTTGCCGTAGTGCCGGTCGCCCAGGCCCATGAGCCGCTCGCCGATGTTGGCGCCGGCGCTGACGCCCATGCGCAGGCCGGCCGCCGCCTGCTGCTCGACGAAGCCCCATTCGGTGCGCGCCAGGAGGCGGCGCCGGCGCTCGGGCATGGCATGCACATCGACCCACTCGCCCTGGGCATCGCGGTACCGCACGCTGCCCGCGCGCGGGGTCAGGCGACCGGCCATGCAGTTGAGCAGGGTGGTCTTGCCCGAGCCGGACTCGCCGACCACGGCGAGCACTTCGCCCGGGAACAGTTCCAGCGTGGCATCACTGACGGCGTCGCGACCGAGCCCTTCGCTCGGGAAGCGGAAGCACAGCGAGTCGACCTTCAACAATGGCGCGCTCATGCGGACTCTCCTTCGCTCTTCGTCGAAGCGGCTCGGGGGGTCCTTTGCTGCTGTTCACACCAGTCGGTGTCCGAACAGGTCCAGAGAGTGGCGTCGTCCTGGCCGGCGATCTCGTCGAGGTAGCTCGTGGTGCAGCCGCACAGCGCGCAGGCGTGGCCCTGCGTCTTCACGCGGAAGGGGTGGTCCTCGAAGTCGAGGCTCTTCACCGAGGTGTAGGGCGGAATGGCATACAGGCGCTTCTCGCGCCCCGCGCCGAACAACTGCAATGCGGGCATCTGGTCCATCTTCGGGTTGTCGAAAGCCGGGATCGGCGACGGCGAGGTGATGTAGCGGCCGTTCACGCGCACCGGGTAGTCGGAAGTGGTCTCGACGTGGCCCCACTGCGCGATGTCCTCGTAGAGCTTGACGTTCATCAGGCCGTACTCCTCCACCGCGTGCAGCGCGAGCGTCTCGGCGCGGCGCGGCTCCAGCTTGTAGAGCGGCTCGGGCTGCGGCACCTGGTAGACCAGGATCTGTCCCTCGACGAGCGGCGTCTCGGGAATGCGGTGGCGCGTCTGGATCACGGTGGCGCGCGATGTCTGCGTGGTGGTCTCCACGTCGGTCACCCGCGCGAAGAACTCGCGGATGTTGACGGCGTTGGTCGTGTCGTCGGAGCCCTGGTCGATCACCTTGAGGACGTCGCCCTGCCCGATCACCGCGGCCGTCACCTGGATGCCGCCCGTGCCCCAGCCGTAGGCCAGCGGCATCTCGCGCGAGCCGAAGGGCACCTGGTGGCCCGGAATGGCGACCGCCTTGAGCAGGGCGCGCCGCAGCATGCGCTTGGTGCGCTCGTCGAGGTAGGCATAGTTGTAGCCTTCGGCCGGGGTGCCCGCCTGCGCCGCGTCCACGCGGGATGCGCGGCCGGATGCGCTTGTCATGTCCATCATCAGGTCTCCTCGGCGGCAGCGGCCGCGGCGCCGTCGCGGCGCGCTTCGCGTTCGGCGCGCAGTTGCCGGATCAGTTGCAGTTCGGATTCGAAAGTGACGTAGTGCGGCAGCTTCAGGTGCTGCACGAAGCCCGAGGCCTCGACGCTGTCGCCCTGCGCGAGCACGAACTCCTGGTCCTGCGCCGGGGCTTCGGCCAGTTCGTCGAACTCGTCGGTGCGCAAGGCGCGATCGACCAGCGACATCGCCATCGCCTTGCGCTCGCCGTGGCCGAACACCAGGCCGTAGCCGCGCGTGAACTGCGGCGGCGCGCCATCGCTGCCCGCGAACTGGTTGACCATCTGGCATTCGGTGAGCTCCACCTCGCCGATCTCGATCGGGAAGTCGAGCTCGTCGGGCACCAGGCTCACGCTCACGGCGCCGAAGCGCACGTCGCCGACGAAGGGGTGGCTGTGCGCATAGCCGCGCTGGGTGGAATAGGCCATGCCCAGCACCCAGCCCTCGTCGGCGCGCGCCAGCATCTGCAGGCGCCCGGCGCGCGGCAGCGGGTAGCGCGGCGGATCGCGCGTGATGTCGGGCGGCACCGGGTCGCCGGGCGAAGGGCTCGCGGGTTCGACGAGGTCCTGCGCGGCGAGGGTGTCGAGCGCGTTGGGAATGTCGTCGACCTCCGCGCCATCGCCCGGCGATCCAGGCGTCGGCACCACCGCATCGGGGCGCGACGGCCGCAGCAGCGAGAAGTCCAGCAGGCGCTGGGTGTAGTCGTAGCTCGGGCCGAGCACCTGCCCGCCGGGCAGGTCCTTGAAGATGGCCGACACCCGGCGCCGCGCGCGCATGGCGTCGGTGTCCAGCGGCTCGGTGGTGGCCACGCGCGGCAGCGTGGTGCGGTAGGCGCGCAGCAGGAACGCGGCCTCGACCGCGTCGCCCTGCGCCTGCACCAGCGCCAGCGCGGCCAGCTCGGGGTCGTAGAGCGAGGCCTCGGCCATCACGCGGCTCACCGCGAGGCCCATCTGCGACTGCACCTGCGCCACGAGCAGCGGCGGCAGGGCCGGATCGCCCCGGCGCGCGGCGGCGACGAGGGCACGCGAGGCGGCGATGGCGCGCTCGCCTCCTTTGACGGCTACATACATGGCGGGGTCTCCAATGCCAGCAGGGTGGAACGCGGAATGGCGGCCACCTGGTCGCCGCAGCACAGCAGCAGGTCGATGCCGCGCGGGAAGGCGTCGGCCTGCTGCGCGCGCCAGCGCCACAGCGCCGGCAGGCTGCCGCGCACGCTCAGCACCGACTGCGTCTGCACGCCAGGGCCGCGTGCGCGCAGCACCTGGACCTCGCCGGTCAGGGCCTGCGGCGCGAGGCCGTCGACATCGAGCACCAGCGTGGCGCCGTCCTGGGGCGCGGCGTCGCTGCCATGCTGCAGGCGCTCGCACAGCGCGGCATCGGCCTCGCCGCCGCGCGCATGGGCGAACTGGCACGCGTCGGCCGGCACCGCCCGCACGCCGCAGTGAAAGCGGAAGTAGCCGGCCAGCGCGGACGCGTCGCGCGGCCCGGCGAAATGCACGCTGCTTTCGGCATCGAGCAGCGTCAGCAGGCTGACCGTGGCCGCGATCGACATGCGGTGGCCGTCGCTCGTCGCCGGCGGCTGAACGCCCGCCGTGGCCGCGGGCGGCAACGAGAAGACGCGCCCCGGGTGCGACATCGCGGCCAGCAGCACCCGGAAGGTCTGCTGCGCGCCATGCACCGGCTGTTCCCAGGCCAGCCCCAGGTCCGACAGGAGGGCGCTCACGATGAAGCCTCCGGCTGAAGATTGAAGAAGTGCACGCGGCTGCTGGCGGTCGCGCCCTGCTCGCCGGCGCGCAGCCGGGCGGTCGCGGCCGCCAGCGGCGCGATGACGTCGGCCTGCAGCGCATCGTGCCAGCGCGGCTGCTGCAGCAGCGCGTCCAGCCGGGCGATCCAGTCGACGCGCTCGGTGTCGCGGCCCAGGACGTAGCCGACGCCGATGCTGGCCGAGTCGCCATCGCGATGGCGCACCACGCAGCGCGTGATGGTGGCCTCGCCGACATTGAACCGGTCGCCCTGGTTGCCGATGCGCCCGCGCAGCATGGCCAGGCCGATCTCGGGAGCGCGCAGGACGTCGAAATGCAGCGCCGGCAGCGCTTCGGCGTGGCGCTTGAGCAGCTCGCGCGGCGCATGCGCCAGCACGGCCAGCCATTGCGCGCGCGGCGGCGGCGAAGTGGATGTGGAGTGAGGGTGGGTCATGGCAATGTCATCTAGATGACTGAGAATTCGAGCGTACTATGACAGGTCGACATGACAGTTTGTTGACCTCGTGAAAATGCCACTGCCATGACCCCACGAACGCCCGAGAACACCGACACCCTTCCCGCCACCGAGGTCCCCGGCCTGCGCAGCCGCTGGGAATTGATCGCCGACGAGCTGCGCGGCGACATTGCCGCAGGCCGCTTCGCGCCCGGCCAGCGCCTGCCCAACGAACAACTGCTGGCCCAGCGCTTCGACGTCAACCGGCACACGTTGCGCCAGGCGATGCAGGCCCTCGTGCGCGAAGGCTTCGTGCAGGTGCGCCAGGGCGCCGGCACCTTCGTGCGCGAGCTCGTGCTGGACTACGCGCTGCAACGCCGCACCCGCCTGACCGAAAGCGTGGCCGAGGCCGGCGAACGCGCGCAGCGGGAGCTGCTCGAGCACCGCGAAGCCGAGGCCACGCCCTGGGCGAAGGACCTGCGCGTGCCCGCCCGCAGCCGCGTGATCGTGCTCACCACGCGCGCCTCGGTGCGCGGCCGGCCGGTCGGCCTGACGGTCAGCGCCTATCCCCTGCCCCGCTTCGAAGGGCTCGCCGAGCGCGTGACCGCGCTCGGGCGCTTCACGCCGGCCCTGCAGGCGCTGGGCGTGCGCGACTACACGCGCGCCAAGAGCGTCGTCTCGGCCCGCCTGCCCACCGCGCTCGAAGCGGATCGGCTCGCCCGATCGGCGGCGCAGCCGGTGCTGGTGGTGAGCGCCATCGACGTCGACGCGCAGGGCACGCCCATCCGCTCGGGCGTCACCCTCTTTGCCGCCGACGCCGTGCAGCTGACCGTTCGTCCCGACGAAGGAGCGAAGGCATGACGGCGGCAAGCGATCGCTACGCGATCTACTGGGCGCCCGACGCCGCGCACCCGCTCTGGGCCGCGGGGTGCCGCTGGCTCGGGCGCGATCCGTCGCTCCCCATGGGCATGGACGGGCTCGAACCGCCTCATCCCGACATCGTCGCCACACCGGCGCGCTACGGCTTCCACGCCACGTTGAAAGCCCCCATCCGGCTGGCCGCCGGCACGTCCTTCGCGGACCTGCGACAGGCCGCCGCCGCCCTGGCCGGGCGCCACCGCGTCTTCGACATGCCCGCGCTCGGCGTCGCCTGGCTGCAGGACTTTCTCGCCGTGCGGCCGCTGGCGCCGCTGGATGCTGCGCACCCGCTGCGGCGGCTGGCCGACGCCTGCGTCGCCGAGCTCGACGCGTTTCGCGCACCGGCGCCCGCCGACGAGATCGCGCGGCGCGCCGCGCAGGCCGCCGACGCCGCCAGCCTCGCACGGATCGAACGCTGGGGCTATGCGCACGTGTTCGATGCCTGGCGCTTTCACATGACGCTCAGCGACCCGTTCGGCGACCCGAACGCCGAGCCCGCGAGGCGGCTCGAGCACGACGCACGCGCCTGGTTCTCGCACAGCCTGGCGCAGCCCTTGCGCTGCACCGCGCTGTGCATCTTCCACGAACCCGCCGGGAGCGCGCCCTTGCGCCTCGTCGAACGGCTGCCGCTCGGAGGTGCGGCATGAGCGGCACGCCGGCGGCCGTGCCGCACAGCGAACGCCTGCTGGTCGTCGTCGGGCCCTCCGGTGCCGGCAAGGACACGCTGATGGCCGCATGGCGGCAGCGGGCCCTGGAGCTGGGCAGGCACCTGCACATCGCGCGGCGCACCATCACCCGTCCCGCGCTCGCCGGCGGCGAGGCGCACGAAGCGCTGAGCCACGCGCATTGGCAGGCCGCCTGCGAGAGCGGCGCCTTCGCGATGCACTGGCACGCCAACGGGCTGGCCTACGGCGTGCGCATGCGCGAGCTGGAGGCGCTGGCCGCCGGACCCGTCCTGCTCAACGGCTCGCGCGCCGCGCTGCCAGCGATCCGCGCCGGCGCGCCGGATTGCCGCGTGGTCCACATCACGGCCAGCCCGGCCGTGCTGGCCGAGCGCCTGAAGTCTCGCGGCCGCGAGGATGCGCGGCAGATCGAGGACCGCCTGGCGCGGGCGCCCCGGGTGGCGGCCGATTTCACGCTCTCGAACGACGGACCGGTGGCGGACAGCGTGGCCGCGCTGATGCAATGGTGGGAGGGGCCGGCCGCGGTGCACGCGAATTCATAAGCATATTTATAATATGCACGCTTATGAAACGTGATTTCACCCAGCGCTTCGGCTTCCTGGTCAACGATGTCGCCAAGCTCTACGGTGAGCAATTCGACCGCCTCGCGCGCGAGCGCATTGGCCTCACGCGGGCGCAGTGCCGGCTGCTCGGCGCGCTTGCGATGCATGGCGACGAGGCGCCGATGTCGCAGGCCGAGCTGGCCCAGCGGCTGGACCTGAGCGCCATGGCAGTCGGCGGCCTGTGCGACCGCCTCGAGGCGGCTGGCTGGATCCGCCGCGAGGCGAGCCCGACCGATCGCCGCGTGCGGCACGTGCTGCTCGCGCCCAAGGCAGAGCAGGCGCTCGACGCCGCACTCAACCTCAGCGACGGCCTGCAGACCCGGGCCCTGGCCCGCCTGTCGACGGCCGAACGCGCCCAGCTCATCACCCTGCTCGGCAAGGCCCGCGAGGGCCTGATGTCGCTGGCCGCGGGAGACGCGAAATGAGCGCGGCCGCCGCGCCGCCGCCCCACGCCGCCGTCGCCCACCGCGGGCTGATCACCCTCTCGATCATGCTCGCGACCATCATGCAGGCGCTGGACACCACCATCGCCAACGTCGCGCTGCCGCACATGCAGGGCAGCCTGCAGGCCTCTCAAGACCAGATCACCTGGGTGCTCACCTCCTACATCGTGGCCTCGGCGATCGCGCTGCCGCTGACCGGCTGGCTCTGCGGCCACTGGGGGCGGCGCAAGGTCTTCGTCGTCTCGGTGGTCGGCTTCACGGTGGCTTCGGCGCTGTGCGGCCTCGCGACCTCGCTCTTCGGCATCGTGGGCGCGCGGCTGCTGCAGGGCGTGTTCGGCGCCGCGCTGGTGCCGCTGTCGCAGGCGGTGCTCCTGGACATCAACCCGCGCGAGAAGGTCGGCCAGGCCATGGCGATCTGGGGCGCCGGCATCATGGTCGGCCCGATCCTCGGCCCGCTCCTGGGCGGCTGGCTCACCGAGAACTTCGACTGGCGCTGGGTCTTCTTCATCAACCTGCCGGTCGGCATCTTCGCGCTCTGGGGCATCGTGCGCTACCTGCCCGAGAGCCGGCCGCAGGGCGAGCGGCTCGACATCTTCGGCTTCGTCTCGCTGAGCATCGCGATCGGCATGCTGCAGATGTTCCTCGACCGCGGCGAGCAGCTGGACTGGTTCGATTCGTGGGAGATCAGGCTCGAGGCCGTCGCGTCGCTGGTGGCCTTCGCCTTCTTCGTGGTCCACACCTGGACGGTGAAAGGCGTCTCCTTCTTCAACCGCGAACTGCTCAAGGACCGCAATTTCGTCACCGGGCTGCTGTTCGCCTTCATCGTCGGCATGATCCTCTACGGCACGATGGCGCTGCTGCCGAGCTTCCTGCAGGGCCTGATGGGCTATCCGGTGATCTACACCGGGGCCGTGACCGCGCCACGCGGCATCGGCACGATGATCGCGATGATCGTCGTCGGCCGCCTGGTGCAGCGGGTCGACGTGCGCGCGATCATGGCGCTCGGCTTCGGGCTCACCGCCTTCTCGCTGTGGCAGATGACGCGCATGACGCTCGAGATGGACAGCACCCTGATCGTCGTCTCGGGCTTCATCCAGGGCCTGGGCATCGGCTTCACCTTCGTGCCGCTGTCGACGGCGACCTTCGCGACGCTGGCGCCGCGCCTGCGCAACCAGGGCACGCCGATCTTCAGCCTGCTGCGCAACATCGGCAGCAGCGTCGGCATCTCGATCGTGCAGGCTCTCCTGACCGAGCGATCGGGCGAGGCGCACGCGACGCTCGCGGCCACCGTGGCGCCGGGCAACCACGGGCTCGCGGCACTGCCGCCGCTGCTCAACCCCGCCGGTTCGGTGGGCCTGTCGCTGCTGAACGGCGAGGTCACGCGCCAGGGCGTGCTGATCGGCTACCTCGACGACTTCGGGATCATGATGATGCTCACGCTGGCCGCCATCCCGCTCCTGCTGCTGATCCGCAGCCCGCGGCGCGCGGCGGCCGGCGCGCCGGCCGAAGTGCCGCACTGACCGATCACTGCCAGCCGCGCCCGGCCGCCGGTTGCTTTCGGTGACGAGGGATACCTGTGGCCTCGTCCGCAGGCCGCCCTTCGCGCGGTATGGTGCGAGCGATGTTCGTCCAACCCGAGGTTGTCGCGACGCTCCGTCGCCGCATCGCGCGCGAAGGCTGGGCCATGGCCGGGGTCGGCGTGCGCAATGCCGCGGTGACCTTCGTCTACACGGTCGGCCTGCAGAAGAATTTCGCGCATCCGGACCTGATCATGTTCGGCCTCGCGCCGGCGCGCGCCGAGCCCATCCTGGAGGTCATCGCCGATCGCGTGAAGGCGGGCGAGCCGGCCCATGAAGACGTCATGATCCTGGGCGCCGCCGACCTTCCCTTGATGCCCCGCCGGGCCGAAGCCGCGCGCGTCGAGCTGCTGGTGCCGGGGCCGCTGGCGCGCGGGAAATACCACTACCTGCAGATCGTGTGGCCCGACGGAAAGGGGCGCTTCCCGTGGGAGAGCGGCTTCGACAGGAGACGGCTGCGGTCGCAGTCGTTTCTTTTTGAGTAGTAAGCAGCAGCGTGGGACCGCGCAAACCGACGCGCGGTCCGTCAGTGCAGTCGGTGGATCCAGTCCCGCCCGTGGGTCTGCAGCCATGCTCGAAGTTCGCCCGAGTACCTCTCGATCTCCTCTGGCAGGATGGCGTGCAAGGCGAGCCACGCCCACAACGTACCGACGACGAGCAGCGAAACGTGGTTAGGCAAGGTCCCGAGGAAAAAGGGACCGCTTCTGCTACCGAAGGGCCGAGGCCATGCGCGTTTCTTTGCAGCGCCCTCCACCCGCTCTGCGTACATCCTGGTCAGGTACCACAGCTGCCAGTTGGCGCCCCAGATGCCGGCCCACCCCGAGAAAGTGATCACCAGTCCCGTGAAGGGAATGGCCCCGAGCAGATAGTCCACCACCCAGGGTTGAAGAGATTCCGCAGTCGCCTTCGCCCCCGGGGGAACGACTTTGAGAAGCGCCAGCGCCGCAAAGAGAAATCCATTGAGCTGGAGCGTCCAGGTCATCCGGTTGTGGATCAGGCCGTCCTCGCGGGAGACCTGGGCGACCACATAGTCGTAGGAGTCCTTTTCGGCTTCAGCCGTCGCCTCTGCGGACTCGGCCTTGGCCGCCTCGGCGGTTCTCGGCGTGAGCTTGGCAAGCGCAACCGAGACCGACTCCATCGAGGCAGTCACCGCCGCCGCAGCCGCAGAGGCGGCAGTGGCGGCTGAAATCAATGCCGCAAGCTGCTCCGGCGTCAGCGCAGGTCCGGCCGTTGCGGTGACCGCAGCGTCCGCCTTGCAGCCCTCGCCTTCAGGCTGCTCGTTCGGGAGTTCGCTAGTCATCTTGTCGCTCCAGAAGGAGGACGGAGTGTCCACCTTTCGGCAGCCTGGACAGGGTCTGCATTGATTTGCAACAATAATCTCGAGTTAGTTACATAACAGAACCTGTAGACAAGAGGCAATGCTCGCCTGGGCCGCCGGTCACGCCGGCGTGCGCCTTGGGAGGGGGTGCGCTGATCGTCCGCTGCGACAGGGCTGCGTTGCGCCGGGCGGCTCGACCGCCGCCTGAACTTTCCACCTCCTGCGACCTGCGGGGCCTCTCGTTTCCGAGGCTGCGGGGCTCGCTATCGACGCTCATGAACCGAATCCATCGCATCGTCATCAACCGCCGCACCGGCGCTTGCCAAGCCGTCTCGGAAACTGCCCAGGCCTCGCGCGGGGGCGCTCCGGGGACGGGAACGGTCGCCGCGTTCGTCACCGCACTCCTGCTGGGCCTGACCGCGCCGGCGCAGGCGGGGCAGGTGTTCTGGGTCTCGCCAGTCGCCGCCGACTGGACGAACGGCAGCAACTGGAACCTCGGCAGTTGGCCAAGCGCCGTCGACGATGCGTACATCGATGGCGGCCAGGCGTCTCTTTCCGGCGGCGCCACGGGACTGGCCAACTACGTGTCGGTGGGCAACTCCTCCAGCGGCACAGTGGCCATTACAGGCGGCGGCCACCTGATCGCCACGCGGACGTTCATCGGCACGGGCGCGGCCGGCACGCTCACGGTATCCGGCGTTGGCAGTTCACTGACCACGGGCGGACTCCTGGTGGGCTGGGCCTCCCCGGGTACGCTCACGATCGGCGCGGGCGGCACGGTGACGACAGGCGCCATGGCTGGAGGCGGCTACGGCGGCTTCGCCGTGGAGCTCGGCAGCAGCGCCGGGGGCGCTGGCACCCTGAACCTCGAAGCGGGTGGCACGCTGGAAGTGGGCGGCGCGGGCGCGCTTCCGGCCGTCGGCGCGGGCACGGGCACCTTCAACTTCAATGGCGGGACGCTGCGCGTGATCAACAGCGACCTGAGCGGCGCGTTGCCGATGACGCTGGGCGGCACGACGTCCACGGTGGACACGAACGGCTTGAACGCGACCCTGGCGGGAGCGCTTTCGGGCGCCGGGGCGCTGACCAAGTCCGGCGCCGGCACGCTGACTCTGACGGGAACCAACACCTACCAGGGTGCCACCACGATCAGCGCCGGCACGCTGGCGCTCGCTGGCAGCGGTTCGCTCTTCAGCGGCGGTGCCGTCACGGTCAACGGCACCTTCGACATCGGCGGCATCACGGCAGCGTCCACCACGGTGAGCACGGTCAGCGGTGCAGGCAACGTTGCGCTGGGCAGCAAGGAACTCGTGCTCGGGGGCCCCGCCAACGGCTTCTTCTCGGGGTCGATCAGCGGCGACGGCGCGGTGCGCAAGACGGGCAGCGGCGTGCAGGTCTTCAGCGGCGTCAATACCTACTTGGGTGGAACCACGGTGAGCGGTGGAGTCCTGCAATTGAGCAATGGCGGCGCGCTCGCCAATTCGGGCACGCTGCAGATCGATGCGGGAGCGAGCGTCAACATCTCCGGCCTCCTGGCGAGCACCTTCACTTACGACACCATCGCGGGTGCCGGCAACATCAGCATCGGCGCGAAGGGGCTGACGACGGGCGCTGCCGCGAACACCGCTTTCGCCGGCGTGATCAGCGGCAGCGGCGGCAGCCTGGTCAAGCAGGGTGCCGGCACGATGGCGCTCGACGGCGCCAACACCTTCACCGGCCTGACCGACGTTCGGGCCGGGCGGCTTGAAGTGGGCGGCAGTGCGGCAGCGGCCGGCGCACGGCTGCAGGGGAACGCGCAGGTCCGCTCCGGCGCCGCACTCGGGGGCTTCGGCACGATCGCCGGCAACGTGGTCGTCGACGCCGGCGCACGCCTGTCACCCGGCGGCACCGGCGCCGGCAACGCCATCGGTACGCTGCGGGTGGGGGGCGACCTCACGCTCGCGGCTGGCGCGCAGCTGGATTTCGACCTGGGGAGCAGCAGCGGCGGCTTCACGGTGCCAGGCGTGAGCGACAGCGTGTCGGTGGGCGGCAATCTCACCATCGGTTCGAGCACGCTGAACATCACCAACGCCGGCACGGGCCCGGGGCTCTACAACCTCTTGAGCTGGGACGGGTCGCTGTCCATCACCGGCGGCGGCTTCGCGCCGCCGGCAGGCGCGTCCCTGCAGATCCTGACCGCCACCCGGAAGATGAACCTCATCTACACCAGCGGCTTCGCGCTGCAGTTCTGGAACGCCAACGGCCAGGCCAGCAGCACGCAGCAAGGCGGCGGCAGCGGCACCTGGTCGCTCTCGAACGGCACCTGGGCCGACAGCACCGGCGCGATCACGGGCACGATGCAGCCGCAGCCCGGCTTCGCGATCTTCGGGGGCGCGGGGGGCAATGTGGCGGTCAACAACAGCAGCGGCGCCGTGTCGGCGACAGGGCTCCAGTTCGCCAGCGATGGCTACCACCTGAGCGGCGACGTGCTCACCCTGGTGGCAGACGCCGGCCACCCGGCGCCGGTCGAGGTGCGCGTGGGCGACGGCAGCGCGGCGAGCGCCGCCTGGCGCACCACCATCGACAACGTGATCGCGGGCAGCGACGGCCTCGCGAAGACCGGCGCCGGCACGCTCGTGCTCACCGGCACCAACACCTACACCGGCGGCACCACGGTGCGCGGCGGCGTGCTGGAGATCGGCGGCGACGCCAACCTCGGCGCGGCGGGTGAAAGCCTCGTCCTCGACGGCGGCGCATTGCGCATCGCGTCGGGCGGCGCACCGGTGACCCTGAACCGCGCCTTCGCGCTGGGCGCGGGGGGCGCCGCGCTCGACCTTACCGGCGCCACGCTGGCCTTCGCGGGCGGCATCGTCGGCAGCGGCGACCTCACGGTGGGCGGCAACGGCGGAACGCTGAACGTCGCCACGCAGAGCAGCTACGGCGGCGGCACCACGCTGCGCGACGGGGTGACCATCAACCTGAGCGGCACAGGCACGCTGGGCGCCGGTGCGGTGGCGTTGGGCACGCAGGACACGACCCTGCGGTTCGGCAGCGGCACCAGCGCGGGCGCGACGAGCTACACCGTGGGGCGCGCAGGCAGCGGCGACACCGGCAACCAGCTCGTGTTCACGCAGGACGCATCGGCCGCGACGTCCACCATCGCCCTGCACGGCGCAGGCGGGCAGGCTGCCGGGGCCAATGCGCTGACCTTCGAAGGCACCAGCACGGCGGCCAGCGCGACCATCGTCAACCAGGGCGGCGTGGTGAGCTTCCGGCAGGACGCCTCGGCCGGCAGCGCGAACATCGCCAATGGCGACGCGAGCGTGCTGCGCTTCGCGGACAACGCGTCGGCGCCGCATGCGCAGGTCGTCAACGCCGCGGGCGGCACGCTCGACGTGTCGGGCGTGACGCGCACGGGCGGCGCGGCGATCGGCTCGCTCGGCGGCGCTGGCGCCGTGGCGCTGGGCGGCACGAAGCTGACGCTCGGCAGCCTGAACCGCGGCGACGTCGTCTCCGGCACGGTCAGCGGCAATGGCGGCTCGCTGGTCAAGGTGGGCAGCGGCACGCTCACGCTCGCGGGCGCGAACACCTACACCGGCGGCACCGCGCTCAAGGAGGGCCGCCTGGACCTGGGGCACGACCAGGCGCTGGGCACCGGCGCGCTGGCGATGGACGACGGCACCACGCTGGGCTTTGCCGCGGACGGCCTGACGATCGGCAACGCCATCGTGATGACCGGCAGCAACGATCCGGTCATCGACACCGGCGGCTTCGGCGCGACCCTCGCCGGCGCCATCAGCGGCGGCGGCTTTCTCACCAAGCAGGGTGCGGGCACCCTGACGCTCTCGGGCGTCAACACCTACACCGGCGCCACGGACGTCGCGCAAGGCACGCTGCGCGCGGGCGCCGCCAACACCCTGAGCGCCGCCTCGGCGCACAACGTGGCCGCTGGTGCGATGCTGGATCTCGCGGGCTTCGACCAGCGCGTGGCATCGCTCGCCAACGCCGGCACCGTGTCGCTGCGCGGTGCCGCGCCCGGCACCACGCTGACGGTGACCGGCGCCTATGTCGGCAACGGCGGCGTGCTGAGCCTGGGGACGGTGCTCGACGGAGACGGCCCCTCGGACCGCCTCGTGCTCGATGGCCCAGGCGCGGCGGCCAGCGGCCGGACCACCGTGCGGATTGCCAACCTGGGTGGCCTGGGCGAGCAGACGCGCGGCAACGGCATCGAGATCGTCGGCGCGCGCAATGGCGCCACCACCACCGCGCAGACCACCAAGGATGCCTTTGCGCTCGCGGGCGGCCACGTCGACGCAGGCGCCTACGAATACCGCCTGTATGCGGCCGACGCCGACGGCAGCGGCGAGAGCTGGTACCTGCGCTCCAGCCTGGCGGCGCCCTCTCCCGTCGTGACCTACCGGCCCGAGGCGTCGTTGTTCGCGTCGCTGCCGCATCAACTGCGCCAGGGCAGCCTGGCGATGCTGGGCGACCTGCACAAGCGCGTGGGCGATGACGACGTGACATCCGCCAAGGGCCAGACCGCGCACAACGCCGACACCGGGCGCCGCGCATGGGGCCGGGTCATCGCCTCCGACATCGATCTCGGACAAGCCGGCACCGTCTCGCCGACCAGCCGAGGCGACTGGACCGGTTTCCAGGCCGGCACCGATCTGATGGGCGCGCGCCCATGGCGGGCGGGCATCTACGTCGGCCAGCTCGACGGCAATGCACGCGTCAACGGCTTCGCCAGTGGCGTGCAGCAGCTCGCGGTGGGCCGCAACGACTTGCGAAGCCAGTACCTGGGGCTCTACGCCACCTATGCCGCCGACAACGGTATCTATGCAGACACCGTGCTGCAGGCGGCACGACACCGCTACGACGTGGAGCCGATCGGTTCCGCCGGGATCTCGGGCAAGGGCGATGGGCTGACAGCCTCGATCGAGGTGGGGCGGCCCTTCGCACTGGGCTCGACGGGCTGGATCCTCGAGCCGCAGGCGCAGCTTGTCCACCAGCATCTCGACCTCGACGACGCGACCATCTCCGGAGCGCGCATCGAGCCGCATGCCGACAGCGGCTGGACCGCCCGACTGGGCGTGCGGATCAAGGGCGCGATCGACACGGACCTGGGCATGCTGCAGCCCTATGGACGGGTGAACGTCTATCGAAGCGCCAACGGCACCGATGTGGCCCGCTTCGTGAACGGCAGCTTCGTGACCGACATCGCGGCCCCCATCGGCGGGACCAGCACCGAACTGGCCGGCGGCTTCACGCTGACCGTGGGCACCTCCACCAGCGTCTATGGCGAAATCGGGCGCAGGTGGAGCGCGGGCGGGGACGCCAAGGTGGAGGCGTCGGTGAACGGTTCGGTGGGGGTGCGCGTGAGGTGGTGAGACCTGACGACGTAGGCGCGAAGCTCCGCGGGTGAAGTGCGGGCCGGAACGGCGACGAAAAGTGTCGACAGGCTCGGTACGAACAGGCCCGTGCGCGCGCCCGCCGCGGTCGGGACACGCTCCGACACGACGAAGTGCCGACCCTCGGGGCGTATGACGGCGACCTGGCCTTCGCCACACACCACATACAACTGATGTCGAGCTGAATCGAAGAACAGATCGTCGGCGTCCCCGCAGGCAGGAACACGGTCGATCTCCCTGCCCGACTCGGTGTCGTGAACGATGAGCAGCGCTGGCGATCGGGTGACGACGAAGAGTCGGTGACCTTGTTCGTCCAACGCCATCGGGAAGTTGCGTGCGGCGCTCTTGATCGGCCAGGTCGCCTCGACTTTGCCGCTCTGGCGATCGACCACGGCGATGTGACCTGCAGTGGGCACGTTGACGTAGATCCTGCCACCGGCGCGCTCGATCTGGAACGACTCGGGATGCCCTGCAAGGTCGATTCGCTGAAGGACGCGCAGGGTATCGGGGTCGAGCCTGACCAGTGCCTTGCCGGCGCCCACGTACACGTCGCCGTTGAGCGGATCCTGACGGAGGTTGTCGGCGTCATCGAGCGATGCCTGGCTGGCGCTGACGGGCGCCCTGGCATCGTTGAAGGCCTGGACGCCGCCGCCAGCGCCGTTCGCGATCAGCAGGCGCTTGAGAGACCCCACATACAGCACGCCCTGCGGTTCATGGAGGGCAGTGATGCTGCTGGCTCGCTGGCCTTCGCGCAGATCGACCACCTCCAACGAATCGGCTGCGAGGGCCGCCACAAAAAGCCGCTGACCTTCCAGGTCCACAGCCATGTGATCGATGCGTCCGTGGACCGAGGGCAAATCGATGCGGCGCTCGAGGACCAGCGACTGGGCGGTTGCCAACTGGACGAGGCTCGCGAAAAGCCATGCGCCGAGCGCGACCAGGGTGCCCAAGCCCGTCATGCGGCGAGCTGATCCAGGGGCGCCTCGCGGACCCCCTGAAGCCATTGGGGCCGAGTCCATGTAATACAGTCTACCGTGATGTAGGATAATCTACATGAAAACAGAACAGCCCTCGTGGTTATTGCTGATCGTCTCCTTGCCCACTTCGAGCGCGACGGGACGCATGCGCATCTGGCGAGGACTCAAGGCCCTTGGCTGTGCGGCCCTGCGAGACGGCGCGCATCTGCTGCCCGCGCGGCCGGAGCACGAACAGGCCCTGCAGGACCTCGGCGACGAGTGCCTGCGCGAAGGCGGCAGCGCCTGGCTGATGTCCGTGCAGCCTCGCTCCGATGAGGACGCCATGGCCTACCGCCAGTTGTTCGATCGCAGCGAGGACTACACGCAACTACGCAAGGGCTGGAAGGAGGCCAATGCCGGTCTCGCAGCCATGGGGCCGCCGGAACTCGCACGCCTGCAGCGCAAGCTCCAGCGTGAGTTGGACGCCGTGCGAGCGATCGACTTCTTCCCGGGCGAATCGAGTGCGGAGGCGGAGGCTGCCTGGAGCGACTTCAACAAGCGCGTCGAGTCGCTGCTTTCACCCGACGAACCGCATCAGACGGAAGGCCGCATTCCTCGGCTCGAGATGGGTGACTACCAGGGCCGTCTGTGGGCCACGCGCCGTCGCCTGTGGGTGGACCGCGTTGCAAGTGCATGGCTCATCCGGCGCTTCATTGACCGGGATGCCCGATTCCAGTGGCTTGCCAGGCCGTCGGACTGCCCGAAGCGCGCCCTCGGCTTCGACTTCGACGGCGCCGCCTTCACGCACGTGGGCGACCGGGTCACTTTCGAAACGCTGATGGCGAGTTTCGGCCTCGAGGCCGACCTGGCACTCGTGCGCCTCGGGTCCATGGTCCACGTGCTGGACGTGGGCGGCGAGCCGGTCCCCGAAGCGAAGGGCTTCGAAGCCGTGATGGCCGGTGCGCGAGAGCGGTTGGCAGATGACGATGCACTGCTGGCCGAGATGAGCGCGGTGCTCGATTCGATCTACGCGCACTTCCAGCGCGAAGCCCAGCGAAACAACGCAAGCAACGACAGGTCGGGAACGAAATGAATCAAATGGACGCGATGCCTGAGATCAAGCCTTCGCAGCCCGGCTACTCGATGTGGCAGCTCGTGCGCTACATGCTCGGCTTGGGCACCTGGGGATTCGGCGGGCCTGTCGCCCTGGTCGGCTACATGTACCGTGATCTCGTCGAGAGAAGACACTGGATCGCTGAAAGCGAATACAAGGAAGGCATGGCCCTGGCGCAGTTGATGCCCGGGCCGCTGGCCGCACAGCTGGCCATCTATCTGGGCTTCGTGCACTACCGCTTCGTCGGCGCGACGCTGGTTGGCCTGGCGTTCGTCCTGCCCTCGTTCCTGATGGTCGTCGCGATCGGAGCGGCCTACAAGGCCTATGGCGGCATCGAATGGATGCAAGCCGTGTTCTATGGCGTCGGCGCTGCGGTGATCGGGATCATCGCGATGAGTGCCTACAAACTGACGACCAAGAACATCGGCAAGGACAAGCTGCTGTGGGTCATCTTCCTGGCAAGCGCTGCGGTCACTGTGATCACCAAGTCCGAGATCGTGTGGATCTTCCTCGGTGCCGGCGTCCTGGTCTGGCTGTGGCGCGCGCCACCGAAGTTTCTCTCTGGCGGCACGGTGAACAGCATTGCCGCACCTCTGGCGGCCTTCTTCGCGATCGATGCGCTCGACTGGCACAAGCTCGGGCAGATCGGGGCGTTCTTCGCCTATGCCGGCAGCTTCGTATTCGGCAGCGGCCTTGCGATCGTGCCTTTCCTGTATGGCGGCGTCGTTCAGGAACACCACTGGCTCACTGACCGGCAGTTCGTCGACGCGGTGGCCGTCGCCATGATCACGCCCGGCCCCGTCGTCATCACGACCGGCTTCATTGGGTTCCTGGTTTCCGGTTTCTGGGGAGCCGTCGTTGCGGCGGCGGGTACCTTCGTCCCGTGCTATCTCTTCACCATCCTGCCCGCGCCGTACTTCAAGAAGCACGGCAAGCGCCCCGGCATCGTGGCCTTCGTCGACGGCGTGACTGCCGCCGCCATCGGGGCCATCACAGGAGCGGCGATCGTCATCGGTCAGCGGTCGATCACCGATTTCAGCACCGCCGCATTGGCACTGATCACCGTGGGTGTCCTGTGGCGCTTCAAGAAGGTGCCGGAGCCCGCCGTGGTCGTCGTCGCCGCATTGGCCGGACTGGTGCTCTATCCGCTGGCTTCCCATCACTGAGTAGCGGTACACCCAGACTGTTCATTGCCGCACTGTGGAAGCGCAAGGCACGCTCGAAGTCCCCGGCGCTCATGTGGCATGAGCGTGCGTCGGTCGCCGCTCGTCCTCTTGCTCGCACAGGTTCACCTCCGCGGTCACGTGGACGACTTCCTCGTGAATCGAAATCCATTCCCGCACCCGCGTCGGCGTGAGCGCCGGGTCATGTGTCACCACGGATAGAGCGCACGAATACGCTCCCTTTCCAACTCGCCATACGTGCAGGTCCGTCACGACGGTCTCGCCGGCCCTGCCGCCCTCCTCGACAGCATCGCGAATCTCTTGCACGACCGGCGCATCCATCTCGCGGTCCAGGAGAACTTTGGACGTCTCCGCGATCAGGCGCTTTGCCCACAGCGCCACAACGATCGCACCGATGATGCCCATCACCGGGTCCAGCCACCACCAGTCGTACAGCCAGCCCCCGCCGAGCGCCACAATGGCGAGGACCGACGTCGCGGCATCCGCAACGACGTGCACGTAGGCCGACTTGAGGTTCAGGTCATGCCCGTGCGCAGGGTTCGCATGGCCGTGGTGGTCATGTCCATGGCGATGGTCGTGCCCGTGGTCATGGTGTGCCGCACCGAGCAGGAATGCCGAGACGATGTTCACCAAGAGGCCGATCCCGGCGATGACCATTGCCTCCAGGTACTGAATCGGCTGGGGCGATACCAGGCGCTCGAGCGAACCCGCGACCATGAGCGCCACCACCACCAGCAGGAAGATGGCGCTCGCGAAGCCACCGAGGACCTCGATCTTCCAGGTGCCGAAAGCAAAGCGGGGGTCTGCGGTGTACTTGCGGGCCGCCGCGTAGGCGAAGGCGCTCAGGCCAATGGCCACAGCGTGCGAACTCATGTGGAAGCCATCGGCCAACAGTGCCATCGAGTTGTAGTACCAACCCGCGGCAATCTCCGCCACCATCATGGCCGCCGTCATCCACATCACCAGTCTGGTGCTGCGTTCCCCGGCCGAATTCCCGGTGTCGAACACATGGTCATGCTGCCATTGGTCCAGGTTGTGAGTGTGCATGTCTGCTCTTTTCAGAAGGGTCTGTCGCCGGCCAACAAGGGCTCGCGCGCGGAAGGACGGGCGGATTGACATACTGTACCCCAGTATCCGCAGGCACGTAGAATTCGCGGTCATGGCACACACCATCCTGAACAAGAAGCCACTGCTCACGCGCATCCGCCGCATCAAGGGCCAAACGCAGGCACTGGAGCGCGCCATCGAGGAAGCCGAGGACTGCTCCGCCGTCCTTCAACAGTTGGCAGCAGTGAGAGGGGCTGTGAATGGCTTGATGCTTGAAGTACTCGAGGGCCACGTGCGCGACCACCTCGGCGCAGCGGACGCAACCGAGGCCCAAAGGGCAGCAGACCTCGACCTGGTCGTCTCTGTTCTGCGCTCTTACGTGAAATAGCTGCGAGCCGGAGCCGGCGGTCCGCGCGCACTGCGCACTGCGCCTAAGCGAAACATATACACTTCATATACGTTTCGTTTAGAGCAAACCATGGGTATCGTGAAAATCTCGGGCCAGATGCATGAGAACCTGCGAGTGGCGGGCAACGCGCTCGGCAGGTCCATCAACGCGCAGGCCGAACACTGGATGCGAGTCGGCATGCTGACGGAGATGCACCCCGGGCTGGACCACCGGCAGATCTGCCAGCTGCTGGTACGAGCTGAACTCACGGGAGGCCTGGACATTGCCACGGCCCTCGCGGGTCCAACTGGCAAACCTCGGCCATCCTCGACTGGAAAGCGGTGATGGCCCGGGGTATTTCCATCAAGTCCGCCGAGGACATCGAGATGGCCCGGCGTGCCGGCCAGCTCGCTGCAGAGGTACTCAGCATCGTCGAGCCGCACCTTGTTCCGGGTGTGAGCACCGAGACGCTGGACAGAATCTGTCATGACCATATCGTCAACGTCCAGGGTGCCATCCCGGCCAACGTGGGGTACCAGGGGTATCCGAAGACGATCCTCACGTCCGTCAACCAGGTCGTTTGTCATGGCATCCCCTCGCCAGACAAGATTCTGAAGAAGGGCGACATCATCAACATCGATGTCGCCGTCCTCAAAGACGGCTGGTTCGGCGACACCAGCCGCATGTACTTCGTCGGACCGCCCAGCACCCTGGCGCGGCGCCTGGTCGAAACGACCTATGAAGCCATGCTCGCTGGAATCCGCCAAGTCAAGCCTGGCGCGACCCTGGGCGACATCGGCCACGCCATCCAGACTGTCGCCGCCCGAGAGCATTTCAGCGTCGTGCGCGAATATTGCGGGCATGGCATTGGTCAGGTCTACCACGACAAGCCGGACGTGCTGCACTACGGGCGGCCTGGGGAGGGTCTCAAGCTGGCACCCGGAATGGTCTTCACCATCGAACCGATGCTCAATGCAGGCAAGTGCGAGACCCGGCAATTGCCCGACGGTTGGACGGTCGTGACAAAGGACAGGTCTTTGTCCGCCCAATGGGAACATATGGTGGCCGTAACTCCCGAGGGCTATGACGTGCTGACGCCTTGGCCGGGAGGCACCGGCGCCTACGCGCCGATCTGATTCAATCCGTGCGTATGGCTTCTGCGATCGCTTGCGTCATCGCGACAAATGGGATCGCAGGTGCAGGCACGAGGTAGGCTTCAACCCTGAGGAGATCATGGCTGCATCGCTTTTCAACTTCCTGCGGACCGCATCGGAGATGCCCGCCGTGCACGAGGGCGCAGCCCTCAGCCGACGACGCCTGCTGGCAGCCGGGTGCCTCTGCTGCGCCCTGCCCTTCGCGCGGGCACAGTCGGCCGGACCGCTGCCGGCGCAGGCACTGGCCCATCTGGAAGCGGCGCGCCGCGCCGCGGGCGACGACCTTCGCGCGTACATGCGCCTGGGCGATGGCATCGCACCCACACCCAGCGCGCCGCCGGTTTCGCCGGATGCGCTGATGGCCCTGCCCGCACCCGCTCCGGGCTGGGCCTTCGACAACCTGTGCTTCGTGGGCAACCGATGGGTGAGCGCGTGGGGCCTGACCACCCCGGAAGGCCTCGTCGTGATCGACGCGATGGACAACGACGACGAAGCTCGCACTCTGGTGGCGGGTGGCCTGCGCAAGCTTGGACAGGACCCCGCCACGATCCAGGCGGTGCTGATCACGCACGGCCACGGCGACCACTATGGTGGCTTCGGCCACCTGCGGTCCATTTCCGGCGCCCGGGCGGCCATGAGCGAGGCCGACTGGACGATGACGGAAACCAAGCTGGAATTCGACCGGCCCGACTGGGGCCGCCCGCCCAAACGCGACCTCGTGCTCAAGGAGGGCGAAGCGCTGCGCTGGGGCGATACGCAGATCGACGTGCTGCTCACCCCGGGCCACACCATGGGTACGGTCTCGCTTCTCTTCGATGTGCGCGAGGGCAAGCGTCGCCACCGCGCGCTCCTGTGGGGCGGCACGGCCTTCAACTTCCAGCGAAGCCCCGACCGCATGCAGAGGCTGCAGGCCTACATCGACCAGACGGAGCGCGTGCGCCGCCTGGTGGAGGCGCAAGGCGTGGACGTGTTTATCTCCAATCACGACCTTTTCGACGAGGCAGTGAACAAGCTGCAGGTCCGCCAGCAGGGAGGCGCCAGCGGCAACCCCTTCGTCATGGGCACAGAGAACGTCGCGCGAGCGTTGACGGTGATGAACGAGTGCGCGCGCGCCACGAAGGTCGTGTGGAGCACTTGAACCAGCCGGTCGCGGAGGTGCCCGAAAGCCCAGCCAAGGCGCCGGAAGCCGCCCACTCCCGAACGTCGAGCGAGACCCGTCGATTAGCATGACGGCATGACCCCATTGCAGTTCGAACTCGATCGCCTGTACGGACTGGGTGCGCGTGCCGCGCACGGCTCTGTCCCAGCGGCCGACCCGGGCGTTCGAGCCTTGGTGCTGGAGTTGAGGCCACCCGCGGGATGGGCCCAGCTTTCGTCGGTCTGGACAGGCGTCCAATCGGACCTCGGCTTTCCTCCCCCGGCCATCGCGGTCTCTGGAGTCGACGCACTGCAGCTTTGGTTCTCGCTTGCATCGCCGACTCTGCCGCGCCATGGCGAGCTTTTCCTGCAGGGCTTGCGTGCGCGGTATCTGCCCGACGTGGCATCGACCCACGTGCGCCTGATCGCCGACGCGGCGCAACTCCCGCCCGCGCCGCCCCGAGAGACCAGCCCGGATCACTGGTCGGCGTTCGTCGCCCCTGACCTGGCTTCGGTGTTCTCCGATACGCCGTGGCTGGATCTTCCTCCCAACGGCGAAGGCCAGGCAGCGCTTCTGCGCACGCTCGAGCCCATCCGGCAAGCTGCCTTCGACGCCGCATCAAGCCAGCCTGGCGTCAAAGAGGACGTGTCGTTTGACTTGAAGCTGTCTGGCTTGCCCCAAGCGCCTCTCTCCGAACAGGGGGGCGCCGACGCGGAGCGCTTCCTAAGAGACGTCATGAACGACGAATCGGTGCCCCTGGCTTTGCGGATAGAAGCCGCAAAGAGCTTGCTTGGCCATGCGAAGCGCTCGTAGGCAGATCTTTACTCGATGCTCAATCCCGAGGGATCGCACTACCGAGGACCCGATTTCGGCGAAGCTCTCATGTTCGTGCTGGGCCATTCCGGCAGCTTTCTCTGCGTCCGACAGCCCCGACCTGGCGCCCTTTCAGTTCGAGAGTCGACACGCCAGGCTCTTCTTTGCCGAGAACGGCCGTAGCGACGGCAAGAACAAGGGACGGTTCAGGCGCTTCACTTCAGGCCGCAACTGCTCTTGGAAGCATTGCTGCAGCAAGTTCTGGCCTAGGGTTCCAGACCATCGTCATCATGCCGTGCGTGCACCTTGTTGACGTGCCACCGAGAGGCAGTCCTGCAGCGCGGCGATGAGCCGCTCGGACACCAGTTTCACGATCGCCCCCACGGGCTTGGTCGCGTCAATGGCCACGCTGATCTCTTGAGGCTCGGCACCGCGATCTCGTACGGGGATGAAGACCAGCTGTCTGGCTGCCAGTTCTGCCGCCACGTCCAACTCGGACGTGAACATGACGTGGTTGCCACCCAGCGCAAGCTGTTTTACCAACTGCAGCGAGTTGCTTTCGGTGTAGCGGCGCGGCTCCTTGAACAGCCAGTTGTACTGCGCCTCCAGGTGGCGTCGGATCGTGAGCGCCTTGCTCTGCAGCGCCACCGGGTGGGCCACGGCCTCTTGGAAGCTCACCGTTTCGCGCCGCGCCAGTGAGTGGCCGGGCGCCACCACGCAGCCCAGCGGAAGCGCGCTCTTCCAAAGCACCAGCAGTTCGCGGCGTGGCCTCAGGTTGAAGACGGCCGCCAGATCGGCCTGGCCGGTGAGCAGGGCGGCCTCGGCGTCGTCCGGGGTGGCCAGCGCGATGGACAGACTGACCAGCGGATGCTTTTCTCCGAGGTCGCGCACCAGCGCGGGCATGACGCTGGTGGCATGGCTGTCCATGGCCGCCAGTGACACATGGCCCTGGTGCACACCCTGGATGCGCCGGATTTCAGCAAGCACTCCACGTTCATCCTGCCGCCAGCGACGCGTTAGGGTGACGAGCGCATCGCCCGAGGGCGTCAAGCGCATGCCGCGCGCCAGCCGCTCGAACAAAGGCACGCCGAGTTCTTCCTCCAGTTGCAAGATCTGGCGATTGATGGCCGAAGCCGCCACGTGAAGTTCACGCGCGGCCTTCTGGATGGAGCCCGAGCGCGCGACCTGGTCAACGTAGCGCAATCCGGCGGGAACGAGCGAATGGCGCATGGAGTCAAGAACGGTGTGAATCGAGTGTACTGATTTTGCGTATGGAGACCTGCAAAAATGGTGATGGATGGCAATGAATCGCGTGCCTACGATTCGTTCCATGACCACGCGATTCACCCTGGAACAACTCAATGGCTGCGCACCTGAGTTCTTCTGCGCCGCTCTGGCGGAGATCTGGGAACATGCGCCCTGGGTGGCACGCGGCGTCGTTCACAAGCGCCCATTTGCCACCGTCGAAGCCTTGCACATGGCGATGGTGGCGGTGGTGGCCGCGCAGGACGTGCCCGCGCGCATCGCCTTCTATGCCGGACACCCGGAGCTTGCGGGTGAGGACGCCCGCAGGGGCACGATGACCGAGGCGTCTGTCGCCGAGCAAGGAACGCTTTCCCTGGCCCGGCTGGACGAACGCGAGGCCGAGCGCTGGAACGCGCTCAACCGAGCCTACCGCCTGCGTTTCGGCTTCCCCTTCATCCTCTGCATTCGTCGCCACACGCGGGAGTCCGCCTTGGAGGCCTTCGAGCGGCGCCTGCAGCACGAGCGCGCCACTGAACTGACCACTGCGCTCGACGAGATCGCCGCCATCGCCCGCATGCGGCTGGACCGTCTTGTGTCGGAAGCCTTCCACGCCACCACCCCCGGCGAATCCATTCCTTCCTGATCTATCACCGGAGCTTCTCATGGACACTCAACGAAGAACTTCTCTCCTGGCGTGCGCGCTGGGGCTGTTGGTCGCAACCGTGCCTGCTCGCGCCCAGGGGACCTATCCCGACCACCCTGTGAAGCTCATCGTGGCGTTGCCCGCAGGCGGTGGGGTGGACATCATTGCGCGCATGGTCGGCCAGAAGCTGGCCGCCGTCACCGGGCAGCCTTTCGTGGTGGACAACCGGGCCGGCGCTTCTGGCCGCATCGGTCTGCCCACGGTCGCGAAGGCCGCCCCGGATGGCTACACGTTGATGGCCTCGCCCGCTTCTTTCCTGACCACCAACAAGAGCATCTTCAAAGAGCTGCCTTATGACCCGCAGGCTGACTTTGCGCCCATTACCAAGCTGGCCAACCAATCGATGGTGCTGGTGGTCAAAGACAAAGAGAAGTTTGCCAGCGCCGGAGCGCTTCTATCCGCAGCCAAGGCCAGGCCCGGCAGTTTGAACTACGCCACCTCGGGTGACGGCAGCCCGCAGCACCTGGCCGCGCTGATGTTCGAGACACGCGCACAGGTGCGCATGACCCACGTGCCCTACAAGGGCGGTGCATTGGCCATCAACGACCTGTTGGGTGGCAATGTCGACTTGCTGTTTGCGCCACTGCCAGAGGCGCTGCCGTACCTCAAGTCCGGGAAACTGACCGCGCTGGCGCTGATGAGCGACAAGCGCTCGGCGCTGATTCCAGACACGCCCACGATGCGTGAAGCAGGCATCCCCAACATGGTCATGCAAACCTGGATCGGCTTGCTCGCGCCGGCCAACACCCCGCGCCCCGTGGTGAACCAACTGAACCGCCAAGTGCATGCCATCTTGCAGAGCGAGGATGTGAAGAAGCAACTGCACGACATCGGCATGGACGCGGCGCCCACCACGCCCGAGCAGTTCCAGCAAACCATTGCACAGGAGATTGCGCTGCATGCGGAGCTTGTGAAGGCTTCAGGGCTTGAACCGCAGTAGGCGCGACATGGTGCCTCGGCCCTGAGCTCCCTGGCTTCGGGCGCTACTGGAAGCTTCATTGCGTTCCTGCAGGCAGCGCATTGAAGCGCGGCCGCGCAGACTCTCAGACGAGACCAGGATAGGTCCCCCCATCGACCTGCACGTTCTGCCCCGAGATGAACGCGGCCAGGTCGCTGCAAAGGTAGGCGCAGGCGGAAGCGAATTCCTCCGGCGTGCCGAAGCGCTTGGCTGCAATGGTGTTGCTGATCGCCCGGCGCGCCTCGTCGAGCGAAACGCCATCGAGCTTCGCGCGGCGCTCGATCATGAACTTCTGCCGTCCCGTGTCGATCCGCTCCGGCAGGAGGTTGTTGATCGTGACGTTGTCCGCCGCCACGTCCCGCGACACCGCCTTGCAGAACGCCGTGAGCCCGGCGCGTGCGGTGGTGGACAGCGACATGTGAACGAAGGGCGCCTTCACCATGGCCGAGGTGATGTTCACCACGCGGCCGAACTGGCGCGCGCGCATCCCGGGCACGAACGCCTGGATCAGTGCGATCGGCGCGAGCATGTTCGATTCGACGGCGGCGAGCCAGTCCTCGCGCCGGAAGTCCGCCCAGTTTCCCGGCGGCGGGCCGGCGTTGTTGTTCACCAGGATGTCCGGGTCGGGGCACGCCGCGATGATCCGCTCGCGGCCGGCCACCGTGTTCAGGTCCGCCGCGATGATCGAGACCTTGGCGCCGGTGCGTTCCCGAAGCCGCTGCGCGGCCTGCTCCAGCGCCTGCGCATCGCGCCCGTTGATCGTCACCTCGCAGCCCTCCTGCGCCAGGGCCGTGGCGCACGCCAGGCCCAGCCCCTTGGACGAAGCGCACACCAGGGCGCGTCGTCCGGCGATTCCGAGATCCATGCTGCCTCTCCTGCCTATCGGCCGTCCCAGCGCAGCCAGGCGCACAGCGCCTCGCCGAGCACCAGGGCCTTCTCGCGTTCCGACAGGAAGGGCATGTGGTCGGTCACGAGCGCCACGCCCTCCCTGTAGCCGACGCCGTACTTGCCCAACTGGCGCGACAGATCGGTGCCCCAGAAGCAGCGCTGCGCACCGAAGGCGTCCACGAGCTGCTTCACGTACGGCATCACGTTGGCGAAGGGATACTTCTCCGTGGAGAAGCTCGGAATGTTCGAGATCTTCACGGCCACGTTCGGATAGCGGGCAAGCGCCGCCGTCGCATCGATGAAGGGGGCGATCTTGTCGTCGGTCGTGTTGCCGAGGATGCCCATGTGGTCCACCGCGATCCGGAGGCCCGGATGCTTCTCGGCGATGCTGGCCAGCTTGTCCTTGTGATGCGGGATGAGCATCATCACCGGGATGTCGTTCTCCTCCGCATAGGGCCAGAACCAGTCGGCCGTGCCGTCATGGATCCAGTCGCGCTCGACCTCGAAGCTGAAGGTGAGGCGCACGCCGGCCACCGCTGGCTCGCTGCGCAGCGACCGCAGCATCGCCTTGGCCTCCTCGGGCCGGTCGACCGGAATGCGCGTCATGATCCGGAAGCGGTCAGGGAAGCGGCGCCACGCCTGCAAAGCGACGTCGATGCGATCGCGGTCCCACGTGGGCGGCACGATGACGGCGCGGTGGATGCCGGCCTCGTCCATCTTGCCGATCAGGAAATCGGGGCCCAGCGTGGTCAGGTGCCCCATATGGCGCAGGCGCGCCTGCCCGCCTGGGATCCAGGGGCGGTCGGGGGTCTCGTCACCCCAGAGGTGCACTTGGGAGTCGGCAATCATCATCTTCGAGAAGTCCTTGCGTTGAATGGATCAGGGCACCAGCACGATCTTGCCGAGCAGATCCGGCGTGGCGAGAAGGCGGTGCGCTTCCACGGCCTCCCGCAAGGCGAAGCAGCGCGGCGCAGGCGGACGGATGCGGCCGTCGGCCAGCAGGTCGATCGCGCCTTGCATCAGCTCGCGGCGTCGAGCCGGCTCATGGTCCAGCACGTGCACCGAGTAGCAGCGAACGGCCACGCTGCGATCGAGCCGCTTGCGCAGCGCCGCGACCAGGTTCTCTTCCGGAATGCCCTGCAGCACGTTGTATGAAAGGAGCGTGCCGCGCGCAGCGAGAAGATCGAGCTGCGGCACGAAGCCCGGGCCGCCCACGTGGTCGAACACCATGTCGACACCGCGCCCCGCGGTGATCGCCAGCACGGCCTCCCGCAGGTCGCCGCTGCCACGCCGGTGGACGTGGTGCGCACCGGCCTCCCTGGCATAGGCGCACTTGGCCTCCGAGCCGGCCACCGCGATCACCTCGATGCCGTGCGCGGCCGCCGTCTGCACGAGCGCGATGCCGACGCCGCCGGCCGCAGCCTGCACGACGATCGACCGCGGCGCCGGCGAGCCGGAATCGAACAACATGCCCATCGCGAGCTGGTAGTTGCCCATGCTCGCCGCGGCGAGCGGGTCCACCGAAGACGGCAGCACGAACAGCGCTTCGGCGGGAACGCAGATCTTCTCGGCGTAGCAGCCGCCGCGCCGCGTCAACTCGCGCGAGCTGACCAGCACCCGCTGGCCGACTTTCAGGCCGTGGCGACCGGGTCCGAGCGACTCGACGACCCCCACCATCTCGTTGCCGGGAATGGCGGGCAGCGGTGGCATCCACGGGTAGACGCCGGTGCGGATCATCACGTCGGGCTTGCCACGCCGATGACTTCGGCCCGCACGATGGCGTCACCGGGCCCGGGTTGCGGGTCCGGCAGGTCCACGCAGTGCAACACCTCGGGGCCGCCCGTGCGATGGATCTGGATCGCTTTCATCGTTGGCTGGTAGCGCTGGTCAAGGAGCGTGCGACTTTAGCGCCGGGCTCGCCGTGCCGACAACCACGGGCCGCGCCAAACGTCCACATTCTGGACGTTAGCGCGAGCGCCTGGCTTCCAGTTCGCTGCGCCGGCGCGCGATCCGCCGCGCGGTGTCGCGCAGCGCGGCGACGACCATGGCCAACCGGCCGTCCGACAGTCGGTCCGCCATCGCGGCGACCGTGACCGCCGCGAGCGCCTTTCCTTGCTCGTCGAGCAGGGGCACCGACACCGCGCTGGTGTTCGGCACGACGCCGCTCGGCGCCCATGCGTAGCCGAGGGCCCGCGCCTCGGCCACGCGCGCCTGCAAGCCCGCCACCGTCAACCCGAGACGGGCCATGCGGCGCGCGTTCCCGCTGGCGAGTGCCGTCGCCTCGGCAGGCGGCAGGCTGGCGAGCATCACCACCCCCGCCACGCCCACGCCCAGCGGGCGGCGCACGCCGGTTTCCGTCGCGAGCACCTGGATCGGGTAGTTTCCGGTCACGCGATCGATCGCAACGCTGTCGGCGCCCTGGCGAATGGTGAGGAACACCGTGTCCCCGACCTTGGCGGCGAGTTCATGCAGAAAGGGCTCGGCGATGCCGCGGATCGGGAAGCGGTTGCCTCGCGCCATGCCCAGCAGCGCGAGCTCGGCGCCCACGCGATAGCGACGGGTCTCCTCATCCTGCTCGACCACGCCCTCCTCGCGCAGCACCTGCAACATGCGGTGAACCGTGGGGCGGTTGAGGCCCGTTCCGGCCACCAGGTCGACCAATCGAATCCCGCGCTCCTGGGTCTCGGCGACCAGGCGCAGCACGGCAATGGCGCGACGCAGGCTTTGCGCGCCCTGGGTCGCGGTCTTGGACTCAGCGTCCATGTTGTGGACTTTCTTGCACGGCCCGGATTGTAGGTGGCAAGCTGGCGATTTAGAGTCTTCCGGCGCCGCCTTCCGCGCACCGATGGACCGAGAGACAACACGCATGAATCCCCACGACATCCGCTTCGCCGCCCCCTTGAATCCGGGCCGGCGCGCTTTCATGGTCTTCGCTGCCGGCGCGGCCACCCTCCCCCGCATGAGCCTCGCGCAGGAGGACTACCCGCAGCGCTCGATCCGGCTGCTGGTGGGCTTCGCTGCCGGCGGCACACCGGATTCGATCGCCCGCACGATCGCCGAGTCGGTGTCCCGGTCGATCGGCCAGCCCATCGTGGTGGACAACCGCGCCGGCGCCAACGGGATGATCGCGGCGCAGGCGCTCGCCAAGGCCGCACCGGACGGCTACACGCTGCTGCTCACCACGCCCTCGCTGGTGATCAATCCGAGCATGTACAAGAAGGTGCCGTATGACCTGGACCGCGAGATCCTGCCGATCACCGACGTGGCGCAGGGCGACGGCTACCTGCTGGTGGTCAGCCCCGCGACAGGCGTGGACACGGTTCCCAGGTTCATCGAGTACGCCAGGCGCAACCGCCCGGTCAGCTTCTCCTCGCCCGGCATCGGCAACACCCTGCACCTCGCGGCGGAAACGTTCGCCGACCGCGCCGGCATCGAGATCACCCATGTGCCGTACAAGGGGGCCGCGCCGGCGCTGAATGCGGTGCTGTCCGGCGAGGTGCAGGCCATGTTCATTCCGCCTACCGTGGCGGTCAACCACGTCAAGGCCGGCAAGCTCAGGGCCCTGGGTTTCACGAGCGCCAAGCGCTGGTCCGAGTTGCCGAACGTGCCCACGATCGCCGAATCCCTGCCGGGGTTCACCTTCGACAGCGGCTGGCACGCGCTCTTCGCGCCGGCCGGAACGCCTGCCTCCATCGTGGCGCGCCTCAACGCCGAGTTCCGCAAGGCGCTGGAGGTGCCGGAGGTGCGCAGCTTCCTCGTCCAGGGCGGGTACGAGCCCTCGGGGCGATCGCAGGCGGAGTTCGCCGCCTTCGTGCGCTCCGAAGCACGGCGCTACGCCGAGATCGTGCGCGCGGCGAAGATCACGCCGGAGTGACGAACGCCGGCGCCGATAACATCGCCTATTCGCCCACCCCAGTCCACGACCTTGGCCACCAAAGCTCCCCGCGACGACGCGGCAGCACCCGCGCAATCTTCCACCGAAGGCGAACATCGCGGCTGCGCTCTCGAAGTCCTCGGCGCCTTCTTGAAACTGGGCCTGACATCCTTCGGCGGTCCGGTGGCTCACCTCGGCTACTTCCGCGCGGAGATCGTCGATCGTCGGCGGTGGCTCGACGATCGCAGCTACACCGACCTGGTGGCGCTTTGCCAGTTCCTGCCCGGCCCCGCCAGCAGCCAGGTGGGCATGGCGCTTGGCATGGCACGCGCCGGATGGCTGGGCGCGGTGGCCGCGTGGTGCGGCTTCACGCTGCCTTCCGCGGTCGCCCTGATCGCCTTCGCCTACGGCATTTCGCGCTGGGGCGCGCTCGCGAACAGCGGCGCGGTGCACGGGCTGAAGGTGGCCGCTGTCGCCGTGGTGGCACAGGCGGTCTGGGGCATGGCCAAGAACCTCTGTCCTGATCGTGCGCGCGCCGCCATGGCAGTCATCGCAGCGTTACTCGTCCTCGCGCTGCCGAATACGGTTTCCCAGATCTCGGCGATCGCCCTGGGCGGCCTGTTCGGATGGCGAGTCGTGAAGCTGCCGCGCCAACAGCCTGTTGCGCATCGGGGCTTCGGCGTTTCGAAGACCGCGGGCGCCATCGCCTTGACGCTGTTCGTGGTGCTCCTGATCGGACTGCCCCTGGTGGCACTCGCTACGCAGTCCTTGCTGTGGAACATCGTGGCCGGCATCTACCGCGCTGGTGCCCTCGTGTTCGGCGGCGGCCACGTCGTGCTGCCTTTGCTGCAGGCGACGGTGGTGCCTGCCGGCGTCATATCGAACGAGCAATTCCTCGCAGGCTACGGGGCCGCGCAAGCCGTGCCTGGCCCTCTCTTCAGTTTCGCGGCGTACCTGGGCGCCGTCATGCATGGCCCGCTCTCGGGCTGGAGCGGCGGCCTGGCCTTGCTCATCCTGATTTTCGTGCCGGCGTTCCTGCTGGTCTTCGGGGCGCTGCCGTTCTGGGATGCGTTGCGCCAGCGCGATGGCGTGCAGTCCGCCATGGCAGGGGTGAATGCCGCTGTCGTCGGGATCCTGCTGGCAGCGCTCTACGACCCCGTATGGACGAGCGCGATCCATGGTCGCGCGGACTTCGCCGTCGCACTGGCGGCATTCGCGTTGCTGGTCTATGCGCGCATCTCGCCATTGCTGGTCGTCCTCCTTGCGGCGGCCGCCGGATGGGCGATTCTGGGATGACCTGAGCCTCGCGCGGGCGTCGGAATGACCTTTCAACCCGTGCTCAGACAAGCTCCAGAAGAAGCTCATCCAGGCGCTCCAAGGTCGACGTCAGGCCTTCCTTCAATCCCATCTGCATGACTTGCCGGAGTGCTTCGGGCGACGCGTAGGACACCACTGTCTCGACCAGGGTGTGCGGCGCGCCCGCTGCCGACGGGTCCGAGAAGGCGACATGCCACCGGGACCGGGGAAGCGCGGGATTCAATTCGCCGGTTGCGTCGCAGAAGCCGTCGAGCGACGTGTAGCTGTCGATCGGACGAATGGTCTGGTAATCCATGCGTCCCCAGTATTCCTGGCCATGGGGCTCGACCATTGCGTAGTGCCAATGCCCGCCTTCACTGAAGTCCATGAACTTGGTCTTCGTGGTCAATGGCTTCGGCGCGAACCACCGGTCGAGCAGTTCGCTTTGGGTGTAGCAGTTCCAGACCAGTTGACGTCTTGCCGCAAACTTTCTCTTGATCGTGATGGTGTTCTTTTCCTCGTCCACCAGGAATTCGAATTGAACGTCAGCTTTCACCTTCTTCGCCTTTCAGGGTAGTTAACAGGTCATCGGGATTTCGGTTGCGGTTTGCCTGGCGGTGCGTCGTTCTTCGAACGACTTGTCGGCAACGCCCAGGTCTCAGGCGCTGAGCCCGCCATCGATCACGATGTCGGCGCCGGTCACGAAGCTCGCGCCGGGACTGGCCAAGTACGCGACCATGCTGGCGACTTCATCGGGCCGGCCATAGCGGCCCACCGCGATGCCGGGGCCCACGAGCTTGGCCGCTTCACCGTTCGCGGGGTTCAGGTCGGTGTCGGTCGGGCCAGGGTGCACGGTGTTGACCGTGATGCCGCGCGGGCCCAGGTCGCGCACCAGGCTGCGGTTGAAGCCGGCCACCGCGCCCTTGGTCAGCGTGTAGAGCGAGGCGCCCCCGAACACCGCATAGCGCGTCATCGAGCTGCCGATGTGCACGATGCGCCCGCCTGCCTTCATGACACGCGCCGCCTCCTGCGTGGCGACGAACACGCCGGTCACGTTCACGGCGAGCATGCGCTCGTAGTCTTCGAAGGGAATCTGCTCGATGGGCGCCCACTGCGCGATCCCGGCGTTGTTGACCAGGATGTCCAGTGCGCCGAAGGCGTCCGCGGTTCGCGCGACGGCCCCACGCACTGCGGCCGGGTCGCCCGCGTCGGCCTCGATGGCCAGCGCGCGGCCGCCGGATGCCTCGATCCGGGCGACCACTTCTTGCGCCCTCGCCGGCGACGCGTGGTAGGTGATGGCCACTTTCGCGCCATCGGCCGCAAGCCTGCGCGCGATCGCTGCGCCAATGGAGCGTGAGCCGCCGGTGACGAGAGCGGACTTGCCGGCCAGGGGAAGGGACTCGTTGCTGTTGCTTTGCATGATGTTCAGGAGAGCTCGTTGGTGTGTGGACGCAGCGGATGGTGGGCGTCGAATTGCTTCTCGGGTAGCCGAGAATCGGTGGAATCTTTTTCAAGCAACCGTTGAAGGTGTGCCGGCCATGGAGACCCTCGTCAACCTCGAATCCTTCGTGCGCAGTGCTCAGGCTCGCAGCTTTTCGGGCGCGGCACGAAGGCTGGGACTCACGCCGGCGGCCGTGAGCCGCAACGTGGCGACGTTGGAGCGCAACATCGGTCAGCGCCTTTTCCAGCGCAGCACGCGCCGGCTCACCCTGACCGAGGGAGGCGAACGCTTTCTCATGGACGTGGAGCGGCACCTGGACGGCGTTCAGGCCGCGCTCGCAGGCATGACCTCGCATCAGGGCGAGCCGGCCGGCGTGCTCAAGGTGAGCGTGGCGCCGAGCTTTGGCGTGGACTACGTGCTGCCTCTTCTGCCCTCGTTCCTGGAGCGCTACCCCGCCATCCAGCCCGACTGGCAGTTCGACAACCGGCAGATCGACCTGGTGGCTGAAGCATTCGATGCCGCGGTGGGAGGCGGCTTCGAGCTGGCGCCCGGCGTGGTGGCGCGCGCACTGGCTCCAGCGCACATCGTGGCGGTGGCATCGCCGGCCTTCATGCTCGGGCGCAAGAGGCCGACCGAGCCCTCGCAACTGGCCGATTTCGAAGGTATCGCCTTGCGTTCGACGCGCACCCGCCGGCTGCGCCAATGGCTCATGCGTGACGCCTCGGGCGCGCAGGTGCCGGCGCAGCCGCGTGAGCACGTCGTCGTGGACGACCCCGCGGCTGCGAGCGGCGCTGCGCTGCTCGGCCTCGGCGTGGCGCTCGTGCCGCTTTCAAGCGCCTTGCCGATGCTCGAAAGCGGCACGCTGCTGCGGCTGCTGCCCGAGTGGTATGGCGACCTGGGCGCCATTTCCATCTACTACGCCAGCCGCACCCTGCTGCCGGCCAAGACGCGGGCCTTTGTCGACCATGTGGCACAGGGCTTCGAAGACCAGCGGCTGGCGCAGCGCCTGCACGCCCTGTCCGCGCCCGCGGGTGGCCGCGGGCGTTGAGTCGAAGCGGCCCTCGCGGTCGCATGAGTGACGGCGGCCAGACGCGCAGGGCTGCGCGGACGGTGCTCGAAATGGCTGTGGCCGGTCATGGCCATTCCTGAATCCGGTGATGCCCCCGACATGTTTCCATATGTATCATTCTCATCTTTAGCCGCTTCGGCGGTTCGCAAGCGCCGGAGCACCCCATCTTGAATCGTTCGTATCGCCTCGTATGGAATCGCGCATTGTGCGCAGTGCAAGCAGTTGCAGAGACCGCCGGAAGCCGAGCGACGGCGGGAAGCGCCGGCGGGGTTGAAGTCCCGTTGCCGCCGCCACGGGTTCGCCGCGCAGTGGCGGCGCTGCTCCTGGGCATGGGCCCGGGCTTGATTGCCGGTGGGGCGTGGGCGCAAGCCAGCGGAGGACTTGCGGTCATCTCCAACGGAGGCACCGGCGGCCTGGGCGGCGCAGGCAATGGCGGTGGCGCCGTCGGCGGAAGCGTCGGCGAGTTCCCTGGCCTCGCGGGCTTGCCTACGTCGGGTGGCCAGGGAGGCGCCGGCCGCAACGGCGCGGCCGGGCCGGGCGGGTTGGGCGGCGCGGTCGGGGCCACCAGCGTGACCGGTTCGGTCACCGGGGGCTCGGGATTCAGTGGCGCTCCCGATCCGGATCCGGTCTATGGCGCGGGAGGCGGCGGCGGCGGCGGTGCCGCCGTGTACACCTCCGACATTGGCATCAGCGTGGGGAGCAGCACCGTCCTGCAGGGCGGCAACGGCGGTTCCGGCGGCATTGCGCGCCTGTCCGGCGGCGGCGGCGGCGGCGGCGCGGGCCTGCAGTCCGTGGCGGCCGGCGTCACCTTGAACAATGCGGGACAGACGATCGGCGGCAACGGCGGCGCAGGTGGCCTGGGCCAGTGGGCAGGCGGCGGCGGCGGTGGCGGCGACGGCATCGTGCTGCAAGGCGGCGGCGCGACCGTCGTCAACCTCGGCACGTCCACGGGCGGCAATGGCGGGGCCGGCGGCTCGACCGGCGGCATGCCGGCGTTCGGTGGCGAGGGCGGCGCGGGCCTCGCGCTGCAGTCCAGCAACAATTCGGTGTCCAACACCGGCACGCTGAGGGGAGGCTCGGGCGGTGCCGGCGGCACCGCCGCGCTCTTCGGCGTGGGTGGCGCGGCGCTGCGCGTGTGGGGCCACTCGAACACCATCGTCAACATGGGGGCGCTGACGGCCGGCATGGCTGGCGACGGCACCACGCTTGGCGACGCAGTGCGGATCACCGGCAACGACAACCAGCTCGAGTTGCGCGCCGGCTCCTCGATCACCGGCGCGCTGAGGGTGGCCTTGGGCACCGGCAACGTGCTGAGGCTTTCGGGCGACACGACCGACAGCACCACTTCGCTCAGCACCGCGACCTACAGCGGCTTCGCGCGCTACGAAAAGACCGGCGCCAGCACCTGGACGCTCATCGGCACCCACACCGGCCTGACGCCGTGGTTCGTGCGCGGTGGCGCGCTCTCCATCGCCGACGATCGGGCGCTCGGCAACTCGGGCGGCGCGCTCACGCTCGACGGCGGCACGCTGAACGTCACCGGCGACACCACGGCCACGCGCACCGTCTCGCTCGGCGCGGGCGGCGGCACCCTCGACGTGATCCGCACGCTGGCGCTCAACGGCGAGGTCTCGGGCGGCGCGCTGCAGAAGACCGGCCCGGGCACGCTGACGCTCTCGGGCGTCAACACCTACACGGGTGGCACGCGGCTCCTGGCAGGACGCATCAACGTTGGCAGCAACAGCGCACTGGGCACCGGCGCGCTGGACATGGCGGATGGCACCACGCTCGGCTTTGCGGCCAACGGCCTGAACCTGGCCAACGCCATCGTGCTCAGCGGCGTGGGTGATCCCGTCGTCGACACGGGCACGTTCGACGGCACGCTGTCAGGCGCCATCACAGGCACGGGCTTCCTGACCAAGGAAGGCACCGGCACGTTGACGCTCGCCGGTGCGAACAACTACAGCGGCCCCACGACGGTGTCTGCGGGCACGCTGGCCGCCGGCGCTGCCAACACCCTCAGCGCCTTGAGTTCGGTCACGGTTGCCAGCGGTGCGACGCTGAATCTCGCCGGGTTCAGCCAGCGCATCGCCGGCCTGGCCAACGCGGGCACCGTGAGCCTGAGCGGAGCCGCGCCCGGCACGACGCTCACTGTCACCGGCCCGTGGGTGGGCAACAACGGCGTGCTGCGGCTCGGCACGGCCCTGGGCAACAGCGGCAGCGCCACCGACAAGATCCTGCTCAGCGGCGCGAGCGCGGTGGCCAGCGGCAGTACCCGCGTGCAGGTGACGAACCTGGGCGGCCTGGGCGCGCCGACGACCGGCCATGGCATCGAGATCGTGGGCACCGAGAACGGTGCGAGCATTCAACCCGGCGCCTTCAGCCTGGTCGGCACGGTCAGCGCCGGTGCGTACGACTACCGCCTCCATGTCACCGATGGCGCCGCCTACCTCAGTTCGGCCACCGACGTGGTGACACCGCCCGAGGTGCGAGGCCCCATGCCAACCCCGGCTGCGGTGCCGACCTACCGTGCCGAAGCGCCCCTGCTCGCGGCCGCGCCGGAGCAGCTTCGCGAGGCAGGCCTCGCCATGATCGGCAACCTGCACCAGCGCGTGGGCGACCCGGTGAGCAGCAGCACAGCGTCCGCTGGTCCGCGCCAGGGCTGGGGCCGCCTCATCAGCGTGGACCGGGACATCTCTCAGGAAGGCATGGTCAGCCCCCGCAGCAGCGGACGGCAGTCCGGCGTCCAGGTGGGCACCGACCTTTGGGGCAATCCGAACTGGCGCGCCGGCGTCTATGTCGGGCAGCTCGAGGGCGAGATGGACGTCACCGGCTTCGCGCGGGGCGTGCAGAACTACGCCGCGGGCTCGAACGACCTGCGCAGCCAGTTCCTGGCTGGCTACGCCACCTGGCGCAACGACGGCGGCGCCTACGTCGATGCCGCGCTGCAGGCAGGCCGCCTGCGCTACACCGCCGCCCCTTCGCTCGCTTCAGCCGCCAGCGGCAAGGGCAACAGCGTGCTCGCTTCCGTCGAACTCGGCCAGGCATTGCCCGTGGCAACAGGCTGGACGGTCGAGCCGCAGCTGCAACTGGTCGGCCAGCACCTGAGCCTGGACGACCTGAGCCTGGCAGGCGCCACGGTGCGACAGGACAACGACACCGCCTGGCTTGCCCGGATCGGCGTGCGCGTGAAGGGTGAGATCGCCAGCGGAGCCGGATGGCTGCAACCCTACGCGCGGCTGAACGTGTATCGGCGCAGCAGCGGCACCGACACGGCCCGCTTCATCGGGCCCGCGGCCACCACCGACATCGGCAGCCGCACAGGCGGCACAAGCACCGAACTGGCCGTGGGAGCGACGTGGCAGATCACGCGGCTGGTGGCCGCCTACCTCGAAGCGGGCCGTCTCTGGGCTTCCGGCGGCGCTGCGCAAACCGAAGGCGCCGTGGGGGGCAGCCTTGGGCTGAAGGTGAACTGGTAGGGGCGGTTGGCGGCCGCAGCCACGGAAGGCACGATGCCGCCCGGTTGCCCCGCGCCCTACTTGCGGACCTTGGCGATCTCCGCCATCAGTTCCTTGACCGTGCTGTCGCCGACCGACGCGGTGAACTTGTCGATCACCGGCTTGACCTTCTCGCGCAGCCGGGCCATTTCCGCCGGCGGCAATTCGCTGACCACCATGCCGGCCTGCTTGAGCTGGGCCAGGGCGCTGTCCGCCGCGCCGCGCGACACCTGGCGCTGGAACGCGGTGGCCTCGGACGCCGCATCCGTGAAGATCTTCTTCTCTTCGGCGCTCAGCGAATCCCAGGTCTTCTTGCTCACGATCAGCGCCTGCGGGTTGTAGATGTGGCGCGTCTCGGTGATGTACTTCTGCACTTCCGCGAACTTCGACGACAGGATCACGGTGTTCGGGTTCTCCTGCCCGTCGACGGCCTTCTGGTCGAGCGCCGAGTACAGCTCGGGGAAGGGCAGCGGAGTCGCATTGGCCCCCAGCGTATTGAAGAGTTCGACATAGATCGGCGACTGGATCACGCGGATCTTCAACCCGGCGATGTCCTCCGCCTTCGCGATCGGGCGCTTGCTGTTCGTCAGGTTGCGAAAGCCCAGGTCCCAGTAGCCGAGGCCGTGAAGGCCTTTGTCTTCGAGCTTGCCCAGGAGCTTCTGGCCGAAGGGTCCGTCCGTCACCGCATCGGCCTCCTGGCCGTTGTTGAAGAGAAACGGGAAGTCGTAGACCGCGAACTCCTTCACCTGGGCCGTGAGGATGCCGGCGTTGAGCACGGTCATCTCGATCGTGCCGCCCTGCAGCGCGGACACCGTCTGCAGGTCGCCGCCGAGCGAGCCGCCGGGGAACAGCTTGACCGCGATCTTCTTGCCGGACTTCTCCGCGACGAGGTCCGCGAACTTCTGGGCGCCCTGTGCCTGCGGATGGCCGGTCTGGTTCTGGAACGCGAACTTGATCGTGCGCTCCTTGACCTGTGCCCCGGCACCCGCCATGGCAAAGGCCGCGAGGGCCGCAACGGACGCGGCCAGGGTCGTGCGAATGAAGCTGCGCATGTAAGTCTCCTTTGTCGGTATTGAAAAGATTGATTCGCCCGGCGCTAGCCGTGGAAGAGCTTCGCAGGGCCGGTCACCAGCCACGGGAAGAGGACCATGACGAACATGATGGCGAACTCCGCGATCATGAAAGGCACGACCCCTTTGGTGACGTCGTCCATCGAGATCTTGCCGACACCGGCCACGACGTTGAGCACCGTGCCCACCGGCGGCGTGACCAGGCCGATCGAGTTGTTGATGATGAACATCACGCCGAAATAGACCGGATCGATGCCGGCGGCCTTGACGATCGGCATGAGCACCGGCGTGAGGATCAGGATGGTGGGCGTCATGTCCATCGCGGTGCCCACGATCATCACCAGGACCATGATCGCGAACATCAGCAGGATCTGGTTGCCCATGAAAGGCTGCAGCAGGTCCACGACCTTCGAGGGCAGGTCCGCGACCGTGATGAGCCATGCGCTCACCATCGCGGCGGCGATGAGGAACATCACGATCGCGCTGGTCTTGGCGGCCCCGACGAAGATGCCGTAGAGGTCCTTCCAGCTGAGCTCGCGATAGATCACCGTCGACACGAAGAGCGCGTAGACGGCCGCCACCACAGCGGCTTCGGTCGGCGTGAACACGCCCATGCGCAGGCCCACGAGGATGATCACCGGCAGCAGCAGCGCCCAGAGCGCGTTGCGCAGGGCGAGCAGGATCTCGCCCGCGGACTTGCGCGGCGGGGGCACGATCTTCTCTCGCCGCACCAGCCAGGCCCAGGTGAGCCACAGCGCCGCGCCGATGAGGATGCCCGGCACGATCGCCGCGAGGAACAGCTTGGAAATCGAGACGTTGGCCGACACGCCAAAGATCACCAGCCCGATGCTGGGCGGGATCACCGGCCCGATCACGCCCGTCGCGGCGATCAGGCCGCCGGCACGGGCCTTGTCGTGCCCGGCCTTCACCATCATCGGCAGCAGCAGCGCGGTGAGCGCCGCCGCGTCGGCGACCGCCGAGCCCGACAGCGCCGACAGCAGGCAGCCCGCCAGGATCGTCACGTAGCCGAGCCCGCCCTTCACATGGCCCACCAGCGCGAGCGCGAAGTCGACGATCCGCCGGGAAAGCCCGCCGACGTTCATGATCTCGCCGGCCAGCATGAAGAAGGGCACCGCCAGCAGCGGGAAGCTGTCGGCCCCGCCGATCACGTTCTGCGCGAGGATCTGCGCATCGAACAGGTCGAGATGCCACATCAGCGCCACGCCGCTCGCCAGCAGCGAGAAGGCGATCGGAATGCCCATCGCCATCGCGACGAGCAGCGAACCCACGAAAACGAGGATCGTCATTGGCCGCCTCCCGGGGCGTGGTTCTTCTGGTGGTTGTCGGCGGCGGCCGTCCCGAGGATCTGCTGCAGCTGCACGGATTCCTCCGACTCCTGGATCATCACGAGGTCCGCCTCGGCGATCTGCCCGGTCAGCAGCCGGTAGAGGTCCAGTGCGAGGATGAACGCCGACAGCACCGAGAAGACGATGCCGGACGCATACACGATCGCCATCGAAGCACCGGTCACCGGCGCGGTCACGTCCCAGTTGATGCGCGCCTGCGCGAGGCTGCCCTGGAACAGCAGCCACACGATGTAGAGCATCACCACGTGGCCGAGCGCCAGGCACAGCTTCTTGCCCGCCGGCGGGAGGCTCTGCACCACCATGTCGACGCCGAGATGCCCGTGCTCCTTGAGGGCGACCACCGCCCCGAGGAAGGTTCCCCAGATGAAGAGCCAGCGCGACACCTCCTCGGACACCGTGATGCCCGAGTTGAAGCCGTAGCGCAGCACCACGTTGCCGAACACGAGGACCACCATGACCATCAGGAAGAAGGCGATCACCGCTTCGATGCCCCTGCAGCAGTGGTCGATCCAGCGGTTCATGCGGTGGCTTCCCGCTGCATCTCGACCAGCGCACGCAGGGCTGCCAGGTAGGACTGAGGCCCCAGGCCCTGGACCGTGCCCTTGACCGCGGGCGAGATGATCGAATGCGCGCGCCAGCTCTCCCGCGCCGCGATGTTGGACATGTGCACTTCGAGCGTCGGGAAGGGCATGGCCTTGATCGCATCGTGCAGGGGCACGCCGTGCTGCGTCAGGCCCGCGGGGTTGACGAGCGCGCCCTGCGCCAGGTCGATGTTCGCGTGCAGGAAGTCGATGAGGTCGCCCTCGTGGTTCGACTGGATGATGTCCAGCGTCACCCCGAGTTCCGCCGCCAGCTTCTGCAGCCGCTCGTTGATTTCCGCCAGCGTGGTCTTGCCGTAGATATGGGGTTCGCGACGCCCGAACAGGTTGAGATTGGGGCCGTGCAGGACGAGGATCTTCATGAAGTCACCGGTGGCCGAACTCATTTGCGGATGCGTGCGAGCTCGTCGTTGTAGAGCTTCACGATGGCGGGGTCATAGCTCGCGGCGAAGCGGTCGATCACCGGCTTGGCGATCTGGCGCATGCGCGCCTGCTCGGCCGGCGAGACTTCGTTGAACTGCATGCCCTTGGACTGCAGATCGCCCAGCGACTTCTGCGCAGCCGCACGGCTGACCTGCCGCTGGTAGCCGCGCGATTCGTCGGCAGCTTCGCGCATCCACTTCTGCTCGGTGGGCGAGAGGCTGTCCCAGAACTTCTTGCTGACCAGCACGATATTGGCCGCGTAGACGTGGTTGGTCGCGCTCAGGTACTTCTGCACCTCGAAGAACTTGTTCGAGAGAATCACCGAGAACGGGTTCTCCTGGCCGTCCACCGCCTTGGCTTCGAGCGCGCCGTACAACTCGGCGAAAGGCATCGGCACCGGATTCGACTTGAACGCCTTGAACGTGTCGAGGAACACGGGATTGGGGATCACGCGGACCTTCAGGCCATCGAGGTCTTCGGCCTTCGTGATCGGCCGCTTGCTGTTCGTCACGTTGCGAAAGCCCAGGTCCCAGTAGCCCAAGGCGACGAGGCCCTTTTCGGGCAGCCTGGCGATCAACGCCTGTCCCAGCGGGCCGTCGAGCAGCGCATCGGCCTGCTGGAAGTTCGCCACGGCGAACGGGAAGTCGATGAGGCCGAACTCCTTGACGATACCCGCCAGCGAGGTCGTGGCGGGCGCCGACATCTGCTGCACCCCGCCTTGCAGTGCCGATTGCTGCTGCAGTTCGTTGCCCAGCTGCGAGGCGGGAAACTCCTGCACCTTCATCTTGCCGCCGCTCTTGGCCGCAAGCAGTTCGGCGAAGCGCTTGGCGCCGAAGCTCACCGGATGGTCCGCGTTGTTGAGATGACCGAAGCGGATGACCCGCTCCTGGCTCTCCTGGGCGAGTGAAGGTGCGGCGACGGCCAGGCTCAGGCCGGCGACGGCCAGCGCGCGAATAAGAAATCTCAAGACGGTCTCCATCGAGTGTTGAAGAAGGCGCAGCGCGATCGGCGAAGACCGCCCGGCGAAGGCGGCGCGATCATAGTTAGAAACTGGAAAACATTTCCACTAGTGAAAACACTTGGCAGAATGCCGGCTCCGTCGGTTAGCTTCGGGAGACACAATGAGCTCGATCCTCGAACGCAGCTTCAAAGTCCTGGAGCAACTCGCCGCGCACCCCGACGGGCGTGCGCTATCCGCCCTGGCGGCCGATCTGCAGATGCCGCTGAGCGCGACGCATCGGCTGCTGAACGAACTGGCGCGCTGCGGCTACGTCCGGCAGGACCAGCGCCATGGCGACTACATGCTGACCATGCGCCTCGTCTCGATGAGCCTGAGCTTCCTCGGCAACAGCGGCGTCGTCGATGTGGCGCAGCCGGTGCTCGACCGGCTGGCCGCCGACTCCGGCGAGCTTGTGCGCCTCGCCGTGGTGGATGGCGACAACCTCACCTTCGTGGCCAAGGCCCAGGGCGCGACGCGCGGCCTGCGCTACGACCCGGACATGGGACTTTCGGTCAACCTGTCGTGCAGTTCCGCGGGGCACGCGTGGTTCTCGACGATGACCGACGAACAGGCACTCGAACTCGCGGCCAAACAGGGCTTCGGCAAGCCCGCAGACTTCGGCCCCAAGGCGCCGACCACGGTGAAGGCGCTCTTGGCTTTCATCCGCGCGGCACGCAAGCGCGGGTTCAGCATCATCGATGAGGTGTTCGCCCCGGCGATGGCCGCGATGGCCGCGCCGGTGCGTGGCCCTGATGGGGCGGTGATCGGCGTGATCACGATCGCGGGCCCTTCCGTCAGGCTCACGGAGCAGCGCATGCTGGCGCTCGGCCCGACTCTGCTGGCCGCCGCGCACGACCTTGCCATGGCGAGCGCGGGGTCCGCCATGTTCAAGCGAAGGGCGTGAGCCTTGTCCGGAACGCCTACCAGCTCGCCTCGCGCTCCGGCGTGGCCGAGATGCGGTGGATGGAGATGTCCGCGCCGTCATACTCCTCCTCCGGGGTGAGCCGGATGCCCACCGTGGACTTGAGCGTGCCGTAGACCGCCGCGCCCGCCACGGCCGCCCACGCGACGCCGATGACGACGCCGATCAGCTGCGCGACGAAGCTCACGCCGCCGATGCCGCCGAGCGCCTTGCTGCCGAAGATGCCGACCGCGAGCCCGCCCCAGGTCCCGCACAGGCCGTGCAATGGCCAGACGCCGAGCACGTCGTCGATCTTCCATTTGTTCTGCGTGAGCGTGAACATCACGACGAACAGCGCGCCGGCGATGCCGCCGACCACCAGCGCCCCCAGCGGATGCATCACGTCGGAGCCGGCGCAGATCGCCACCAGGCCCGCGAGCGGCCCGTTGTAGACGAAGCCCGGGTCGTTCCTGCCCAGCGCGAGCGCGGCGAGCGTCCCGCCGACCATGGCCATCAGCGAGTTCACCGCGACCAGGCCGGAGATCCGGTCGATGGTCTGGGCGCTCATCACGTTGAAGCCGAACCAGCCCACGCACAGCACCCACGCACCGAGCGCGAGAAAGGGGATGTTCGACGGCGGATGCGCGCTCAGCGTGCCGTCGCCGCGATAGCGGTTTCGCCGCGCGCCGAGCAGCAGCACGGCCGGGAAGGCGAGCCAGCCGCCGACGGCGTGCACCACGACGGAGCCCGCGAAGTCATGGAACTCGCTGCCGGTGAGCGAGGCGATCCAGTCCTGGATGCCGAAGGCCTTGTTCCAGGCGATGCCTTCGTAGAAGGGATACACGAAGCCGACGATGACCGCCGTGGCCACGAGCTGCGGCCAGAACTTGGCGCGTTCCGCGATGCCGCCCGAGATGATCGCGGGAATCGCCGCGGCGAAGGTCAAGAGGAAGAAGAAGCGCACCAGCTCGAAGCCGCTCCTGGCGGAGAGCGCCTCGGCCCCCACGAAGAAGTGGGTGCCGTAGGCCACGCCGTAGCCGACGAGGAAGTACACCACCGTCGACACCGAGAAGTCGACCAGGATCTTGATCAGTGCGTTCACCTGGTTCTTCTTGCGGACCGTGCCGAGTTCGAGAAAGGCAAAGCCGGCGTGCATGGCCAGGACCATGATGGCGCCAAGAAGGATGAAGAGCGCGTTCGCGCCCTGATGTAGTGCGTCCATGGAGAGCTTGCGAGGGAATTTGTCTTCTTGTGGTGCGGTTCACCACGTTTGTGCGGATGCCCGCATCTCGCATGCAAATTTGGTGCCTGAGTGGCTCAGAGTGGTGCAGGGCCGTGGCGCAGCGCCTGTCCAGCCCCCTTGCAGGTCGCGCAAGCCGGCGCCTACCGCGCTTCGGCTGGATCGCCGATCGATGCGCGTAACGGCCGGATCCACACTGAAGGCCCGATCAGCCGGCTCAGCAAGGACGGACGCCATGCTCCCGAACCAGCTCTACAAGTTGTGCCGCCAGGCCGTGACCGCATGGCTCGACGACTATGCACCCAGCATGGGCGCCGCCATTTCCTACTACACGATCTTCTCGCTGGCGCCGCTGCTGGTCATCGTGATCGCGACGGCGGGCGCCATCTTCGGCCGCGAAGCGGTGCAGGGGCAGATCATCGGCCAGATCGGCGGCCTGGTGGGCCAGGACGGCGCGTCGGCCGTGCAGGCCCTGCTCGACGCGGCGAGCGACACCGACAAGGGACTGGTGGCCGGACTCATCAGCGCGGTGGTGCTGCTGATCGGCGCGACCACCGTCTTCGCCGAACTGCAGAGCGCCCTCGATCGCATCTGGCACGTGCCCGAGCGAGAGAAGCCTTCGGGAATCTGGGCCGTGCTGCGCGCGCGCCTGCTGTCGTTCGGGCTCATCCTGGGGCTGGCATTCCTGTTGATGGTGTCGCTGATGGTGAGCGCGGCGCTGGCCGCGTTCGACGGCTGGTTCGGCGGCCTGATGCCGGGATGGGAAGTGTTCCTTCAGGCGTTGAACCTGCTGATCTCGCTGGCCATCGTCACGCTGCTGTTCGCCATGATCTTCAAGCTGATGCCCACGACACCCATCGCCTGGCGCGACGTCTGGATCGGCGCGCTCGTCACCGCCGTGCTGTTCGAGATCGGCAAGCTGCTGATCGGGCTCTACCTCGGCAAGAGCGGCGTGCGGGAAGCCTTCGCCGCCGCGGGTTCGCTGGTCGTCCTGGTGGCCTGGGTCTACTACGCCGCGCAGATCTTCCTGCTCGGCGCCGAGTTCACCAAGGCCTATGCGGACGCGCATGGATCGCGCGCCCGCCCGCCCTCCGGCGCCGGCCAGGGCGCCGGCGCGGCCGGCATGGCGGACCTGCTGCCCGGCACGAGATCGATCCCTGTGGCCAGCGACGTGCCCGACTACGCGGGCCTTGCGCGCACGGCGCAGGCGCAACAGGAAATCGATCAACGCGTGGCCGCGGCCAGCCGACGGCTGCTGGGCCAGCTCATGCTGCTCCTGGCCGTGTCGCTGGCGGATGCGCTGGCGCGGCGGAAGATCCGGCGCACCGAGAAGCAGCGGCGCCGCCAGGCACGGTGACCGCGAGCAGCGCGAGACCTTCGTGGAAACCCCTCGGCGAATGGCCTACATCAGGATGGACGGGGGGCCTATGCGGGTCCGCGATGGCCGACACAAGCATGGCATCGCTGGGCTTTGCAGTCGAGCCGGTGGCCCCAGCCCTGCCGGCACGGAGACTCTCATGGCTTCTGATGTCATTTCTTCGGAGCGGGTCGAAGGGACCACTGTCTACAACGTCTCGGGCGACAAGCTCGGCAGCATCGACGACCTGTTGATCGACAAGTTGTCGGGCCAGGTGCGCTATGCGGCGCTGGAGTTCGGCGGCTTCCTGGGCATCGGCACCGACCGCTATCCCGTTCCCTGGAGCATGCTCAAGTACGACACGGCGCTGGACGGATACGTCGTGCCGCTCGACAAGGCCCAGCTCGAGGGCGCGCCCCGCTATGCCAACGATGCGGTACCCGACTACGACGACAGCTACCGTTCCAGCGTCGACAAATACTACGGACTCTGACGACCGCTCATGGGCACCCACGGGCGCACCGGCTTCCTGATCATCGACATGATCAGTTGCTGGGACTTTCCGGATGCGGAGAAATTGTTGCCGGGCGTCCGCGGCATCGTGCGCAGCATCTCGGCGTTCAAGTCGCGCTGCCAGCGCACCGGCGTGCCCGTGATCTACGCGAACGACAATCGCGGCCGCTGGCGTTCCGACTTCCCCGATCTCGTGCAGCGTTCGCTGGACGCCGGCGGCGCGGCATCAGAGATCACGCGGGCGTTGATGCCCGATCCGGACGACTATTTCGTGCTCAAGCCGAGTCACTCCGCGTTCTTCGGCACGCCGCTCGAACTGCTCCTGCAGCACCTGAAAGTGCGCCGCATCGTGATCGCGGGCGTGTCGAGCGACCAGTGCGTGCTGAGCACCGCGCTCGATGCGCGCATGCGGATGCTCGATGCGATCGTCCCTCGCGACTGCGTGGCCACCCAGACACGCGAGCGCAACGCCGCCGTGCTCAAGCAGCTGCGGGAGGTGCATCTTCTTCCGACGACGCCCGGTGCGCGCATCCGCTTCTAGCCGGCTTGCGCATGTCGGCACCGAGACGCTGGCGCCCGACGGCACTCGACAGGTCCTACGGCTTGTGCTCCTGCACGGCCGCCGGCGGCGTCGCGTCGCTCTTGGGCAAGGGACCCTCGCGCCGCAGCGCCACGAAGTTGTAGATCAGCACCAGGAGCAGCAAGAGAACCGCGATCGCGATTCCCCACCCGAAGGCACGCTTGTTGTCCTTGCCATCGCTTTCGCGTCGTCGAGAGACCATATCGCTCCTTCTTTCCGGACTCGGGGCTTTCGACCCTAGGGCGATGAAGCGGGGGCGATGTCGGATCGGAGCGCATCCCGGACGTGGACGGCGCCGTCAAGCGCGACCCCGCCGCGGCCGCTCTGTCGCTCAGCAGGGGCATCGGGGTGCGGATGGCACCCACAGGCGGCAATGGCTCACATGCGAAGGGCCCCGTTGGTGCTAGGACGCGCGGATGACCGCAATCGTCTGGCGCCGCACGGAACTGGGGATCAAGCTGGTGTTCGCGGCGCTGCTGTCGCTCACGGCCCTGGGCGTGGTCCTGTGGGCGTGGCGCGGGCAGGAAGACACGGGTGCGGAGGAGGTCGTGGCGCAACCCATCCCCTTCAGCCACAAGCACCACGTCGGCGACGTGGGACTGGATTGCCGCTTCTGCCACGTGGGTGTCGAGCGCACCGCCTCCGCCGGACTGCCTTCCACGCAGATCTGCCTGAACTGTCATTCGCAGCTTTTCGCGGGCCAGGCCATCTTCGAGCCGCTGCGCGAAAGCGCGCGCACCGGCCGCCCCATCGCATGGAACCGCGTTCACCGCCTGCCGGACTTCGTCTACTTCGACCATGCGATCCATGTCGCCAAGGGCGTGGCCTGCCTGGAGTGCCATGGCCGCGTGGACCAGGCCCCGCTCATGCAGCGGGTCGCGACGCTGCGGATGCGATGGTGCGTCGAATGCCACCGCAACCCGATGTCCAGGCTGCGCGACCCGGCGCACGTCTTCGAGATGCCGCCGGTCGACACCGGCGACAGCGCCACCCTGCATCTGCTGCAGAAGCTGCAGAGCCAGCAGCGGCTGACCGATTGCTCCACCTGCCACCGATGAACACCGCACGCCGCATGATCGAACTGAGGAGCGAGCCGCCGCTGGCGGTGGACCGCAGGCAGGCCCTGAAGCTGATGGCCGCGTCGCTGGCGCTTGCCACCGGCGCATGCAGCCGGCCCGACCCCGGGCAGGCGCACCCCTTCGTTCGCATGCCCGAAGCGAGCGGCGGCGGTGACGACGCGGTCTTCTACGCCACCGCCTTCGTGCGCGACGGCTTCGCGCACGGCGTGCTGGTCGGCACCCGGCAGGGCCGCCCGATCAAGGTCGAAGGCAACCCGCTGCATCCCGCGAGCCTCGGCCGCACGGATGTCTTCGCGCAGGCTTCGGTGCTGGAGCTTTGGGACCCCGATCGCTCGCAGACCCCTGTGCGCCAGGAGCGCACCGACGCAGGCGCGGTGCCTGCGGCGTGGTCCGCGTTCCAGGCCGAGTGGCAGCCACGCTGGGCCGCGCTGCGTGCACGCCAGGGCGAGGGCCTTCGTCTCCTCCTGCCCGCGACGACCTCGCCGACGCTCTTCGGGCAGCTCCTGCGCTGGCGCGAGGCCATGCCGCGCATGCAGCTTCACCGCCATGCGCCGCTCGCCGATACCGCGGCGGAACGCGGCGCCATGATGGCCTTCGGACAGCCGCTTCGCGCGGTCGCCGACGTGGCCCAGGCTTCGTTGGTCGTGGCGCTCGGGTGCGACCCCTTCTCCAGCGGCGCGGATGCGGTCCGACACGCCGCGGATTGGGCGCGGATGCGTGCGCAGTCGCTCGCATCCGGTCGCGCGCTCCGGCTGTACGCCGTCGAGTCGACGCCCGGCCTGTTCGGCACGCGCGCGGACGACCGGCTCGCACTGCCGCCGCCGCGCATCGATGCGCTGGTGGCCAGGATCGCCGCCGCGCTGGATGTTCCCGGCGCGGGCGGCGGCGCCCCGGATGCGGACCCCGCGGTCCGGGCGTTCGAGGCGCGATTGCTTGCCGCGCTGCGCCACGCCGGGGCCGCCGCGCTCGTGCTTCCCGGGCCGGCCCTGGCCGCGGCCACGCATGCGCGGCTGCATGCGCTGCATGCGCATCTGGGCGCGGTGGGCCGCACGCTGCGGTACATCGAGCCGCCCGAGCAGCCCGCGGCGCTCGATCTGCAGCCCTTCTCTCCGCTGGTGGAGGCCGCGAACGCCGATGCGGTGGACACGCTCCTCGTGCTCGGCGGCAATCCCGCCTACGACGCGCCCGCCCGGCTGGATACGGCCGGCGCCTTCGCCCGCATCCCCTTCGCGGTGCATGCGGGCCTGTACGCCGGCGAGACCGCGCGCTGCTGCCGATGGCACCTGCCGCTCAGCCACGACTACGAGCAATGGAGCGATGCACGGGCCTACGACGGCACGGCGACCGTGCTGCAGCCCGCCATCCTGCCGCTGTACGACACGCGTTCGCTCCACGAGCTGGTCGCCGGACTGACGCACGACGACCTGCGCACAGGCCGCGATCTCGTCCGGCGGCAATGGCGCGGCAGCGAGCGCGACGATGCCGCCTTCGAGGCCTTCTGGCGCGGCAGCCTGCGCGACGGCGTGGTGGCCGGCAGCACGGCCGCCGCAGTGCCGCCGCCTACGCCACGGACGGTGCCGCCGCCAGGCGCGGCACCGCAGGCGCTCACGGCGGTGTTCGTCCCGGACCCGTCCGTCGCCGACGGCCGCTTCGCGAACAACGGTTGGCTGCAGGAACTGCCTCGCCCCTTCAGCCAGATCACCTGGGCCCACGTGCTCGCGCTCGGGCCGGGCACCGCGGCATCGCTGGGAGTGCGCAGCGGCGACGTGGTGCGCGCGACCCTGCAGGGCCGCAGCATCGAGGCGCCCGTGTGGGTCCATGCGACGCACGCCGAAGACGCCGCCACCTTCACCCTGGGCGGCGGTCGCCGCGCCGCGGGGCGCGTCGGCACCGCAGTCGGCTACGACGCCTACGCGCTGCTGCCTTTGTCGGAGGACCGCAGCCTCGCGCTCGAAGCCACGGGCCGGCGCGTCGACTTCGCGCGCACCCAGCGCGAGTTCACGCAGCACGGCCGCGAGCTCGCGCGCGAAGTCCCCGCGGCTCAGCCCGCACTGCCGCGCGAGCCGGAACAAGCCAGTCTCTACGCGGGCGCGATGCCGCCGCGCGCAACGCCCGATGCCACGCCGCCGGCACCGGCCGGCCCGGCCTGGGGCATGGTCATCGATCTCGACGCCTGCATCGGCTGCAATGCCTGCACCGTCGCCTGCCAGGCGGAGAACAACATACCCGTGGTGGGCGCACAGCAGGTCGCGCTCGGCCGGGTGATGCACTGGATCCGCGTCGACCACTACGAAGCCGAAGCGCAAGCGCCGTCCCGGGACGGCGGGGAGCGCGGCAGCGGCATCTTCCAGCCGGTGCCGTGCATGCACTGCGAGAACGCGCCGTGCGAGATCGTGTGCCCCGTCGGCGCCACGGTCCACGACAGCGAGGGCCTGAACGTGCAGGTCTACAACCGCTGCGTCGGCACGCGCTTCTGCTCCAACAACTGCCCCTACAAGGTGCGGCGCTTCAACTTCCTCGGCTACGGCGACCACGAGACCGAATCGCTGCGGAACATGCGCAATCCCGAAGTGACGGTGCGCGCCCGCGGCGTGATGGAGAAGTGCACCTACTGCCTGCAGCGGATCACGCGCGCGCGCCTGCAGTCCGAGCGCGATGGCCGTCCGCTCGCCGACGGCGACGTGGTCACGGCCTGCCAGGGGGCATGCCCGAGCGCGGCGATCCACTTCGGCAACCTCGGCGATCCGCAGAGCGCCGTGTCCCGCGCACGCGCATCGCCGCGGCACTACACGCTGCTCGGTGAACTCAACACCCGCCCGCGCACCACCTACCTGGCGCGGGTGCGGCCCGCGAAGCCAACGCCATGAGCCGCGCGGAGTCGATCCCATGAGCACCGTCCTTCGCGGCCGGTGGAGCTACGCCAGCATCTCCGACAAGATCGCCGACGAGGTGCTGGCGCGCCGCCCCGGCTGGCTGTGGCGGCTGGGCTTCTGGGGCTCGTTCTGCGGCATGGCGGGCTTCGCCGCGGCCACCGTCCATCTCCTGCGCACCGGCGTGGGCATCTGGGGCGTGGACATCCCCGTGGCGTGGGGATTCGCGATCGCCAACTGCGTGTGGTGGATCGGCATCGGCCACGCGGGCACCTTCATCTCGGCGGTGCTGCTGCTGTTGCGACAGGCATGGCGCACGTCCATCAACCGCTTCGCCGAGGCGATGACGCTGTTCGCGGCCTCGATGGCGGCCATCTTCCCGCTGCTGCACCTGGGCCGGGCCTGGAAGTTCTACTGGATCGCGCCCTATCCCGACACGATGGGCCTGTGGCCGCAATGGCGAAGTCCCCTGGTGTGGGACTTCTTCGCGATCGGGACCTACATCGTGGTGTCCTTCCTGTTCTGGTACCTGGGCCTGCTGCCCGATCTCGCCACGCTGCGCGACCGCGCACGGCGGCGCTGGCAGCGCCTCGCGTTCGCGGTCGCCTCGCTGGGCTGGCGCGGCGAGGCGCGCCAGTGGGTCGCGCACGAACGGGCCTACCTGCTGATCGCGGGGCTAGCGACGCCGCTGGTGGTGTCGGTCCACTCCGTGGTGTCGCTGGACTTCGCGATCGGCAACACGCCCGGCTACCACTCGACCATCTTCCCGCCCTACTTCGTCGCCGGCGCGCTCTTCTCGGGCTTCGCGACGGTGGTGATGCTCGCGGTGCCGCTGCGGCGCGCCTTCGGCCTTCAGGACCTGATCACCGAAGTGCACCTCGACAACGCGGGCAAGGTGATGCTCGCCACTTCCGCGCTGGTGGCCTATGGCTACCTGTCGGAGATATTCATGGCCTTCTTCAGCGGCGACCGCTACGACATCGCGATGACGGTGGACCGCTGGACCGGCTTCTATGCGCCGGTGTACTGGAGCATGCTCGCGTGCAATGTGCTCGTGCCGCAGCTGCTGTGGCGGCGAGCGGTGCGGCGCAGCGCCTGGGGGCTCTTCGCGCTGAGCGCGGTCGTCAACGTCGGCATGTGGATGGAGCGGGTGGTGATCGTGGTGTCCAGCACGCACCGCGATTTCATGCCCTCGGCGTGGGGCCTGTTCGTCCCGACGCTCTGGGACTGGATCTTTCTCGCCGGCTCGCTGTGCACGTTCGTGTGGCTGTTCCTGGTCTTCATCCGGGTGCTGCCGGCGATCTCCATGTCGGAGATGCGCGAGCTGGCCCATGAAGAAGAACCGGAGCTCGCCCCATGACCCGGCCGGCGCCCAGCCTGATGGCGGAATTCGACAGTGCCGACAGGCTGCTGGCCGCAGCGCGCAGCCTGCGCACCGCCGGCTTCCGAGGTCTGCAGGCCTATGCGCCGTTCGATGTGCCGGGGCTTGCCGAGGTGCTTCAGTCGAAGCCGCGGGGCATCGCCTTCGCCTGCCTGCTCGGCTCGCTGGCCGGTGGATTCGGCGGCTTCTTCATGCAGTGGTGGGCCGTGGCGCGGTCCTATCCGGTGGACATCGGTGGTCGCCCCGCCAACAGCTGGCCGATGTTCGTGCCAGTGTGCTTCTCTCTGGCGGTGCTCGGCGGCGCTTTCTTCACGCTGGCTGCGATGCTGTGGCGCGCCCGGCTGCCGAAGCTGTACCACCCGATCTTCGACGCGCCCGATTTCGCGCGCGCCGCGCGCGACCGCTTCTTCGTGGTGGTGCGCAGCGACGATGCGGCCTTCGAGGCCACGCGCGTGCGCCAGGCGCTCGATGCGCTGCGGCCACTGGCGATCAGCGAGGTGACGGCATGAGAGCGGCCTGGCTGTGCGCGTCGGCGCTGGCGCTGGCCTGCGTGCTCGCGGGCTGCGACCGCACGCAGCGCGACATGCTCCGGCAGCCGCGCCACGGGCCGGAAGCCGCGAGCCCGCTCTTCGCCGACGGTCGCGCCACGCGCCCGCCCCCGCCCGATGCGGTGCCGCATGCGATCGGCACCTACGCCTCGGCCAGCGGAGGCCGCACGGGCACCGCGCCGGTGGCGGCACGCGAGGCGGACGAAGCCCGGCAGTTCCTTCCCGATCGCCCGCCGCGCGCCCTGCTGGTCCGCGGCCAGGAGCGCTACGCGATCTATTGCATGCCCTGCCACAGCAGCACCGGCGACGGCGATGGTCCGGTGGTGGAGCGCGGCTTCCCGCGCCCGCCGACGCTGCACAGCGATGCGCTGCGCCGCGCCGCCGACCGGCACCTCTACGAGGTGATCTCGCACGGGCGCGGGTTGATGTACCCGATGGCGGACCGCATCGAGCCCGCCGACCGCTGGGCGATCGTCGCCTTCGTGCGCGCGCTCCAGCTCAGCCGCCATGCGCCGATCGACCGGCTGCCGGCCGATCTGCGGCAGGCGGTGTCCGCGGCCCCGGCCACGCGGGCACCGGCGCCCGGCGCATGGCGGCCGGCGGTGGAGGCGCCTTCGCAATGAGCCGCGCCGCCTTGCCATTCGCCCGGCGCCTGCACGCGCCCGCCGGCACGTGGCTCGGCGCGGCCTGCCTGCTGGCTTCGGGCATCGCGGGCCCGCTGCTCGCGCCGCGCACCTTCGCCGCCGCATGGATCGCCGCGTGGTGGTGCATGGCGGGCCTGGTGCTCGGCGGCTGCAGCGTGGTGTGGCTGCACGCGCTGACCGGCGGCCGATGGGGCGAGGTCCTGCGGCCGGCCGCGGCGCGGCTCGCGATGCGCCGCGCCTGGCTGCTTCCGCTCGCGGTTCCGCTGCTGTTCGTGGTGCCGCTGATCTACCCATGGGCCATCGGCGACGGATCGGCGGCTTTCGACGGGCTCCACGAGCCCGCGTTCGCACGCGCGTGGTTCGGCGGCCCGGCCGTGGCCTTGCGCGCGCTGGTGTACCTCCTGGCCGGCGCGTGGCTGTCGTCCGGCGTGATGCGCCCCGGCCTCGGCGGGCGGCGCGCGGCGCTGTCGTTCCTGCTCTGGTCGGTGATGGGCTCGCTGGCGAGCGCCGATCTGCTGATGTCGCTCGTGCCCGGCTGGCGAAGTACCGGGTTCGGGCTGCTGGTGCTGTCGGGCCAGACGCTCGGCGGCGCGGCGCTGCTGGTGTGGTGGTGCGCGCGGCATCGGCCGGCGCAACTGGCGCACGCGCCCGAGGGCGCGCCGCCGCTCGGCCGCGATCTCGGCAACCTGCTGCTGATGCTGGTGATGCTCTGGGGCTATCTGGGCTTCATGCAGTTCCTGGTCATCTGGGCCGAGAACCTGCCGGCCGAGATCGCGTGGTTCGTGCCGCGCCTGCAGACCGGCTGGTGGTATGCGGGCGCGGCGCTGGTGGCGCTGCAGCTCGTCGTGCCGATGGCGGCGCTGGTGCTGCGCGCGGTCAAGGACAGGCCCGCCTCGCTCGGCGCCGTGGCCCTGCTGGTGCTGGCCGCGCATGGCCTCGACGCGCTGTGGCTGGTCCTGCCCTCGGTGACACCGCACGCGCGCTCGTCATGGTGGCTGGGGCCCCTGTGCCTGCTCGGCATGGGCCTGCTGCTCTTCTCGCCGATGCTGCAGCAAGGCGGCGCGGCGGCGGAGACGATCCATGCCTGAAGCACCCTCGCGCCGCATCGCCCTGCTGCTCGGCGGCCTGCTGGCCTGCGTGCTCGTGGTGATGCTCTCGGTGACGCTCGCGTTCCGGCCCTTGCCGAGGACGCCGGAAGCGGCGGCCTCGCCCGCCGCTGCGCCGGGGCCTCGCCTGCAAAGCGCACCGCAGCCCGATCTCGGCAGCTATCGCGCGCGCAAGCAAGCCGAACTTGCCGCCCTCGGCCCCATCGAGAACGAGCCCGGATGGGCACGCATACCGATCGATCGGGCCATGGACCTCATGAGCGAGCATGGCCTGCGCGCCACCGGCGCGAAGGAGGCTTCGCCATGAATGCTGCCCGGCGCTTTCTCGCGGCTGGCCTTGCCGCGTTCGTCGTGGCGTGCGGCGTCGCCTCGGCGGCGCCTCTGGCGCTTGCGCCCGCGCCGGCGGTTCGCTTCGATCCCGAACCCGGCGCCGCCCTGCCGCTGCATCTCCCGATGCAGACCAGCCGCGGCGTGCCGGCGACGCTGGATCGCTACTTCGACGGCCAGCGAACGGTCGTGCTGGTCCCCGGTTACTACGGCTGCACGCAGTTGTGCGGACTGGTGATGCACGGCCTCCTGGAAGCGCTCGGCCAGAGCGGCCTGCCCGCCTCGGCGTGGCGCGTGGTCGGCTTCAGCCTCGATGCGGACGACACGCCCGCCACGGCCCGCCCCCGGGAATCCGACGACCTCGCCTATGCGCGTTTCCTCGCGTCGAACGGCCGGTGGCGGGGCGATGCGCCGCCCGCGATCGACTTGCTCACTGCCGGCGCACCCGCGATCCAGACGCTCTCGCGCGCCCTCGGCATCGAATCGACGCGCGCCGCGGACCGCAGCATCGACCATGCGGCGGGCTTCGTGGTGGTCACGCCCGACGGCCGCATCGCGCGCCATTTCTCCGGCGTGAGTTTCGAGCCGCGCGACCTGCGGCTCGCGCTGGTGGAAGCGTCGCAGGGACGCGTCGGCACGCTGCCCGACCGGCTGGTGCTGCTGTGCAGCCACTACGACCCCGCCGTGGGCCGCTACACCGTCCCGCTGATGCTGGGCCTGCGGGTGCTCGGAGTCCTCGGCGTGCTCGCCGGCGGCACCTGGCTCTGGCGGCGGCGACATGCGGGCGGAGGCGATGCATGACCGACGCCACCCAGGCCGCAGTCGCGGCGCCAGGCTGGCACCTGCTTTCGCAGGGTGCGTCGTCGGCCGCCGCGCGCACCGACACGCTGTTCCTCGCGATGGTGCTGCTGTGCGGTGGCATGGCGCTGCTGATCGGCGGATTGCTGCTGTTCCTGTGCATCCGCTATCGGGAAGGCTCGAAGGCCGATCGCAGCTCGCCGTCCAACGACTCGCATCCGCTGGAGATTGCCTGGACCGTCGCGCCCGTGCTGGTCTTCATCGGCGTGTTCTGGTGGGCCGCCCACGACTGGTGGATCGAACGCACGGTGCCGGACGGCGCGATGGTCGTGCAGGTCGTCGGAAAACAATGGATGTGGCATCTGCAGCACGCCAACGGCCGCCGCGAGATCAATGCGCTGCACGTGCCGCTGGGGCGACCCGTCGTACTGACGATGGCCTCGCAGGACGCGATCCACAGCTTCTTCGTGCCGGCCTTCCGGCTCAAGCAGGACGTGGTGCCGGGGCGCATCACGCGTTTTTCCTTCACCGCGACACGGCTGGGCGAGTTCCACATCTTCTGTGCCGAGTACTGCGGCAGCGAGCATTCGGCCATGGTGGGCACGCTCACCGTGATGCCGCCCGCGGCGTTCTCGCGCTGGCTGGAGGCCGGCCCGCACGAACCGGGCGTGGTGCAGCAGGGCTTCGCGCTGTTCCGCGACGCCGGGTGCAGCGGCTGCCATGGCGCCGCAAGCACGGTCCCGGCGCCGCCGCTCGGCGGCCTCTACGGCAGCACCGTGCGGCTCGCCGACGGCCGCACCCTCCGCGCCGACGACGACTACCTGCGCGATGCGATCGTGCTGCCGCGCAAGGACGTCGTGGCCGGCTACCCGCCCGTGATGCCGAGCTACGCCGGCCGTCTCGACGAATCTCAGCTCCAGGCGCTGATCGCCTGGATGCGCGCGGGCGCGCCCTCGCTCCCCGATGCGGAGGACCTGCGATGAGCGCGTCCGTCAGCTACCTGGAGGACGGCCTGACCCTGCGGTCGTGGCTGTTCACGCGCGACCACAAGCGCATCGCGATCCTGTATGCGATCGCGATCACCTTCTTCTTCTTCGTCGGCGGGGCGGCGGCCACGCTGATCCGGCTGGAACTCGCGACCCCCGAGGGCGCGCTGGTGAGCAGCGACACCTACAACAAGCTCTTCACCGCGCATGGCGTGGTGATGGTGTGGCTCTTCCTCATCCCGTCCATCCCGAACATCGTCGGCAACTTCCTGCTTCCGCTGATGCTCGGCGCGCGCGACCTCGCGTTTCCACGGCTCAACCTCGCGAGCTGGTATCTCTACATCGCCGGTGGCGCGCTCACGCTGGCGGCCCTCTTCTTCGGCGGCGTGGACACCGGCTGGACCTTCTACACGCCCTACGCGACCATGTTCTCCAACGGCTACGTGGTGCTCACGCTGGTGGGCGTCTTCGTCACGGGCTTCTCTTCCATCGCCACAGGCGTGAACTTCATCGTCACGGTGCACACGCTGCGCCGCATGCGTTGGTTCGAGCTGCCGCTGTTCGTGTGGGCGATCTACGCGACGAGCCTGATCCTCGTGCTGGCCACGCCGGTGCTCGCGATCACCACGCTGCTGGTGGTGGCCGAGCGGCTGTTCCAGGTCGGCGTGTTCGACCCGGCCTACGGCGGCGATCCGCTGCTGTTCCAGCATCTCTTCTGGTTCTATTCGCATCCGGCGGTCTACATCATGGTGCTGCCGGCGATGGGCGTGGTGAGCCAGATCATCCCGTGCTTCGCGCGAAAGCCGGTCTTCGGCTACCGTTTCATGGCCTGGGCGATGCTGGCGATCGCGGGATTCGGCTTCCTCGTGTGGGGACACCACATGTTCGTGAGCGGGCAGTCCCCCGCCGCCAGCCTGAGCTTCTCGCTGCTCAGCTTCCTGGTGGCGGTTCCGTCGGCCATCAAGGTCTTCAACTGGACCGCGACGCTGTACAAGGGATCGATCCGCTTCGACGCGCCGATGCTCTACGCGCTGGGCTTCGTGGGCCTCTTCACCGTGGGCGGCCTGACCGGGCTCATCCTCGCCTCGCTCGCGCTGGACGTGCACCTCACCGACACCTATTTCGTGGTCTCGCACTTCCACTACATCATGGTCGGCGGCTCGGTGATGGCGTACTTCGGCGCGCTGCACTTCTGGTGGCCGAAGGTGACGGGCCGGCTCTATCACGAGCGCTGGGCGCGCACCGCGGCGGTCATGATCTTCATCGGCTTCAACCTGACCTTCTTCCCGCAGTACCTGCTGGGCTACGAAGGCATGCCGCGGCGCTATCACGCCTACGCGCCGGAGTTCCAGCTGCTCAACGTGTTCTCGTCGGCCGGCGCGGTGGTGCTGGCGGTCGGCTACCTGCTGCCCTTCACCTATTTCATCCATTCGCTGTGGCGCGGGGCGCGGGCGCCGGCCAACCCATGGGGCGCGGAAGGCAAGGAATGGGAGACCCCTTCTCCGCCGCCCACGCACAACTTCGACGTGCCGCCGGCCGCGCCGCGCGAACACGCAGCCGGAGCGGCATCGTGAGCGCGAGCCATGTGCATCCCGCACCGGGCGCGCTCGCCACCGTCCGTCCTGCCGGCGAGCTCGGCATGTGGATCTTCATCGCCAGCGAGATGCTCTTCTTCGGCGGGCTGATGCTCGCCTACGCATGGGCCCGCGCCGCCGACCCGGCGGGCTTCGCGCAAGCGAGCCGGCATACGCACGTGCTGATCGGCACGGTGAACACGGCCCTGCTCCTCAGCAGCAGCCTCTTGGTGGCGCTCGCATCGCTCGCGGCGCAGATCGACGCGGCCGCGCACGCGCGCTCATGCCGTAACCTGCTGGCGGGCGCGGCGCTCATCGGCCTGCTGTTCCTGGCACTCAAGGGCGTCGAGTACCGGATGGAATGGCGCGAGCATCTGGTGCCGGGCCCCGGTTTCTTCGCCGGCGAAGCCGAGCCGCCGCGGCGCGGCGCGGCGCTGTTCTTCGCCTTCTACTTCATCGCCACCGGGCTGCACGCGGTCCACGTGGCGGTGGGCGTCCTCTGGCTCGGCGCACTCGGGCTGGCCTTTCATCGCCGCGAATCGTGGGCCGACGGCACCCGCGCGCACATCGCCGGTCTCTACTGGCACTTCGTCGATGCGGTGTGGGTGTTGCTCTATCCCCTGCTGTACCTCGTGGAGCGCCACCGATGAAGACCGAACGCACCCGCGACGACTACGGGCGCGGCGCCCGCCGGCTCGCAGCCGTGTGGGTCGCGCTGCTGGCCCTCTTGATGCTGAGCTTCGGCAGCGCCTATCTCCGGCTCGGCGCGTTCAACCTCGTGGTCTCGCTGGTCATCGCGGCGATCAAGATCGGCCTCATCGCCGTCTTCTTCATGCACCTGCCGCGTGCGGGGGCGTGGAGCCGGCTGGCCGCATGGGCGGCTGCCGTGCTGCTCATGGTGCTGGGCACGCTCAGCACCTTCGAAAACGTCACGCGCACACGCGGCGAAGCCGCCTGGCAGTTGCCCGCGAGCGTTCCGGCGATGCTGCCCCCGCCGCCAGCGGCCGGGCGCAGCCGCTAGCACCGCGATGGCAACCGGCCCCACGTTGGGCCGCCGTCCTACGCCAGCGGGGCGGGAGTGGGATCGAATGCACCCCACAACACGTCAAGAAGGATGGCTCGATGAACCGCACGCGAGACGATGCGGCGCGCACGGCCGCCGATCCGCCATGGACGCGCCGGCGCCTGCTCACGGTGGGGGCGGTGCTGCCGATCGCGGCCGCGGGTGATGCGGCGGTCATCCGGGACGGCATGCCCTGGAGCGAAGGCCGCGCGGCGCCGCCCGAGCAGGCCCTGCGGCCCGAACGCGAGCGGGGCGCCGCATACACCTTCTTCACTCCCGCCGAAGCCGCGTTCGTCGAAGCAGCGGTCGCGCGGCTGATTCCCGAGGACGACCTCGGGCCGGGCGCATTGCAGGCGGGCGTGCCCCTGTTCATCGACCGGCAACTCGCCGGCGACTACGGTCGCGGCGATCGCTGGTACATGCAGGGCCCCTGGGCCCAGGGCGAACCGACGCAGGGGTGGCAGACGCGCATGGGCCCGGCAGCGATGTACCGCGCGGCGGCGCGGGAGATCGACGCCGCCGCCCATCGCGAAGCGAAGGCCGCCTTCGCCCAGCTCGGCGCGTCCGACCAGGAGCGCTGGCTGCATCGCATGGAGGACGGCAAGCTCGACCTGGGCAATGTCGACGCCAAGGGCTTCTTCAAGCTGCTGTGGCAGAACACGCTGGAAGGCTACTGGTCCGATCCGGTCTACGGCGGCAATGTCGACATGGCCGGGTGGAAGCTGATCGGCTTTCCCGGCGCGCACTACGACATGAGCCCCTATGTGGATCAGCACGGCAAGCCCTATCCCCTGCCGCCGGTCGGCCTGCGCGGCCGTCCGGCGTGGCATCAGGGCTGAACGAAGGCGTCGATCACGATGGCCGCCACCCGACTTCCTTCCGTGGACGCCCTGCTGATCGGCTTCGGCTGGACCGGCGCGATCATGGGCCAGGAGCTCACCGACGCGGGGCTCGACGTCCTGGCGCTGGAGCGCGGCGCGTGGCGCGACACGCCGACCGACTTCGCGACCACCTTTGCCCAGGACGAGCTGCGCTACTACTGGCGGCACGCCCTGTTCGAACCGCTCGCGCACGAGACGCTGACGATCCGCAACACCCCTTCCCAACTCGCGCTGCCGATGCGTCGCCTCGGCTCGTTCCTTCCGGGCACCAACGTCGGCGGCTCGGGCGTTCACTGGAACGGCCAGGTCTGGCGCTTCCTGCCGAGCGACTTCGTCGCCAGGAGCCACAACCTCGAACGCTATGGCGCCAGGCAACTGGTCGACGGCATGACGATCCAGGACTGGGGCATCACCTACGACGAGCTGGAGCCGCACTACGACCGCTTCGAGTACCTGTGCGGCATCGCGGGCAAGGCCGGCAACCTGAAGGGCGCGATCGTCGAAGGCGGCAACCCCTTCGAAGGGCCTCGGCAGCGGGAGTACCCCACGCCGCCCATGAAGATGAGCTACCCGCCGACGCTGTTCGCGCAGGCCGCGCGCGAGATGGGCTACAAGCCCTTCCCGCAGCCCAGCGCCAACATGTCGCAGGCCTACACGAATCCGCTGGGCGTGCAGCTCGCGCCGTGCACCTACTGCGGCTTCTGCGAGAAGTTCGGCTGCGGCAACTACTCGAAGGCAACCGCGCAGACGACCATCCTGCCGGTGCTCATGCGGCGGCCGAACTTCACCCTGCGCACCGAAGCGGAGGTGACGAGGATCAACCTCGACTCCACCGGCAAGCGCGCGGTGAGCGTCACCTTCGTCGACGCCGCGGGCCAGGAGTTCGAGCAGCCGGCCGAGCTGGTCATCCTGTCGGCGTACATCCTGCACAACGTGCGGCTGCTGATGCTGTCGAAGATCGGGCGGCCCTACGACCCCGCGACGGGCGAAGGCGTGATCGGCAGGAACTACGCCTACCAGATCACCTCGTCGGTGAACGTGTTCTATGACGACAAGCTCATGAACCCGTTCATCGGCGCGGGCGCGCACGGCATGCTGATCGACGAGTTCAACGGCGACAACTTCGACCACGCGGGACTCGGGTTCATCGGCGGCGGCTACATCGGCATCGTGCAGACCGGCGCTCGGCCCATCGAGTCGCACGCCACGCCGGAAGGCACGCCCACCTGGGGCAGCGGCTGGAAGAAGGCCATCGCGCACAGCTACCTGCGCTCGACGAGCATCGCCACCCACGGCGCGGTGATGAGCCACCGCACGAACTACCTCGACCTCGATCCGACCTACCGCGACGTCTACGGCCGCCCGCTGATGCGGATGACCTTCGACTTCACCCACAACGAGCATCGCATGTCCGACTTCCTGACGGATCGCGCGACCGAGCTCGCCAAGGCGATGAAGCCCGCGAGCATCAAGGTCTTCCGTCGAAGCGGGAGCTGGGACGTCGAGCACTACCAGACCACGCACAACACGGGCGGCGCGATCATGGGCAGCGACCCGGCCACGAGCGCGGTCAACAAATACCTGCAGAGCTGGGACGTGAGCAACCTGTTCGTGCTCGGCGCGAGCGCGTTTCCGCAGAACCCGGGCTACAACCCGACGGGCACCGTGGCGGCGCTGGCCTATTTCGCGGCGCAGGCGATCCGCACGCGCTACCTCAAGTCACCGGGGCCCTTGGCATGAGGCGCGTGACAAGACCTCGGCGGCTCGCTCTGCGCGCGGGCCTCGCGCTCGCGGCGGCCGCTTCGCTGCTGGCGCTTCGCGCCGCGGGCCAGCCCAGCGGCAGCGCGAATCAGCCGCCGCCGGCCATCGCCACCGCCGCGGGCGCGACCCCGCAGCAGATCGAGCGCGGCCGCTACCTCGCCGCGGCGGGCGATTGCGTCGCATGCCACACCTTGCCGCGCGCCGCGCCCTTCAGCGGCGGACGGCCGGTGGAGACGCCCTTCGGCGTGGTGCTGTCGGCCAACCTGACGCCGGACGCAGACACCGGCATCGGACGCTACGACAACGACACCTTCTATCGCGCGCTGCACGAAGGCATCGATCTCGACGGCCGCCACCTCTATCCGGCCTTCCCTTATCCGTACTACACGCGGGTGACGCGCGCGGACAGCGATTCGCTGCTCGCGTACCTGCGCTCGCTGCCGCCGGTGAACCATGCGGTCGATCGCAACCAGTTGCACTTTCCGTTCAACATCCGGGCGCTGATGGCCGGGTGGAACCTGCTGTACCTCGACAAGGGCACCTACCGGGAAGACAAGGCGCAATCGGCCGAATGGAACCGGGGCGCGTATCTCGTCGAAGGGCTGGGGCATTGCCAGGCTTGCCACACGCCGCGCAATCGCCTGGGGGGTCCGAAGGCGGACGAGGCATTCCGGGGCGGGCGCTTCGCCGACTGGTTCGCGCCCGACATCACGCCCAATCGCCACGCCGGCATCGGCGCTTGGGGGCGAGAGGCGGTCGTCGAGTTCCTGCGCTCGGGCCGCAACGTGCACAGCGGCGCATCGGGCGAGATGGGGGAGGTGGTGTCGTTCTCGACCTCGCGCATGACCGACGCCGACATCGGTGCCGTCGCCACCTACCTCGCGAGCCTGCGGCCTTCTCCGATGGGCACCGTCGCCATGGCGGCCAACGCGCAGATGGCGCAGGGCGAAGCGGTCTGGAAGGACAACTGCGCCGCCTGCCATCGCGAGGACGCGAAGGGTGTGCCGCGGGCGTTCCCGCCGATCGCATCGAGCGCCAACCTGCAGCAGCGCGACGCGACGACGGTGCTGCACTACATCCTCGCCGGTGCGCGGCACCGACCCATCGACGCCGCGCCCACAGCGCTCGCGATGCCCGCCTTCGCATGGAAGCTCGACGACGCGGAAATCGCGGCCGTGGCCACCTATGCACGCAACACGTGGGGCAACCAGGCACGCCCGGTGGCGCCCGACGAGGTGGCCGAGCTTCGCAAGCGTCTCGCGGCATCGCCGGACGCCACGGCGCCCTGGCCGCCCGAGATCCGGCCGGCGCATGACCTTGCGCGCCCCGGATCGGCCACCTGGTCCCGGGCCGGCACGGACAGCCGCGACAACGGCACGCCGCGCGCCGGAAGCGCGGCGCCTTGAGGGGCGCGACGGAGCGCACTGACACGGGCCGGCGATGTTCAACCACTTCTCATCCACGGCGGACGCGACAACCTGAGCGCGTGCGATCCATCGGCGACCCACACACTGGCCACACACTGGAGGCAACCATGGCAGACGATCCCACCAAGACCGGTCTCGACCGCAAACTCATTTCCCTGGCAGAGCCGCACGAAGTGCGTTCATGGACCCAGTCCCTCGGCTGCGACGAAGCGACGCTGCGGCAGGCCGTCGCCGCGGTCGGGAATTCGGCGGAGAAGGTCCGCGCCTACCTGGACCAGCGCAAGTGAGTTCATCCGCCGCGACTGCCGACGGCGCCGCGCGGACCCTTCTCGTGATCCGCCACGCCGAGAAGTCCACGCCCGACCATGTCGTGCGGGCCGTGGACGAGTTCGGCCGCCCTAACGAGCACGAACTGAGCGTACTCGGCTGGCAGCGCGCGGGCGCCTTGGCCGCGCTCCTGGGCAACGCCAACCGGCTCCATGAAAGCGGGTTGCGGCAGCCCACCCACCTGTTCGCGGCGCGGCCGACCCCGCAAACCCCCAGCGTGCGAGCGGTACGCACGCTGCAGCCGCTGGCGGATGTGCTCGGCCTGCCGATCTCGCTGGAGTTCTGCGTCGGCGCCGAGGGCGAACTGGTGGACCGGCTGCGGACCCTCGACGGATGCGCGCTGGTGGCCTGGGAACACACGGCGATCATCGGGATCGCCACCTTGCTGCTCGGCACCAATGCGGAGGTTCCCGTGTGCTGGCCCGAGGACCGCTTCGATCTCGTCTGGGCCTTCACCGGGAAGGGCGCGAACTGGCGGCTCACGCAGATTCCACAGCTCCTTCTCGCAGGCGATCGTTCGGAGGTCATCGCAAAGGACTGAACCCGGGGCCGTGTTCCGAAGGGCCGCGGCCCGGCTCGCCTCATACGCAGGAGACACAGATGAAGATCGCCCAGATCTCGCCGCTATGCGAGGCCGTGCCGCCGATGCTCTACGGCGGCACGGAACGCGTGGTCGCGAGCCTCAGCAACGCCCTGGTCGACCAGGGTCATGAAGTCACTCTCTTCGCGGCCGGCGGCTCGCGCACGCGCGCGAACCTGGTTCCGGTGCGAAAGCAGGCGCTGCGCCTCGATCCGGCGCCGCTGAAGTCGGACCTGGCCGCGCACCTGCTGCTCATGAGCGAGGTCCGCCGGCGCGCGGACGACTTCGACGTGCTGCACTTCCACATGGACCTGCTGCACTTTCCCTTCTTCGAGGACATGCCAGAACGCACGCTCACCACGATCCACGGCCGCCTCGACCTGACGGACCTGCCCGAGGTCTACGGCCGGTGGAGCGAGTTTCCTCTGGTGTCGATCTCGCAGCAGCAGCGCAAGCCCATCCCTTCCGCGAACTGGATCGGGACCGTCTACAACGGCGTCGACGAGGACCTTCTGCGTCTGCCGACCCGGCCGACGGGCGGATACCTCGCGTTTCTCGGCCGCCTCGCGCCCGAGAAGCGGCCGGACCGGGCGATCGACATCGCAGTCCGTGCGGGCCTTCCCATCAAGATCGCCGCCAAGGTCGATCCCGTGGACCGCGCCTATTTCGAGACCTGCATTCGCCCCCTGCTCCAGCACCCGCTCGTGGAGTACCTGGGCGAGGTGAGCGACGATCAGAAGCCGGCGTTCCTCGGCAACGCCCGGGCACTGCTCTTCCCGATCGACTGGCCGGAGCCCTTCGGGCTGGTGATGATCGAAGCGATGGCGTGCGGCACGCCGGTGATCGCGTGGCGCTGCGGCTCGGTGCCCGAAGTGCTCGAACCCGGCGTGAGCGGCCTCATCGTCGACAACGAGGAGGAAGCCGTGGCGGCGGTGAAGCGCGCGGTGCAGTTCGATCGCCGCCGGGTGCGCGCGGCCTTCGAGCGCCGGTTTTCCGCCCGGGCGATGGCGTCGGCATACGTCGAGATCTATCACCGGCTCCTCGCGACGAGCCTGCCTGCGGTGGCCTGAGGAAAGGTTCCCCGATGACCCAAGGACAAGGAATGACCCAGGAGCCCGCGCTCCGCGGCATCGACACCCAGGAACTGATCGAGCGCAGCCCGCAGCGGCTTTTCGTGCTGAAGGAGGGCGACACCTTTCTCGTCGCCGACGTCTACGGCGATGTGACCGGCGCCGCCGACGGCCTCTTCGTCAACGACACGCGGCTGCTTTCCACGTTCCGACTTCGCTTCGGCGGCCAGCGCCCATCGCTGCTCTCGGGCGGGGTGAGCCAGGACAACGTCTTCTTCGCGGCCCACATGACCAACCGGCCCCTGCCGCCCCTGGGTGAATCCGCGACGCCCGAAGGCGTGGTGCACGTGGAACGGGAGCGTCTCCTGTGGTGCGGCAGGATCTTCGAGCGCATCAGCCTCTTCAACTACGGGCACGCGCCGGTCCGGGCGCCGCTGACGATCCACTTCGGCGCCGATTTCCGCGACATGTTCGAGGTGCGCGGACAGCAGCGCTCCCAACGCGGCGAGTCGCGCCCTCCGGTGGTGGAAGAACGCGCCGCGCAGCTCAGCTACGAAGGGCTGGACAAGGTCCTGCGCAGCGTGACCATCGCCTTCTCGGAGGTGCCCGCGAAACTCGACGAATGGCACGCCGAGTTCCTCGTCGACGTCCCCGATCGCCAGCCCTGGGAGCTCTATGTCGAGGTCGGGCCTTCAGCGGGCGATCGGCCGGCACGCGTGCGTCATCGCGCGGCCGCCGCGTTCGCGCGGCGCAGCATGCGCAAGCGGCAACGCCGCGGCGCGCGCACCTATTCTTCGGCGCGGCTGTTTCAGCACTGGATGGACAAGTCGCGCGCCGACCTCGCGCTGCTGACCACCGAGCTCCCGACGGGGCCGTATCCCTATGCGGGGATCCCTTGGTTCTCCACGCCTTTCGGGCGCGATGCGATCGTGACGGCGTTGCAGACGCTGTGGCTCGACACCTCCCTCGCGCACGGCGTGCTGTCGTTCCTCGCGCGCAACCAGGCGGTGCAGACGTCCACCTTCCGCGACTCGCAGCCCGGCAAGATCATGCACGAGACACGCAAGGGCGAGATGGCGGCGGTCGACGAACTGCCCTTCGCCAAGTACTACGGCGGAGTCGACACCACGCCGCTGTTCATCGTGCTCGCGGGCGCCTATGCGATTCGCATGGGCGGCGCGGACGCCGTGGACGCCTTCTGGCCGGCATTGAACAATGCGGCCCGCTGGATCGAGCACAGCAGCGCCGGCAATGCGGATGGCTTCCTGACCTACGCGCGCGGAGAAGCCAGCGGGCTGGCCAACCAGGGCTGGAAGGACAGCGACGACTCGGTCTTCCACGAGGACGGCAGTTCACCGGAAGGCCCGATCGCGCTCATCGAGGTCCAGGGCTACGCCTACCGCGCCTATCTCACGATGGCCGAACTCGCGGCCGCGCACGAGGATGAAGACGCCGCCGCGCACTGGAAGAACCGCGCCGAAGCCCTTCGCCGCGCGGTCGAGCAACGCTTCTGGCTCGACGACCTGCAGTTCTACGCGCTCGCGCTCGACGGCGGCGGGCGGCCTTGCAGAGTCCGCTCGTCCAACGTGGGCCATCTGCTGTACTGCGGCCTGCCCTCGCCCAAGCGCGCCCAGGCCGTGATCCGCCAGCTGCTGACAGGGGCCTTCGACTCGGGATGGGGCATTCGCACCCTGCCGCCGGAGGCCGCGCGCTACAACCCGATGTCCTATCACAACGGTTCGGTATGGCCCCATGACGTGGTGCTGTGCGCGGCGGGCATGGCGCGCTATGGCGAGCGCGACGGCATCGTCCACTTGATGAGCGGCATGTTCGAGGCGGCCGCCTTCTTCGGGATGCGCCTGCCCGAGTTGTTCTGCGGCTTCAGGCGCGAGGCGGGCGAGCCGCCGATCGCCTACCCCGTCGCCTGCCTGCCGCAGGCATGGGCGGCGGGATCGGTCTTCATGCTGCTGCAGGCGACCCTGGGCCTGCACGTGGACACCGCACGAATGACCGTTCAGGTCAGCCAGCCACGCCTGCCGCACGACATCGATCGCCTGCAGGTGCGGCACATGAAGGTCGGCGACCAATTGGTGGACCTGGGCTTCCAGCGGGTGGAGCAACGGGTGGTGGCCTTCATCGAGAATCAGTCCGGCGGCCGCCAGGTCCACCTCTCCGTCCACTACTAGCCACAGCTGCCCTCACGGCGCTCGACAAGGTAGGCCCGGACTTTCTCGGGGGCGTCGCCCACCACGGCGACGGCCTTTCGAAGCGTGAGCTCGTCGCAGTCGAGCGTCTCCTTCCAGTACTCCAGTTCGTGCAGCCCGTTGAGGCAGATGTGCTCGGAGTTCAGCTCCGGCTGCTTGAGATCCTCGGTCATGACTTCTCCTGAATGTTGCCGACCTGGCTTGGCGTCGCGCGGCTGCGCTGATCCACGCTACGGGCCGGGGGCGCCATGAAAAAGGCGAAGTCGCCCTCAACGCGTGTCAGCCGCCGCCTGCGGGCACCGACGGACGCTGGCGCGCCCGAGGATCCGCAGCCTCGCGGGCGTGAGGGCGGGACTTCACACCGCCGAGAAGCCGCAAGCCGTTGAAGACCACCAGCAGGCTGGCCCCCATGTCGGCGAAGACCGCCATCCACATGGTCGCGCTGCCGAAGACCGCGAGAACGAAGAACACGGCCTTGATGCCCAGGGCGATGCCGATGTTCTGCCAGAGCACCGCATAGGTTTTCTTCGACAGGCGCAGCGTCTCCGGCACTTTGCGCAGGTCGTCGTTCATGATGAGGACATCGGCGGCCTCCTTGGCCGTGTCGGTGCCGGCGCCGCCCATGGAGAACCCGACCGCGGCGGCCGCGAGGCTCGGCGAGTCGTTGACCCCGTCGCCGACCATCCCGACGGGCTGGCTGGCGCCCAGCTCCGTCACGACCTTCTGCTTGTCCTGCGGAAGAAGATGGGCCCGCACGTCGTCGATGCCGACCTGCCTGGCAATCGCCAGCGCGGTGGATGGGTTGTCCCCGGTCAGCATGATGGAGCGCACGCCCAGCGCGTGCAGCTGCGCAATCGCCTGCTTGCTGGTTTCGCGGGTCGTGTCCGCGACCGCGAACAGTGCCAGCACGCCATCCGGGCCCGCGAGCATCGAGAGCGTCCGCCCTTGCGACTCCTGCTCCTGCAGGAGCGCTTCCAGTTCGCCGGAGCACTGGCCGCGCTCGTGCATCCATCGGTGATTGCCCAGCACGTACGGCTGCCCGTCGATGGTGCCGTGAACCCCCCGGCCCAGTTCGGCGCCGAAATCCTCGACGGCGAGCGGCGCTGCACGCAGCCCCGTGGCAACGGCCCTTGAAACGGGGTGGTCCGAGCGGCCCGCGAGGCTCGACGCGATGCGCAGCACCTGCTCCTCGGGCAACGCATCGGACAGGACGCGCTGCGCCACCAGCTTCGGCTTGCCCTCGGTCAGGGTTCCGGTCTTGTCCAGCGCGATGACCCGGAGCTTTCGGGCCTCTTCGAGATAGACGCCGCCCTTGACCAGAATGCCCCGGCGCGCAGCGGCCGCCAGGCCGCTGACCACCGTGACCGGCGTGGAGATGACCAATGCGCAAGGGCAGGCGATGACGAGCAGCACCAGGGCCTTGTAGAGGGCCGCCAGCCATGGCCACCCCAGCAGCAGCGGGGTGCCGAGAGCCACCGCGAGCGCCATCGCGAACACCGCAGGGGTGTAGACGGCCGCGAACCGGTCGACGAAGCGCTGCGTCGGCGCACGCCGGCCCTGCGCCTCCTCGACCGCATGGATGATGCGCGCCAGCACGGTGTCCGTCGCGGGCTTGGTGACCTCGAACTCCAGCGAGCCGCTCTGGTTGATGGTGCCCGCGAAGACATCGTCGCCCGGCGCCTTGTCCACGGGGATGCTCTCGCCGGTCACCGGGGATTGGTCCACGGCGCCCTGGCCCGCCGTGACACGGCCGTCGAGCGCGAATCGCTCGCCCGGCTTCACGCGGGCGATGGCGCCCACCGGAACCCTCTTCGCGTCCTGGAGCGCCCAGCGGCCATCGGGCTGACGAACCTCTGCCTGCGGCGGCGACAGCGCGAGCAGGCCGGTGATGGCATTGCGCGCCCGTTCGACCGACCGCGCCTCGATGAGTTCGGCCAGCGAATACAGCGCCATGACCATGGCCGCCTCGGGCCACTGGCCGATGAGAAAGGCGCCGATGACGGCGACGCTCATCAGCGCGTTGATGTTCAACCGCGCGCGCACGAGGGCCGACAAGCCCTTGCGCAAGACCGCGATGCCGGACAGTGCGATCGCGCCGGCCGCCACGCTCATGCCCAGGACTTTCCAGGCCAGTGCCTCCGGGGCGAAGAAGTGCAACAGCTCGGCCACCACGGCAACGCCCAGCGCGGCGATGAGGCGCCAGAGCTGCGCCTTCTGCGTCCTGGCCACATCGTCTTCGCGCGGCGGTGTCGACAGGGTCTCGGTCTTGAAGCCCGCGCCCTGGATCGCGCCGACGATCGAGCCCATGGCGTTCGCCGGTGCGTCGATGGCCAGGACGCGGCCCGGAAGATCGAAGCGCAGGCGGCGCACTTCCGGGAAACCCTCCAGCACGCGGCGGATCTCGCCTTCCTCGACGGCGCAGTCCATCGCCGGAATGCGCAGCAGGTGCGCCCCCTGCATCTCGATGGAGGAGCGCGCCGACGTGCCGCTGGCCGGCGCGGCGCAGCAACTGTCGTGATGCTCGTGGTGTGGATGTTGGGCTTCTGGAGGCGGCATCGGTTCAGTCTTCGTGCGGTTCGAAGGGATATTGGAAAACCTGTAGCGGCTACAGAGTCAAGTCCCTAAACTTGGATTGGAATTCACCGGAGTGCCCCATGAAGATCGGCGAGCTGGCGGCCGTCTCGGCCACGTCCATCGAGACCATCCGCTACTACGAACGCGAGAACCTGTTGCCCGCCCCCGCCCGAACGCAAGGCAACTTCAGGGTGTACGAGGCGCCTCACCTCGAACGCCTTCAGTTCATTCGCTACTGCCGGAGCCTGGACATGTCGCTCGACGAGGTGCGCGTCCTCTTGCGGGTGAAGGACGCGCCAGCGCAGGATTGCGCGAACGTGGACGCACTCATCGACGCACACATCGAACACGTCTCGACCCGGATCGAGGAGTTGCGCTCGCTCGAAAAAGAACTGAAGGCACTGAGACAGCAATGTTGCGGTCCCCGCAACGGGGACCCCTGCGGCATCCTGACGGGCCTGGCGATCGCGGCGCAGGAACCGGGCGCCGGAGCGAGGGCGCACAGCCATATTCGCTGAGCGATCGCGTGCTCTTGCCAGGCCGGTCTTCGTGAGATCGGCCACTAGAATGCCACCGGGTGCTGCGCCGGATCCTCGGCCAGCAGGCACATGCGATGGTCGGGCCGCCACGCGGAAATGGCTCGACCATGTCAGCATCGTCTCCAGGCACCACCGAACTCATCGCTGCCGTTCTCTTCGGCACCGCCCTCGTCCACACCTTTGCCGCCAAGCAGTTCGAGCGGCTATCGCGGCGTATGCCGGCCCATGCGGGCCTCTTTCATCTTCTCGGCGAGGTCGAGGTCGTCTTCGGCTTCTGGGCGATCGTCCTGATCGCTGCCATGGCGCTGCTGGAAGGCCCGGCCGACGCGTTGGCCTATGCGGAGTCGCGCCACTACACCGAGCCGCTGTTCGTGTTCGTGGTCATGGTGATCGCCGCATCCCGGCCGATCTTCCAGGTGGTGACCGTCGCCGTCGGCAAGGCCGCGCAACGCATGCCGGTGCGCATGCCGCTCGCGACGGCCTGGCTGGGCCTGGCGGTCGTCCCGCTGCTGGGTTCGCTCATCACCGAGCCGGCAGCGATGACCATCGCCGCGCTGCTGCTGTCGTTCCAGATCTTTCGGCCGGGAATCCCGGAAGCGCCGAAGTATCTGGCGCTGGGGGTGTTGTTCGTGAACGTCTCCATCGGCGGCACGCTGAGCTCCTTTGCCGCACCGCCGGTCCTGATGGTGGCGGCCACGTGGAACTGGGACAGCGCGTTCATGCTGGCCCATTTCGGATGGAAGGCCGCGATCGCGGTGGTCATCAACGCCACCCTCGCCACGGTGGTGCTCTCGCGGCACCTGCGGTCCGCGCTCGACCCCGTCGATGCCATCGCGCGGTCGACGCCGGTGCCACCGTTCGTGGTCGCCATTCACATCGCCTTCCTGGCCGGCGTGGTGACCCTCGCGCACCACCCCGTGGCCTTCCTGGGTCTTTTCCTCCTGTTTCTCGGCTTCACGCAGGCCTACGCGCGGCACCAGAGCCCGCTGATCGTGAAGGAAGCCCTCCTGGTCGCGTTCTTCCTGGCAGGCCTGGTGGTGCTGGGCGGCATGCAGCAGTGGTGGCTCCGACCCCTCGTGGCCGACATGTCGCCCGAGGCCCTGTTCTTCGGCGCTGCGGGCCTGACCGCCGTGACCGACAACGCCGCGCTGACCTACCTGGGCTCGCTGATCGAGGGCATCACGAGCGAAGCCAAGTACGCGCTGGTCGCCGGCGCGGTGGCGGGCGGCGGTCTCACGGTGATCGCCAATGCGCCCAACCCTGCCGGCGTCGCGCTGCTGAAGTCCGGCTTCGCCGATGACACCGTCAGCGCGGGTGGCCTGCTGCTGGGCGCGCTGGCCCCCACGGCCATCGCGCTCGCCGCGCTGCTCTGGCTTTGATCACGCGAATCGCACGTCGGGGGCGGCCCCGCTCGCCGCCTACCAGCGCACCTTGATGCCCAAGGCGCCGCTGAGCTCGCTGGACTGGCGTGCGTCGCCGCGGGACGCCCACAGCTTGCCGATTTCGCCGTAGACACTCGTGCGGGCCGACAACACCAGCGTCGCGCCGGCGGCAAGTTCGGTGCGGGTGCCTCCGGTGCCGGTGGCGACATCGGCGAAGCCGCCTGGGCCGATGAAGCGCGTGACGTCCGTGCCCTGGGTGCTCCGGTAGACGTTCGCCCGGCCATAGGGCTGCAGCGTGCCGGCGCCCGTCCGGGCCTCGCCCTTCACGCGCAAGCCGGCCCGCACGATCCAGCCATCACGGGTGTCCTGGCGCACATCGGCGCGAGCGATGCGCGCATCGTCGAGATCGAGCGCCTGGTGCACGAGTTGCAGCTGCGGCTCCAGCACCCAGTTCGCCGCCACGGCGAAGCCCCGCCCCAGTTCGACCGATGCCAGCCGGCTGTCGCCCTTGCCGTGGCTGCGCGGCGCGGCCGACGGCACGACGTCGAAGCGGTGGCGGCCGGCCTGCAGCACCGCATCGGCATAGAAGCCCTCGGGGCCACGATAGGTCGCATAGGCGCCCAGGTACTGGCTTCGCAGGTCGTTGGCGCCGACGGCCAGGTTGGCGATGCCGCTCGCGAAGCCGCGGACGGCCATGTCGCCGTCGAGCTGCCCCACGTACACGCCCACGCGCCAGGCCGCGGCCGCCCAGAGATCGGTGCCGGATTGGAAGCCGTCGAGGCGGCCTTCGCTGCGCGGGTTCACCGCGCCCCGCTGGCTCACGGTGCGATCGGCGCTGATCAGGCGCGCCCAGCCCTGCCGCCGCACGCCGCTGCCGGCCTCGTCCCCGATGCGCTGGTGCAGGTTGCCCAGCATCACGAGGTTGCCCAGTCGAAGCTGCTCGGGCAATGCGGCGAACTGCGACGCCTCGGGGCGGTAGGCAGGCGCGGCAGCGACCGGCGCGGCAGGCTCGGCCATGGGCGCGTCGGAGCGCAAGTACCAGTTCTCCCCTGCGCCGCTGGCATCCGCAGGGTGCAGGCGGTACTCGAAGGCTCCGGCGTCGATGTGGCCGCCCGCGAGGCCGAAGGCGTCCCGGGTGGTCTGCGCGGTGGTCGTGGCGCCGTTGCGCGCCGTGATCACCTCGATGCCGTCGCCCGTCGTCCTCATTCCCAGCAGCAGCGCCATGTTGCCGACCTGCACCGAGGTGCGGCCGCTGGCCACGGCCGCGGTGCCGTCGAGCACCAGCCGGTCCGACACGATCGCGCCGCCGCTGTGCGCCAGACCCACCTGGAGCGTGCTGCCGGCCTGGCCGAGCCAGGGACCGGCCACGGTGAGCGTGGTGCGCGTGGCGGCCGCGCTGCCCGGGAGCGAGACGGTGCCGCTGTTGTTCACCGAGGCGACGGTCTGCGCATGACCCGCCAGATCGAGCATCGCCCCCGCGGCCACCGCGTGCGCGGAGCCGGCGCTGAAGGTGCCGGCCGCACCGGCGCGCAGGACGCCGGCGGCGATGATGGTCGCGCCGGTGTAGGTGTTGGCGCCGGACATCGTCAGCGCGCCCGCCCCCAGCTTGTGGAAGTCCGCCGCGCCGGTGAAAGCGGTGCCGATGCCGACGTCGTGCGCGTTCGTGTCCATCCACACGCCTTCGCTGCCGCCGGACAGCGTGCCGAAGCCACTCAGGAAATCGAGCGAGTCCCGGGTCGCGCGCAGGATGCCGCCGTTGAGATCCAGGAGCGCGGTGCCGCTCCCTTGGCTGACGCCGCCCGTCTCGAGCACGCCGCGACCGCTTGCATTTCCGTTGAGATGCAGCGTTCCGCTGGAGCCGGGATCGCTCGCGAGACGGGTGTGCATCGCGCGCACGATGGCGCCGTCGTCGATGCTCACCGCGCCTGTCGCGGCGACACCGACGATCAGTTCGGTGCCGATGGTCCAGCTCGACGCGCGCCCGTCGGTATCGCGCCCCGCGACGCTGACCGTGCCGTTGCCACCGAGCGCGTAGCCGACCATGCCGGTGCCGCTGCGCACTGCGCCGCCATCCTTGACGATCAACGTGCCGGGATCCGAGAAGCCGACGTACAGGTTGGAACTGTTGTCCCACGTCGACACGTGGCCGTTGCCGTCGCTGCCCGAGACCGTGACCGTGCCCGAGGAGAGGCCCGGCGCCAGGCCGGTGCTGCCGCCGATGGAGCCGCCCGAACTGCGCACCATGCCCCCGCTCTCGATGAGCAGCGTGCCGGTGCCGGCATAGCCGACGGCGAGGTCCAGGGAACTGGTCCAGGTCGAGGCATTGCCATGGCTGTCGACGCCGGAGACCACGGCGTTGGCCGTGCCGCCGTCACGGCCGACATGGCCGTGCCAGTCGCTCACCCGGCCGCCGTCCAGGACGAAGAGCGAGGCCGTACCGCCCCAGCCGACCGTGAGGTCGCTGGTCATGGTCCAGCGCGAGGCATTGCCGCTGCTGTCGCTGCCCGAGACCGTGACGGTGCCCGAACCGCCGGGATAGCCGATCACGCCGCTGTCGCTGCTCGCCGTGCCGCCACCGAGAATGGTGAGCGTGCCCGTCCCGCCCGTGTCCCCCACATAGATCTCGCCACCGACCACCCAGTCCGGCGTCTGCACGGGCCCTGGATTCACGTCCCCGATCCCCGACACCGACTGCGCGATCGCAGGCCGCACGCCCATGCCGGTGCAGATCAGCGCCGCGATCGCCGCCGACACGAGCGAGCGCCGGTGGTGCCGGCCCATGGGACTGGAACGATGCGCGAGATCGTTGTTCTTCATTGCCTTGCTATCGACAACGAACCGCGATTCTTGAAGTGCGCGGACCGTGTCGCGGGACCTGCGCCCGACCTCGCGCCGCACTGCCCCAAGGTACATCCGACCTTGCACCCATGGACAAGTGACAAAGCCGGACCTTGGGACCATTCTCGGCACGCTCATTTCTGGGAGGCCACCCGGCTGTCCACGCACGTGGCTGGCCCACAGCGCGAAGAGGTGACGACATGGCGATCGCGCGGAAAGACTCCCGGTTCGTGCGCCGGCATCGAGGCGCTGAAGGATTTCGGCCGAGCCGCCTCGCGCACGCCGTCGCGGGCCTGATCTACGCCGGCTGCGTCCAGGCGCAGACCTATGTCACGCCGTCCGGAACCTACGGTCCGGGCAGCTTCAAAGATGCGTTCCAGTTCTTCGGAACCCAAGGGGTCATCCAGGGCAGCACGACGATCTATCCAAAGACTCCGTATCCATTCGGCGCCGGAGGGGCCGGCGTTTCCGTGGCGGGGGGCGGCTCGGCCACGATCAATCCGGACCTCGGCCCCCAGCCGGGCAATATCGTCATCCAGTCGGACTACCTGGCCGGCGCGCCGAACGATGCCCTGTACGTGGCCAATGGAACTCTGACCGTCGTCGGCAGCGCCGACCCGTCGCGACTCACCTACGCCATGGGGCATGGACAGACGGTTCATGGCATCTACATCCCGGGGGACGTCAATCCGTCCGTCTTCGTGGGTGCGCGCATGTACATGTCGGCCGACGGGCAGGACGCCAATGCGATCCGCGGCTACGGGTCATATGCGAACGCCACCGTCAGCGATTCGACGCTGGTCGCCACGGGCGCGGGCGGACACGGGGTCCGGTTGTGGGACCGGGCCGTGGCCACGCTCGTCAATACCAATGTCACGGTGAGCGGGACCGACGCCTTCGGCGTGTTCGCCACGAGCAATTCGACCATCGACATGACGGGTGGCGCCGTCAACACGACGCTCGACAGCGCCCGTGGCATCTACATCGACACCTCCCTCGGCAGGTTGAACGGCACTTCGGTGCGCACGCAGGGCGCGAACGCGTACGGCATCCAGGCAGGCGCATCGACTCTGTCGGTCACGGGCGGCACGATCGCGACGACCGGCAGCGCCGGCCATGGCCTCTGGCTCTATGGCGGAACGACGGCCACGTTGAACGGCGCGACCGTCGGCACGACAGGTGCCTCCGCGCGCGGCATCTACGTCAGCGGGGCGGCCTCGGCCATGGTCAGCCAGAGCGATATCGGCACGCAGGGAAGCGGCGCGACCGCCGCCTACCTCACCGGAGCGGGCTCGTCGCTCACCATGACGGGCGGATCCCTGACGACGACGAAGGCCAGCGCCCATGGTGCCTACGTCGCCAGCGGCGCGGCGTTCGGGGCGACCGACACGACGATCTCGAGTGCGCTGGGCGTCGGGGTCTGGTCATTGGGAGCGCCGGTGAGCCTCGTGCGCGGCTCCGTGTCGGGCGGCCTCTATGCAGCCTATCTGCAGGACGGGGCGACGTTGGCCGCCCATGGCACGAGCTTCACGGCCGGCGCCGGGGCGACACGCGGCGTGCAGTCCGCCGGCTCGAACCTCGACCTGACCGATGTGACGGTGAACACCACGGCGTCCAACAACTACGGTGTCTACGCCTATACCGCAGGCACGCTCAAGGCGCGCAACCTGTTCGTCAACACCGCGGGGCAGAACGGCTACGGGGTTCGGCTCATCGGCGTCACGTCGGCCGACATCTCGGGCGCGACCATCCGCACGTCGGGCGCCGGGGCGCATGGCGCGGTCTTCGAGGGCGGCACCAACACGTACACCGGCAGCGACTTCGACATCGCCACGACAGGCGGAGGGATCGGCCTCTATGCCTGGCAGAACAGCGCCATGAGCCTGGCGGGTGGGCGGATCGACACGGGAACGGCAGCGAGCGCGCATGGCCTGTACATCGCGAACGCCACGGTGGCGCTGAATCCGAATTCCCAGGGCACGGGCGTCGGCGTGACGACGGGCGGCGCCGGCGCGAATGCGGCGGTGATCGGTGCCGGCGGCCGCCTGGATGCGACGAACGCCAGCCTCCATGCCCGGGGCGCGAACGCCGCGGGGCTGTACATGTTCGGCGCGACGGACGCCGCGACCGCCAATGCGATCGCCAGCGGCACGTTGGGAACGGCGCCCGATGCTCCGGTCAACGACGATGGCAGCCCCGGCGTGCCGGCAGTGATGGCGCCGGCCACGCTGCTGGCCGACCCCGTGGGCGCGGCCGAGGCCGTCACGCTCAACGGCAGCTCGGTCGTGTCCGACGCGGGGGCCGCGATCCGCGTCCTGGGCCGCGACGCCACGATCGCGGCGAACCGCTCGGCCATCAGCGGGGTGATGGCGCTCCAGGTTCAGAGCCTGTCGAACGGCGCCACGTCCACGCCGGGCGTGGCCACTCTCGACGCCAACGCTTCGACGCTGACGGGCACTGCGCTCACCGAGGCGGGCAGCCAGTCCACGCTGAACCTCGCCAATGGAAGCTGGTGGAACATGACCGGCAACTCCAACCTCACGTCGCTGACCAACGCGGCCAGCCGCATTCAGTTCGCCGTGCCGGCTTCGGGCGGGTTCAAGACACTCACCGCCGTCAACTATGCGGGGCAAGGCGGCACGATCGGACTCAACACGTACCTGGGCGGCACCGGATCACCGTCGGACAAGCTGGTGATCGATTCGGGCTCCGCGGGCGGGACGTCGCTGCTGAGCATTGCCAATGCCGGCGGCCCGGGTGCCGTCACCGTCGGCAACGGCATTCAAGTGGTGGATGCGGTCCATGGCGGCACGACCGCCGCGGGGGCCTTCGTCCTCTCCGGGCGCGCAGTGGCGGGTGCATACGAATACCGGCTCTACCGCGGCAGCACCGATGGCAGCAATGCGCAGGCCTGGTACCTGCGATCCGAACAGCCGGACCCGCCGCCTCCCCCCATCCCGGACCCGCCTTCACCGACGCCGCCTTCACCGACACCGCCCGCGCCGCAGCCGCTGTACCGCCCCGAAGTGGGCGCGTATCTGTCCAACCAGCGCCAGGCCGCCGGCATGTTCGTGCACAGCCTGCACGACCGCCAGGGCGAGCCGCAATGGATGGAGACGCAGCAGTTCGACGAGCCGGCCGACAAGCGCCGCTCCGGCTGGCTGCGCGTTGTCGGCAAGGACGGCAGCACCGGCAGTCGCGACGGCAACTTCGACGTGGACACGCGCAGCTGGCTCATCCAGGGCGGCGGCGACGTGGCCAGCGGGCCGGTCTTCAAGGACAAGGGCGAGAGCCCGGGCGACCGCCTGCACCTGGGCCTGATGCTGGGCTATGGAAGCGCCACCAGCGACGGCAGCGCGCTGGGCAACCCCCATCAAGCCAGGGGCACCGCCGAGGGCTGGAGCGTGGGCGCCTACGGCACCTGGTATCAGAACGACGCGGACCCGCAAAAGCTCGGCTGGTACGCCGACCTGTGGGGCACCTACGGCTGGTTCAGGAACAAGGTGGACGGCGACGACCTGCCCGAGGTGAAGTACGACGCCAGGGCGCTCACCCTGTCAGGCGAAACCGGCTACGCCATGCGCGTGCGCCAGGACAGCGACTGGATCGTGGAGCCGCAGGCGCAGCTCGTCTACCTGCACTACAGCGAGGACGACATCGCCGAACCCAATGGCACGACGTTGAGCGGCAGCCAGGGCAGCGGCTGGATCTCGCGGCTGGGCGTGCGGCTGCACCGCACCTGGGTGAGCGACAACGGACGGCGCACGCAGCCCTACCTCACGCTCAACTGGTGGCACGACAACGTGGACAACGACATGCGCTTCAACCAGCTGCAGCTGGGCGATCTCTACCCCAGCAATCGCTACGAAGTGAAGGCGGGCGTGAACGCTCAGTTGGACAAGGGCTGGACCGGCTGGGCCAACCTGGGCTACCAATGGGGCAGCCAGGGCTACAAGAACGTCACCGGACGCATCGGCGCCAAATACACCTGGTAGATCGCGCAGCACCCGGCGACCGCTCCGGTGCGCGCGGCGAAACACCTCGACGCCCCCTCCCCTCTTGAGCGAATGTTTGTTCGCCTAAAACACGAAAGGCGCTAAGATCCCGCCCGTGAAACCCAAGGACGACGACAAGCTCCGGGCCATCGCCGAGGCCACGTTCACGCTGGTGGAGCAGACCGGCCTGAGCGGCCTGACCATGGCCGCCATCGCGCGCGAGGCGGGCCTGGCCACGGGCACGCTGTACGTCTACTTCAAGTCCAAGGAAGAGTTGATGGTCGCGCTCTACGGGCAGGCCAAGACCACCACCGCCGCCAGCCTCATGCACGGCGACGACCCCAAAGCGCCATTTCGCAGCCGCTTCCAGCGCATGTGGATGAACTGGCTGGAGCACCGCCTCACGCACTACGCGCAGGTGGTCTTCCTGGAGCAGTACTACAACTCGCCCTGGTTCAGCGAGGAGAGCCGCCATCTTTCCGAGCGGCTGATCAAGGACTGGATCGACCTGATCGAGTCGGCCAAGGCCCAGCAGATCCTGAAGGATGTGCCCACGGTGCTGCTGACCCACAGCTTCGGCGGCTCCGTGCGCGAAACCGCCAATCTCCTGCGCTCCGGCGCGCTGGCCCGCACCCACAAGAACCTGGCAATCGCCTTCGGGCTCTGCTGGGACGGCATCAAGGCCTGAGCCGCTTGACCTCGGCAGCGCACAGGTCTATCGTTTGACCGAACCAATATTCACCCAAAAAAGAAAAGGCTCCACCATGACCACCCTCCACATCAACGGCAAGGACCGGCAGGTCGACGCCGACCCGTCCACGCCGATCCTCTGGGCCCTGCGCGACACCCTGGGCATGACCGGAACCAAGTTCGGCTGCGGCGCGGCGCTGTGCGGCGCCTGCACCGTGCACCTCAACGGACAGGCGATCCGCTCGTGCGTGACGCCCATCTCCGCCGCGGCGGGCCAGAAGATCACCACCATCGAGGCGGTCACCGATGGCAGCGACAAGGTCGGCAAGGCGGTGCGCGATGCGTGGGTCAGGCATGACGTGGCGCAGTGCGGCTACTGCCAGAGCGGCCAGATCATGTCGGCCACCGCCTTCCTGAAGACGGTCTCGCCCGGAAAGCTGCCCAGCGACGCGGAGATCGACTCGGCCATGGCCGGCAACATCTGCCGCTGCGGCACCTATGCGCGCATCCGCGCCGCCGTCGCCGACGCCGCCAAGGCGCTGGCTTGAACAGGAGGTCGTCACCATGAACTTCGATCAAGCCAATTTCGAACTGCCCCCCAACCTGCGCGCACTCATCGCGCGCCAGCGCGACGCCGTCGAACCCGAGGGCCTTCCGCGCCGCAGCTTCCTCAAGCTCGCGGCGGCGAGCGGCTTCGCCCTCGGCGTATTCCCGATGGTCGCGCACGCACAGGAGGCGGGCGCGGCGGGCGCCAGGCCGGCCGGGCTGAAGCCGCTGCAGCAGCCGGCGGCCTTCGTGCGCATCGAGCGCGACGGCACGACCACCATCACCATCAACCGGCTCGACTTCGGCCAGGGCGTGCAGACTGGCCTGCCGATGATCCTGGCCGAAGAACTCGACGCCGATTGGTCCAAGGTCCGAAGCGTCCATGGCACCAACGACCCGGCGTATGTCGACCCGGTCTTCGGCATGCACATCACGGGCGGTTCGGGTTCCATCAAGAACTCGTACACGCAGTACCGCGAACTCGGTGCCCGCACCCGCGCCATGCTGGTGAGCGCGGCGGCGGCACAGTGGAAGGTGGATCCCGCCACCCTGCAGACGCGCAATGGCGTCGTCATCGGCCCCGGCGGCAAGCAGCTCGGCTACGGCGCACTGGCCGAAGCGGCGATGAAACTGCCGGTGCCGGAAACGGCCAAGCTCAAGGACCCGAAGGACTTCCGCCTGATCGGCAAGCCCACCGGCCGGCTCGACGCGCAGGCCAAGTCCAGCGGCCACCAGGGCTATGGCATCGACATGCGACTGCCGGGCATGCTGACCGCCGTGGTGTCGCATCCGCCGGTCTTCGGCGCCAGGCTCAAGTCGATGGACGACAGCGGCGCGAAAGCCATCAAGGGCGTCAAGGCGGTGGTGCGCGTGGCGCTGGATCGCGGCGCCGAAGGCGTGGCCGTGGTCGCCGACGGCTACTGGGCCGCCAAGCAGGGCCGCGATGCGCTCAAGCTCGAATGGGACACGAGCGGCGTCGAGAAGGTCGACAGCGAGAAGCAGCTCGCGCACTACCGCGAGCTCGCGGCGAAGCCGGGTCCGCGCAAGTACGACGCGGATGTCTCCAAGCTCGGCGAAGCCCCGCACAAGATCGAAGCCGAGTTCGTGTTTCCCTATCTGGCGCACGCGCCGATGGAGCCGCTCAACTGCACGGTCAGCCTGTCGCAAGGCAAGGCGGACGTGTGGACCGGCACGCAGATGCCCGGCATCGACGGGCTGGCGGCCGCCAAGGTGCTGGGCGTGCCGCCGGAGAACGTCAAGGTGCACGTGCAGATGGCAGGCGGCGGCTTCGGTCGCCGCGGCCTGCTCACCAGCGACTTCGTGGCCGAGGCCGCCAGCGTCGTCAAGGCCGCGCAGGCGGCGGGCATCACCGCGCCGATCCGCACGCTGTGGAGCCGCGAGGACGATATCCGGGGCGGCTACTACCGGCCGATGCATCTTCACACCGCGAGGATCGGCTTCGACGCAGAGGGCAAGATCGTCGGCTGGGATCACGTCATCGTGGGCCAGTCGCTGCTGATGGGCAGCATGTTCGAGCCGATGATGGTCAAGGACGGCATCGACGCCACCGCCGTCGAAGGCATGAAGGAGCCCTACGACCTGCCGATGCGGCTCACGGTGCATCACCCGAAGCTCAACGTGCCGGTGCTCTGGTGGCGCAGCGTGGGCTCCACCCACACCGCGTTCGTCATGGAAACGCTGCTCGACGAGATCGCCCGCGCCACCGGCCAGGACCCGGTCGCCTATCGGATGAAGCTCATCGGCGACCAGCATCCTCGCCACAAGGCGGCGCTGCAACTCGCGGTCGACCAATCGGGTTATGGCAAGAAGAAGCTCGATGCGGGCCGTGCCTGGGGCGTGGCCGTGCACGAGTCGTTCAACTCGGTGGTGGCGTACGTGGTCGAAGCGTCGGTCAAGGACGGCACGCCCGTCCTGCACAGGGTGACGGCGGGCGTGCATTGCAATCTGGCGGTGAACCCGAAGAGCGTGGAAGCGCAAGTGCAAGGTGGCGCGGTGATGGGCCTGTCGATGTGCCTGCCCGGCGCCGCGATCACTTTGAAGGACGGCGTGGTGCAGCAGAGCAACTTCGGCGACTTCGTGGTGCCGCGGATGACCGACACACCGCAGATCGCCGTCCACCTCGTGCCCAGCGCCGACGCGCCCACCGGCATGGGCGAGCCGGGCGTGCCGCCGCTGGCGCCCGCGTTCGCGAATGCGCTGGCGGCGCTCACGGGAAAGCCGGTGCGGGAGTTGCCCTTCAAGCTGGCTTGAGGGCTCGGTCGTGGTGCCGTGCGCATGCGCTAGCATTTCGCATGGACATCACTTACATCGGCGTTGAAGAAGCAGTCTCGCGACCCGGCCTGCGCATGGTGGTCGTCGGCAACGTGCCCAGTCCCTGGTCGGAATCGGCCAAGGGCATCTTCCGGGTGAAGCGCATCCCCTGGGCGGCGGTGCGGCTGTCGTATGACAGCAAGCTCCTGAAGGAATGGGCGGGCGAGCGCAGTGCGCCGGTCGCCATCTACGACGACGAGCCCCCTCGCTCCGGGTGGGCCGACATTCTCGAGCTTGCGGAACGGCTGGCGCCCACCCCGGCGCTGCTGCCGCAGGATGCCGAGCAGCGCGACGCCGTGATGCAGATCGGTCGCGACCTCTGCGGCCAGCACGGACTGGGCTGGACGCGCCGGCTTCACATGATCCACGCGGGCCTGCAAGGCCACGGCGGCTTCACGCCCGAGGTGTCCGCCTACCTGGCAAAGAAGTACGGATACACGCCCGAAGCCGGCGCCGATGCGGATGCCCGCGTGGCGCAGCTCCTCACGACGCTGTCGAAGCGGCTGGAGGCCCAGCGTGCGGCAGGCAGCGACTACCTCGTGGGCGACAGCGTCACCGCGGCCGACATCTACAGCGCGGCGTTCATGGCCTTGCTGCGGCCCTTGCCCGAAAGCGTGTGCCCGATGGACCCCCGCACGCGCGAGGCCTTCGAGCTGCGCGGCCCCCGCAGCGACGAGGCGCTGGACGAGCGGTTGCTGGCGCACCGCGCCATGATGTACGAGCGGCACCTGGCGCTTCCGTTGTCGCTGTAGTCCGGGCCTTACCGTGAGCTGCCGCCGAGCCGCGAGAGGCTCGGCGAATCGAGCATCAGGACGTCCAGGGGCTCTCGCCGTCCCCGCACCTCGATGCGCTGCACAGACAACGCCGATTCGGCAATGCCCGCCTGCCGGGCCGCGAACGCGGAGATCACGAGGGCCGCGCCATGCACCTTGGTCTGGTCCTGCAGCCGGCTGGCCGTGTTCACGACCTCGCCCACCGCGGTGAAGGAGCGCACGTCGCGGTGCCCCACTTCGGCGACGGCGGCGCTGCCGGCGTGAATGCCGATCCCGAAGCCCAGCGCTTGCCCGAATTCCAGTTCGAATTCGGCGCTCCATGCGCGCATGCGTTCGTCGATGAGCGTGGCCGCGCGGACGGCGCCGCGGCACGCGGCCTGCAGGTCGTGGTCGAGGCCGAAGAGCGCCATCACGCTGTCGCCGATGTACTGGTTGGCGACGCCGCCCGCTTCGTGCACCGCGTCGCCGACGAGCGCGAAGTAGTGGTCCAGGACGTACACCAGGTCGAACGGCCATTGCTTCTCGGACAAGCCGGACCAGCGGCGCAGGTCGATGAACAACACGGCCACTTCCCGCTCGTTGCTCAGCCTGTCGAGGCTCGTGGCCCGCGCCGTCATCACCGGCGTGACGGCCAGGTCGCCGAGCGGCCGCAGCTGGCAGGCCAGTCGGATGTCGGGATCGGCATGCACGCGAGCGAGCGTGCGCTGCTCGTCCGGCCCCGGCGCGGGGCAATGGGCCGCGGGGCCCGACACGCGAACGCGGCAGGTCGAGCAGCGCGCCCGGCCGCCGCAGACGGACAGGTGCGCAATGCCGTGCCGGCGGCTGGCTTCCAGCACGCTCCAGCCCAGCGGAACGCGCGCCGTCCGGTCGGGATAGGTGAGCGTGATCGTCCGTCCCCTGGCGCGCTCCGCCCGCGTCCTCCACACGAGCGCGATGCCCAGGGCCGCCAGGCCCAGCGCGTAGCCAGTGCGTCCCGCGTCCACCGCGGTCCTGAGCCGCGCCGAGATGTCCGAAGGGGGCAGCCGGACCTCGGGCCGCCGCACTTGCGCTTCGCGACCCATCGACAGGAACCCCAGCGCCGCGACGAGCGGAACGACGACGGCCGCCGTGAGCAAGAGAGGCTGCGCACGATGCCAGGTCGCGCGCTGGCGCAGTGCGAAATGCAGCCCCATGCAGCCGTGGGTCCAGGCCATCGCCATGACCACCACGTGCCAGCCGCCATCGGCGCCCCAGAGGCTCGTCAGGATCTGTGCGTAGGTCGCTTGGAACCCATCCAGCGTGTAGGGTCCGCGCATGGCCGCGAGGTGAGAGGCCAGCAGCAGGGGCAACGCCATGCCCAGGGCGATCCGGAGCGCCTGCGGCGCCGGCATGCGCCACGTGCGGCGCTCCCAGAGCGCGGCGAAGGCCAGGGCGGCATGAACCATGGCCGCGCCATACAGCGCGACCGTCCCCGGCCACGAATGCCAGAGCGCGGAGGCCCAGCGCAGCGCGCTCTCCGCCGCGTCGAGCGACACGAGGCCCAGCGCGTGGTTGAGCAGGTGCATCGTCACGTAGGCCATGAGCACCAGTCCGCTGGCCCAGCGCAAGCCACGGCGAGAGAGAGGCGCAGCCATGCGCTTGAGCAACGAGGTCATCGACGCGTGAGCATAATTGCCGCCGTATGAATGCGCATCCTTCCGGCCTGGCGCTGCGCCGCTTCGAACTCTTTCAGGAGTTGACGGCTGAGAAGCTCGACGCGCTGGCAAGGCGCTGCCAATGGCGCAGCGTCGCCGCCGGCCAACCCATCCTGCTGCGGCAGCAGCGTCATGCCGATGTGTTCCTGATCGTGGATGGCCGCGTGCGCGTCACGATCTATGGCGCGCAGGGCCGTCAGGTCACGTTCAGGGATGTCATGCCGGGGGAGATCGTCGGCGATCTCTCGGCGCTCGACGACGGGCCGCGCTCGGCGGACGTCGTGACCATGTCGGGCTGCGTGATCGCGGTCCTCGACCAGGCGGCTTTCCTGGCCTTGCTCGTGGAAGAGCCGATGGTCGCGCGGCGCCTGATGCAGCGGCTGGCGAGGCTGGTGCGGCAGCTGTCGGAACGGGTGATCGAGTTGAGCACCTTCGGCGTCCAGAATCGATTGCACGCCGAATTGCTGCGGCTGGCCAACGCCTGCGCCGACGATGGCGCGAAGGAAGCGGAGGTCAGGATTCCGGCGCCTCGCCACGCCGACCTCGCCAGCCAGATCAGCACCACGCGGGAACAGGTGACCCGCGAGCTCAATGCCTTGACGCGATCGGGCCTGTTGCGCAAGGAAGGCCCGGTGCTGGTCGTGACCGACCCGCCCCGCCTGGCCCAGATGGTGGCCGACGTCCGAGGCGAGACCTTGTCGGGCAGCGGCCGGCCGGCTTGAGCCCTTGCGCCCGCCTCAACGCACGAAGGGGTGCGTCGGCCAGGCGCCTGATGGCCATCCGGCAGGCCATTGTTTCCGCAGATCGAACACTCCTGTTCCAACAGCGCCGGTTTTGCCCCCGCCATCTGCCCCAAACTCCTCTGCACACGGAGGCAGTTATGAGCACGACATGGAACTTCATTCTGGCCGGGGCGGTGACCCTGGCCTGCGCGGCGGGCGTGATCGACGGCGAAGCGGCCAAGGGCGAACTGCGCCTGGCGGAGGCTGCGGCGTCCATGAGCGCTAATTCCGCGGTGCCTGCAGGGCCGACGGACAGCACGGCCACCGTCATCTCCGCTCGCTGACGCGCGCCAACGCCATCCGGGTGTGAGCGCTGCGCGACAAGCCACCGGCACGCATGTCCCTTCGTGCGAAATTGCTCGCGCGCCTTCGGCAGGTCCGTCGCAGAATTTCGTCATGTCCTCGCAGCCGAACCGCGAACCCCTCTGGTACCGCCACGCCTGGTGGCTTCCCGGCATCGCCACGTTGATCGCGCTGGCGCTCGCCGCGGCGGCGCTGCGGCCGCGCGAGCACGATGTGCTTCTTGTCGCGGCCATCCTCTGCGCCCTGCCCTGGTCGCTGGCGATGCTGCTGCTCGACCTGAGCGGCGGCTTTGCCGACCGGGCCGCGCTGGTGGTCTGCATCGGCCTCGGCATCAACCTGGCGGCCCTCTGGTGCGCCACCGCGCTGCTGCGTGCGCGGCATCGCGCGCGCCTGTCAGGCGGCCCGGCCGGTCGCCGCGCGCCGGCGATGGATCACTGACTGCGCGCCATCATCCGATCGGGATGAAGGCCGTCATCAGCACCAGCGAACTCAGCACGACCCACACGGCGGCAAGGTCCCAGGCGCCGGAGCGGCTGTCCTCGCGCTCGTGCCGGCGCCGGAGCACGAGCGGCGTCCTCGGATTCTCGGAGACGTAGTAGGCGGGCAGCTTGTGCATGCAGGCCTTGCAATAGCACGCCCCGCGGCGATTCAGGGTCCGGCACGCCTCGCAGATCTCCGCCCTCTGCGCGGCGCGGTTCGGCGAGCGCATCAGGTCGAAGACGCCCCCGAAGGCGACCGGGGCGGTCCCTTCGCCAGCGCCATGGATGAGTGGGGTGAACGATGTCATGGCCGCAGCTCCTCGCTCGTGGGTCTGGTGTGAAAAAATCCCATGCAGGGCGTTCTCCAGCGACTCCCGAGGCATGCCTGTCGGACGGGAACTCGACTTCGCGTGCGCGCCTCAAGCGCAGATGAACATGATGTTGCAATATGGCGAACATCGTGACGAACCTGGTGTGATGCATGGCTAAGCCAAAGAGCGGATCCGCTGGCGCTCGCAGGCGCGCGAAGGCGCCGCCTGCCGCGAAGCTCGCGCGGCTGGCCGAAGGCCAGCTCGACGGCGTGCTCGCGGCCTGCGCGCGCGTGCTGCGGCCGCTGGTCCGGCTCGCGCTGCACATGGGCGTCAAGCACGTGCAACTCGACCTGCTGCTGCGCCGCCTGCTCGTCGAGGAAGCGCGCCGCACCTGGCGCGAACAGGGCGTCGAAGCCAACATCAGCCAGCTGTCGGTGACCACGGGACTCAATCGCAAGGCGGTGACCCTGCTCGTGCGCGATGCGGTCGAACGGCTTCCCCAGTCCGAAATGTCGGCGCCCGCGAAGACGCTGACCCTGTGGCTGCGCATCTGCACCGACGATCCGGCGCGCCGCAGGCTGCCGATCGTCGCCGAGAGCGGCCAGCCTTCTTTCGAATCCGTGGCGCACGAGGCCACGCGAGGCAACGTGCATCACCGCGCGGTGCTCGACGAACTGCAGCGGCTGGGCATGGCGACCGAGCACGACGGCACCGTCGAACTCAACGTGGATGGCTTCGTTCCGGCCCAGGACCAGCGCGGCATGCTCGCGTTCCTTGGCGATAACGCGCGGGACCACCTGCTGGCCGCGGTGTCCAACACCATCGGGGGCCAGCCGCCCTTCCTGGAACGCGCCGTCTTCGCCAAGGGCATCTCGGCCGAAGACTGCGAGCGCATCCACCAGCTGACGCGTGCGCGATGGAACGCGCTGAACCACGAGCTCACGCACGAACTCACGAAGGCCTTCACCGCGGCACCCGACTCTGCAGCGGGCCGCATGCGCATCGGCATCTATGCCTACTACGAAAAAGGCATCGATTCGACTTCACAAGCCGACCAGAACGTGTCAGAACTGCCGACCACACGACCATGATGAAGATCGATCTGCGCGGCGTTGTCCTGGCATTCATCCTCGCCCTGCTGGCCTCTTGCGGCGGCGGAGGCGGAGGAGGCGGCGTCCCGGTCGCGGCAGGCGCCGCGGGCGCGGGTGCGGGTACCGTGGGCGCGGGCGGATCGCCCAGTCCGGCGACTGAGCAGTACCTGCTTGCGCGGAATTCGACCACCGCATCCGGCGGTGGCAGCAGCCCGGGCGAGTCGGGGTCCTCCGCCGGTCCGGCCGGGGGCGCGACCGGGGGCGGCACCTCCGTTGCCGGCGGCGACGACGGCTCGGGCGTGGGCTCGGGCGGCACCGGCGTGAGCACGGCGGACGCGGGCATCGGGTCGGTCGACGGCGCCGGCAGCATCCTGGTCAATGGCGTTCGCTACAACACCGACGCTGCCGCGGTGGCGCTCGAGGATGTGCCAGGCCTGCAGCTGGGCATGACGGCCAAGGTCATCGGCGGCTTCGACACCGACCTCACGAGCGGCGTCGCCCAGCGCGTGGAGTCGGCCATCGACCTGCGCGGGCCGGTGAGCTCGGTCGATGTCCGGCAGGGCAGCTTCGCGATCCTCGGCACCACGGTGACCACGGACGACGCCACGGTCTGGGCCGATTCGCACGGCATCGCCGATGTCGCGACCGGCGCGACGCTGCAGGTCTGGGGGCTTCCAGCCGCCCCCGGCAGCCTGCGCGCGACGCGCGTGGAGGTGCACGCCGCGGGCACGCCGATCCTGAGCGGCGTGGTGCAGAACCTCGACACCGCCGCGAAGCGCTTCAGCATCGGCGGCACCGCGATCGACTACGCACAGGCCACGGTGACGGGCGCGGCCGGCGGCGTGCCGTTCGCCAACGGCGCGCTGGTGCGCGTGCGTGCGAATGCGATCGGCGCGGGTGCGCTGGTCGCGAGCGCGGTGCAATGGTGGTACCCGGCCCCGATGGCGGACGGCGTCGCGCTGCAGCTCGCGGGCGTGGTGACGGACTTCAACGGCGCCGCCTCCCTGCGCGTGCTCGGCGTACGGGTCGACGCGTCGGCGGCCAAGGTCTCGGGCGGACCGGCCGCCTCGGTGGGCAACGGCGTCAAGGTCACCGTGGGCGGCGTGATCTCCGGCGGCGTGCTGCAGGCGAGTCGGCTCAAGATCCAGAACGTGCCCGGCACCGGCGGCCAGCCCTCGTTCAGCCTGACGGGCCAGATCTCGACCTTCAACTCGGTCGCCGATTTCCGCATCAAGGGTCAGCCGATCGACGCCAGCGGCCCGGGCGTGGTGTTCGTCAACGGCGGCGCCGCGAACCTGGCCGCCCATGTGCGCGTGAGCGTCGAAGGCAGCCGCGTCGCGAACGGCGTGCTGATCGCCGATCGCGTCACCTTCCAGTGAAGGCGGGCCGCAATCCGGCATGCGCCGTGCGGCTATTGCGCGCCGGGCTCCTTCGCCGGCCTACACTGTCCGCATGACCCTCCACCTCGTCGGCACCCACGTCGCGTCGGCCGTGTTGCTTCTTGCAGCAGCGGCGCGCGCGCGCAGGGTCGCAGGCCAGGCGCGTCGTCCGACAACGCAGGCACATTCCTAAGCCCGGCGGTCCGCTCTCTCCCCTTCTTGCGCAACCACCCACCGCCGGGCCCCTCTCGCGCGCGGTCGCGGTGGCCATCCGAACCGGAACAGCCCCGCAGAAAGGGCCTTCCGTGCACCCTCACTCGATCCTTGCCGTCACCGACTTTTCCACGCTGGGCGACCATGCCCTCTCGCGCGCCGCGTATCTCTGCGCGGCGCATGGCGCTGCGCTGAAGCTGCTCGCCATCGCCTGCCCCGGCGAGCCCCCGCCGCCGGATGCGATCTGCCGCCTGACGCACCATGCCTTGCAGCTTTGCCAGCGGCATGGCATTCGCGTTCGTTCCTCCCACCGCATGGCCTTGCGCGTCGACGACGTGGTCCGCGAAGCCCAGCACGCCGACCTCGTGCTGTGGGGCACGGCCCCTGCCGGGAACCTGCGCGCTTTCTTCATGGGGCAGCCCGTCGAAGCGCTGATCCGCAAGGCCCGGCGGCCGGTCCTCGTGGTGCGGCGCGAGGCCTGCGAAGCCTATCGCCGCCTGCGGCTGGCAAGCGACGCCCCGAGTGCTTCCCGCCGGGTGGCCGAGATCGCCCTCGGCCTCGGCGGCCCGGACCCGGTGCGGCTCGTGCATGCCATCGAGGAGGCCGAGCTGATCGTCGTCGGCAGCCGGCCGGCCTCGCTCCTGGCGGATCGCCTGCTCGGGAGCAGCGCCGGACGCGTGCTGCGCGGCGCGCGCACCGACGTGCTCGTGGTGCCTCACGACTGCCAGCCGGCCTCGGGTGCCACCGCCATTCGGCGCCTGGCCGCGGAGCCGCCCGTGCGCCGGGTCCGGGCCGGCGCACCGCAGGCGCCTGCCGCGCCCAATCCGGCTGCGTGGAGCGCCTAGGGAGGATCGCGATTGGGGGCTACATTGCGAGCCGTACGACGGCGAGGGTCTCGCGCACCTCATCTTCCACTTGCGTTCCGAGGAGGCCCATGAATCCGAGCGACCCGTTGGCGAAGCAGGCTGCGCTGGTGCACGCGTTGGCGCCGCGCCTGGGCGCGCAGGTGATCGAGACGCACATCTCGTGGATCCTGCTGGCGCCCGCCCTGGCCTACAAGCTCAAGAAGCCGGCGGACTTCGGATTCCTGGACTACCGCACGCTGCGCCGGCGGCAGCACTTCTGCCGCGAAGAAGTGCGCGTGAACCGGCGCGCGGCGCCGTCGCTGTACCTGGGCGTCGCACGGATCACCGGCGACGCCTCGGCGCCCGCCGTCGACGGCGCGGGCCCCGTGCTCGATTACGCCGTGCGCATGCGGCGCTTCGCCGACGGCGCCCTGTACAGCGAGCGGCTGGCCGCCGGCACGCTGACCCCGCAGGACGTGGACGCGCTGGCGGCCATGCTGGCGGCCGCGCACGCGGCAGCGCCCGTCAGCCGCCGTGCGCCGCCTGGCGCGTTGACGCCGCTCGATCGCGCGCTGGCCGCGCTCGACGGTGCGGGCGCAGTGGTGTCGCCCGCCGAGCGCCAGGCCCTGCACGGCTGGCTTGCCGAAGGCGCCCGGGTGCTCGCGCCCGTGCGGGCCGCGCGGCGCCGCGGCAGCCATGTCCGCGAATGCCACGGCGACCTTCACCTGGGCAACATCGTCGATCTGGATGGGCAGCCGGCGGCCTTCGACGCGATCGAGTTCGACGCCGCGCTGCGCTGGATCGACGTGGCCGAGGACGCGGCCTTCCCCGCGATGGACTTCGCGGCGCGCGGCCGGCCGGACTACGCATGGCGCTTCCTCAACGCCTGGCTCGACGCCACCGGCGAACATGCGGGCGCGGGCGTGCTGCGCTTTGCGCTCGCCTACCGCGCGCTCGTCCGCGCGCAGGCGGAGCACCTGCGGGACCCGCGCGGCGACACGGCGCCTGCCTACGCGCGCGCTGCGCTCGCATGGTCGAACCCGGCGCCGCCGCGCCTCGTCATCACGCACGGGCTGCCGGGCTCCGGCAAGACCTTCCAGTCGCAGAAGCTGCTGGAGCGCGACGGCGCGATCCGCGTGCGCTCCGACGTCGAACGCAAGCGCCTCTTCGGCCTGGGCGCGTTGGAAAGCTCGCAGGCGCGCGGCGTGGACATCTATTCGGGCCAGGCCACGGCGGCCACCTACGAGCGCCTCTTCTCGCTCGCGCGCACGCTGCTCGGCGCGGGGTTCACGGCGGTCATCGACGCGGCCTTCCTGCGCCGCAGCGAACGCGATGCCGCGCGAGAGCTCGCACGCGCATGCGGCGCGCGCTTCGAGATCCTGGCGTGCCAGGCGCCGGATGCCGAACTGCGCCGGCGCCTTGCCGCTCGCACCCGCGACGCCTCGGAGGCGAACGCCACGGTGCTGCGGCACCTGCGCACGGCCGCGGAACCGCTCGCGCCGGACGAGGAACGCGTCGCCCTATCCCGCGCGGCGGCTTGATGGCCGCCCGGCGGGCTGCCTATTCGGCGCGCTTGGCGCGCAAGCCGTTGCGCACCAGGGCGTCCCAGCATTCCTCGGCGGAATCCGCGAACTCGAACAGCTCCAGGTCCGCCCGCGCGATCATGTGTTCGGCCACCAGGGCCTCGAAGTTGATGATCCTCGTCCAGTAGTCCCTGCAGAACAGCACGATCGGGATCGGGGGGCACTTCCCGGTCTGGCGCAGCGTCAGGATCTCGAAGAACTCGTCGAGCGTTCCGAATCCGCCCGGGAACACCACCAGCGCGTTCGCGCGCATCGCGAGGTGCATCTTGCGCATCGCGAAGTAGTGGAACCGGAAGGTGAGCTCCGGCGTCGTGTAGGGATTGGGCAGCTGCTCGTGCGGCAGCGTGATGTTGAAGCCGATGCTCGGCGCGCCCGCATCCTGCGCACCGCGGTTGGCCGCTTCCATGATGCCCGGCCCGCCGCCGGTCGCGATGACGTTGTCGCGCCAGCGATGCTGCGGCGCGAGCGCGCCGCCGCGCTCCGACACGATGCGGCCGAACTCGCGAGCGGCCTCGTACCACGGAAGCTGACGGGCCCGCTGCTCGATCCGCTCGCGCTCTTCCTGGCTCGTCGCGCGCTCGCGCTCCTGGGCGAGCTGCTCCGCGGACCGCACGCGCGCACTGCCGAACACGATCACGGTGGAGCGAATGCCCCAGTCGCGCAGCAGCAGGTCGGCCTTCGCGTGCTCGAGCGCGAAGCGCGTCGCGCGCATTTCGTCGCGCAGGAGAAAGGCGGTGTCCTCGACGGGCAGGAGATAGCTGCTGGAAGCGGTCTGGGCGTTCATTGATCTGGATCGCGGATGGAGTGCAGTCGAGGCGGCATCTTCGCAGATCGCCCGGCTCGCGATCCCGCGCCCTAGGCCACCGCGGCCGCCGGGCCGCGCCCGGACGGCGCCAGCGTGAAGAGGCTCACCGCCCCCACCAGGTGCCTGGCCTGCGCCTGGAGCGACTGCGCCGCCGCCGACGCCTCCTCGACCAGCGCGGCGTTCTGCTGGGTGACCTCGTCCATCTGCGTCACCGCCTGGTTGATCTGGTCGATGCCGGCCGTCTGCTCCTGGGTCGCCGCGCTGATCTCGCCCATGATGTCCGTCACGCGCCGTACGCTGTCCACGATCTCCGCCATGGTGCGGCCCGCTTCGCCGACGAGCGTGCTGCCGCTGTCGATCCGCGCAACGGAATCTTCGATCAGGCCCTTGATCTCCCTGGCCGCGGTGGCCGAGCGCTGCGCGAGGCCCCGCACTTCCGATGCCACGACAGAGAAGCCGCGCCCCTGCTCGCCCGCACGCGCCGCTTCCACGGCTGCGTTCAGCGCCAGGATGTTGGTCTGGAAGGCGATCCCGTCGATCACGCCGATGATGTCGACGATGCGCCTGGACGCAGCGCTGATCGAATCCATGGTCCGGACCACCTGGCCCACGACATCGCCCCCGCGAAGCGCCACCGCGGACGCCTGCACCGCCAGCTGGTTGGCCTGCAGCGCGTTGTCGGCGTTCTGCCGCACCGTGGAAGTCAGCTCCTCCATCGACGCGGCGGTCTGTTCCAGCGAGCTGGCCTGAACCTCCGTGCGCGACGACAGGTCCTGCGAACCCGCGGCGACCTGGGCCGATGCGCTGGCGATCATGTCGGTGCCCCGGCGGACGTCGCCGACCACGTGGCTCAGGCTTTCGTTCATCGTCCGCAGCGCCTGCATCAACTGGCCGATCTCGTCACCCGAGCGCACCTCGATCCGGCTCGTGAGGTCGCCGCCCGCGACCACGGTCGCCACCTGCACCGCCTCGTGGATCGGGCGCGTGATCGTTCGGCTGAAGAGCACGCCCGCCACCACGCCCACCGCGCAGACGCCCAGCATCAGCGACAGGCTCAGCCAGGTCGCGTGCCGCGCGTCGGCGGCTGCCTGCGCCGCGACGGCGGCGGCCTCGGCCTGGATACGGCCCGCCACTTCGTCGAGCAGGCGCGCTGGCTCCCGGTCGGCGCCCGCCACGGCCGCGTCGCCCGCGGCCGCGTCGAAGCCGTGCGCCTTGAACGCCTCCAGGCCCCGGCGGTAGCCCTGCCCCATTGCCGCGTGCGCGGCGGCGAACCGGTCCAGCAGCGCCCGGCTCTCGCCTGGCGGCAGCGCGGACTGCAGCGCGCCGGCGGCCCGGCTCACCTTGGCCTCGTTCTCCTCGAAGGCCGACCAGTAGGACGACAGCCGCGCCGGGTCCTGGCCGCGCAGCAAGGTGTTCTTCCACTCCTGCACCTGGACCTTGAAGTCCAGCAGCATCTGCGTGACGGCGCGCTCGTCAGCGGCCCGTGCCTGCACCGTCGTGCGGTAGGTGTCGATGGCCTGGTTCAGGGACAGCATGCCGTAGAGGGCAGAGGCCAGGAGGAGCGCGACGCCGACGGCGAAGGCCAGAGGAAGCTTGGTGCTGAGTTTCACGCCCCGGTTATCGGCAGCGCACGGCCAGACTTGAGGGCTGACGCGCCCAGAAAAAAGGCCGCGCGCATCGCTGCGCACGGCCCGAAGCCATCCAGAGGGATGGAGGAGACAACCGGTGAACAGGGCGGCCGGGCGGCCGCTTCAGAGCCTCGACAGCGCCGGCGCCGTGTGCGCGGCGAGTTCTTCCATCGCATCCGCGTACATCGCGCCGCTGGCGGCAACCACCAGCAGAAGGGCCAGGGAGATCAAGGCAGTCATGGGGATTCCTGTTCGATGGATCGATTATAGGGTAAACCCTAATTCTTCGCACGCCCCCTAGCCGGTGAAGCGGATGCCGACGCTGCCCATGCCCTGCACGCGCAGCGTGACGGCGTCGCCCGCGGCCACCGCCACGGCCTCGGTGATGCCGCCGGAGAGGATCAGCGTGCCGGCCGGGATCTCTTGGCCGCGCGCGCCGAGATGGTTGGCCAGCATCGCGATCGCGGCCGCCGGATGGCCGAGCACCGCCGCGCCCGCGCCGAAGGCCACGGGTTCGCCGTTCTTCTCGAGCACGATGCCGACGGTGCGCAGGTCCACCTCCGAAGCCGGCCGCGCGCGGCCGCCCACCACGAAGCGCGCGGCCGACGTGTTGTCGGCCACCACGCTCTTCAGGTCGAACTTGAAATCGCGGTAGCGGCTGTCGATCACCTCGATGCCCGGCAGCACGAAGTCGGTGGCCGCGAGCACCGCGCCGATGTGGCAGCCCGGCCCCCGGAGCGCCCGGCGCGTGACGAAGGCGATCTCGGGCTCGACCTTCGGATGGATCAGTTCGCCCACGCGGCACTCGCCGCCTTCGGGCAGCGAGAAGTTGTCGGCCAGGAAGCCGAAGACCGGCGTGGCGACGCCCATCTGCTTCATCTTCGCGTGCGAGGTGAGCCCGGCCTTCAGGCCGATGATGCGGTGGCCGCGATCGGTCTTGCGCCGGCGGATGGCGTCCTGGATCGCGTAGGCGTCGTCCCAGTCCATCGCGGGATGCTCGTCGGTGATCTTGGGCGTGTCGCGCGCCTGCAGCTCGCAGGTCTCGAGGTGCTCGGCGAGCGCGGCGATGGTGCGTGCATCGAGTTTCATGCGCGCACCTCCTGCCGCGCGGCGCGCGTGCGGGCCAGGGTGATGGCCGTGTCCTCGATCATGTCTTCCTGCCCGCCGACCATGCCCCGGCGGCCGAGCTCGACGAGGATTTCGCGCGCCGGCACGCCCCACTTCTGCTCGGCACGGCGCGCGAACAGCAGGAAACTCGAATACACGCCTGCGTAGCCGAGCGTGAGCGAATCGCGGTCGACGCGGATCGGCTGGTCCATGATCGGCACCACACGGTCCTCCGCCACGTCCTGGATCGCGAACACGTCCACGCCGGTCGCGATGCCCATGCGCTCGCACACGGCGACGAAGACTTCGAGCGGCGTGTTGCCCGCGCCGGCGCCCAGCCCCGCGGCGGCCGCGTCGATGCGGCTGGCGCCCGCCTCGACCGCGGCGATCGAATTCGCGACACCCATCGCGAGGTTGTGATGGCCGTGGAATCCCAGCTCCGTCGCGGGCTTGAGCGCCGAGCGCACCGCGGCGATGCGCGCCGTCACGTCGGCGGGCAGCATGTGGCCGGCCGAGTCGGTGACGTAGATGCAGTTGGCGCCGTAGCCCTCCATCAGCAGCGCCTGCTCGACCAGCTTCTGCGGCGAGGCCATGTGCGCCATCATCAGGAAGCCGACCGTGTCCAGGTCGAGCTTGCGCGCCATCGTGATGTGCTGCTCGCTCACGTCGGCCTCGGTGCAGTGCGTGGCGATGCGGATCGTGCGAACGCCCACGCCATGCGCCATGCGCAGGTGGTCCACCGTGCCGATGCCCGGGATCAGCAGCGCCGAGATCGCGGCCCGCTTCATGCGCGGGACCACGGCGCACAGGTACTGCTCGTCGCTGTGCGCCGGAAAGCCGTAGTTGACCGAGCTGCCCCCGAGCCCGTCGCCGTGCGTGACCTCGATGAGCGGCACGCCCGCCGCGTCGAGCCCGGTCGCGATGTCGATCATCTGTTCGAGCGACATGCGGTGACGCTTGGGGTGCATGCCGTCGCGCAGCGTCATGTCGTGGACGCGGACCTGTGTTCCCTGGAGTGTCATGGCGGTGCTCCTATGCGGTGAGGGGGGCGGCCGGCGCCTCGGCGGCCAGCATCGATTCGGCGAACATCTCGGCCGTGCGCGCGGCGGCGGCGGTCATGATGTCGAGGTTGCCCGCGTACTTGGGCAGGTAGTCGCCGAGGCCTTCGACCTCGAGGTAGATCGACACGCGCCGGCCGTCGAACACCGGCCCGTTGACCAGCCGGTAGCCCGGCACGTAGCGCCGCACCTGCGCGATCATGCGGTGCACCGAGGCCGTGATCGCCGCCTGGTCCGGCTCGCTCTCGGTCAGGCAATGCACGGTGTCGCGCATGATCAGCGGCGGCTCGGCCGGGTTGATGATGATGATCGCCTTGCCCTCGGCCGCACCGCCCACGCGCTCGACCGCGCCGGCCGTGGTGCGCGTGAACTCGTCGATGTTGCGCCGCGTGCCCGGCCCGACCGACCGGCTCGACACGGTGGCGACGATCTCGCCGTAGGCCACCTTCTGCACCTGCGAGACGGCCGCGACCATCGGGATCGTGGCCTGGCCGCCGCAGGTGACCATGTTGACGTTCATCGGCCGCTGGCCCGCGAGCTGCTCGCGCAGGTTGACCGGCGGCACGCAGTAGGGCCCGATGGCCGCCGGCGTCAGGTCGATCATCAGCACGCCGAGCGCGTTGAGCCTGGCGCTGTTCTCCGCATGCACGTAGGCGCTGGTCGCATCGAAGGCGATGCGGATGCCGTCGGCCTGCACATGGGGCACGAGGCCGTCCACGCCCTCGGCGGTGGTCTTCAGCCCCATCTCGCGGGCGCGTTTCAGGCCGTCGGATTCGGGGTCGATGCCGACCATCCACACAGGTTCGAGCAGCGGGCTGCGCTGCAGCTTCGCGAGCAGGTCGGTACCGATGTTGCCGGGCCCGATCAGGGCGCACTTGATCTTCTGGGTCATGGTCGGTCCTTGATCAATGAAAGCGCACCGAGCAGCCGCCGAGGCCGCCGATCGAGACGCGGAAGTTGTCGCCCGCGGCGGCCGGGAACATCGCGGCGAGCGCGCCCGAGAGAACCACTTCGCCGGCCTTCAGGCCGATGCCCAGAGCCCCGAGCGTGTTCGCGAGCCAGGCCACGGCGTTGACCGGCGAACCGAGCGCGGCCGCGCCGGCACCGGTGGCGACGATCTCGCCGTTCTTCTCGAGCACCATGCCGCAGGTGACGAGATCGACGCGGCGCGGATCGACCGCGCTGTCGCCCAGCACGAAGACGCCGCAGGACGCGTTGTCGGCCACGGTGTCGGCGATCCTGATCTTCCAGTCGCGGATGCGCGAATCGACGATCTCGAAGCACGGCATCACGCACTCGGTGGCCGCGAGCACGTCGGCGGCGCCGATCCCCGGCCCCATGAGGTCGCGCTTGAGCAGGAAGGCGATCTCGCCCTCGGCCTTGGGCTGGATCAGCGTGCGCGCGTCGATCGATTCGCCCTCGTTGACCACCATGCCGTCGAGCAGGTAGCCGAAGTCGGGCTGCCACACGCCCAGCATGTTCATCACGGCGCGCGAGGTCACGCCGACCTTCTTGCCGACGACGCGCTCGCCGGCTTCGAGGCGGCGCGCGATCATGCGCTGCTGAATGCGGTAGGCGTCCTCGATGCCGATGCCTTCGTGGCGGCTCGTGAGCGGCTCCACGACCTGCCGCTCGCGCAGCGCGGCGTAGAGCTCGTCGCCGAGCGTCTGGATCAATTGCGGGTCCATGTCGGTTCCTTGGGTTGGGTTTGAATCAGGATTGCTCGGCCAGGAAGTCGCCCACCAGCCGCGCGAAGCGGGCGCTGTGCTCGATCTGCGTCCAGTGGCCGCACTGGCCGAACACGTGCAGCTGGCTGCGCGGGATCCACCGCGCGAGCGTGAGCGAGGTGTCGAGCGGGATCACCTGGTCTTCGCGGCCGTGGATCAGCAACGTTTCGTGCGGCAGAGCGCGTATCGCCGCCTCGGGGCTCGCCATCGCGTCCACCCAGCGCTGGCGCGGCGCGGGGAACATCGCGGCGAACGATTCCTGGAAGCCGGGGCGGATGCTGGCCTCGTAGCGCAGTCGCGCCAGCTCGTCGGTCACCAGCGCGCGATCGAAGGCGAACACATCCATCACGCGGCGCATGGCCTCGAACGAGGGCGTGTAGCCCCACACCGCATCGAGCCCGGGCGTGATCGCGAAAGGCACGCCCACGCTGCCCATCAGCACCAGGCGCCGCACGCGGCGCGGCGCACGGATCGCCAGTGCCAGCGCCAGCGCGCCGCCGAACGAGTTGCCCACGAGGTCGGCCTGCTCGATGTCCAGCGCATCGAGCAGGTCGAGCGCCTGCTGCACCCACGCGTCCATCGTGTAGGCCGCGCCGGGCACGCGCTCGGTGAAGCCGAAGCCTGCCATGTCGGGTGCGACGACGCGCCGCGTCTTCGCCAGCTCGGGCATCACCAGCCGCCAGTTGGCCCACGCGCTCACGCCGGGCCCGGAACCGTGGATCAGGAGCACGGGCGCCCCCTCGCCCAGGTCGTGCACGTTGGTGTCGAAGCCGCCCGTGCGCACGTTGCGCGCGATCTCGGGATTGCTCATCGCTCTTCCTTCAGAGCTTGATGCAGACGTTGCGCAGCTCGGTATAGAACTCGAGCGAATGCACCCCGCCCTCGCGCCCGATGCCGGAGGCCTTGGCCCCGCCGAACGCGGTGCGCAGGTCGCGCAGGAACCAGCTGTTGATCCAGCAGATGCCCACCTGCACCTGCTTCGCCACCCGGTGCGCGCGCCCGAGGTTCTGCGTCCACACGGTGGTGGCCAGGCCGTAGTCGGTCGCGTTGGCGAGTGCGATCGCCTCTTCCTCGGTATCGAAGGGCGCGATGTGGCAGCAGGGACCGAAGATCTCCTCGCGGATCACGGCGGCCGACTCGGGCAGGCCGGTCCAGATGGTGGGCTGCACCCAGTGGCCCTCGGCTAGCGCGCCCTTCATCGCCGGCACGCCCCCGCCGGTGACCACCGTCGCGCCGTCGCGCACCGCGCGCTCGTAGTACGACAGCACCTTCTGCCGGTGCTCCTGCGAAATCAGCGGTCCGATGCCGACGCCGGTTTCCTCCGACGGTCCGGGCTTCAATGCCTCGGCCTTCGCCTTCAATGCCGCGACGAAGCGATCGAAGATCGACCGCTCCACGTACACGCGTTCGGTGCCCAGGCACACCTGGCCGCAGTTCTCGAACGCCGAGCGGGTGATGCCGGCGACGGCCTTCTCGAAGTCGGCATCGGCGAACACGATGCCGGCGTTCTTGCCGCCGAGCTCGAACGACACCGGCCGCACGCCCTTCGCCGCCGCGGCCATGATGGCTTCGCCCGTGCGCGTCTCGCCGGTGAAGGTGATGCCGTCCACGCCCGGATGGCGGGTGAGGAACTCGCCCGCCGAGCCCGGCCCGAAGCCGTGCACCACGTTGTAGACGCCCGGCGGGATGCCGACCGCGTTCATCACCTCGCCGAGCAGCGTGGCGGTGGCGGGCGTTTCTTCCGACGGCTTGACCACCACGGTGTTGCCGCAGGCGAGCGCGGGGCCGACCTTCCAGGTCATGAGCAGCAGCGGCAGGTTCCACGGGCACACCACGCCGATCACCCCCAGCGGCGAGCGCACAGCGTAGTTGAGCGCCTGGCCGCCGTCGGGCGTCGCCATCTCGAAGCTCTCGGACGGCACGTTCTTCACGATGTCGGCGAACACCTTGAAGTTGGCCGCGCCGCGCGGGATGTCCACGTGCGAGGCGAGCGCGTGCGGCTTGCCGGTGTCGGCCATCTCGGCCGCGAGGAACTCGTCGAAGCGGCGGTTGATCTCGTCGGCCACCGCGTGCAGCAGCTCGACGCGGCGCGTGACGGTCATGCGGCCCCATTCGCCGCCGAGCGCGGCGCGCGCCGAGCGCACCGCGGCATCCACCTCCTCCGCGCCGGCCTCGTGCACCTGGCCGAGCACGCGGTTGTCCACCGGCGCGCGGTTCTCGAAGGTCTTGCCCGTGGCGACGAACTCGCCGCCGATGAAGTTCATGTACTGCTTCACGGCCGCCTCCTCAGGTCAGCACGGAGAGGAAGTTCTCGTTGAGCTTGCGGTCGTGATAGAAGATCGCGCGCCCGAGCTCGTCGTCGGTCCACACCAGCGGCGGCTTGTCCGGGTAGTAGATGTAGCCGCCCGAGAAGACCTCGTTGCGGTTGCCGCTCGGGTCGAAGAAGTAGATCGTCTCGCCGCGCGTGATGCCGTGGCGCGTGGGGCCGATGTCGAGCGACACGCGCTTCTTCGTGATGATGTCGGCCGCCTTCAGCACCTCGCCCCAGTTGTCGAGCAGGAACGAGGCGTGATGGAACTTGTTCTTCTCCGGATGGCGGATGAAGGCGATGTCGTGCGGCTTGGTCGAGCAGGTCAGGAAGGCCGCGATCAGCATCTTCTCGGGGCCGGCGACCACCTTCTCGGCCAGCTCGAAGCCCAGGATCTCGGTGAAGACCTTCACCGTGCCGTCGAGGTCGTCGCCGTAGAGCAGGCAGTGGTCGAAGCGCGAGGGCGCCATGCCCTTGAGATCGTCGGGCGAGATCTCGGGGTTCTCGTAGGGCATGCCGTTGCCGACCTTGTCCTTCTCGGCGTAAAGCTCCATGACGTGGCCGGTGGGCAGCGTGAAGCGGAAGCGCCGACCGGTGCGCACATGCTCGCCGGCCTCGACCCAGCCGGTGTCGGTCGCCAGCGGGCTGGCCTGCAGGTCGGCGGCGAGCTGGTCGAGCGTCGCGTTCGAGTCGACGCGAAAGCCCATGAAGTCCATGCCGGCGGTGTCGGCCTCGCGCAGCACGACGCTGTGGTGGTCGTGCTCGTCCCAGGCCTTGAGGTAGATGCGGCCCTGCGCGTCGCGCGCCGTCTCGATGAGGCCGAGCACGTCGCGGTAGTGCTTCAGTGCCGCTTCCATGTCGAGCACGCGCAGTTGAACATGTCCGGGTCGAAGGACGCCAGTGAGTGCCATGGTGAGTCTCCTTGGTGGTTTCAGTCAGGGGTGGGAAAGGGTTCGCGCCTGGTGGCGCTCGATGCAGCGGGCCAGGCGCGGGGCGGCGCGCAGCGCCACGTCGCTCTGCGGATAGGCGCGGCAGGCCAGCACGTAGCCCTGCGCTTCCTCGTCGGCGCTGACATGGCTGCGGCTCATGCGCTCGCAGCGCGTCGCGCCCGATTCGATGCGGACCTTGCACACGCCGCAGCCGCCGCCGCGGCAACCCACCGGGATGCCCTTGCGGCCGAGCTGCTCCATGCCGCCGAGCAGGGTCTGGTCGGGCCGGCAGGCATAGCGCTCCTGCGTGTTGCCGATCGCGACGGAGAAGCAGTGGATCGAGCTCATCACAGCGCCTTGAAGAGCGGGCTGCGCGGCGCGGCCGAGGCGGCATCGGCCGCGGTGAAGAACTTCTCGGTGTAGATGTCGCGCTCGAAGAGCCGGCCCTGCATCAGCGTGGCGATGCAGGCCTCGGTCATCGGCGGCGGTCCGCACAGGTAGGCCTTGTGGCCGCGGAA
>JAGIBP010000020.1:0-7684 GCA_017744285.1 Variovorax sp.
ATGTGGATGTTCCCGGTCGCCATCGCGGCGGGCAACACCTTCGTGCTCAAGCCCAGCCCGATCGATCCGAGCCCGTCGCTGCGCATGGCCGAGCTGCTCAAGGAGGCGGGCCTGCCCGACGGCGTGTTCAACGTGGTGCAGGGCGACAAGGAGGCGGTCGATGCGCTGCTGGAGCATCCGGACGTCAAGGCCATCAGCTTCGTCGGCTCCACGCCGATCGCCAACACCATCTACGAGACCGGCGCGCGCCACGGCAAGCGCGTGCAGGCGCTGGGCGGCGCGAAGAACCACATGGTGGTGATGCCCGACGCCGACATCGAGCAGACGGTCGATGCGCTGATCGGCTCGGGCTACGGCTCGGCCGGCGAGCGCTGCATGGCGATCAGCGTGGCGGTGCTGGTGGGCGACGTGGCCGACCGGCTGATGCCGGCGCTGGCCGAGCGGGCGCGCACGCTGAAGGTGAAGAACGGCACCGAGCTCGATGCCGAGATGGGCCCGATCGTCACGCGCGCGGCGCACGAGCGCATCAGCGGCTACATCGCCGAGGGCGAGAAGGAAGGCGCGACGCTGGTGGTCGACGGGCGCGGCTTCGATGCGAAGCGCGCCGGCGAAGGCTGCGACGGCGGGTTCTGGATGGGCGGCACGCTGTTCGACCACGTCACGCCCCGGATGCGCATCTACAAGGAAGAGATCTTCGGCCCGGTGCTCTCGTGCGTGCGCGTGCGCGACCTCAAGGAAGCGGTGGAGTTGATCAACGCCCACGAGTTCGGCAACGGCGTCTCGTGCTTCACGCGCGACGGCAACGTGGCGCGCGAGTTCTCGCGGCGCGTGCAGGTGGGCATGGTGGGCATCAACGTGCCCATCCCGGTGCCGATGGCCTGGCACGGCTTCGGCGGCTGGAAGAAATCGCTCTTCGGCGACATGCACGCCTACGGCGAGGAAGGCGTGCGCTTCTACACCAAGCAGAAGTCCATCATGCAGCGCTGGCCCGAGAGCATCGGCAAGGGCGCCGAGTTCGTCATGCCCACGGCGAAGTGATGAGCGACACCACGTTCGACTACATCGTCATCGGCGCAGGCACGGCCGGCGCGCTGATGGCCAACCGCCTGAGCGCGGACAAGCAGTCGCGCGTGCTGCTCATCGAGGCCGGCCGGCGCGACGACTACCACTGGATCCACATCCCGGTCGGCTACCTCTACTGCATCGGCAACCCGCGCACCGACTGGCTCTACAACACCGAGCCCGACGCGGGCCTGAACGGGCGCGCGCTGCGCTATCCACGCGGCAAGGCGCTGGGCGGATCGTCGAGCATCAACGGCATGATCTACATGCGCGGCCAATCGCGCGACTACGAGCAGTGGGCCGATCTCACCGGCGACGACGAATGGCGCTGGCACAACGTGCTGCCCGCTTTCAAGAAGCACGAGGACTACTACCTCGGCGCCGACGAGCTGCACGGCGCCGGCGGCGAATGGCGCGTCGAGAAGCAGCGCCTGCGCTGGGACATCCTCGACGCCTTCGCCGAAGCCGCGGTGCAGGCGGGCATCCCGCACAGCACCGACTTCAACCGGGGCAGCAACGAGGGCGTGGGCTATTTCCAGGTCAACCAGAAGGACGGCTGGCGATGGAACACCGCCAAGGCCTTCCTGCGGCCGACCTGCTACGGGCGGCCGAACTTCGAGCTCTGGACCGGCGCGCAGGTTTCGCGCCTGATCTTCGACACGCGCACCGACGGCAGCCACCGCTGCACCGGCGTGCAGGTGTGGGACGGCCACGAGATGGTCATCGCCCATGCGACGCGCGAGACCCTCCTCTGCGCCGGCAGCATCGGCTCGCCGCAGATCCTGCAGCTGTCGGGCGTGGGACCGGCCGACCTGCTGCGCGAGCACGGCATCGATGTGGTGCACGATGCGCCGGGGGTGGGCGCGAATCTGCAGGACCACCTGCAGATCCGAGCGGTCTACAAGATCAAGGATGCGCCCACGCTCAACGTGCTGGCCTCCTCGCTTTATGGCAAGGCGAAGATCGGACTCGAATACATGCTGCGGCGCACCGGCCCCATGAGCATGGCGCCCTCGCAGCTCGGCGCGTTCACGCGCAGTTCGCCGGACCGCGAATGGCCCAACCTCGAATACCACGTGCAGCCGCTGTCGCTCGACGCCTTCGGCGAACCGCTGCACACCTTCCCGGCTTTCACCGCGAGCGTGTGCAACCTGAACCCGACGAGCCGCGGCACGGTGCGCATCAAGAGCCCGCGCTTCGAGGACGCCCCCGCCATCGCGCCGAACTACCTGAGTACCGACGAGGATCGCCGGGTCGCGGCCGAGTCGCTGCGCGTCACGCGGCGCATCGCGTCGCAGCCCGCGCTCGCGAAGTACAGCCCCGAGGAATGGAAGCCGGGCGTTCAGTACCAGTCCGACGAGGAACTCGCGCGCCTTGCGGGCGACATTGCCACCACGATCTTCCATCCGGTCGGCACCACCAGGATGGGCCGCGACGGCGATCCGATGGCGGTGCTCGACGCGCGCATGCGGGTGCGCGGCATCCACGGCCTGCGCGTGGTCGACGCGGGCGCGATGCCGACGATCACGAGCGGAAACACCAACAGCCCCACGCTGATGATGGCCGAGAAGGCCGCCGCGTGGGTCCGCGAAGCCACTGCTGAGTAGGTTCGCCGGGGTTTGGCGCCCGGTCGGGCGGCTCGGTGATTGGCGGGTAATCCCCGATGCACTGCAGCGGTGCACGGCATAAAGTCCAGCCACTCGCAAACGGGCCTGCCCGCTGCGCGGGGGACCGAGGAGACAAACCTTCGAAGAACCAGAACACGAACACAAGGCATCCGCACGAGATGCTGTTTTTTTGATCAAAGCGCCGCAGGTCGGCGCTTTTTTTTTCGGCTGCGAGAATCCTCCGCCATGGAAATCGTCGTGCTGACCCTCGCCTCGCTGCTGGCGGGCTTCGTGGATTCGATCGTGGGGGGTGGCGGACTGATCCTGGTGCCGGCCCTGTTCAGCGTGATGCCGGGCACCGCCCCGGCCACCCTGCTGGGCACCAACAAGAGCGCCTCGATCTGGGGCACGGCCGCCGCCACCGCACAGTTCCACTACCGCGTCGGCCTGCGCTGGCGCACCCTGTTGCCAGCCGGCGCGCTGGCGTTCGCGGGGTCGCTCGCCGGCGCATGGGCCGTCACGGCGGTGCCGGGCGATTTCCTGCGCAAGCTGCTGCCGGTCATCCTGCTCGTGCTGCTGATCTACACCCTCGCGCGCAAGGACATGGGCCGCCACCATGCGCCGCGCTTCCACGGACGTGCCGAGCTGGCCGCCACGGCCGCGATCGGCTTTGCGCTCGGCGTGTACGACGGCTTCTTCGGGCCCGGCACGGGCAGCTTCTTCGTGTTCCTGTTCGTGCGCTGGCTGGGCTACGACTTCCTCAACGCCGCCGCGTCGGCCAAGCTTCTCAACGTCATGACCAACCTCGGCGCCCTGCTGCTGCTCGGGCTCAAGGGCCACGTGCTGTGGCGCTACGGGCTGGTGATGGCCGTGGCCAATGTCGCGGGGAGCGTGATCGGCGCCCGGGTCGCGATCCGCCACGGCGCGGGCTTCGTGCGCCAGATGTTCATCGTCGTCGTGAGCGCGCTGATCCTGAAGACGGCCTACGACGCGTTCCTGCGCTGAGCGCGGCGCGAGGCGTTCAGGGCGCCGCCGCAGGCGTGCCGGCCGCCGGCCACGCGACCTCGCTCGCGACGCGCGGCTTGCCGATGGGCGCCGCCGCCTTGCCCTGCTGGATCGCGGCCATGTCCGCTTCGCTCGGGTATTGGTTCATCAGCCAGTAGTCGAACACGCGGCGCGCGATCGGCGCGGCGGCGCCCGCGCCCCAGCCGGCGTTCTCGACGATGAGCGCCACGGCGATCTTCGGATCGTTGGCCGGCGCGTAGGCCATGAAGAGCGCGTGGTCGCGCTGGTGTTCTTCGAGCGCCTTGGCGTTGTACTTCGTGTTCTGCGCCATGCCGACGGCCTGGGCCGTCCCGGTCTTGCCGGCGGCCTGGTAGCCGGCCCCGGCAAAGACCGAGCGCGCGGTGCCGGCATTGACCACCGCCACCAGGCCGTCGCGGATCACACCGATGTTCGTGGGCGGAATCCCGAGACTCTGTGCCGCGGGCTGCTCGATCGGGGTCACCTTGCCGGTCACGGTGTCGCGCACCGCGAGGGCCAGATGCGGCTTGTGCTTCATGCCGCCGTCGGCCACGATCGAGGTCGCATGCGCGAGCTGCAGCATCGTGAAGGCGTTGTAGCCCTGGCCGATGCCCAGCGAGATGGTCTCGCCGGCGAACCACTTCTTCTGCTCGGGGCGCTTGTAGGTGTTGCGCTTCCACTCGGTGCTGGGCAGCACGCCGCGCACCTCGCCGCCGATGTCGATGCCGGTGATCTGGCCGAAGCCCAGCGGCTTCATCGAGTCGTGGATCAGGTCCACGCCCATCTCGTTGGCCAGCGAGTAGTAGTAGATGTTGCTCGACAGCTGGATCGAACGCCGCATGTCGACGCCGCCGATGTTGCCCTCGGGGCTGCCGAAGCGGTGGCCGCCGAAGTTGAAATAGCCCGGGTCGTTGACCACCACGTTCGGCGCGCGCTTGCCGGTCTGCAGCGCGGCCAGCGCCATGAAGGGCTTGTAGGTCGAGCCGGGCGGATAGGTGCCGCGCAGGGCGCGGTTCAGCAGCGGCTTGTCGATCGATTCGCTGAGCTCCTTCCAGCTCTCGGTGTCGATGCCCTCGACGAAGAGATTCGGATCGAAGGTGGGCTTGCTCACGAAGGCCAGGATCTCGCCCGTCTTGGGGTCGATCGCCACCAGCGCGCCGCGGCGCTCACCGTACATGTCCTCGACCAGCTTCTGCAGCTTGATGTCGAGCGAGAGCATCACGGTGTTGCCCGGCGTCGCCGGATGGGCCGCGAGCCGGCGCACCGCGCGGCCGCCGGCGGAGGTTTCCATCTGCTCGACGCCGGTCTGTCCGTGCAGGGTCTTCTCGTAGCTCTGCTCGATGCCGAGCTTGCCGATGTACTCGGTGCCCTTGTAGTTGGCGAGGTCCTCGTCCTCCCAGTCTTCCATGGCCGCCTTCTCGGCCTGGTTGATGCGGCCGATGTAGCCGAGCACGTGGCTCGCGAGTTCGCCGTTGGGATAGTTGCGGAACAGCCGCGCCTTGATCTCGACGCCCGGGAAGCGGTAGCGCTGCGCCGCGAAGCGCGCGACTTCCTCGTCGGACAGGCGCGTGCGGATCGGCACCGAATCGAAGCTGCGCGAGTCCTCGCGCAGCCGCTTGAAGCGCCGGCGGTCGCGCGGGGTGACGTCGACCACTTCGGAGAGGGCGTCGATCGTCTCCTCGAGGTTGCCGGCCTTCGACGGCGTGATCTCCAGCGTGTAGGCGGAGTAGTTGGACGCCAGCACGATCCCGTTGCGGTCCACGATCAGGCCGCGGTTGGGCACCACCGGCACGATCGCGGTGCGGTTGCTCTCCGCCTGCTCGGCGAGATCCTCGTGCCGCACCACCTGGAGATAGCCGAGGCGCGCCCCGAGCAGGCCGAACGCGGTCAGCACGACCAGGCCGATCACGACCACCCGGCGCCTGAAGCGCGACAGGTCGGCTGCGACATTGCGGATCTCGGTCATGGCAACAAGTCAGCTTAGCGGGGCGAATTGCGAAAGCAACTACCGCTAGAGCGGCCGATTCGCGTCCGGTTCCGGCGCCCGGCGCTGCGGCGCCAGCAGCAGCACGCTCACCAGCGGCCAGAGCGCCGCCTCGATCAGCGGCGCGATCAGCAGCGACCAGCCCGGGAACACGCCGCCGCCGATCATGCGAATCGCCAGTTCGATGAGGTGCGACACCGCGAACAGCGGCAGCACCTGCAGCGCCTGCGAGAGCACCGGGAACCACAAGAGCCGCCGGTGGATCATGATCGCGAAGAAGCCCAGCGTGGTGTAGGACAGCGCATGCTGGCCCAGCATCGAGGCCTGGTGCACGTCCATCAGCAGCCCGAACACGAAGGCGGCGCCGATGCCGATGCGCGCGGGCTGGTGCACGCTCCAGAACACGATCACCAGCGCCAGCAGGTCCGGCGTCCAGGCGAGGCGGCCGAGCGGCACCATGTTGATCAACAGGGCGACGATCAGGCTCGTCCACATGAAGAGCGGACTGACGGGAAGCAGCAGCTGCTGCTGGCCGGGGCGCATGATCATGGCGTGCGCTTCTCTTTCCTGGGGTCGGCCGGCTTGTCGGACTTCTCGCCCTTCGCACCGGCCTTGTCGGCCTTGTCGCCCTTCTTCTTGGCGGGCGGGTTGGCCGCCGGCGCCACGGGCGCGGGCTTGGGCACCGGCGGCGTGCCGGTGGGCGCCAGCACCAGCACGTAGCGCGCGGAACTCACGCGGCCCATCGGCACGCAATGGATGCGGGCAAAAGCGGAGTCGGCGCGGCGTTCGATGCGATCGACCTTCGCGACCGGCAGCCCCGGCGGATAGACGCCATCGACGCCGCTGGTGGTCAGCAGGTCGCCCTCCTGGACGTCCGAGTTCGCGCCCATGAAGCGCAGCTCCAGCCCGCCGCCGTGCGCGCTCGCGTCGCCGAACGCCACGCTGCGCGCACCGGTGCGCGTGTTCTGCACGGGGATGGACAGGTCGCGGTCGATCACCAGCGTGATTTCGCTCGTGAAAGGCTGCACCTGCGTGACCTGGCCGAGCACGCCGTTCTCGTCGATCACCGGCGAACCGGGCGTGATGCCGTGCGTGAGCCCCTGGTCGATCACCAGCTTGCGGGTGTACGGATCGGCCGTGTCGTAGAGCACCTCGGCCACGCGGCCGGGCGTCTGCGTGACCTGGCGCAGTTCGAGCATGGTGCGCAGGCGGGCGTTCTCCTGCGCGAGGGTGTCGGCCTGGCTCGCGCGCTCGGACTGCAGCGCCAGCGCCTTGCGCGCCTCGGCCTCGTTGGCTTGCGCGGTCTGCAGGTCTTCGAGGTAGCGGCCGCCGCCCACCGCGAGCTGCACCGGCTTCAGGGCCAGCCACTGGATCGGGTAGAGCACCGCGCCGACCGCCGTGCGCACCGGCTGGACCAGGTTGAAACGCGCGTCCGCCACCATCAGGAACAGCGCGAGCGCGCTGAAGAAGATCAGCTTGCTGAGCGCCGAAGGCCCCTGGTTGAACAGGGGCGGCGCGGTGCGATCGAGCGTGCCGAGCGGCATGGCGAAGGGACTTTAAATTGAAAAAAGCCGGCCTGCGCAAACGCGGGCCGGCCATTTGCGCATCCAGCGCATTAGAACAGGCTCACTCGCTCGTGAAGATGCTGCCGAGCCGGTCCATGCGCTCCAGCGCGATGCCGCAGCCGCGCACCACGCAGGTCAGCGGGTCTTCGGCCACCAGGACCGGCAGGCCGGTTTCTTCGGCCAGCAGGCGGTCGAGGTCGCGCAGCAGCGCGCCGCCGCCGGTGAGCATCATGCCGCGCTCGGCGATGTCGGCGCCGAGCTCGGGCGGCGTCTGCTCCAGCGCGTTCTTGACGGCGGAGACGATGTTGTTGAGGGGGTCGGTCAGCGCCTCGAGCACCTCGTTGCTGCTGATGGTGAAGCTGCGCGGCACGCCTTCGCTGAGGTTGCGGCCCTTGACTTCCATTTCCTTGACTTCGGAGCCAGGGAACGCCGAGCCAATGCTC
>JAGIBP010000020.1:7742-69727 GCA_017744285.1 Variovorax sp.
TAGTTGCGGCGGATGTAGTTGATGATGGCTTCGTCGAAGCGGTCGCCGCCGACGCGCACGCTGCCCTTGTAGACCATGCCGCCGAGCGAGATCACGCCCACCTCGGTGGTGCCGCCGCCGATGTCGACCACCATCGAGCCGCTGGCTTCCGACACCGGCAGGCCGGCGCCGATCGCGGCGGCCATGGGCTCCTCGATCAGGTAGACGGAAGTGGCGCCGGCCGCCTCGGCCGCGTCCTTGATCGCGCGGCGCTCGACCTGGGTCGAGCCGCAGGGCACGCAGATGATGATGCGCGGGCTCGGCGTGAGCAGCGAGCGCGGGTGCACCATCTTGATGAACTGCTTGATCATCTGCTCGGTGATCACGAAGTCGGCGATCACGCCGTCCTTCATCGGGCGGATGGCCTCGATGTTGCCGGGCACCTTGCCGAGCATGGCCTTGGCTTCGCGGCCGACGGCCTGGATCACCTTCTTGCCGTGCGGGCCGCCCTCATGGCGGATGGCGACCACGGACGGTTCGTCCAGGACGATGCCCTTGTTGCGGGCAAAGATCAGGGTGTTGGCAGTGCCGAGGTCGATCGCGAGGTCGGTCGAGAAGTACCGACGGAAAGCTCCAAACATTATGGAATTCCTCTGGAGCACGGCATGCGCGTCGGCAGACCGTCGCCCTCTTGCTGGGTCGTTTTGAAGGGATGGTTTGAACGCTTTTGCAGCAAATGCCGGCGCGTTCGCGGGGGTTGCGGCAAAGGCGGGATAATAACTCAATCCCTTGCGCTCTCTGCGTTTCGGAGCACCTTTACAGGGTGCAACGGCCCACGTTTCCACGCCCGTCCAGCCTCTTTTTTCCGATGTCCCTCACTTCCACCGATATTGCGCGCATTGCGTCGCTCGCCCGGCTCCAGCTGGCCCCCGAGGAGAGCGAACGCATGCGCGGACAGATCAACGGCTTCTTCGATCTGGTCGAACGCATGCGCGCGGTCGACACCACCGGCGTCGAGCCGCTCGCCCACCCGGTCGCCGCGGTGCAGGACGTGGTCCTGCGGCTGGCCGAGGACGTGGTCACCGAGCCGAACAACCGCGAGGCCAACCAGCGCAGCGCGCCCGCCGTCGAGAACGGCCTGTTCCTCGTGCCGAAGGTGATCGAATGAGCGCAGACCTCCACCAGATGGGCGTGACCGCGCTCGCCCGGGCGCTGCGCGAGCGCAAGGTGTCGGCCGTCGAGGCGGCCCGGCATCACCTCGAGCGCATCGGACAGCACAAGGACATCGGCGCCTTCATCGCGGTCGATGAAGACCTGACGCTCGCCCAGGCCCGGGCCGCCGACGCGCAGCTCGCCGCCGGCAGCGCCGCAGCGCTGGCCGGCGTGCCGATCGCGCACAAGGACATCTTCGTGACCGCCGGCTGGCCGACCACGGCCGGCTCGCGCATGCTGGCGGGCTACCGCTCGCCGTTCGACGCCACCGTGGTGCGGCGCCTGGCCGAGGCCGGCGCCGTGACGCTCGGCAAGCTCAGCTGCGACGAGTTCGCGATGGGCTCGGCCAACGAGAACGTCGCCGTGCCAGCGGTCGGCTTCGACCACGCGGTGCCGGTGCGCAATCCGTGGGACGCCTCGCGCATCCCGGGCGGTTCCTCGGGCGGCAGCGCCGCCGCGGTGGCCGCGCGCCTCGCGCCGGCGGCGACCGGCACCGACACGGGCGGCTCGATCCGCCAGCCCGCATCGTTCTGCGGCGTGACCGGCATCAAGCCGACCTACGGGCGTGCCTCGCGCTACGGCATGGTCGCCTTCGCGTCGAGCCTCGACCAGGCCGGCCCGATGGCCCGTTCGGCGGAAGACTGCGCGCTGCTGCTTTCCTCGATGTGCGGCCCGGACCCGGACCGCGACTCGACCTCGCTCGACGCGCCCGCCGAGGACTTCTCGCGCCGCTTGACCGACTCGCTCGACGGCCTGCGCATCGGCGTGCCCAAGGAGTTCCTGGGCGACGGCGTCGCGCCCGGCGTGCGCGCGGCGGTCGAGGCGGCGCTGGCCGAATACGAGAAGCTCGGCGCCCGCCGCGTGGAGATCACGCTGCCGCGCACCGAGCTGTCGATCCCCGTCTACTACGTGCTGGCCGCCGCCGAGGCGTCGAGCAACCTGAGCCGCTTCGACGGCGTCAAGTTCGGCCACCGCGCGAAGGACTACCGCGACCTCGCGGAGATGTACGCCAAGTCGCGCGAGGAAGGCTTCGGCGACGAGGTCAAGCGCCGCATCATGATCGGCACCTACGTGCTCTCGCACGGCTACTACGACGCCTACTACCTGCAGGCGCAGAAGGTGCGCCGCATGATCGCCGACGACTTCCAGCAGGCCTTCCGGCAATGCGACGTGATCGCCGGCCCGGCCGCGCCCACGGTCGCCTGGAAGCTCGGCGAGCACGGCGGCGACCCCGTGGCCGACTACCTCGCGGACATCTTCACGCTCCCCGGCTCGCTCGCGGGCCTGCCCGGCATGAGCCTCCCGGCCGGCTTCGACGGCGGCATGCCCGTCGGCCTGCAGCTGATCGGCAACTACTGCGACGAGGCGCGCCTGCTCAATGCCGCGCACCGCTTCCAGCAGGCCACCGACTGGCACCTGCGCGCGCCCGAAGGCTACTGACATGACCAAGGCAACCACTGCATCCACCAGCCTGCTCGTGCGCGGCTACGAAGTCGTGATCGGCTTCGAGACGCACGCGCAGCTCTCCACCGCCTCGAAGATCTTCAGCCGCGCCTCGACCGCCTTCGGCGCCGAGCCCAACACGCAGGCGTGCGCGGTCGATCTCGCGCTGCCCGGCACGTTGCCGGTGATGAACAAGGGCGCGGTCGAGCGCGCGATCAAGCTCGGCCTGGCGCTCGGCTCGCACATCGCGCCGCGCAGCGTGTTCGCGCGCAAGAACTACTTCTATCCCGACCTGCCCAAGGGCTACCAGATCAGCCAGTTCGAGATCCCGGTCGTGCAGGGCGGCTCGGTGAGCTTCTATCTCGGCGACGAGAAGAAGACCGTGCGCCTGGTGCGCGCGCACCTCGAGGAAGACGCGGGCAAGTCGCTGCACGAGGACTTCATCGGCCAGTCGGGCATCGACCTGAACCGCGCCGGCACGCCGCTCCTGGAGATCGTGACCGAACCGGACATGCGCTCCACGGCCGAGGCGGTGGCCTACGCGCGCGAGCTGCACAAGATCGTGACCTGGATCGGCATCTGCGACGGCAACATGCAGGAAGGGAGCTTTCGCTGCGACGCCAACGTGTCGGTGCGCAAGCCCGGCGACCCGCTGGGCACGCGGCGCGAGATCAAGAACCTGAACAGCTTCAAGTTCATGCAGCAGGCGATCGACTTCGAGATCCGCTGGCAGATCGACGAGCTCGAAGAAGGCCGCGCGATCCAGCAGGCCACCGTGCTGTTCGACCCGGACACCGGCGAGACGCGCGCGATGCGGACCAAGGAAGACGCCGCCGACTACCGCTACTTCCCCGACCCCGACCTGCCGCCGCTGGCGATCGCGGCCGAGTGGATCGAGCGCGTGCGTGGCGAGATGCCCGAACTGCCGCGCGCCATGGCGGAACGCTACGTGCAGCAGCACGGCCTGTCGGAATACGACGCCACGCAGCTCACGCAGAGCCCGGCGCTCGCGCGCTACTTCGACGACGCGGTGAGCGGCGGCGCCGCGCCCAAGCTCGCCGCCAACTGGATCACCGGCGAGATCGCGCGCCGGCTGAACCTGCAGGACATCGGGATCGACGAGGCGCCGGTGCGCCCGGCGCAGCTCGCGAAGCTGATCGCGCGCATCAGCGACGGCACCATCTCGAACAACGCCGCACGCCAGGTGTTCGACGCGCTCTGGACCGGCGAGGGCCAGGATGTCGACGCCGTGATCGAGTCCAAGGGCCTCAAGCAGATGAGCGACACCGGCGCGCTCGAGAAAATCATCGACGACGTGCTGGCCAACAACCAGAAGAACATCGACGAATACCGCGCCGGCAAGGACAAGGCCTTCAACGCGCTGGTCGGTCAGGTCATGAAGGCCAGCCAGGGCAAGGCCAACCCGGCGCAGGTCAATGCGCTGCTGAAGACGAAGCTGGGGTGAGCGTCGGCGCGCTCAGCGCGCCTGCGAGGCCTGTGCCGCCGCGTTCGCGGCCCACAGGGGCTTCAGGCGCGCGCGCTCCTCGTCGAAGCGCGCGTTGACGCGCTTCTTCTCGTCTTCCTGCTCGCCGATGAAACGGTTCTGCACCTCGGCGCTGCGCGTGTTGTCCTCGGCCTTGCGGCGGATCGAGCCAGGCGCCTTGGCCGGATCGCTCTTGTAGAACTCGAGTTCGTCGTCGATCCGCTTGCGTTCGTCGGCGAGCTCGCCCAGGCGCTTGCGCGCCGCCTGGATCACCGCGTCGATCTGCACCAGCGCCTCGGCGCGCTCGCGGTCATGCGCGGCCGCGTTGGGGTAGCGGACCAGCAGCGCGCGTTCGCGCCGGCGTTCCTCGATCTGCCGTGCCGCCTGCTGCTGGGCCTGCCGCTCGCGCTCCTCGCGCTCGGCCAGTTCACGGGCGGTGTAGGTGGGTTCGACCTTGCGGCGCGTGGTGCCGCTGGGACTGAGTTCGCGCTGCTCGCGGTCGATGCAATCGGGGACGGGGCGATCGGCCGTGATGGTGCGGCCCTTGGCATCGACGCAGCTGTAGATGCTGGCACCGGCTCCCGCCGGGCGCGCGGCGCCGCCCTGCTGCTGCGCCTGCACGGCTCCCCCGCCGGCCAGCGAGAGCGCCATGAATGCCATCAATGCTTGGGTTCGCGCCAACGTCCATCCCTTCGGGCAGGCGAAGGAGTCAGCGCGCTCCGTAACGCGCCCTGTACTCCAATACTCCCTGACGGTAGGCGCCGAGCTCTTCGTCGGCGCGGCCTGACAGGTACTGTAACAAGTCGTCGAGCGTCGCGATCGCCACGACCTGCAGGCCGAGCTGATTCCGGACATATTGCACGGCGCTGTGGTCCACGTCCCGGCCGTTCTCGGTGGCCTTTTCCTGGCGGTCGAGCGCGATGGCGACCGCGTGCGGCGTGGCGCCCGCGCCGCGAATGGCGGCGATCGATTCGCGCACCGCGGTGCCGGCCGACATGACGTCGTCGACGATCAGCACCCGACCCTTGAGCGGTGCGCCGACCAGCGTGCCGCCTTCGCCGTGGTCCTTGGCTTCCTTGCGGTTGTAGGCGAAGGGCACGTTGCGCCCGCGCCGCGCGAGCTCCGCGGCGACCGTGGCGCCGAGCGGGATGCCCTTGTAGGCAGGGCCGAAGATCATGTCGAATTCGAGGCCGCTTTCGATCAGGCGGTCTGCATAGAATCCGGCGAGCCGCGCGAGCTTGGCGCCGTCGTCGAACAGGCCCGCGTTGAAGAAATAGGGGCTCATGCGACCGGCCTTGGTCTTGAACTCGCCGAAGCGCAACACCCCCGACTCCAGGGCGAACTGCACGAATTCCTGTGCGAGCGCGCCGCCCTCTCCAATCTCTCCAGCCATAGGGAATGTCCTCGTGTTCAAACTGACCAGTCTCAATCTCAACGGCCTGCGATCGGCGGCCACCAAGGGCGTCGCCGACTGGGTCGCCGAACTGGCGCCGGATTGTATTTGCATGCAGGAAACCCGCGTCCAGGCCAGCGACATCGAAGGGCGCTTCGAGGAGATGGCGGGCCTCAAGGGGCACTTCCATTTCGCCGAGAAAAAGGGCTACTCGGGGACCGCGGTCTACACGAAGCACATTCCCAGCGACATCGTGGTCGGCTGGGGCGACACCGAGTTCGACGCGGAGGGACGCTATCTGGAACTGCGCTTCGATACACCGAGGCGCAAGCTCTCGATCATCAGCTGCTACTTCCCGAGCGGGTCGTCGGGCGAAGAGCGCCAGGCCGCCAAGTTCCGCTTCCTCAAGGGCTTCTTCCCGCACCTGCTGGCGCTCAGGAAGGAGCGCGAGTTCATCCTCTGCGGCGACATCAACATCGCGCACAAGGAGATCGACCTGAAGAACTGGCGCGGCAACCAGAAGAACAGCGGCTTCCTGCCCGAGGAGCGCGCCTGGATGACGAGGCTGCTCGATGCCGGCGCCGAGGGCGCGGGTCTGGTGGACGTCTACCGTCTCCTGAAGCCCGAGACGACGGGCGAGGCCTACACCTGGTGGAGCAACCGGGGCCAGGCCTACGCGAACAACGTGGGGTGGCGCCTGGACTACCACCTGGCGACGCCGGCACTCGCGCAACTCGCGCGCGGCGAATCGATCTTCAAGACGATCAAGTTCAGCGACCACGCGCCGATCACGGTGGACTACGAGTTCACCCTCTGACGCGGGCTGGCGTGGCGCGAGCGGGAATAATGGGAGGGTCCTCCACGACGCCCGCTCCATGTCCGCACCACCGGCCGCCGAAGGCCCCTCTCCCCAGTCCCCCCAGCCTTCCCTGCCCTGGCGCGACGCGCTGAAGGTCTATCTCGAACCGGCCACGCTGCGCATGTTCGCACTCGGCTTCTCGGCCGGGCTGCCGCTGCTGCTGGTCCTGGGCACGTTGAGCTTCCGGCTGCGCGAGGCGGGCATCGACCGCACCACCATCGGCTTCCTGAGCTGGGTCGGCCTCGCCTACGGCTTCAAGTGGGTGTGGGCGCCGCTGGTCGACCGGGTGCCGGTGCCGCCGCTGACGACGCTGCTCGGCCGGCGGCGCGGCTGGCTGCTGCTGGCGCAGGTGGCGGTGATCGCGGGCCTCGTGGGCATGGCCTTCAACGACCCGCGCGCCGGCCTGCCGCCGCTGGTGTGGTGCGCGGTGCTGGTGGCCTTCGGCTCGGCCACGCAGGACATCGCGCTCGACGCCTTCCGCATCGAGTCGGCCGCCGCGCGCAAGCAGGCGGCCCTGGCCGCGGCCTACCAGACCGGCTACCGCCTGGCGATGATCTGGGCCGGCGCGGGCGTGCTGTGGCTCGCGGCCTGGGCCGAGCTGCCGGGCCTCCCGGGCTACCAGAACGGCGCCTGGAAGTTCGCCTACCTGGTGATGGCCGGTTCGATGGCAGTGGGCGTGGTCACGGTGCTGCTGTCGCCCGAGCCGGTGCGCGCCGCGCTGCCGCGCCCGAAGACCGCGGGGCAGTGGCTCGAAAGCGTGCTGATCGAGCCTTTCGCGGACTTCATCCGCCGCTACCGCTGGCAGGCGGTGCTGATCCTGTCGCTGATCGCGGTCTACCGCATCAGCGACGTGGTGATGGGCATCATGGCGAACCCGTTCTATGTCGACATGGGCTTCACCAAGGACGAGGTCGCCACGGTCAGCAAGATCTATGGCGTGGTGATGACGCTGGTCGGCGCCTTCGTCGGGGGCGTGCTGTCGATGCGCCTTGGCGTGATGCGCGTGCTGATGCTCGGCGCGGTGCTCAGCGCCGCGAGCAACCTGCTGTTCGCCGGCCTCGCCACGCGCGGGCACGACCTCACGGCGCTGGTGCTGGTGGTGTCGGCCGACAACCTGGCCGGCGGCATTGCGTCCGCCGCGTTCATCGCCTACCTGTCGAGCCTGACGAACGTGAGCTACTCGGCCACGCAGTACGCGCTGTTCAGCTCGCTGATGCTGCTGCTGCCGAAGTTCATCGCGGGCTATTCGGGCGCGTTCGTCGATGCCTTCGGCTACCACGCCTTCTTCATCGGCACGGCGGCGCTCGGGGTGCCGGTGCTGCTGCTCGTGGCGCTGGCCTCGCGCTCGTACACCAACGGGGCGCAGGCGAAGCCCAAGCCCGGGGCGGGTGATCCGGCCGCGACCTGAAGCTGCCGTAGCTGTTAGTCTTTCGGGTTCCGCGCTTCGAAGCGTATTTGCACACTTCTTTCATCGTGTCACCTTCACGCATACCTCCCCTACGGATCAGCGCCTTCACCGCCACATCGTCGGTCGGCGTGGGCAAGGCCCCGCTGCTCGCGGCCCTCGAACAGTCGAAAAGCGGGCTGCGCGCCAACGACTTCGGCCCCACGCCCCTGCCGACCTGGATCGGGCGCGTCGACGGCCTCGAGGCGCTGCGCCTGCCCGAGGCGCTCGCGGAGTGGGACTGCCGCAACAACCGCCTCGCGTGGCTGGGTCTGCAGGCGGACGGGTTCCTGGAGGCCGTGGCCGCCGCGCGCCAGCGCTACGGCGCGGGGCGCATCGCGCTGATCCTCGGCACCTCCACGGCGAGCATCGGCGAGACCGAGGCGGCCTACACGCAGCTCGAAGGCGACGCCTTCCCGGCGCATCAGCAGCGGCCCAAGGTCCACACGCCGCATTCGCTCGCCATGTTCGTGCAGGACGCGCTCGGCCTCGAAGGCCCGGCGGAGACGATCTCGACCGCCTGCTCGTCGAGCGGCAAGGTGTTCGCCTCGGCCGAGCGCCTGATCCGCCTCGGCCTGGTCGATGCGGCCGTGGTCGGCGGCGTCGACACGCTGTGCGGCAGCGTGCTGTTCGGCTTCAACTCGCTCGAGCTGGTGTCGCCCGAACCGTGCCGGCCTTTCGATGCGACGCGCAACGGCATCAGCCTGGGCGAGGCCGCCGGCTTCGCGCTGCTCGAACGCGGCCCCGGCGCGCTCGAACTGCTGGGCTACGGCGAGGCCAGCGATGCGCATCACATGTCCACCCCGCACCCCGAAGGCCTGGGCGCCGAGAAGGCGCTCGACGACGCGCTGGCCCGCGCCGGACTCGAGGCCTCGGCCATCGACTACATCAACATGCACGGCACCGCGAGCACCAAGAACGACGAGGTCGAAGGCGCGCTCGTCGCGCGGCGCTTCCCGGCCACCACCCACGCCAGCTCGACCAAGGGCTTCACCGGCCACACGCTGGGCGCGGCGGGCATCGTCGAGGCGGTGATCAGCCTGCTCGCGATCGAGACCGGGTTGAAGCCCGGCACCGTCAACACCACCACGCTCGACGACGAGTGCGGCCCGCAGATCCGGCTGCAGCCGGCGCGCGGAGAGGTGCGCTATGCGCTCTCCAACTCGTTCGGCTTCGGCGGCAACAACTGCGCGCTGGTCTTCGGCAAGGGAGCAGCGGCATGAACGCGAACGTGAAAACCCCCACCATCTACCTCGAAGGCCCGGCCTTCTGGGCCCCGACGCTGCCCGGCTGGGACGTGGCGGCCGCGGTCTTCCGCGGCGAGGCGCAGCCCGTGGATCCGCCGGCCAAGCGGCCGTCGCCGCAGGTGCTGGCACCGGCCGAGCGCCGCCGCGCGCCCGACACGGTGGCGCTGTCGCTCGAAGTCGCCGCCGCCGCGGTCGCCGCTTCCGGCCGCAACGCGGCCGACCTGCCGTGCGTGTTCGCATCGGCGCACGGCGACCTCGGCATCAACGACTACATGTGCAGCACGCTCGCGGCCGATCCGAAGCTGCTGTCGCCGATCAAGTTCCACAACTCGGTGCACAACGCGGCCGTGGGCTACTGGACCATCGGCACCGGCTGCATGGCCGCGAGCAATTCGCTGACGGCCTACGAGAGCACCTTCGCCTCGGGCCTGCTCGAAGCGGCGGCGCAATGCGTGGCCGACCAGCGTGCGGTGCTGCTCGTCGGCTACGACATGCCGGCGGTGGGCGCGCTCGCCTCGGTGACGACGAGTCGCAGCCTGCTGGCGGCGGCGCTGGTGGTCTCGCCCGAGCGCACCGAGCGCACCGTGGCGGCGCTCGACTGGTCGCTCGCCAGCGGACCGGCCGCCGCGCCCGCGCTGCGCACCGAGGCGGCGCGTTCGCTCAGCGCCAACGCGATGGCCGATGCGCTGCCGCTCTTCGAGGCGCTCGCGCGCGGCGACACCGCCGCGCTGCGCCTGCCGCTGTCGGGCAAGCTGTCGCTCCAGGTGCAGCTCCAGCCCGCCGCACGGGCCTGAGCCCGCGCGACCGGCTTTGCCGCCCCGGGGTGCGCCCCCCTTAAGGGGGAGCCCCGCAGGCGCAGGGGGGTGGGCACATTTACGCCAACTTTACGTTGGCTTCAAGCCTGCTTGCCGCCGCGGGAAGAACCTTGCAACATCCCGCAGCGCGGAGAGAGAACGATGAGCACCCCCCAACTCCTGATGATCGAAGACGACGCCCGCCTGGCGCAGATGGTGGGCGAATACCTGACGCAGTCGGGTTTCGGCTTCAGCCACGCGGCCGATGGCTCGACGGGCCTCGAGATGCTGCAGCAGCGCACGCCCGACCTCGTCATCCTCGACCTGATGCTGCCCGACACCGACGGCCTCGAAGTCTGCCGCCGCATCCGCGCGCTGCCCAATGGGCTCGCCAAGGTGTCGGTGCTGATGCTCACGGCCAAGGGCGACCCGATGGACCGCATCATCGGCCTGGAGATCGGCGCCGACGACTACCTGCCCAAGCCCTTCGAGCCGCGCGAACTGCTCGCGCGCATCCGCGCCGTGCTGCGCCGCCGCGGCGAGAGCCCCGCCGACGCGAGCGCCCCGTCGGTGATGCGCTTCGGCTCGCTCGAGATCGACCGCAACGCGCGCACCGTCACGGTGAACGGCGAGGCGGCCGACCTGACCTCCTACCAGTTCGACCTGCTCACCGCGATGGCCGAACGCGCGGGCCGCGTGCTCACGCGCGACCAGATCATGGAGGCCGTGCGCGGCCGCGAGCTCGAGGCCTTCGACCGCTCGATCGACGTGCACATGGGCCGCATCCGCGCCGCGATCGAGGCCGACGCCAAGAACCCCAAGCGCATCCTCACGGTGCGTGGCGTGGGCTACGTCTTCGCCAAGCAGCAAGACTGATGTTCCTCAAGCTCTACCGCAAGCACCTCTACGTCCGCATCTGGCTGGCGGTGGTGGCGGGCGTGTTCATCCTCACGCTCACGGCCAACTGGATCGTGCGCGAGGCCGCAGAGTACGAGCGCGAGCGGCTCGCGCCGGTGCCGCGCAACGTCGTGGTGCTGGACGACAAGAACAAGGTCGTCGGCGGCGGGACCGCGACGCGCGTGCCGGGCCAGGGGCTGGAGTTCGACGTCGACCTGGGCGACGGGCGCAACGTCACGCTGCGGGTCGGCCCGCGGCCCCAGAGCCCCGGCGGCGGTCCCGGCATGGCGCCCTGGCGCTCGCCGTTCGGCCTGGGCTGGATGGTGGCGCTGATCGGCGTGGCGGTCGCGCTGGGCGTCTACCCGATCGTGCGCCGCCTGACCAAGCGGCTCGAGGAACTGCAGCGAGGCGTGCAGCGCTGGGGCGAGGGCGACCTCTCGATGCGCGTCGCACAGGACGGGCAGGACGAGGTCGCGGACCTGTCCAAGCGCTTCAATTCGGCCGCCGCGCGCATCGAGGAACTCGTGCGCTCGCACAAGTCGCTGCTGGCCAACGCCTCGCACGAGTTGCGCTCGCCGCTCACCCGTATCCGCATGGGCCTGGAGCTGATGGGCGAGCGCCCGAGCCAGGCCGCGCGCGAGGAGATCTCGCGCAACATCGCCGAGCTCGACCAGCTCATCGACGAGATCCTGCTGGCCAGCCGCCTCGATGCGAAGGAGGCCGACATGGGGACCGTCGAGACGGTCGACCTCACCGGCCTGGCCGCCGAGGAATGCGCGCGCGTGGACGCCGAGCTCGACGTGACCGAAGGCACCCGCAGCGAGGCGCTGACCGTGCGCGGCGTGCCGCGCCTGCTGCGCCGCGCGATCCGCAACCTGCTGGAGAACGCGCGCCGCTACGGCGCGGGCGACACCACCGTGGAACTCGCGAGCCGCGGAAACGCGGCCGAGATCCGCGTCAGCGACCGCGGGCCCGGCGTGCCGGCCGCGCTGCGCGAGCGCATCTTCGAGCCCTTCTACCGCCTGCCCGGCGCCAGCGAACGCAACGGCGGCGTGGGCCTCGGCCTCGCGCTGGTCAAGTCGATCACCGAGCGCCACGGCGGCAGCGTCCGCTGCGAGGACCGCCCGGGCGGCGGCGCGAGCTTCGTCATCACGCTGCCGCACTGAACTGGAAACACCCCCCATGCCGCTTCGCGGCTCCCCCCTCTCTCGACTTCGTCGGGAGGGGGGCGCACCCGGCGGCCCGGCCAAGCCGGTTCCGCGGGTGCCCTGGGCTGGGTTGCGCCGGTTTCATGCGTCGCGAGTGACGCGGGCGGCTCCATCGAAAACTACCCCGAGGCCTTCGTGCCGACGGTGTGAGCAAGCCGGAACGAGATAATCCCCTGATGAGATCGAACATCGTCCGCCCCGCTGCCATGTTCTGGGGCCTCACGGTGTTCATGCCTGTCGGCGTCACCTACCTGTCGGCCTTCCTGCTGCTCGTCGCGCTCCTCGTGGCCGGCGGGTGGCGCGAGCGCGCGGTGCGGCTGCGCGGCAACCCGATGTGGTGGCCCGTGATGATCTACATCGCATGGACGCTGGTCGTGCTGGCCTTCGAGCCGCACTACCCGCAGACCGCGTCGAACCTGGTGCATGGACTGCGCATCGCACTCACGGTGCTGATGGCGCTCGCGCTCACGCGCGACGAGGCTGTCTGGGCGCTGCGCGGCTTCTGGTTCATCGGGCTGGTCAACATGGTGATGATCGCGCTGTATTACTCGGTCGGCTTCCCGCTGCTGGAGCCCTGGCGCGGCGTGCTGACGCTCGTGGGCAACAAGTCGATCAGCAACGCGCTGCTGTTCACCATCATGGGCGCGACGGCCGTGGTGGCCGGCCTGCACGCGCTCGCGCAGCGCCGGCTGTGGCAGGCGGCCGCCGCCTTCGCCCTGCCGCTGGCGGTGGTCGCGATCATCACGCTCGTGCTGCCCTCGCGCACCTCGCTGCTGGCGCTGCTGATCGCGATCGCGGCGGCCTGCGTGCACCAGTGGCGCAGGCAGCTCAAGGTGCTGGCGGTGGCGATGGTGGTGGTCGGCGCGGTGGTCGCCGCGGGCCTGCTGAACTCGCCCGCCGTGCAGCAGAAGTTCGAGCTCGGCATCCAGGAGATCGAGGCCGCGCAAGCTGGCGCCGTGTCCGAGGGCAGCTGGGTGGTGCGCTACTACATGTACCGCGACACCGCGCGCATGATCATCGACCGGCCGCTCGGTGGCTGGGGGATCGGCGGATGGACCGAGCAATGGCACCTGCGCGGCCCGAAGCTGCTCGCGGACTACAACATGCCGCACAACGACTTCCTCTGGATGGGCTCGCAGGCCGGCGTGATCGGCTCGGTGAGCCTGCTGGCGATCATCCTCACGGCGGTCTGGCTGGCCTGGCGCCGGGACGACCTCCCGGGGCGCCGCGCCTTCGTGGCGACGCTGGTCCTGCTGATCGCCACGAGCGTGAACTCCGCGCTTCGCGATGCGCAGATCGGGCTCGCGATTCTTTGGGTGTCGATGGTCTATCTTCGGCTCGCGCAGGTGCCGGGCGACGCCTGGCAGGCGCTGGTGCCGCGCCGCGACGCGGCGAACGCCGCCGCACCCGCCGTGCCGGCGACCGCGCAGCCTCAGGCCTGAAGCCGCGCGAAGTCCTTCACCGCGAGGATGAGCGCGCCGCCCTGGAGCAGGTCGACGACGGTGTCGCGGTCCTTGTACGAGAAGACCATGCACCCTTCGCTCAGGCCCGCGCTGCCGCGCTCCATGACGTTGCGCGGCTCCATGTACCAGTGCGCGTGCACGACGATGAGGCGCCTGTAGGCGTTGCTGTTCGTCGGCGAGAGCCCGTGCAGGCGCATCGACAGCCCGTGCCCGACCTGCTCGCTGATGTAGGTGTCGCCCGTGCGGTACAGGCCGAGGCTGCTCGCCTCGCTGCCCTCGACGTTCGAGAACACCTCGGCATAGCCGTCATCGGGATCGTTCGCGGAGCCGCTGCCGTGCGCCACGAGAAAGCTCTGCACGACCTGGGCACTCGCGCGTTCGACCACATGGAAGCGCGGCTGCGCCGAGTGCCGCGAGAAATCGAGCACCGCCGTGTACGGATGGTCGGACGGCTGCGCCAGCAGCGCGGCCATGGCGGTCTTGACCAGCGCCTCCGCGTCGTCCTGGGCGTGCGCCTGCCTGTGCGCGCACGCGGCGAGCATCGAAAGCGCGGCGGCCGGCGCCAGGAGCACGGTGCGGCGCTTCATCCGCCGCATGCCCCATCCAACCGCTGGAGGCACGTCGAATCCACGCCGCGATCCTAGGGACGCGGGCGGGGGTGTCAATCCGCCGTTCGTCAGAGGATCGTGTCAGCGCTCGTAGCCCACGAACGGTCCGAAGAAGACCGAATCGTTCGCGAGGCCGGCGGCCAGCTCGTCCGCCGCGGGGAATTCATCGACGAACTCGGGCCAGCACTGCACCACGTGATGGGTCCATTCGGCCAGCTCGATGCGCGTGACCGGGCCCTGCGTGGCCAGGAACTCGAAGCCGCGCGCCGTGAGCCGGGTGACGGCCAGCGCCGTGGCCGCATCGGGGTCCGCGGCCGTGACGTAGGCCGAGACGTAGGCGCCGGCCAGGCCCGAGGACATCGTGGTGTTGGAGCCGCGCCCGACCTTGACGTTGACGAGGAACAGGCCGCGCGCCGGCGGCGCCGCGGTGCGGCGGCGGGCCTTGTTGAAGAGGCCGAAGAGCGGGATCGCCCGGGTGGAGCCTCCACCCGCGGCGCGAAGGAGACCCATGGACGTCAGTGGTGGCTGCCTGCCACCTCACCCGCCTTGAGGCGGTAGACCGTGCCGCAGTACGGGCACTTCGCCTCGCCGAGGCGCGCGACGTCGAGGTAGACCTTCGGGTGCGCGCTCCACAGCGGCATGTCGGCCTTGGGATTCGGGCAGAACACGCCGCCCTGGTGGTTCAGGTCCTTGGCGAGGAGTTCGATGACGGCTTTGGGAGACGACATTTGTTCTTAAACCTTCGCGAGCCAGTGCGCGTACTTGGGATTGCGTCCGTTCACGATCTCGAAGAACGCGTTCTGGATCTTCTCGGTGACGGGGCCGCGCGAGCCGCGGCCGATCTCGATGCGGTCGAGTTCGCGGATCGGCGTGACCTCGGCGGCGGTGCCGGTGAAGAAGGCTTCATCGGCGATGTAGACCTCGTCGCGCGTGATGCGCTTCTGCACGACCTCGATGCCGAGGTCCTTGCAGATGTGCAGGATGGTGTTGCGCGTGATGCCGTTGAGCGCGCCGGCGGACAGGTCGGGCGTGTACACCACGCCGCCCTTGACGATGAACACGTTCTCGCCCGCGCCTTCGGAGACGAAGCCGGCCGAGTCGAGCAGCAGGGCCTCGTCGTAGCCGTCGTCCGTGGCCTCGGTGTTGGCGAGGATCGAGTTGCTGTAGTTGCTCACGGCCTTGGCCTGCGTCATGGTGATGTTGACGTGGTGGCGGGTGAAGCTCGACGTCTTCACGCGGATGCCGCGCTTGAGGCCTTCCTCGCCGAGGTAGGCGCCCCACGACCAGGCGGCGACCATGGTGTGGATGCGGTTGCCCTTGGGGCTCACGCCGAGCTTCTCGGAGCCGATCCAGACCAGCGGGCGGATGTAGCAGCTGTCGAGCTTGTTCTCGCGCACCACCTGCTTCTGCGCCTCGTTGACCTGCTCCTGCGAGAACGGGATCTTCATGCGCAGGATCTTGGCGCTGTTGAACAGGCGCTCGGTGTGCTCCTGCAGGCGGAAGATCGCGGTGCCGCTGGCCGTGTTGTAGGCGCGCACGCCCTCGAAAGCGCCGCAGCCGTAGTGCAGCGTGTGGGTCAGCACGTGGATCTTGGCTTCGCGCCAGTCGACGAGATCGCCGTCGATCCAGATCTTGCCGTCGCGGTCGTCGAGGGAGGGGGGCAGCGCGCTCATGTTCTTTGTCCTTCGGGGGAGGGGATGTCGCAAAAGCTGACGATTTTACGGCGGCGGACTTTTCCCACGCACCGACAATGCTCGGCTTTGCCAATCAGCCAGAGAAAAGGGTTCAAGTGTCCGTTTTCAAGAACGTCATCGTCTACCGCATCGAAACCACCTGGTCGCAGGCGCTCGACCAGGTCGAGCAGAGCCTCGACAGCCAGCGCTTCGTGCCCTGCGCGCCGTCGCAGGAGAAGTCGGTCGGCTGGATCGAGCCGCGCGGCGAAGCGAATGGCCCGCTGGTCGAATCGGTCGGCGGGCAGTGGCTGCTCGAATTCATGATCGAGAGCAAGACACTGCCGGCCTCGGTGGTGCGCCGCAAGGTCGACGAACGCGCCGCGCAGATCGAGGCCACCACCGGCCGCAAGCCCGGCAAGAAGGAAAAGAAGGAGCTCAAGGAAGACGTCACGCACGAGCTGCTGCCGCTGGCCTTCACCCGGCACGCGCGCGTCGCGGTGTGGATCGACCGCGAGGCGCACCGGCTGGTCGTGAACGCCAGCAACGCGCAGCGCGCCGACGAGGTGGTGACGAGCCTCGTGAAGGCGCTCGACGGCTTCGCGGTGAGCCTGGTCAACACGCAGGTCGAACCGGCCGCCGCCATGTCGGAGTGGCTCTCCAGCCAGGAGCCGCCGGCCGGCTTCACGATCGACCGCGAATGCGAGCTCAAGGCCAGCGACGAGTCGAAGTCGGTGGTGCGCTACGCGAAGCACCCGCTGGACATCGACGAGGTCCGCCAGCACATCGCCAACGGCAAGCGGCCCACGCGGCTGGCGATGACCTGGGACGACCGCGTGTCCTTCGAGCTGACCGAAGGCCTGCAGCTGCGCAAGATCGTGTTCCTCGAAGGCACGCTCGACGACGCGCCGGGCTCGGGCAAGGACGACAACTTCGATGCCGACGCGGCGATCGCGACCGGCGAGCTCGGCCAGCTGGTGCCCGAGCTGCTCGATGCGCTCGGCGGCGAGATGCAGCTGGGCGCGGCGCCCGCCCCTGCGGCACCCGCCACGGTGCCGGCCGAGGCGGCGATGGCGGACGACTCCCCGCCCTTCTGAAGCGAAGGCGCGCTCAGGCGCTCACTCAGACGGGCGGGCGCAGCGCGTCCGTCGCGCCGGGCTTGACGGCATCGGCGGCGGAGGTGTCGGGCAATGCCGCGGCGTCTTCTTCCGTCGTCTCGGGGCGCACCAGGGTCCACTCGGTGAGCTTGCCATTGACGAAGGTGGCGTCGACGAAGGAGCCGCCCGCGTCGGTCCAGCGGAACAGCTCGGGCTGCGTGTCCTTGGGCGAGCGCAGCTCGCCGATGGCGCGCGTGAGGGCCACCACGTGCAGCAGGCTCGACTTCGGCTTGAGCTTGGCGTTGAGCATCACGGCGCTCGCCACGCTGCCGATGGGCCGGTCGGCCGCGCGCTTGAGCACCTGGATCGCGCGGTTGAAATGAAGGAGCACGAACATGACCATCGCGCCCGCGACGAGCGCCACCCCTGCCCAGCCGTAGCTGCGCCAGGCCCCCGCGATCAATACGATGCCGACGAGGGGCACCAGGACTTTGCCGAAATTCATGGGGCCGATTGTCGCGCCCCCGAAGAGGCCCCCCGGATTCCGGGCCTTGGGCCGCTCACTCGAGCTCGTTCAGCAGCGCGTGCGCCCGCCGCCCGAGCTGCCAGCGCTCGTACGCGTCGCTGCTGAGCTGGGCCGACAGTTCGGCCGCGCAGGACTGCAGCACCTCGATCTGCCGCTTGCGCGGCGGATTCGGGATGTTCTGGATCGAGCCCACGATCGACAACGCCCCGGCCAGCACGTCGCCGTTGCGGAAGATCGGCACCGCGACCGTGTTCACGCCCAGCATCACCTCGTTGTCGCAGACCTCGTAGAACTGCGCCCGGATCAGGCGCAGCCGCTGGCGGATCGTGTCGGGGTCGGTCATCGATTGCGGCGTCTCGGGCTCCAGGTGGCTGGCCAGCAGCTCTTCCTGCAGCGCCGGGGGAGAGAACGCCAGCGTCAGCCGGCCGAGCGCCGAGCAGTGCGGCAACGGCCGGTTGCCTGGCTTCACGCTGATGCAGATCCGCGCGTAGATGTTGTCCATGGTGGCGATGACCATCGGCCGGCCATTGATCGGCACCGCCAGCACGCAGGTTTCCTTCAGCTCGTCGCGCACCTGCAAGAGGTAGGGCTCGGCGCGGCTGCGCAGGTCGAACTGCGTGCCGGCAGCCTCCCCGAGCTGGAACACGCGCCAGCCGAGCCGATAGCGCTCGGTCGCCAGGTCCTGCTCGATGAGGCCCATCTCGCGCAGCGTCGACAGGTGCCGGTGCACGCGGGGCTTGGTCTCGCCCAGCGCGTCGGCCAGTTCGGTCACGCCCATGGCGCGCTGCCCGAGCGCCAGCTCGTCGAGGATGCGCACCGCCACCTTGACCGCTTCGACGGAGTTGATTTTCTTGTCACCCGCCGCAGGGGCGGCTTCGGAGGCTGAAGAGCTTTGCATGGACCGCGGATTCTGCGTCATCCCTTGCCTTTCGGTGGTTTCACCAAAGTGGTGCGCGCTTCGCACCAATAAAGATACTTGATATCGCTCAGCGTTACGAAAGTCCGCTTGATATTTTATGCGATATCCAATATCGTCAGGCGTAACAAAGCAGACACCTTTGTTCTTCCACAACTCAAGGACCCTCTCATGAAGCTCTTGCGCCGCAGTCTTGTCTTGTCCGCCGCTCTGCTGGCCTGTTCCCTGGGCGTCCAGGCCCAGGCGACCAAGGAACCGCTGAAGTTCGGCCTCGCCATGCCGCTGACCGGCTCGCAGGCGCTGTTCGGGGCCGACCAGGCCAAGGCGGCGCAATGGGCGGTGCAGGACATCAATGCCAAGGGCGGCATCGACGGCCATCCGCTGGAAATGGTGCTGCTCGACACGCAGGCCGATCCGCGCCTGGGCATCAACTCGGTGAACCGCCTGATCAACGTGGACAAGGTGCCGGTCTTCGTGACGGCCTGGAGCGCGGTGGTCAAGGCCGTGGCCCCGATCGCCAACCGCAGCAAGGTGCTCGAGCTCAGCGTGGGCGCGAACTCGCCCGACATCGCCAAGCTCGGCGACTATGTCTACACCACCTATCCGCTGGCCGACGTCGACGTGCGCGCGCAGGCCCGCTACGCCCGCGAGACGCTGAAGAAGCAGACGGCGGCGGTGCTCTACATCCACAACGACAGCGGCGTGGAAGGCGCGCGCATCTACCGCGACGCCTTCCAGGACGCCGGCGGCAAGATCGTCGCCTACGAGGCCTACGACGCGCAGGCCACCGACTACACCGGCGCCCTGCTCAAGGTGCGCTCGGCCAATCCGGACATCATCCACATCCAGGGCCTGGTCTCCGACCTGCCGCAGGTCGTCTCGCAGCTGCGGCAGCTGGGCCTGAAGCAGCCGATCTCCACCTACTCCGCGGGCTACAACCCGAAGGTGGTCGAGCAACTCGGCGCGGCGGCCGAAGGCATGCTGGTGTCGGCCCTGGCGCCCTCGGCGGACCAGAACCCCAACATCGCCGCCTTCGTCGGCCGCTGGAAGGAAAGCGAAAAGCGCACGCCCAACGGCCTGCCCTACACGCAGTACCTGTATGACGCGCCCTTCCTGATCGGCAAGCTCTACGAGCACCTGCTGAAGACGAAGCAGCCCCTGACCGGCGAGAACATGAAGAAGGCGCTGGTGGAGATCGGCAAGTTCGACCTGCCGATGACCGGCCTGCTCGAAATCACCAAGGACCACCGCGTCAACAAGCCCGTCTACCTGTACGAGGTGAAGAACGGCCAGTTCGCGCCGGTCGCCACCATCAAGTAACTGGCCCCGGGCCGTCTTTCTCCATGGTCGATATCCAGACATTGCTCCAGATCCTCTGGACGGGGCTCGCCACCGCCACCTACGGCGTCCTGCTCGCCGCAGCGTTCTCGCTGGTCCTGAAAGTGGTCAAGGTGTGGAACTTCGCGCAGGCCGGCATGATGGGCATCGCGTACTACACCATGTACCTGGTGATGTACCGCATGGGCTGGCCCGCGCCGGCCGGCATCGCGATCAGCCTCGCCGTGACGATCGCCGCCGCGCTGGCCATGGAGGTCTACGGCCTGCAGACCTTCCGCCGCCGCCAGTCGCCGTCGCTCACGTACTTCATCTTCACGATGGTCGTCTCGGAGTTCGTGCAGTACCTGCTGGCGATGATCTTCGGCACCGAGCCGGTGTCGCTGGCCGCGACGCTGATGTCGGAGTCGACCTCGGTCGGCGGCATCGTGGTGAGCCAGTGGGACATCACGGCGCTGTGCACGGCGGCGGTGATCATGACCGCGCTCTACGTGCTGCTGAAGAAGACGCGCCTTGGCAAGTTCATGGTCGCGGTGGCCGACAACCCGCATCTCTCGCGGCTCTACGGCGTGAACGTGCGGCCGATCTACGCGCTGACCTTCGTGGTCGCCTCGGTCCTGGTCTGCGCCGCGATGTACCTGTTCGGCACCCGCGCCTCGATGGTGCCGAACACGCCGCTGGAGATGATGCTGTTCGCTGTGATCGCCGCGCTGCTCGGCGGCATGGGCAACGTGTTCGGCGCGGCCTGGGCGGCGCTGTTCCTCACGCTGCTGCGGGCCTTCAGCATCCTGGTGATCCCGTCGGCGTGGCAGGGGCTGATCCTGTACGCGCTGCTGTTCATCACGATCCTGCTGTTCCCCAACGGCGTCAAGCTGCGCCTGCGCCGCAAGCCGAAGGCCCTCGCGGCCGCGCCCGTCGCCTCCCCGTCCGCCAGCGCCTGAGCGCGCGCACTCCACACCACGGACCACCATGGAATATGTCATCTCGCTGCTGGTGCTGATCGGCCTGTACGTCATCCTCAGCACCAGCTTCAACCTGATCATCGGCTTCGGCGGGCTGGTCAGCATCGCGCACCCGATCTTCTTCGCGCTGGGCGCCTACACCGTGGGCGCGCTGAGCGTGAACTTCGAGCTCAATCCGGTGCTGTCCGTGATCGCCGGCGGCGCGGTCGCGCTGCTGGCCTCGTTCATGCTGTCGCTGCCGTCGCTGCGCATCTCGGGCGACTACCTGCTCATCACCAGCATCGGCTTCCAGCTGGGGCTGATCGAGATCATCAAGAACCTCGACTTCTTGGGCGGCGCGAGCGGCCTGAGCGGCATTCCCAACATCGTCGAGAACCACCGCAGCGCGGTGTTCGCCGCGATCTCGCTGGTGCTGGCGCTGGCGAGCGTGCTGCTGGTGCGCTGGCTGGTGCGCGGGCCCTACGGCCGCGCGATCCGGGCCATGCGCGACGACGAGCTCGCCTTCTCGGCGCTGGGCCGCAACGCGATGAACATCAAGATGACGATCTTCGCGCTCGGCTCGGGCATGGCCGGCGTCGCTGGCGGCATCTACGCCTACTACTACCAGTACCTCACGCCGGACCAGTTCCAGATCCTGCAGTCGGCCATGATCCTCACGATGGTGGTCGTGGGCGGCATGGGCTCGGTCTACGGCCCGGTCGTGGGCGCGGTGCTGCTGCTGGTGCTGCCCGAGGTCATCACCTTCCTGAACCTGCCCTCCGAGATCATGGGACCGCTGCAGGGCGTGATCTTCACGCTGCTGGTGATCGTGTTCCTGTTCCTGCGGCCGCAGGGGCTGGTTTCGCCGGCCCGCACACGCTGAAGGAGCACGCGCCATGACGAAAACCGTGCTTTCCCTCAAGAACGTCTGCAAGCGATTCGGCGGCGTGGTGGTGGCCGACAGGATCGACCTGGAACTGCACGCCGGCGAAGTGATGGGCCTCATCGGCCCCAACGGCGCGGGCAAGACCACGCTGTTCAACCTGATCTCGGGCGTGGTCATGCCCGACGAGGGCGAGATCGCGCTGGCCGGCCGCGTGCTGCAGACGCTGCCGCTGTATCGCCGCGCCCGCCTGGGCGTGGCGCGCACCTGGCAGCACATGCGGCTGTTCGGCTCGATGTCCGTGCTGGAGAACATGCTGGTCGGCGCATCGAACTACCCCGGCGAATCGCTGCTGCGGCTGGTCTTCGCCGGCAAGTCGGTGCGCGAGGCCGAGCGCGCGGCGCGCGAGCATGCGATGGGCGTGCTCGAGCGCATGGGCATGGCGTCGCTTGCCGCCACCAGCGTCAACGACATCACCTTCGGCCAGCAGAAGCTGGTCGGGCTGGCGCGCGCGCTGATGAGCGACGGTCCCTGCCTGCTGCTGGACGAGCCCATGGGCGGCGTCGAAGGCAGCGCCTACGAGACGATGCGCAGCATCGTGCGCGAGGAGGCCGAGGCCGGCCGCGCCGTCTGCGTGGTGGAGCACAACGTGTCCTTCATCCGCGACCTGTGCAGCAGCGCCGTCTTCATGGTGCAGGGCCGCATCCTGGAGCGCGGCGACGTCCGCACCCTGCTCGAGAGCAAGGCCCTGGCCGAACTCTATTTCGGCAAGTAGCCGAGCCGTCCGTCGCATCGAGATCCCCCCATGCTGCAACTACAAGGTATCAACGCGCACTACGGCAAGCTGCACGTGCTGCACGACATCTCGCTGACGATCGCCGAGGGCGAACGCGTCGGCATCTTCGGCCACAACGGCGCCGGCAAGACCACCCTGCTGCGCGCCTGCGTCGGCGACCTGGACGAATGCTCCGGCGACGTGCGCTACCGCGACCAGACCGTCGGCCGGGGCGAAGTGCACCGCAACGTCGGCTTCGGCATGGGCTTCGTGCCGCAGGGCCACAACGTGTTCCGCGACCTGAGCGTGGCCGAGAACCTGGAGATCGCCGGCCTGCGCCACGGCCAGGCCGCGCTCGCCGAGGTGCACCAGATCTTCCCGCTGCTCAAGGAGCGCAGCGAGCAGATCGCCAGCTCGCTCAGCGGCGGCCAGCAGCAGATGCTGGCGCTCGGCATGGCGCTGATGACGCGGCCCTCGATCCTGCTGCTGGACGAGCCGACCATCGGCCTGGCGCCGGTGATCGTGCGCGACGTGCTGCGCAGCGTGACCCAGATCAACCGCACGCGCGGTACCACGCTGGTGATCGTCGAGCAGAACGTGCAGGCCACGCTCGAGAACGTGGACCGCGCCATCGTGATCAAGTCGGGCCGGGTCATCTTCGACGGACCGAGCCAGAAGCTGCTCGACGAGGAGAGCCTGTGGCATCTGTTCTGAGCGAAGAGGCCGGCGCCGCGTTCGAGGCCTGGCTGCGCTGGGCGGCAGCGCTCGAGTGGAACGACCTGTCGCCCAACGCGCGGCACCGCACGGTGCTGGTGCTGGCCGACGACATCGCGGCGGCGCAGAGCGCGCTGCGCGAACCGCAGGTGATGCAGGCGCATGCGCGGCTGCGGGCCGGGGCCGGCGCGGACGGCGCGGCCTCCCTGCTCAGTCGCGGACTGCCGCGCCTGGCGGTGGCGCAGGCCGCCATGGGCAACGGCCTCGCGATGGGCTGGAACGAACTCGACGAAGGCTTTCGCAAGGCGGTGTGCCATGCGGGCCTCTATGTGCTGCCCGCGCTGCTCGCGGTCGCCGAGGCCGAGGGCGCCTCGCTGCAGGAACTGCTGCGCGCGCTCGCGCTCGGCTACGAGACCGCCACGCGCCTGGCGCGCACCTGGCGCTTCCCGTCGATGAAGATCCACCCGCACGCGCTGCTCGCGCCGGTGGGCGCGGCGGCGGGCGTGGGCTTCCTGCGGCGCCTGCCGGCCGACGAGCTGCTGTCGGCCGTCGCCGGGGCCGCGACGCTGGGCATGGCGGGGCCGTTCAACCACGCGACGAAGGGCGTGCTCTCGCGCAACACCTGGGCGCCCCAGGCGGCCGTGGCCGGCCTGAACGCGGTGGAATGGGCGCGCTGTGGCATCGGCGGAGCGGCGACCAGCCCGCATGACGTCTACGCGATCGCGCTGGGCGCCGAGGCCGATCTGTCGGTGCTCGCGCCGAACGCCGATGAAGGCTGGGCGGTGGAGTCCGGCTATCACAAGATGAACGCCTGCTGCCAGTACGCGCACTCGACCATCGAGGCGATCGAGTCGCTGCTGCAGCGCGAGCCGGGCCTGCGGGGCGGCGCGCAGGTGACCGCGATCGAGGTCGAGGCGCATCCCCTGGCCTTCGCGCTGGACGACACGCGGCCGCGAACCACGCTGGGCGCGAAGTTCTCGGTACCGCACGCGGCGGCCGCGGCGCTGGTGCACGGCAACGGCGGCGTGGCCTCCTTCGATGCGGTGTCGCTCGACGATCCGCGCATCGCACGCCTGCGCGAACTGACGCGGCTGCGCCCCTTCGAGGGCGTGCGGCCCTGGCCCGAGGACCGGCCCTCGCGCGTGACGCTCACCACCGCCGACGGCCGGCGCCTCGACGCCGAGTGCTGGAGCGCACGCGGCGGCCCCGACCGGCCCTTCACGGAGCCCGAGCTGTGGGACAAGCTGGCCGCGCTGAGCCGGGCCGAGGCGCCCGCGCTCACCGCCACCCTGCGCCGCGCGGCGGATCTCGCCGCCGGCGCACCCGACTCGAACGAGCTGGCGCGCCCCTGGCGCGACTGGCTCGCCGACGTCTTCGCGCCGGGCGACGGCCCCGCCGCCGCCCGGCCCACGACCTGAAACCGATTGGAAAGAGAACGACCGATGACTGAAGCCTTGGTACGACCCGCCGGCGACGCGCCGCAGTGGGACATGGAAGTCGACGTGCTGGTGATTGGCGCCGGCGCCTGCGGCATGGCCGCCGCGATCGCGGCGCATGACGCGGGCGCGCAAGTGGCCATCGTCGAGAAGCGCGAGCGCCCGGGCGGCAACTCCTCGCTCAGCACGGGCTCGGTGCCCGGCGCGGGCAGCCGCTTCCAGCGCGAAGCCGGCATCGTCGATTCGGCCGACGTGATGATCGCCGACCTGCAGCGCATCGCCGGCGAGAGCGACCTGCCCGCGCTGACGCAGCGCATGGCCCGCATTTCGGCCGAACTGTGCGAGTGGCTGGTCGACAGCGTCGGCGCGCGCATGGCGCTGATCACCGACTACTGCCACGTCGGCCACACCATCCCCCGCCTGCACGCGCCGGTCTCGCGCCGTGGACAGGACCTGGTGGACGACCTGGTCGCCGCCGTCGAGCGCCGCGAGATCCCACTGGCGGTCAACAACCCGGTGCAGACGCTCTACCTCGACGCGAAGGGCGCGGTGGTGGGTGCCGGCATCGGCGGCCCGGGCGTGGAGCCTTCGCGCATCGGCGCGCGCAACGTGATCCTGGCCTCCAACGGCTTCGCGGCCAACCGCGCGCTGGTGGCCGAATACTGCGGCGAGATCGCCGGCGCCGAATACTTCGGCGCGCTGGGCAGCGAGGGCGAGGCCGTGCTGTGGGCCCGCCAGCTCGGCGCCCGCCTGGCCAACATGCAGGCCTACCAGGGCTACGCGGCGGTGGCCTATCCGCACGGCTCGCTGCTGTCGTGGACCACCATCGAGAAGGGCGGCGTGCTGGTCAACGCACGCGGCGAGCGCTTCGGCAACGAGGACATCGGCTACTCCGCCTATGCGCGCCACGTGCTGGCGCAGGACACGAACGTCTATGCGATCTTCGACGAACGCATCATGCAACTCGCCTCGAAGGAAGACGAGTTCCGCGAACTGGTCGAGTACGGCGGGCTGAAGAAGGCCACCAGCGTGGCCGAGCTGGCCGCCTTCTTCAAGCTGCCCGCGGACACGCTCGGCGCCACGCTGGAGGCCTTCAACGCCGCGGCGGGCGGCCAGGCCGCCGATGCCTTCGGCCGCGCCCGCTTCGGCATGGCGCCGCTCACGGGGCAGCTGTGGATCTGCCGCGTCACGCCGGGGCTGTTCCACACGCAGGGCGGGCTGGCCGTGGACGACAACGCCCGCGTGCTGCGAGACGACGGCACGGCAATTCCCGGCCTGTTCGCGGGTGGCGGCGCGGCGGCCGGCATCAGCGGCCGCGCGGGCGCGGGCGGCTACGCCTCGGGCAACGGCCTGCTCACCGCCATCGCGCTGGGCTACCTGGCGGGGCGCACGGCGGCCGCCGACACGCACGCGGCCACGGCCGCCTGAGGACGGCAGGCATGTCGGCCCCCACACCTTCGCTGTCCGCCCGCCTCGCGCAGTTCACGCACGAGCTGCGGCTGGACGCGGTGCCCGCGCCCATCCTGCACCTCGCACGGCTGCACGTGGCCGATGCGCTGGGTGTCGGCCTGGGCGCCGCCGCCGTCCCCGCGCAACGGCGCCTGCTGGCCCATCTGCGCGCCGAAGCGGGCAGCGGCCCGGCCACCGTGCTCGGCTTCGCCGGCGGCGTCCCGGCGCCGGTGGCCGCGATGCTCAACGGCAGCTCGATCCACTCGCTGGAGTACGACGACACGCACATGGCCTCGATCGTGCACGGCAGCGCGGTCATCGTGCCGAGCTCGCTGGCCGCCGCCGAGGCGCAGGGTCTCTCGCTCGACGAGGTGGTGCGGCTCACCGTGGCCGGCTGGGAAGTGCTGGTGCGCATCGGCGAGGCCAGCCCCGGCGGCTTCCAGCGCCGGGGCTTCCAGGTCACCTCCGTGGGCGGGGTCGTGGTCGCCGCCCTGCTCGGCGCGGTGGCGCGCGGCGCCGACTTGGCCGCCACGGTCGCGGCCATGGGCATCGCCGGCAGCCAGGCGGGCGGCATCTTCGAATTCCTCAGCAACGGTTCGAGCGTGAAGGCGCTGCACCCGGGCTGGGCGGCGCATGCGGGCCTCTGGGCCGCGGCCTGCGCGCAGGGCGGCATGACCGGGCCGGCGACGGTGCTCGAAGGCCGCTTCGGCCTCTTCAACACCTACGCCGACGACAGCGCCGCGGGTGCGCGCCTCGCGGCCGGCGTGGAAGACCTGGGCCGCGCCTGGAAGCTCGCGGACGCGGCCTTCAAGTTCTTCCCCTGCTGCCACTACATCCATCCGTACCTCGAAGGCGCGCAGCTGCTGCTGCCCGAAGTGCCCTCGCCCGCCGCCATCGCGGCGGTGCACTGCCGCGTGGCGCCCGGCGCCGCGACCGTGATCTGCGAACCCTGGGCGGCCAAGCAGAAGCCCGCGAGCGGCGTCGAGGCCAAGCACAGCCTGCCCTACTGCATCGCGCGCATCCTGCTCGGGCGGCCGGTGGACATCGCCGCCATGACCGCGACCGACGTCGACCCCGACGCGCTGGCGCTGTCCGAGCGCATCCACTGGGCGCCGCGCGACGACAGCGGCTTCCCGGCGCGCTTCGATGCCGATCTGCGCATCGAGCTGGCCGACGGCCGCGTGCTGCACCAGCGCATCGAGCAGGTGTTCGGCAGCGCCGAACGCCCGGCCGGCGACGAGGCGGTGCGCGCGAAGTTCGAGGCCAACGCCGGGCGCACGCTCGGGGCCGGCGCGCGCCGCGCGGCCTGGGACGCGGTGCTGCAAGGCGGCTCGCTCGTTGCCCTGCAGCAGGCGCTGCGCTCGGCCGCCGAATAGACGCACGCATGACGCACGCTCCCGCGACGACGCCACGCCTGCCGGTCGACCTGGTCACCGGCTTCCTGGGCAGCGGCAAGACGACGCTGATCAACGCGGTACTGCGTGACAGCGCCTTCGCGGGGGCCATGGTCATCGTCAACGAGTTCGGCGAGGTCGGGCTCGACCACCTGCTGATATCGAGCGCCGACGACCAGGTGCTGCTGCTCGATTCGGGCTGCCTGTGCTGCGCCGCTTCGGGCACGCTGCGCGACACGCTGATCGACCTGTTCGCGCGGCGCGCGAGCGGCAGCGTGCCCGCATTCGACCGCATCATCGTCGAGACCAGCGGGCTCGCCCATCCGGCGCCCATGGTGGCCTCGCTGCTGGGAGACTCGGCGCTCGTGCCGCGCTGCCAGCTCTCGCAGGTGCTGACGCTGGTGGATGCGGGCAACGGCCCGTCCACCCTGGACCGCTACGCCGAAGCCCGGCGCCAGGTGGCGTTCGCCGACCGGCTGGTGATCAGCAAGACCGACACCGCGGGCGCCTCGCAGATCGAAGCGCTCCGGCAGCGCCTGGCCGGCATCAATGCCCACGCCCCGATCGCGCTCTGGCGGCAGGGCGAATCGCCGGCGCATCTGTTCGAAGCACCCGAGGCCGCGCCGCACGGCCGGGGCGCGGACGCGGCCGCGTGGCTGCGCGGCCCGCTGCGCCCGCAGTACGCCGACGGCAGCAGCGAACCCGACGCGCACGGCAGCGCCTTCCGCCAGATCACGACGCACGTGCTGCCGATCGCGGGCGCCGTCGACTGGGCCACCTACGCCGCCTGGACGCAGGCCCTCGCGAGCCGCTTCGGCCCGCGCCTGCTGCGCTGCAAGGGCCTGCTGGCGCTGGGCGACGGCGCGGCGCCCTGGGCGGTCCAGGGCGTGCAGGGCTACTTCGCGCCGCCCCGGCGCCTGCCCGCGTGGCCCGGCGGCGCGCCGGCCGGCTTCCTGGTGTGCATCGGCGAATCCATCGGCCGGGACGAACTCGACGCCGTCGTGTCGCCCGCCTCTTCTTCTCCATCGACTTCCGAAAGACCTTCGCCATGAGTCACAGCTTCATCCTCCGCGGCGGCACCGTGGTCAGCGCAGAGCGCGACCCCGAGCCGCAAGACGTCCTGGTCGAGGACGGCCGCATCGCCGCCCTGCTCGCCCCGGGCACGCCCGTCGCGCCCGGCGTCGCCGAGCGGCGCATCGACGGCCTGCACGTCTTCCCCGGCCTCATCGAGGCGCACATGCACTTCGGCTTCGGCGAGAAGATCACCGAGTACGAGACCGAGACCGCGCACGCGGCGGTCGGCGGCTTCACCACGGTGCTGGCCTACTTCCTCAACAACGAGGCCTACGGCGACGTGTACCGGCGCGAGCAGGACTACGCCCGCCCGCGCGCGCATACCGACTACGGCTTCCACTTCAGCACCGCGTCGGAGCTGCACGTGCAGGAGCTGCCTTCCTACGTGAAGGACTACGGCGTCACGTCCTTCAAGTACTTCATGAACTTCAAGGGCGAGGAAGGCCGCTACCTCGGCCTGGACGGCACCGACGACGGCTACTTCAACGCCCTGCTGCAGCAGGCGGCGGACGTCGGCGGCGTGACCGTGGTCTGCCACACGGAGAACATCGAGATCGTGAACCGCCTGCGCAACGCGCAGCTCGACCGCGGCCTGGAGAACCTCCAGCAGTGGGAGGCGATCAAGCCGCCGATCACCGAGGCCGAGGCCTGCATCCGCGCGATGTTCCTCGCCGAGCAGGCCGGCGCCACGATCTACATCCCGCACATGAGCTCGAAGCTGGGCCTGGACGAGGTGCGCCGCTGGCGCAGCCGCTACGACCGCGTCTTCGTCGAGACCTGCCCGCACTACCTCACCCACACCAGCGACATGGACCTCGGCGGCATGGGCAAGGCCAACCCGCCGTTTCGCAGCGCGGCCGAGCGCGAGGCGCTGTGGGAGGGCCTGTTCGACGGCAGCATCGACGTCGTGGCCTCGGACCACTGCCCGCGCAAGCGCGCCACCAAGGACAAGTCGCTCTGGCTCGCCTCACAGGGCTTCCCGGGCACCGCGACCATCCTGCCGGTGCTGCTGCACGAAGGCTTCCACAAGCGCGGCCTGCCGCTCAGGCGCATCTGCGAACTGGTGGCGGCGAACCCCGCGCGCATCTTCGGCATCGACGACCGCAAGGGCGCGCTGCGCCCGGGCATGGATGCCGACATCACGCTGGTCGACCTGAACCTCGAGCGCCAGGTGCGCCACGAGGAGCTGCTCTCGTACTCGGACTACAGCATCTACGACGGCTGGACCTTCAAGGGCTGGGCGGTCGAGACCATCCTGCGCGGCAAGACCGTGATGCAGGGCGGCAAGTTGACCGGCTCGCCGGGCGACGGCCGGTACCTCTTCCGCCACAACGACGGCAGCGTCGAACTGCAGGCCGCCTGAGCGCGCGCCGCCTCCCAACCCCACCCTCTCTCTCATCGGAGCACACACCATGAACATCTGGGACGACGTCATCAGCGCGGAAGAACAGAAAGCCTACGCCGCCGCCGGCTTCGGCCGCCCGAGCGGCCTGGGCAAGCGCCCCGCGCTGCTCATCATCGACGTCCAGTACCGCACCGTCGGCACGGCGCGCAAGCCGTTCTACGAGGCGATCAAGGAATTCCCCACCTCCTGCGGCGAAGTCGCGTGGGACGCGGTCGAGGCGATCGTGCCGTTGGTCGAGTACTTCCGCTCGCGCGGCTGGCCGGTGATGTACCCGCACGTGGCGCCCAAGGTCGGCACCGAGGGCGGCCGGCTGGCCGAAAAGGTGCCGGCGATCATGGACGTGGCCGCCAAGGGCTACGAATTTCCGCCCGCCGTCGCGCCGCGCCCGGGCGACGTGATGCTGCCCAAGAAGCACCCCAGCGCCTTCTTCGGCACGGCCCTGTGCAGCCACCTGATCGACAAGCAGGTCGACACCGTGATCGTCGTCGGCTGCAGCACCAGCGGCTGCGTGCGCGGCACCGCCGTCGATGCGTTCTCGCTGAACTTCAAGGTCGCGATTCCCCAGGAATGCGTGTACGACCGCAGCATCACTTCGCACAAGGTCAACCTGTTCGACCTCGGCCAGAAGTACGCCGACGTGCTGCCCACCGCCGACCTGATCACCAAGCTCCAGGCCATCGCCTGACCCTTTTCACCGAGACATGACTCCCTCTTCCTCTCCCGGCCAGCGCTTCCGCGAGGCCCTGCAACAAGAAAAGCCGCTGCAGATCGTCGGCGCCATCAACGCGAACCACGCGCTGCTCGCCCAGCGCGCCGGCTACCGCGCCATCTACCTGTCGGGCGGCGGCGTGGCGGCCGGCTCGCTGGGCCTGCCGGACCTGGGCATCAACACGCTGGACGACGTGCTGACCGACGTGCGCCGCATCACCGACGTGTGCGACGTGCCGCTCATGGTCGACATCGACACCGGCTTCGGCCCGAGCGCGTTCAACATCGCGCGCACGGTCAAGAGCCTGATCAAGTTCGGCGCGGCGGCCTGCCACATCGAGGACCAGGCCGGCGCCAAGCGCTGCGGCCACCGTCCGGGCAAGGAAATCGTGTCGACGCAGGAGATGGTCGACCGCATCAAGGCCGCGGTCGACGCGCGGACCGACGCGGGCTTCTACCTGATCGCCCGCACGGACGCGATCGCCTCCGAGGGCGTGGACGCCGCGCTGGAGCGCGCGGCCCGCTTCGTCGAGGCCGGCGCCGACGCCATCTTCGCCGAGGCGGCCTACGACCTCGACACCTACCGGCGCTTCACCGGCACGCTGAAGGTGCCGGTGCTCGCGAACATCACCGAGTTCGGCCAGACGCCGCTCTTCGCGGTCGACGAGCTCTCCAGCGCCGGTGTCGGCATGGTGCTCTACCCGCTGAGCGCGTTCCGGGCGATGAACCGCGCCGCCGAGAACGTCTACGCCGCCATCCGGCGCGAAGGCACGCAGCGTTCGGTGGTCGACCAGATGCAGACGCGCGAACAGCTCTACGAAAGCATCGGCTACCACGCGTTCGAGCAGAAACTCGACGCGATCTACGGCAAGAAGCCCTGAGGCGGCGAGCGCGTCAGCCGCGCTTGCGCACGAAGAAGTGGGTCGCGCGTTCGCCCGCGACCTGCTCGGCGCACTCGTAGCCCAGCGCAGGGAGATCCAGGCCCTGGAAGAGGTGCTCGCCCGCGCCGAGCAGCGCCGGCCCCACCGCGAGGTGCATGTCGTCCACCAGCCCGGCGCGCAGGTACTGGCGCACCGTCGAGACGCCGCCGCCCAGCCGCACGTCGCGCCCGCCGGCCGCGGCCTTGGCCTGCGCCAGCGCCGACTCGATGCCGTCGGTGACGAAATGGAAGGTCGTGCCGCCGGCCATCGCGAGCGGCGGGCGCGCGTGATGCGTCAGCACGAAGACCGGCACGTGGTAGGGCGGCTCCTCGCCCCACCAGCCCTTCCAGTTGTCGTTCGGCCAGGGGCCGCGCACCGGCCCGAACATGTTGCGTCCGAGGATCCACGCGCCGATGCCCTCGAAGCCCTTCGCCGCCATGCGGTCGTCGACGCCGGTCTCGCCGTCGTCCTGGCCCTGCATGCCGCGCCAGGCGCGGGTGGGGAAGAACCACGTCATCAGCTCGGGCCCGCGCCGGCCGAGCGGGTCCTGCAGGCTCTGGTCGGGGCCGGCGCCGTAGCCGTCGAGGGACACGCCGAAGCACAGCACGCGAAGTCGGGACATGTGTTTTCTCCTTGGGGGAATTGGAGGCGTCTCGTCAGAGTTCGGCGAGCATGCCGGTCGAGGAGGCTTCCGCCGCGAGCTGGCCCGCGGGGTTGTAGAGCGAGGCCTCGAGAAAGGCGACGCGCTTGCCGCGCCGCACCACGCGGCCTTCGACCCGGCCTTCGCCGGGGCCGACCTTCTCGTAGAAGCTCACCTTGATCTCCAGGCTGAAGACGGTCTGCGCCTGATCGGTGTCATGCATCACCGCGTGCGCCATGGCGGCATCGAGCCAGGCGGTGATGAAGCCGCCCTGCGCGATCGTGCCGTTGGTGTGGCAGTACTCGCGCCGCACCGTGAAGGCCGCCTGCAGCGCCTTGCGCGCGGGGTCCCACCCGGTCACGTGGAAATCGCCCATCGATTCGTTCAGGGCCTTGCCCGAGCGGATGCGTTCGTCGAGGTCGTCGTGGGGGGCCGATGCGCTCATCGCCTGCGGGCCGCTCAATCGATCCACGGGCCGCCAAGCATGGCCTGGATGTAGGCCGCGACCTTCACGAGGTCCTCGTCCGACAGGGGGATCGGCGGCGCGTCGACAAGGTGCTCGGACACCAGGTGCAGCTTGGCCGAGGCATTGGGCTGCTCCTGCAGCAGCACCGCGATCGCGGCGGTGTGCGCGACCGCACGCAGTTCGAGTGCGCGCAGGCGCGCGTTCATTTCTTCGGGATCCATCATCCTTCCTTCCTATTCTGGATCCCGCCGATTCTGCTTCGGAAAGGGCCGGCGCGTCATCGCGCACGAACCGACGGACACCGAGGGGCCCGCCTTTGTCACACTTGCGCCGCCCCGATCGGCGCGCCCGTCACATGATGTGCAGGCCGCCGTCGACCATCAGGGTGGTGCCGGTGATGAAGGACGCCTCGTCCGAGGCCATCCAGAGGATGGGGTGGGCGATTTCCATCGGGTCGGCCCATCGGCCGATGAGCGAGGTGTCCTTGCGCTCGGTGCGCAACTGCTCGACGCTCTTGCCCGCCCCCTGGGCGCGCGCGGTGTGGAACTCGGTGAGCGTGGAGCCCGGGCAGACCGCATTGGCGCGCACGCCGTGGGCCGCCTCCTCGAAGGCGAGGCTGCGCGTGAAGGCCAGCTGGGCGGCCTTGGTGGCGTCGTAGAGCGCCATGCCCTTGCGCCCCGTGACGGCGTAGCACGAAGACACGTTGACCACGCTGCCCTTGCCCGAGGCCCGCAACGCGGGCAGCGCCGCCTTGCAGTAGTTGGACAGGCCGACGAGATTGACCGCCACCATGGCCTGCCATTCCTCGGGCGTGACGTTCTCGACGGCGGTGTAGTTGCGCATCGCGGCGTTGTTGACGAGCACGTCGAGCCGCTGCCAGCGGCTCAGGCCCAGGGCGACGATCTCCTTTGCCCGCATCTCGTCTCGCACATCGGCCAGGGCGCTGAACACCCGGGCCTCCGGCGTCGCCGCTGCGATGGCTCCACGGGTGCGGTCGAGGGCATCGGCGTTGGCATCCACCATCAAGACGGCAGCCCCATGCGCGCAGAACAGGGCCGCGGTTGCCGCGCCGATCCCCGAGCCCGCGCCCGTGACGATGGCGACCTTGCCATTCATCCGTTGATCCCTCATCTCGGTCCTCCATCGCGCTCGCGCGACTCACAACCCGTGAAGCCGCCGCGGCCAAGGCCAGGGCACCCGCGGAACCGGCTTCGCCGGGCCGCCGGGTGCGCCCCCCTCCCGCCGAAGGCGAGAGAGGGGGGAGCCGCGAAGCGGCATGGGGGGTGTTTCATTCCGGCCTCGCACCGGTTTCCTTGATGACCTTGCCCCAGCGCTGGATCTCGGTGTCGATCCAGCGGCTGAACTCCTGGGGCGAGCCGGCGACGACTTCGAACTCCATGTCCTCCAGCTTGGCCTTGATCTCCGGCGAGTTCAGGATGCGGACGAACTCCTCGTTGTAGCGCTTGACGATGGCGGGCGGCGTGCCCGCGGGCGCCAGGAAGCCGATCCACGAGGTGGCCTCGAAGCCCTTGAGGCCGGATTCGTCGAGCGTCGGGACGTCGGGCGTGCTGGGGAACCGGCGGGCGCCCGTGGTCGCGAGCAGCCGCAGGCGCCCGTCCTTCACGAAGCCCTGCACATTGCCGGGGACGAAGAAGCCGGCCTGCACATTGCCCGCCAGCAGATCCGCCACGGCCGGCCCCGCGCCGCGGTAGGGGACGTGGGTCATCGGAAAGCCCGCGGCCGACTTCATCATCTCCATGGTCAGGTGCGAGGCGCTGCCCAGCGACACGGAGCCATAGGAGTACTTCTTCGGGTCGGCCTTCGCCTTGGCGATGAAGTCCTGCACGCTGGTGATGCCGGTCGACGGGTTCACCACCAGGTACTGCGGCGATTTCACGGCGAGCGTGATGGGCGCCAGGTCCTTGCGCGGATCGAAGGGCATCTTGTCGAAGAGAGTGACGTTGATCGCCAGGGGACCGTTGTAGCCCACCAGCAGCGTGAGGCCGTCCGGCGCGGAGCGCGCCACCTCCGCGGCGCCGATGTTGCCGCCGCCACCGCCCTTGTTCTCGACCACGAAAGCCTGGCCGAAGGCTTCCTGCAGCTTGGGCGCCACCAGGCGCGCCAGCACGTCGTTGGTGCTCCCGACGATGGGCACGATGATGCGCACAGGCCGGCTTGGGCGCCAGTCGGCGGCCGCGGGCTCGGCGGCCCCGGCTCCGCCCGTGGCGACGAGGGCCACGGCGGCCAGGAGCATCGAAATGGACTTCATGGTGTCTCCCTTGTGGGTGGGTCGTTCGGGCTAGAGGCTGAAGACCGGTTTCGTGGTGGCGTCGGCGAGGTTCTCCCTCATCCAGGCGAGCGGGTCCTGGTCCTTCGGCAGCAGCACGCCGGCGGGCCGCACGCGCTGCTCGCTGCCGTCGAGCGCCGGCGGCGCCTCGCCCTTCTCGAGCCCGAGCGCGGCTTCATGCAGCATGCGGCGCGCCATCACGATGCCCTTGTCGGTCGGCAGCAGGCGCTCGGCTTCGTGGTCCTGGATGGGGCCCATGCTTTCCTGCAGCGAATAGTCCTGCGCGGCGAAGCCGAAGATGCCGCTGTAGGCGCGCTTCTCGCGCTGGGCCACGCGGTCCATCAGGTAGTCGTTGCTGCGGTTGGCGCGCGGCACGAAGCTGCCCGGTGCCTCGTAATCCACGTGCACGCCCTTGCCGGCCTGCATGGCCGCGCGCTCCTCGGCGCCAAGCGCGCGGTCCGGCCGCCAGTTGATGCTCCAGGCCCAGCAGTTCTCGTCGTCGATCGGCACCCAGATGTGGCCGCCCAGCGCGTGGTCGCCGAACGGCGCGATCAGCGTGAACCACGGGAAGAGCCACTGCGTGATGCGCCAGTAGTACGAATCGGGCTCGCCGTTGCGCCGCCCGCACAGGCTCAGGCCGAAGGTCTGCTTCTCGATCTCGAAGACCACGTTGCCATCGGCCTTGATGTAGTCCAGCGCCTTGACGCCCTGGTGCATGGGGTCGCCGTCGACCTCGAAGCTGTGCACGTAGGACACATGCGCGGTATCGATGCCGCCCTCCATGGCCTGCAGGTAGCTGGAATATTGCAGCCGCTTGGAGACGAATACGCGCTCCGGCGGCAGGGTGGCCCACTCGACCTCGGGCAGCGACGGCTGCTGGCCTTCCGGCCCCATGTAGGCCCAGACGATGCCGCCACGTTCGATGCACGGATAGCCCTTGATGTGCATCCGGGCGCACGACTGCGGCGATGACGGGACATCCACGCACTTGCCGTCGCCATCGAACTTCACGCCGTGGTAGGCGCAGCGGATGCCGTTCTCCTCGTTGCGGCCGAAGTAGAGGGAGACCCCCCGATGGGAGCAGAACTCGCTGATCAGGCAGGCCTTGCCGTCCGTGTTGCGGAACGCCAGCAGCTTCTCGCCCAGCAACTGCACGCGCACCTGGGGCCCGTCCGCCTCGTCGATCTCGCTGGACATCACCGCCGGGACCCAGTAGCGCCGCAGCAGATCGCCCATGCGCGTTCCCGGCCCGACGCGCGTCAATGTTTCCGACATGTCCTTGTTCATCGCGATACCTCCTTGCTTGGTTTCCTGGATGTCCAATGCGTGGACATCGATCCATGCTATGGACTCCGTTGACCTGGGTCAATAGGAGAACCACATGTCCATCAGATGGACAATCGGGCTTCGCGACAATGGCGCCCTGCAACCCAAAAAAGGTGTCCAGTGGAATCTGAGGAGAAGGCGGGCGACGGGGTCCGGGCCGTGGAGCGTGCCCTGGATGTCCTCATGGCGTTCTCGTCCGGCGATCACGAGCTGAGCGCGGGCGAACTGCTCAAGCGCGTGGACCTGAGCCGTCCGACGCTGTACCGCCTGCTGCGCACGCTGGAGAACAAGGGCTTCGTGACCTCGTCCGGCGACCCCCAGCGCTTTTCGCTGGGGGCCTCCGTGGCGCAGCTGGCCCATGTCTGGAGCACCAGCATGGATGTCGCCGAGGTCGCGCAACCCATGCTCAGGCGCCTCTGGGAGCAGACGGAAGAAACCGTCGCGCTGCTCATCCACCAGGGCAGGGACCGCGTCTGCATGGCCGAACTTCCGAGCGCCCAGCCGTTGAGTTTCAAGCGCGGGGTGGGACACCGCGAGAACGTGACGCGCGGCGCCAGCGGCCGCGTCATCCTCGCCCATCTGCCGGCACCCGAGACCTATCTGCCCGAGGACGACGGCCAGCCCGTGGACCTCGCGGCGTTCCGCCACCGGCTCGACAAGGTCCGCGACCAGGGCTACGAAGTCAGCCGCAACGAGCTCATCAAGGGCGCCGTGGCCGTCGCCGTGCCCTTCTTCCTGGGCGACGGCCGGGTCATCGGCTCATTGGCCGTCTTCGGGCCCGGCGTGCGGGTGGACCAGCAGCGCGTGGCCTTCTTCGTCAAGCTCCTGAAGGCCGAGTCGAAGAAGCTGTCGCAGGCGCTCGGGCAGCGGTAGGCACGCGCGGCAAGAGGCCCGCGGTGCGCAGCCGGTCAGCCGCGCAGCAAGGAGCGAACGAAAGGCTCAGTCCTCGACGAACGCTTCCTCGCGCTTGGCCTTGACCGAGGGCAGCAGCACCAGCACCAGCAGCGCCGCCGTCGCGACCAGCAGGCCCGCCGAGAGCGGCCGGGTCACGAACACGCTCCAGTCGCCGCGCGACAGCAGGAGCGCGCGGCGCAGGTTCTCTTCCATCATCGGGCCGAGGATGAAGCCCAGCAGCAGCGGCGCGGGTTCGCACTTCAGCTTCACGAAGGCATAGCCGACGATGCCGAAGATCGCCACCATCCACACGTCGAAGGTGTTGTTGTTCTCCGAGTAGACGCCCACCGCGCAGAACAGCACGATCGACGGGAACAGCCACTTGTAGGGGATGGTCAGCAGCTTGATCCACACGCCGATCATCGGCAGGTTCAGCACGATCAGCATCAGGTTCCCGATCCACATCGAGGCGATCAGGCCCCAGAAGAGCTCGGGATTGCTGGTCATCACCTGGGGGCCGGGCTGGATGTTGTGGATGGTCATCGCGCCCACCATCAGCGCCATCACCGCGTTCGGCGGAATGCCCAGGGTCAGGAGCGGAATGAACGAGGTCTGCGCACCCGCGTTGTTGGCCGATTCCGGACCGGCCACGCCGCGGATGTTGCCCTTGCCGAAGGGCACTTCGCCGGACTTGAGGCGGATCTTCTTCTCGATCGTGTAGGCCGCGAAGGCCGACAGCAGCGCGCCGCCGCCGGGCAGGATGCCGAGCGCCGAGCCCAGCGCGGTGCCGCGCAGCACGGCGGGCGTCATGTCCTTGAAGTCCTGCCGGGTCGGCCACAGGCCCTTGACCTCGGAGGTGAACACTTCGCGTTCCTCGTCCGGCACCGCGAGGTTGGCGATGATTTCGCCGTAGCCGAACACGCCCATCGCGATGGCGATGAAGCCGATGCCGTCGGTGAGTTCGGGGATGTCGAAGCTGTAGCGCGCCACGCCCGAGTTCACGTCGGTGCCAACCAGCCCGAGCGCGAGGCCCAGCAGGATCATCGTGATCGCCTTGAGCAGCGAGCCCGAGGCCAGCACCACGGCGCCGATCAGGCCCAGGATCATCAGCGAGAAGTACTCTGCGGGGCCGAACTTGAAGGCCAGCTCGGTGAGCGGCGGCGCGAAGGCGGCCAGGATCAGCGTGCCCACGCAGCCCGCGAAGAACGAGCCCAGGCCCGCCGCCGCGAGCGCCGGTCCCGCGCGGCCCTTGCGCGCCATCTGGTAGCCGTCGATCACGGTCACCACCGAGGACGATTCACCCGGCAGGTTGACCAGGATGGCGGTGGTGGAGCCGCCGTACTGCGCGCCGTAGTAGATGCCCGCCAGCATGATGAGCGCGGCCACGGGCGGCAGCGCGTAGGTGGCCGGCAGCAGCATCGCGATCGTCGCGACGGGCCCGATGCCGGGCAGCACGCCGATCAGCGTCCCGAGCAGGCAGCCGACGAAGGCATAGACGAGGTTCTGCGCGGTGAAGGCCACGCCGAAGCCGACGGAGAGGTTGTTGATCAGATCCATGGAGGTTGTCTTCTGGTTGTTCTGTGGATCAGCCCGCGATGAAGGTCGGCCACACCTGGAACTGCAGCTTGAGCGCCACGACGAAGGCGAGGTAGCTGCCCGTGGCGAGGATGGTGGCGAGGATGAAGATGCTCTTGAAGCTGAAGTTGTCGCCCGCCAGGCTCGCGATGAAGGTCAGCGCGTAGATGGCCACGATCAGCCCCATCGAGGGCAGGCCGATGCTCGGCAGGCCGCCCAGCAGCACGCCGAAGATCAGGTTGGCGCCGATGATGAACGAGAGCGGCTTCCAGGCGATGCGGCCCACGGGCTCGCCGTCGGGCGTCTCGATGGTCAGCGAGCGCAGCGTGATGATGGCGCCCATGAGCGCGATGAGCACGCCGACGATCAGCGGGAAATAGCCCGGGCCCATGCGGGCGCCGGTGCCGACGTTGTAGGTGGTGGCGCCCCATGCGAAGGCGATGCCGAATGCGCAAAACAACGCGCCTGAGAAGAAGTCTCTCTGACTCTTGATTCTCACCGTGGAGGTCTCCTTGAACTGCGGTCATCGCGTGGACGACTCGGGTCCTCGCGACTGCACACGATGTGCGCCGGCGATCCTAGGTTCTCGCGTGCCCGCTGTTCATTGCGGGAACATTGCCATTCGGCAATGTGGCGCGGCGTGCGCTCAGTCTTCCTGCGCCGGGAGATCGATGCATGCGCGCAGCCCGGGGCGCGCGTTGGCCAGGTGCAAGCGGCCGCCATGCAGTGCCGCCACGGCCTTCACGCTGGCCAGCCCGAGCCCATGGCCCGGCACCGCGGGGTCGAGCCGGTGAAAGCGCTCGCCCACGCGAGCCAGGCCGGCCTCGGGAATGCCGGGGCCGGTGTCCTGCACGCTGGTGAGCGCGCGCCCGTCCAGGGTCTGCGTGCCGATGCGCACCGTGGCGCCCGCCGGGGCGTACTTGAGCGCGTTGTCGACCAGGTTGGCGAGCGCACCGGCGAGCAGGTCGCGGTCGCCGCGCGCCGTCGCGGGTTCGGCGGGTTCGCGAAGCAGCGCGATGCCGCGCATCTCGGCCACGGCTTCGTACAGCGCCCAGACGTCATCGGCGATGACGTGCAGCGACACCGCGTCGAACTCCTGGCGCCGCGCGCCGGCCTCGACCTCGGCGATCTGCAGCAGCTTCTCGAAGACCACGGCGAGTTCCTCGAGCTCGGCGATGGCGGTCTGCACGCTGTCCTTCTGCGCATCGCCCGCGCCCAGCCGCTGCTCCACGTCGCGCAGGCGCATGAGCACGCGCGTGAGGGGCGTGCGCAGGTTGTGCGCGATGGTGTCGGACACATGGCGCACGCCATCCATCAGCGACTGGATGCGGTCCAGCATCGCGTTGATGTCGCCCTCGAGCCGCGCGAACTCGTCGCCCTCGCCGGTCGGCGCCACGCGCTCCTGCAATTCGCCCGCCGCGATGCGCGCCGCGGTGCGCCGGACCGAGCCCACGCTGCGCTCCAGCTCCTGGCGGAACACGAAGGTCCCGCCGATCAGCAGCAGCACCGCGACGATGCCGGCCGCCGCGCTCGCGTTCTTCACCAGCGATTCGATCAGCGCCTGGTCGCGCAGGTCGTGGCCCACCACCAGCAGGGCGCCGCCGGCCAGCGGCTGCATCACGACATAGGCGGCCACGCGCTCGCCGGCCCGCACCACGCTCCAGTGCGCGCCGCCGCCCGCGTCGGGCGCCGCGGCGGGCCGCTCGTCGAGATTGCCTGCCAGCCTGCGGCCCGCGGGGTCGAGCAGCAGGAAGATCTCGCTGTCGGCATTGCGGCCGTCCGCGAGCGCCAGCGCGACGTCCGAGGCGACCGCGTCGAGGCCCTCCGCCTCGTGGCGCGCGACCAGCTGCTTCACGCTGCCCGCCACCTGCCGCAGCATGCGCTGGTGGAGCACGCCCACCGTCTGCATGTAGACGATGGCCAGCGAGATCAGCATCGTGATCGCGACCAGCAGCCCGTAGTAGAAGGCCAGCCTGAAGCCGACCGAGCGCCACAACTGGCGCAGCGCCCCGGTCATCGGGGCGGCGCGCTGGCGTCCGGCGGCGCCTCGAGGCGGTAGCCCACGCCGCGCACCGTGTGGATGAGCGTGGGCGCGCCCCCCGCGTCGAGCTTGCCGCGCAGGCGGCTCACCTGCACGTCGATCACGTTGGTCTGCGGGTCGAACTGGTAGTCCCACACCGCCTCGAGCAGCATGGTGCGGGTGAGCACCTGGCCCGCATGCATCATCAGGCAGGCCAGGAGCCGAAACTCACGCGGCTGCAGCGCGATGGGCCGGCCGCCGCGCTCGACCTGCCGGCGGGCGAGGTCGAGCGTGAGGTCCGCGACCTGCAGGGTGCGGATCTCGGGCCCGACACGCGAGCGCCTGACCAGCGCTTCCGCGCGGGCCGCGAGTTCGGAGAAGGCGAAGGGCTTGGCGAGGTAGTCGTCGCCGCCGGCCTTGAGGCCGCGCACGCGCTCGTCGAGCGCACTCAGCGCGCTCAGCACCAGCACCGGCGTCTTCTTGCCGAGGGCGCGCAGCGTCGAGAGGATCGACAGGCCGTCGACCTCGTTGGGCAGCATGCGGTCCAGGATGACGAGGTCCCACGGCTCGGCGGTCGCGCGCGCCAGCGCATCGGCGCCCTCGCGGCTCACGACCGCGATGTGCCCCATCGCGCGGAACCCCTCGGCGATGAAGCGCGCGTTCTCCGCGTCGTCCTCCACGATGAGGCAGCGCCAGATGACGGTGGGGCCCGTCACGGCAGGCGCGCGCAGCGCTCATCGGCGTGGCGGGATCGGGAAATGCGGATGGCGGCAGCGGCCGGGATTCGAAAGACCATGACCGGCGAATGCTAGCGGCATCGCCCGGCATGAGGCATAGACCGATGGGAAGAAGCCCCCCGCGCCAACGGCATTGCGGCGGCGGATTCGCATAGACCGAATGCAGCGATGACGCGCGTGAAGGTGAGGACTAACCTGCAGTCCCCCTTATGCGGAGGATCCTTCATGACCACTGCACTCATCACGGCATCCACGCTGGTCAACCATGGCCTCGACGTGCGCGGGATGCTCGACCCGGACCCGCAGGACAGCCTCGCGGACGTGACGACGGCGCCGGCCGCGCCGGCCGACGTGCTGGCCTCCTTCCGCCAGATCGCGCTCGATCCGCGCGTGGTGGCGACCGCGCCCGAACTGGCGAGCGTCATCGGCACGCTGGGCTCGACGCATGACCTCGCGAGCTGGGCCATCAACGCCAAGTACGCCGAGCTGGGATCGGCGGACAGCCCGCTCGGCCGCGCCACCGGCGCCGTCGCCGCGGCGGGCGGCAACGGCTTCTCGCGCGCCTTCTTGTCGGGCGTGATCCTCTGGTCGGCGCAGACGGGCGCGCACGCGCTCTGGGGCCCGATCCGCACGCGCTGGCAGGAGCTGGGCGCCGAGACGGGCTTTCTCGGCTATCCGACCAGCGACGTGACGGCCGGCGCCGACGTGCATGGCGAAGGCAGCTTCGCGCACTTCCAGGGCGGCTCGATCTACTGGGCGCCGCCCTCGGTGTTCGGCGGGCTGGTGAACGTGGGCGTGCTGTCAGGCGCCGCGGTGAGCGCGATGACCACCGCGGCCGCCGCACCCGCGCCGCTGGCGCCGGCCGCGGCTTCTGCCGTGCTCACGGCTCAGCCCGCCGGCGGCGTCAGCGACAGCGCCGCGCGCATGGCGGTGCGCACCGCGCTCGATGCGAACCGGCTGGCCGAGAACGTGAACACGGGCATCGTGCCGCCGGCCCTCGACGGCTCGGCGATCAGCGGCACGGCCATCGCCGGCGGCGTGATCGCCGATGGCGCGCTCGGCGGCATGGTCATCGACCCGGTGCGCGTCATCACCGCGAGCAGCGCCGGCGCGTACGAGGTCCACGGCGCGATCCGCGAGAAGTACCTCGCGCTGGGCGCCGAGGCCAGCATCCTCGGCTACCCGCGCACGGACGAGACCGGCACGCCCGACGGGCGCGGCCGCTTCAACCACTTCCAGGGCGGCTCGATCTACTGGACGGCCGACACCGGCGCGCACGAAGTCCACGGCCTGATCCGCGACCGCTGGTCGGCGCTGGGCTGGGAGCGCAACCCGCAGCTCGGCTACCCGCTGTGCGACGAGATGATCCCGGACCGCCGCGTCGGCCATCGGCGGCCCGAGACGCTCAAGAAGCCGGTGCTCGAACTGCCCAATGGCGTGATCAAGGTGCCGGCGGCCGCAGCAGCGGCGGGCTTCCCGGCGACGGTGGTCAACACGCTGCCGGCCGGTGCGATGGCCGCAACGGCTGCGAGCACGCCGGCACCGGCCGTCGCGCTCCGGTCGACGGCCGCGGCGGCCAGCGCCCTCTCGCGCAGCGCGAGCACCGGCGCGCTGGGCGCGCTGGCGGCCACGCCTGTGACGACCGGGCCCGCGCTCGCCGACCGCGCCGTCGACACCGCCGCCATCACCGCGACGGCCGCCGACCTCACGCTGGCCGACGGCGCCCTCACGCACATCGACCCGAACCTCCTCGTCACCGCCATCGACCCGGCGATCCTGCAAGCCACGAGCCCGGGATCGACCGAGGGCCCGGTGCGCAGCCTGAACCGCTTCGCGGACTTCGAAAGCGGCGTGCTCTTCTGGTTCCGGGGCGCGACCGCGGCCTCGGTGCTGAACCCGCTGGGCGCAATGGCCGACGGCACCGACATCTCCTTCACCGGCGCCGACATCGCGGCGCTGGCGGTCGCGAAGATCGGCCGCGCCAACCTGGAAACCGCGAACGCGGCGCTGGCCTCGGCCAGCTTCGTCGGCACCACCGGCTACAGCTTCGACGGCGTGCAGGTGCACAACCGGCGCCACCGCATCCAGCTGATCCTGCAGGGCACGGAGAACCGCACCGTGAGCGGCCCGCTGGGCCTTCCGCTGCCGCAGACGGTCGCGGTGAACGCGACGATCGAGCTGCTGGTCGAGGTCTTCTTCGATGCGCTGAACCGCCGCATCGCGCTCACCGCCGTCGACTGGTCGATGCAGCAGGCAGGCTCGTCGGCCTATGCGCAGACGGTGCAGGCCTTCCTGCGCGCGCGGCTCGATCCGCTGCTGTGGACCGGCTTCGAGGTCGTGACGCTGCCCGACACCGACAACGGCGCGCCGATCGCGGTGCTGTCCGTGAAGACGCAGGCCAACGGCAGCGTGGCGGTCTACGTCGAGCCGAAGCAGCTGCGGCTCGTCGACCAGGTGGGCGAACTCGCGACCTCGGTGAGCCCGACGGTCATCCAGTTCGCGACCCCGCCCCAGCCCTGAACCCATCACCCGACGAACGAGGAGCACGCCATGCCCAACACTCCGAACGTCAACACCACGCGCGTGACCACCAACCCGCTGGCGACGCGCGCCCTGGCCGACATCGGCGCCGTCGGCGCGGTGCCCGCCAGCGGCACCGCGGTCACGCGCACGCCCGCCACATCCGCCACGCCGGCCGCCACGCCCATGACCGCGCTCGCCTCCGGCGATCGCGCGGTGGTCGCGCGCCAGCTGGCCGCGCAGCCGATCCAGGTGCGCGACTTCAGCGCCACCTACGCCCAGGTGCGCGGCCAGGGCACGGCCCAGGCCGCGGCCTTCGCGGTCGCCTATGCGGACAGCCTGCAGAGCAACGACCAGATCGGCCAGTTCTTCGAGACGCTCGCCGATGCCGCGCCCACCGACCGCGCGGCCATCCTCTCGGCGCAGAAGAGCGCGGGCTTCGGCACCGGCATCGTGCACGGCATCGGCCTCCTGCCGGCCGCGCATGCGCGCCTGGTGATGCGCGACTTCCTGGTGCCCGGCGGCGCGGTCGACGAGCAGGCCCTGGCCTCGGTGATGGACTGGATCTCGCTGGCCGGCCGCTCGGTGCGCGAGCACAACCTGCCGATCCCCGAGGCCGATGCGCCGCACGACGGCCTCTTCGGCGACATCTGGGACGCGGTCACCGATGCCGCAGGCGCGATCGTGGACGCGGTCACGGCCGTGGTCGACGCGGTGGTCAACGCCGTGGGCGGCATCGTGCAGGGGCTCAAGCAGATCGTGAGCTGGGCCGCCGACAAGGTGCGCGACCTGGTCAACGGGCTGCTGGCCGCCGGCCGCTCGCTCGCGAGCATCGTGGGCGACGCGATGTCGGCCGGCTTCGACGTGCTCAAGAAGATCATGCAGGGCGTGATGGACGCGGGCAAGGCGCTCGCGAGCGTCTTCGTCTCGATCGTCAACTTCACGGCGCAGCAGATCGGCAACGTGATCAACGCGCTGGTCGCGATCGGCAAGACCCTGGTCGACGTCTTCGCGCAACTCGCGAGCCTGGCTTTCGACGTGGTGCGCAAGTTCGTCGAGGCGATGGTCGCGATCGGCCGCAGCCTGGCCGAGATCACGCTCGCGGCCTTCCAGTTCGGCGCCGCGCTGCTGGCGGCCACGGTGCGCGCGCTGCTGGCCATCGGCCGCACGGTCGGGCAGATCATGGTGGCCGCGCTGCTGCACCCCGACCAGTTGCTGGACACCGTGGTGCGCTCGCTGCGTGACCTGGGCCGCACGCTGGGCTCGATCGTGCAGGAGGTCGCGGCGCAGGGCCTGCAGTACATCCGCCGCACGGTGGCCGCGATCGGCCGCATCGGCGGCGCGCTGATCGAGCTGGCGAGCTACGTCGCCTCGGCCGCGATCCAGGCGGTGCGCGAGGTGGTGCAGGGCCTGCTCGACATCGGCCGCAGCCTGGGCGATCTGATCGCCGCCATCGCACGCGACAGCATCGACCTGGTGCGCAAGCTGGTCGAGGCCGCGATCTCGCTCGGCCAGTCGGTGGTGCAGATCCTGCGCGGGCTCGCCTCGCTGGCCGGCACGCTGCTCACCGCCGCGGTGAAGGCGCTGATCACGCTCGGCAAGAGCGCGGCCGAGTTGCTGCGCGCGACCATGGCCGCGGGCTTCGACCTCGCGCGCCGCATCGTCAAGGCTGCCATCGATGCCGGCATCGCGATCGGCAACCTGCTGGCGACCGCACTCTCGCAAGGCTTCGCGGTGCTGCGCCGCACGCTGCACGCGCTCTTGCAGAACTTCGGGCCGATCGGCGCGGTGGTCGACTGGATCCTCGCGCAGGCGGCCGACGTGGCGGCGCTGGCCTGGCGCGCGCTGGTCGAGAGCATCCAGCTCCTGGGCCGCTCGATCGACGAGGTGCTCGACTACGCGGCCAAGGCCTCGGACGCGCTGCTGCGCACGGTCGTCGCCGCGATCGAGGATGCGGGCATGGTCGTCAGCCGCGTGATCGACTGGGCCGTGCGCGCCGGCGACAAGGCGCTGGCGCTGGTCGGCGAGGCGCTGGTGAAGGCCGGCGCCACGGTCGATGCGATCCTGCTCTGGGTCGACCGCACGGCGGTCGACAAGTGGAAGGCGCTGGTCGACGGCATGCTCTCGGCCGGCGCCGCCGTGGCCGACTTCGTCGCCTGGATGGCCACCCGCGGCGTGCAGGTGATCCAGGCCGTGACCGAGCGGCTGCTGGCGGCCGGCGTGACCCTCGCGGCGCTGGTGGCCGACATGCTCGTGCATCCGGGCTCGGCGATGAAGGACCTGATGCAGGCGCTGCTCACGCTCGGCAAGACGCTGGCCGAGGTGGTGAACGCCGCGCTCGTGCAGCCCACCATCGACGCCGCGCGCCGCGCGCTGCAGGCGCTGAAGGACATCGGCAAGACCGCCGTCGAGATCCTCAAGGCCTCGGTCGAGCTGGGCGCCTCGGTCATCGCGCTGGCCTTCACGCTCGTGCTCGAATGGTTCCCCGGCACCTACCGCGGGCTCACCGACGCGGAGCGCACCGAGGCGAAGGGCATGTTCGGCACCTCGATCGACCTCGACAAGGTGCAGATCGCGGTCAAGTCGCTGCCGGTGGACCTGATCGAGACGCTGAACGGCGGGCGCACCTTCACCACCATGTACCTGCTGAACTTCGCCTCCTGGGACAAGGTGACCATCGACACCCTGATCCACGAGATGACGCACGTCTGGCAAGGCCTGCAGGAGGGGCCGGTCTACATGATCGAGGCGCTGGAGGCGCAACTGATCGGCGCGGGCTACAACTACGGCTACACCGAAGACGCGGCGGGCCAGACCTACGGCGACGGCGCCGAAGGCGCGCTGGCGGCGGCGGGCGGGCAGCTCTCGGCCTTCAACCCCGAGCAGCAGGCGCAGATCATCATGCACACGCACGCGCGCCGCGCGAACGCCGCCGCGCACGACCCCGCCGCGTGGGAGCCGTATGCGAAGGCGGTGTATGCCTGAGGTGCCTGCGGCGAGCGCGCGGGCGGGAGATGACGACGACGCCGGCCTTGCCGACTGGATCGCCATCGGCCCTGCGGCTTCGCTGCAGCGCCTCGCGCCGCTTGCCGCTGCGCATGCGGCGCGAGGCCGGCGCGTGCGCCGCATGGCGGCCGAAGGCGCGTTGGCCATCCGCGATGCGCTGGTGCAGGCCAGCGCGCGGCTCGCACCGCAGGGCGTCGGCCTCCTGGTGGTCGAGCCGCTGGACGAACCGTCGATCCGCACCGGCTGGCCGCGCCCGGTGGTGCCCTGCCTCGGCGCCCCGGCCGGCTTCCTGCGGCTGGATCCGCCCGCGCTCGCGACGTATGCCGAGCGCGCCGCTGCGCTGTTGGCGCGGCCCTGCGGCGGCGTCACGCCCTTTGCGCTGCTGGGTCCCCGCGAGCCGCGCTACCTGACGCAGCTCGATGCGCTCGCCCAGGGCATGCGCGCGCCCACGCCTGCCGGGCTCATGCCCCTGTTATGGACCGCCGAGCGCCTGCGCAAGCCCGCGCTGCTGAATGCGCTTCGCCAGGGCGCCGCCTGCGCGCTCTACGCCGGCCACGGCCAGCGCGAAGGCTGGCTGGCCTATGGCGGTCTCTCGGTGAATGATCTGCACAACGAGCGCCCCTGGAAGCCGGACGAGAGCACCGCCTTCCTCGCCTCGCTGGCCTGCCGGTGCGGCGCGCCCGATGGCTTCGCGGACGTGGCGGTCGCACAAGGCCTCGCCGGCGCCGTGCTCGCGCCGATGCACGATCCGCTGCACGCCGACAACCGCCGCCTCGCCGAGGCGCTCACGCACGCGCTGAGTGAAGGTCCGGCGGCGCTCGGGGTGCTGATTCGGCGCCTGGCCGCGGAGCCGCTGCCGATGAACGGCTACGTGCTGATCGGCGACCCCGGTCTCGCACCGAGGCCATCGGTGCGAGGGCCGGTCGACTGCGCGCGCGTGGCGGCGTTGGCGCCTGATGCGTTGGTGGCGGCGGGGTGAGGCTGCGGCATGGCAACGCCTCTGCCCTACACCATCCGCCTCACGATATCCAACGCCTCCTCGATCCGCTCCACCGCGTGGATCGTCAGCCCCTCGATCTCCTTGGCGCCCTTCTTCGGCGCGTTCGCCTTCGGCACCACCGCCACGCTGAACCCCAGCTTGGCCGCCTCGCGCAAACGCTCCTGCCCGCGCGGTGCCGGCCGCACTTCTCCGGCGAGCCCCACTTCGCCGAAGGCGATGAAGCCCTTGGGCAGCGGCTTGCCGCGCAGGCTCGACGAGATCGCGAGCATCACCGCCAGGTCGGCCGCCGGCTCGCTGATGCGCACGCCGCCGACCGCGTTGACGAACACGTCCTGGTCCATGCAGGCCACGCCCGCGTGCCGGTGCAGCACCGCGAGCAGCATCGCGAGCCGGTCGCGGTCCAGGCCCACCGAGAGGCGCCTCGGGCTCGGGCCGCCGTTGTCCACCAGCGCCTGGATCTCGACCAGCATCGGCCGTGTGCCCTCCAGCGTCACGAGCACCACGCTGCCGGGCACCGGCTCGGCGTGCTGGCTCAGGAAGATCGCGCTCGGGTTGGTCACGCCTTTCAGCCCGCGTTCGGTCATCGCGAAGACGCCGATCTCGTTGACCGCGCCGAAGCGGTTCTTGATGGCGCGCACCAGGCGGAAGTTGCTGTGCGTGTCGCCCTCGAAGTACAGCACGGTGTCGACCATGTGTTCCAGCACGCGCGGGCCGGCGAGCGCGCCTTCCTTGGTGACGTGGCCGACGAGCACGACCGCCGTGCCGCTGGCCTTGGCGAAGCGCGTGAGGTGCGCGGCGCATTCGCGCACCTGCGCGACGGAGCCGGGCGCGGAGGTGAGCTGGTCCGAATAGATGGTCTGGATCGAGTCGATGACCGCGATCGCGGGCCGCGTGGCGTCGAGCGTGGCGATGATCTTTTCGAGCTGGATCTCGGCGAGCACCTGCACCTGCGAGTGGTCGAGGCCCAGCCGCCGCGAGCGCAGCGCGACCTGGGCGCCGCTTTCTTCGCCGGTCACGTAGAGCGCGTTGCGCCCGAGGTTCTGCAGCGCATCGGCAGCCTGCAGCAGCAGCGTGGACTTGCCGATGCCGGGGTCGCCGCCGATCAGCGTGACGCCGCCGTCGACGATGCCGCCGCCGAGCACGCGGTCGAGTTCGTCCAGGCCCGTGGGCGTGCGCGCGACGTCGGCCGCCTCGATCTCCGAGAGGGTCGCGAGTTCGGACGAGCCCGCGAGCGACGAGAACTGGGTGCCGAAGCGGTTGTTGGCCGCCGTGCCGGCGGGCGCCGCGACCTGTTCGATCAATGTGTTCCAGGCGCCGCAGCTCGGGCACTTGCCGAGCCACTTGGCGCTGGTGCCGCCGCATTCGGTGCAGACGTAGCTTGTTTTTTCCTTGGCCATGGCCCGAGTGTAGAAAGGCGCGCGTGCGGCCGTTCCTTCAGGGCGTGCAGCGGCTCCCGGCGCCGGGGCCGCGGCGGTAGAGGGTCAGGGAACGGCCGGGGCTCTCGTACACGCGCTGCGCGGTGCTTGCCACGTCATGGATCTGGCGCTGCAGGCGCGGCGGTGCGCTGGCCGGCTGGCCGATCAGCAACACGTAGTCCACATGCAGCCCCGAGGTGCGCTCGAAGCGCGGAATGTCGAGGCGCTCGATGGCCACCTCTTCCTGTTCCGGCTTCCAGCCGAAGATCAGCGACTGCGGCTCGACATGCGGCTTGAAGCGCACCGGGTAGTTCGTGAGGCGCGCGAGAAAATTGAACAGCACCACCCGGTCGCCTCGCGACTCGAGGCGGCTGGCGACCTGGAAGTACGGCGCATACGACAGCCAGAGTTCATGGCCGCCCGGACCCACGGGCCGCGTCTGGACGACGAGCGGCAGCACCGTGCAGTGCCGGCCGATGAGCGGGTCGACGGCCGCGAGCGGCGGCAACTGGCGGCGCACCGTCGTCTCGCGCTGCCCCGCGAACGAGACCGACACGACGGCCAGGAGGCCGCCCAGGGCGAACAGCGGCAGCCTCCCGCGCGAGGGGACGGGACGCAGCGCCGCCAGCACCAGGATCCAGTAGAAGGGAAAGAGCACGAAGCGGCGGAAGTGCGTCCAGCCGCCGCCGAAGGTGTCAGGGAACGCAAAGGTGGTGGCGAGCGCCATGCCGAGCGCGGCCAGGGTGGCGAGGAAGGCATCGCGCTCGGCCTTCGGCGCGGCATCGCGGTCGCGCAGATGCCGCATGACGGCCCAGGCGCACAGCGCGAACAGCACGCCGGCGACCGCGGCCGAGTAGAGCATCTCCTTGCGCGACGCCATGCGCAGAACGAGCAGCAGCGCGAAGATCATGAAGCGGACCCCGGGCCCGGGGCCGTATTCGATGGCGTGGTCGCCGCCGTCCGACGATGCCGCCATGAGCAATGGCAGCGGGATCGCCAACCCGAGCAGGAAGTGGCGCTGCCGCAGCAGCGCCGCCACGAAGCCTTCGCCGCGCAGGGCCGGCAGCGCCACGCGCGCGGCCCCCATCGCGCCGAGCCCGAGGAAGGCCGCGACGAAGCCGGCCGCATGCGTCAGGAGCGTGGCGCACAGGGCCGCGCCCAGCAGCACGGCGCGCGGCAGCGAAGGCGCCTTCTGAAGATGCCACGCGGCCGCGACCGCGAGGAAGAACATCGCGGTCGAGAGGCAGTAGTTGTACAGCCCGAGAAAGAACATCTCGTTGAGCGACAGCGGAAAAAGAAAGATCGCCAGCCAGGCGTTGTCGCGGTTCACGGTGCGCAGTGCGAGCCAGCCGGCGGCGACGGGCCCGACCAGGCACAGCGCCTGCACCACCGATTCCGCCAGATGCGCCGAACCCAGTTTCAGGAGCGGCGCCATCAGCAGGTAGGTCAGGAGGTTGGGGTCGAGCCGGATGCCGACGTCATAGGCCTCGCGCTGGAGTTCCCGCCCCGGCTGCTGCCAGTGCGCGAGGAGGTCGGAGAAGGCCACATGGACGGGGCCATCGTTCGTGACGAAAGGTTGCTGGACCAGCAACGCCGCCACCGGAACGAAGAGCGCGACCAACAGGAGGCGACAGGCGAGGGAAACGTTCACGGGAACTTGAAACGCTCGGTTGCCTTGGAACAGGAAACCGCGATTCATTTGAACAGATCATGTCGCCGCACCGGGCGCCGTTCGGCGATTCGTCCTGCCGCCGCCAGCACCGAGGGTTAACCCGGAACGACCGGCGCGGCCAATCATTTAACATGTTAAATAAATAGGGACGGCATGAGCACCACTTTCGCGCACCGCAATCTGCCCCGCCTGCTGCTGCAGGCGCGCGAGTCCGTCATGGCCCACACGCGCCCGAGCCTGCGCGAGCACGAGTTGTCCGACCAGCAATGGCGCGTGCTGCGCGTGCTCGGCGAGCACGGCGCGGTCGAGACCGGCCGCGTGGCGCGCGAGGCCTTCATCCTCGGCCCGAGCCTCACCGGCGTGCTCGCGCGAATGGAGCGCGACGGGCTCATCACGCGCAGCCGCGACCCGAACGACCAGCGCTGCACGGTCATCGAGGCCACGCCGCGCGGGCGCAAGCTGGTGAAGCGGCTCTCGGTGAGCATCGAGGCGCACTACAAGTGGATGGAAGAGTCGCTCGGCAAGGAAAAGCTCGGGCAGCTCTACGCCCTCCTCGACGAATTGATCGCACTGGAACAACCATGAGCTTCTTACCCACGGGCACCGTCTACGGCGTGCTGCTGAACTTCCGCGCGGAAGTCGAGGCACTCGCGCCGCAGATGAACCAGCCGCCCTACAAGGCGCCACCGAAGGCGCCCATCCTCTACGTCAAGACGGCCAACACCTGGAGCCCGCATGGCAGCGCGATCGCGTTGCCGCCGCACGTGCCCGAAGTGGAGGTCGGCGCGACCATCGCGATGGTGATCGGGCCCGACAACGACGTCGAAGGCTTCGTGCTGATGAACGATCTCTCGGTGCCGCACGCGAGCTTCTTTCGCCCGCCGGTCAAGTACAAGTGCCTCGACGGGTTCCTCGGCATCGGTCCCGCGATGCGCGACGCCGAGGAGGCCGACCCGGCCGGGTTCACGCTCGAGGTGCGCATCAACGGCGAGCTGCGGCAGTCGGTCGACTTCTCGAAGACGGTGCGCAACGCCGAGCAGCTGCTGGCCGACGTGGGCGCCTTCATGACGCTCGCGCACGGCGACGTGCTGATGCTAGGCTGCGATGCCGGCCGGCCGCTGGCGCGTGCGGGGGATGTCATCGAGATCCGGGCGCCGGGCTTCGAGACGCTGGTCAACACGCTTGTGAAAGAACAACAACCATGAAACGCGCACGCATCCTCTACGAAGGCGCGGTGCACGACGCGGTCGAGGCCGACGGGCAACTGCGGCTGGCCGATGGTCGCCGGGTCGCGCTCGACGCGGTGGCGTGGCTGCCGCCGCTGGCGCCCACGCCGCGCCCGCGCACCATCCTCGCGCTCGGGCTCAACTACGCGGACCACGCGAAGGAACTCGAGTTCAAGGCGCCCGAGGAGCCGCTGGTGTTCGTCAAGGGCGAGGGCACGCTCACGGGCCACCGCCAGCTCACCTACCGGCCTTCGGACGTGCAGTTCATGCACTACGAGTGCGAGCTCGTGATCGTGATCGGCAAGACCGCGCGCAAGGTCAAGCGCGACGATGCCTACGACTTCATCGGCGGCTACACGGTGGCCAACGACTACGCGATCCGCGACTACCTCGAGAACTGGTACCGCCCCAACCTGCGCGTGAAGAACCGCGACACCTGCACGCCGATCGGTCCCTGGCTGGTCGACGCGAAGGACGTGCCCGATCCGATGTCGCTGGCGCTGTCGACCACGGTCAACGGCAAGGTCACGCAGTCGGGCAACACGAAGGACATGATCTTCGACGCGCCGTTCCTCATCGAGTACTTCAGCAGCTTCATGACGCTGTCGCCGGGCGACCTGATCCTCACGGGCACGCCCGACGGGGTGGTGGACTGCCGACCGGGCGATGTGATCGTCACGGAGATCGAACACATCGGCGCGCTGGTCAACACCATCGCCGCGGCCTGACCCATCCACCGGATTCCACCCATGCAAATCGACCATCTCATCAACGGCAAGGCGGTTGCCGGCCGCGACTATTTCCAGACCGTCAACCCCGCCACGCAGGAAGTGCTGGCCGAAGTCGCCGCGGGCGGCGAGGCCGAAGTCAACGCGGCGGTCGCGGCCGCCAAGGAAGCGTTTCCCAAGTGGGCCGGCCTGCCTGCGCCCGAGCGCGCGAAGCTGGTGCGCAAGCTCGGCGACCTGATCGCCAGGCACGTGCCCGAGATCGCGCAGACGGAGACCAACGACTGCGGCCAGGTCATCGGGCAGACCGCCAAGCAGCTGGTGCCGCGCGCGGCCGACAACTTCTACTACTTCGCCGAGATGTGCACGCGCGTGGACGGGCACACCTACCCGACGCCGACGCACCTGAACTACACGCTGTTCCACCCGGTGGGCGTGTGCGCGCTGATCTCGCCGTGGAACGTGCCTTTCATGACCGCCACCTGGAAGGTCGCGCCCTGCCTGGCCTTCGGCAACACCGCGGTGCTGAAGATGAGCGAGCTCTCGCCGATGACCGCCGCGCGGCTCGGTGAACTCGCGCTCGAAGCGGGCATTCCGGCCGGCGTGCTGAACCTCGTGCACGGCTACGGCAAGGACGCGGGCGAACCGCTGGTGGCGCACCCCGACGTGCGCGCCGTCTCTTTCACCGGGTCGACGGCCACGGGCAACCGCATCGTGCAGAGCGCGGGCCTGAAGAAGTTCAGCATGGAGCTCGGCGGCAAGTCGCCGTTCGTGGTCTTCGACGACGCCGACTTCGAGCGCGCGCTCGACGCGGCCGTGTTCATGATCTTCAGCAACAACGGCGAGCGCTGCACCGCGGGCTCGCGCATCCTGGTGCAGCAGTCGATCTACGCGAAGTTCGTCGACCGCTTCGTGGAGCGCGCGAAGAGGATCACCGTGGGCGACCCGCTCGACGAGAAGACCATCGTCGGCCCGATGATTTCGCAGGCCCACCTGGCCAAGGTGCGCAGCTACATCGAACTCGGCCCGAAGGAAGGCGCGACGCTGCTGTGCGGCGGCCTCGGCGCGCCCGAGTTGCCGGACCGCGTCAAGAAGGGCAACTACGTGCTGCCCACCGTGTTCGCCGACGTCGACAACCGCATGAAGATCGCGCAGGACGAGATCTTCGGGCCGGTGGCGTGCCTGATCCCGTTCAAGGACGAGGCCGATGCGATCCGCCTGGCCAACGACATCCCCTACGGCCTGTCGAGCTACGTGTGGACCGAGAACATCGGCAAGGCGCACCGCGTGGCGGCCGCGATCGAGGCCGGCATGTGCTTCGTCAACAGCCAGAACGTGCGCGACCTGCGCCAGCCTTTCGGCGGCACCAAGGCATCGGGCACGGGGCGCGAAGGCGGGACCTGGAGCTACGAGGTGTTCTGCGAGCCGAAGAACGTGGCGGTGTCGCTGGGCTCGCACCACATTCCGCACTGGGGAGTCTGAAGCCATGCGCTCCTTGTCCCGTCGCGCGCTGCTGCAGGCCGGCGCCGCCCTCGGCGCATGGCCCCTGCTGGCCCAGGCGCAGTCCGCCGCGTGGCCGGCACGGCCGGTGCATCTGGTCGTGCCCTTTCCGCCCGGCGGCACGACCGACTTCGTGACCCGGCTGGTCGGCACCGAACTCGCCAAGACCCTCGGGCAGCCGGTCGTCATCGACAACAAGCCCGGCGCTGGCACCGTGATCGGCGTGGACTTCGTCGCGAAGTCGGCCGCCGACGGGGGCAATTTCGTGACCGTGGCGAACAGCTTCTGCGCCAATCACACGCTGGTGAAGAAGCTGCCCTACGACACGACGAAGGACCTGCGCCCGGTGGCGCTGATGGGCATGTCCGAGCACGTGCTCGCGGTGCATCCCGGCAGCGGCCTGAAGAACCTGGCCGACCTGCGCGCCGCCGCCAGGGCGAAGCCCGGCACGCTGAGCTACGCATCGTTCGGCAACGGCACCTCGGCGCACCTCTCGGGCGAACTGCTCAAGCAGCAGATGGGCATCGACCTCGTGCACGTGCCCTACAAGGGCCAGGGCCCGGCGCTCAGCGACCTGCTCGGCGGACAGGTCACGATGATGTTCGGCAACTGGCCCGAGTTTCGCAGCCACGTGCAGGCGGGCAAGCTGGTGGCGCTCGGCATGGCGACGAAGAAGCGCTCGGTCTACGCGCCCGACATCCCCACGCTCGCGGAGCAGGGCGTGCCGGTGGAATCCAACTCCTGGAACGGCCTGCTGGCCCCGGCGGCCACGCCCGACGCGATCGTGCAGCGCATGAACGCCGAGGTGAACCGCGCGCTGGCCGCGCCCGCCGTGACCGCCGCGTTCGAGAAGGGCGGCATCGCCTCGCTCTCGGGCACGCCCGCGCAGTTCGCCGAATTCATCCAGAGCGAGATCGCCAAGTACGCCGAGGTGATCCGCAAAGGCAACATCACACTGGAGGCATGACCCATGGGCACCCTGGCCTTGGCCGCGAAGATCACGCATGTGCCTTCGCTTTACCTGAGCGAACTCGACGGACCGCGCAAGGGCAGCCGTCAGGCCGCCATCGACGGCCACCGCGAAATCGGGCGCCGCTGCCGTGAACTGGGCGTGGACACCATCGTGGTGTTCGACACCCACTGGCTGGTCAACGCGAGCTACCACCTGAACTGCGCGCCGCACTTCAAGGGCGTGTACTCCAGCAACGAGCTGCCGCACTTCATCAGCAACATGCCCTACGAGATTCCGGGCAACCCGAAGCTCGGCAAGCTGCACGCGCAAGTGTGCAACGAGTGGGCGGTCGAAACGCTCGCGCACGACGCCACCACGCTCGGGCCGGAGTACGGCACGCTGGTGCCGATGCGCTACATGAACGAGGACCTGCACTTCAAGGCGATCTGCGTGTCGGCCCTGTGCACCAGCCACTACCTGAACGACAGCGCCCGCCTGGGCTGGGCGATGCGCCGCGCGGTGGAAGACCATTACGACGGCACGGTCGCCTTCTTCGCGAGCGGGTCGCTGTCGCACCGCTTCGCACAGAACGGGCTGGCGCCGCAGTTCGCGGACCGCGTCTGGAGCCCGCTGCTCGAACGCATGGACCACGACGTGGTGCAGATGTGGCAGAACGGCGAATGGTCCGACTTCTGCGCGATGCTGCCCGAGTACGCGACCAAGGGCCACGGCGAAGGCTTCATGCACGACACCGCGATGATCCTCGGCGCGCTCGGCTGGTCGGCCTACGACGGCAGGGCGGAAGTGATCACGCCGTACTTCGGCGCCTCGGGCACGGGGCAGATCAACGCGGTCTTCCCGGTCACGCCGCAGGACGGCCGCGCGATTCCGAAGGCCCAGGCATCGAGCGCCGAGGGCTTCATCTCTCTGTCCACGCGAATCTGAGGCCCGCCATGCCCCACCTGGTCATCCTCTACACGCCGAACATCGAGCGCGAGACCGACATGACGGCGCTGTGCCGCGCGCTGGCCGACACCATGCTCGAACAGCGCGACGAAGCGGGCAAGCAGGTCTTTCCGACCGGCGGCACGCGCGTGCTCGCCTATCCGGCCGCGCACTACGCGGTGGCCGACGGCAAGGGCGACTACGCCTTCGTCTACCTCAACCTGCGCATGGCCGCGGGCCGCAGCGCCGCGGTGCAGAAGCGCGCCGGCGATGCGCTCATCGAGACCGCGAAGCGGCATTTCGAGCCCGTGGTGGCCAAGCGGCTCATCGGGATCACGCTCAACGTCGACGAAAGCCCCGGGCAGGTCTATGACGCCAAGCACAGCACCCTGCATCCCCTGTTCAACAAATAGATCGCCCGCCATGCTCTCCAAAGACGTCATCCAGCGACTCGCCGCCGAACTGCACGAGAGCGAGACATCGCGCGTGCAGGTCGAGCACTTCTCCAAGCGCTTTCCCGAGATGACCATCGAGGACGGCTACGCGATCTCGCGCGAATGGGTGAAAGCCAAGATCGCCGAAGGCCGCACGGTCAAGGGCCACAAGATCGGCCTGACCTCGCGCGCCATGCAGCAGGCCAGCCAAATCACCGAGCCGGACTACGGCACGCTGCTCGACGACATGTTCTTCGAGCAGGGCGACATCCCGTTCAAGCGCTTCATCGCGCCGCGCGTGGAGGTCGAGCTCGCCTTCGTGCTCGGCAAGCCGCTGCGCGGGCCGAACGTCACGATCTGCGACGTTCTTTCGGCGACCGACTGGGTGGTGCCGGCGATCGAGATCATCGACTCGCGCATCGAGCAGTTCGACCGCCACACCAAGGCGATGCGCAAGGTGTTCGACACCATCGCCGACAACGCCGCCAATGCCGGCATCGTGATGGGCGGCCGCCCGGTCAAGCCCGACGCGGTGGACCTGCGCTGGGTCAGCGCCCTGCTCTACAAGAACGGCGTGATCGAGGAATCGGGCGTGGCCGCGGCGGTGCTCAACCACCCGGCCACGGGCGTGGCCTGGCTCGCGAACAAGCTCGCGCCGTGGGACGAACACCTCGAAGCCGGCGAAGTGGTGCTCGGCGGTTCGTTCACGCGGCCGACGGGCGCGGTGGCGGGCGACACCTTCCACGCCGACTACGGTCCGCTCGGTTCCATCGCCTTCCGTTTTGTCTGAAAGGCTTCACATGCAAACCCCCATCAATCCCTTCAAGCAGGCCCTCGCGGAAAAGCGCGCCCAGATCGGCCTCTGGCTCGGCCTGGCCGATTCGTACAGCGCCGAGATCTGCGCCGGCGCCGGCTTCGACTGGCTGCTGATCGACGGCGAGCATTCGCCCAACGGGCTGCAGAGCGTGCTGCAGCAGGCGCAGGCGATCGCGGCCTACCCGGGCGTGAACGCGATCGCGCGCGTTCCGCTCGGCCACGGCGACGCGGGCACGGCGCTGATCAAGCAGTACCTCGACCTGGGCGTGCAGACCATCCTGGTGCCGATGGTCGACACGCCCGCGCAGGCCGAAGCCATCGTGCGCGCGATGCGCTACCCGCCGCAGGGCATCCGCGGCATGGGCGGCGCGCGCGCCTCGGGCTGGGGCCGCTTCCCCGCCTACGCGAAGGAAGCCAACGACCGCGTCTGCCTGCTGGTGCAGGTGGAATCGCGCGAGGCGCTCGCGAACGTCGACGCCATCGCGGCGGTCGATGGCGTGGACGGCGTCTTCATCGGCCCGGCCGACCTCTCGGCCTCGATGGGCTACGTGGGCAACTCGAACCATCCGGACGTGCAGGCGGCGATCGAGGACACGCTCGCGCGCATCGGCCGCGCGGGCAAGGCCGCCGGCATCCTGACGCCGGACGAGACGCTGGCCAAGCGCTACCTCGAACTCGGCGCGCTCTTCGTCGCGGTCGGGCTCGACACCAACCTGCTGGTGCGCACCACGACCGCGCTCGCGGCCCGCTTCAAGGGCGCCGCCGCGGCCAAGCCGGCATCGGGCGGCCCCTACTGACGAGCGGCCTGCCCCATGAGTGACGCCGGTTCCCCGCGCAAGCCCTTCCGTTCCGCGACCATCCGCGACGGCGTGATCCGCGCGACCACGCGCAGCTTCCTGCACGCGCTCGGGCAGGACGACGACGACATCGCGCGCCCGCACATCGGCGTGTTCCACACCGGCGGCGAGATGAGCCCGTGCAACCTGAACCTGCGCGAGCAGGCGCAGCACGCCAAGACCGGCATCTACGCCGGCGGCGGCACGCCGCACGAATGCCCGGTCGTCTCGGTGAGCGACGGGCTCACGATGGCGCATTCGGGCATGCGCTTCTCGCTGATCTCGCGCGAGCTGATCGCCGACAGCGTCGAGGCGTCGACGCGCGGCCATCAGTGGGACGGCATCTTCGGCATCGGCGCCTGCGACAAGAACCTGCCGGGCCTGATGATGGGCATGGTCCGCTGCAACGTGCCGAGCGTGTTCGTGCACGGCGGCTCGGCGCTGCCGGGCCAGACGCCGGGGCCGGACGGCCGCGACATCAACGTGGTCGACACCTACGAGACCATCGGCCGCGTACTGGCCGGGGACGCCACGGCCGACGAGCTCGAAGCGATGAGCCGCGCCTGCCTGCCCACGGCCGGCGCGTGCGCGGGGCAGTTCACCGCCAACACCATGGGCATGGTCTCCGAGGCGCTCGGCCTCGCGCCGATCGGCTCCAGCATGGTGCCGGCGGTGTTCAGCGAGCGCGCGCCGCTGATGCGCCGCGCCGCGAAGGCACTGATGCGCGCGGTGATGAACGAGGGCCCGCTGCCGCGCGACATCGTGACGCGCAAGGCGCTCGAGAACGCCTGCGCGGTGGTCTCGGCCACGGGCGGCTCGACCAACGCCGCGCTGCACCTGCCGGCCATCGCCCACGAGGCGGGCATCAAGTTCCATCTCGACGACGTCGCGGAAGTCTTCGCGCGCACGCCGCTCGTCGCCGACCTGCGCCCGGGCGGGCAGTACCTGGCGCGCGACGTCTACTACATCGGCGGCGCCGGCGTGATCCTGCGCACCCTGCTCGAACAGGGCCATCTGCACGGCGACGCGCTGACCTTCACCGGCCGCACGCTGGCCGAGGAAGTGGCCGATGCGGCCGACCCCGACGGCCGCGTGGTGCGCAAAGCGGGCGACGCGATCTCGCGCGACGGCGGGCTCGCGGTGCTCAGGGGCAACCTCTGCCCCGACGGCGCGCTCCTCAAGACCGCGGGCCTCAAGACCCTAGCGCACCGCGGCCCGGCGCGCGTCTTCGATTCGGAAGAGGAAGCCCAGGCGGCCGTACAGAACCGGCGCTACGAAGCGGGCGACGTGATCGTCATCCGCAACGAAGGCCCCCGGGGCAGCCCCGGCATGCGCGAGATGCTCGGCATCACCGCGCTGCTCTACGGACAGGGCATGGGCGACAAGGTCGCGCTCCTGACCGACGGGCGCTTCTCGGGCGCCACGCGCGGGCTGTGCATCGGCTACGCGGGGCCCGAAGCGGCCGACGGCGGACCGATCGCGGCGCTGGCGGACGGCGACATGATCGCGATCGACGCGCGGCCCGGCGCGCGCAGCATCCACGTCGAGCTGACGGATGAAGAGATTTCTTCACGTCTTGCGCGGCGTCAGGAAAATTCCGGGGTCCGATTGGGAGGCTTGCTGGAAAAATACGCGCACACCGTGCGCCCGGCTCACCAGGGCGCGGTGACCCACTCGGGCGCAGTCACCTGGTTGCGCGACGAGTCCTGAAGCCCCCCCTTGGAGACACCATGATCCTCACTCGTCGCAGCCTGCTGCAGACCACCGGCGCCACCGCATTGCTGGCCAGCCTCGGCCAGCAGGCGTTTGCCCAGGTCGGCCTGGAGAACGCGCGCATCATCACCGGCTTCGCGGCCGGCGGCACGTCCGACACCACCTGCCGCCGCCTCGCGACCCGCCTCGCGCCGGACTACGCGAAAGCGGTCGTGGTGGACAACCGCACCGGCGCCGGCGGCCAGATCGCCGTCTCCTACGTGAAGAGCCAGCCGGCCGACGGCGCGACGATCCTGCAGACGCCGACCTCGATCCTCACGATCTATCCGCACATCTACAAGAAGCTGCCGTACGACCCGGTGGCCGACCTGTCGCCGGTGTCGCTCGCGTGCGTGTTCGATTTCGGCTTCGCGGTCGGCCCGGCCGTGCCCGCGAGCGTGAAGACGGTTCCGGAATTCCTCGCGTGGGTGAAGTCGAATCCCGCGGGCGGCAACTTCGGCTCGCCGGCCGCGGGCTCCACGCCGCACTTCATCGGCGCGCTGCTCGGCAAGAGCGCCGGCGTCGAGCTCAAGCACGCCGCCTACCGCGGCACCCAGCCCGCGATGCTCGACCTGCTCGGCGGCAACATCTCGGCGGTGTCGGGGCCGCTCGGCGACATCACGCAGCACCTGCCCACCGGCAAGGTGCGCATCCTGGGCGTGTCGGGCGAGAAACGCAGCCGCTTCGCGCCCGAGGTGCCGACCTTCGGCGAGCAGGGCCTCAAGAACATGGCGCACAGCGAATGGTTCGCCTTCTTCCTGCCGGCGAAGGCCTCGCCCGAGGCCGTCAGCCGCCTGAACGGCGCGATGAAGTCGGCGCTGGCGCAGAAGGACGTGATCGACGGGCTCGCCGGCTTCGGCCTCGAGGCCATGTCGTCGTCGCCGGCCGAACTCGCCGAGCTCTTGAAGAAAGACACGGCCAAGTGGGCGCCGATCGTGAAGGAGATCGGCTTCACGGCTGAAAGCTGACCCTCGCGCGCATCGAAGGCGCGGGGGAGATTGTTGTTGGAACCTTGAAGGAAGTGATATGAGCAGCATGCCCTCCCCCTCCGCGCCTTCGGCGCTCGTGCATCCGGCCCTCCACCCCGACGAACGCGCCGCGCGGCTGCAGTTGGCGGCCTGCTACCGCGTGTTCGCGATGCTGGGCTGGACCGAGATGATCTACAACCACATCACCGTGCGGCTGCCCGACAGCGTCACCGGCGGCGAGAAGCAGTTCCTGATCAACCCCTTCGGCCTGCACTACAGCGAGGTGACGGCCAGCAACCTGGTCAAGATCGACCTGCACGGCCATGTGCTCGACGGCTCGACCTATCCGGTGAACCCGGCCGGCTTCACGGTGCACGCGGCGATCCACGACGCCCTGCCCGACGCGCACTGCGTGATGCACACCCACACCACCGCCGGCGTGGCGGTGGCCTGCCTCCAGGGCGGCCTGCAGCAGACCAACTTCTATTCGGCGCAGCTGCACGACATGGTGGCCTACCACGAGTTCGAGGGCATCACGATCCACGCCGACGAGAGTCCGCGCCTGCTCAAGAGCATCGGCGACAAGCCGGCCGTGATCCTGCGCAACCACGGCCTGCTGGCATGGGGCCAGACGCTGCCGCAGACCTTCGCGATCCTGTGGACGCTGCAGCGCGCCTGCGAGATCCAGATGGCGACGCTGTCCATGGGCGCGCCGATCCCCGTTTCCGAAGCCATCGCGCGCAAGTGCACGCGCGACGCGCTGCAGTTCAACCCGAACCATGGCGCGGGCCAGGACGTGTTCGATGCGCTGGTGCGTCAGGTCGACCGCATCGACGACACCTACAAGAACTGAAGCGGAGCCGCACGGACATCATGAAGGTTTGCATCTACGGCGCCGGCGCGATCGGCGGCTGGATCGGCGCCCGGCTCGCGCAGGCGGGCTGCACGCTGGACGTGGTCGCGCGCGGCGCGACGCTCGAGGCGCTGCAGCGCGACGGGC
>JAGIBP010000021.1 GCA_017744285.1 Variovorax sp.
AGGCCCAGCAACTCGTCCGCTTCGTAGCCCAGCAGCGCGAGCGCGGCGGGGTTGGCCAGGCGAATGACACCCTGCTGATCGACCAGCAGGAGCGCATCGGGATAGGCGGCAAAGAGCGAGCGGAAGACCGTACCTTCGTCGAATTCGGGGGGGTCGTTCATGGGTCGCGGAGGATGGTAGTCCCTTGCCCCGGGGAGCGACAACGAGCCGAATTCAATGCGCCATGAGCACTGGCACGGTCATGTGTTCGAGGATCCCGCGCGTCATTCCGCCGAGCACGAGTTCGCGCACGCGCGAGTGGCCATAGCCGCCCATGACCAGCAAGTCGCCTTGCAGGTCGCAGATGCGCGACAGCAGTGCATCGGACGTCGGCACCTCGCAGACCAGGCGATCGATCGTTGCGGAGATGCCGTGCCGGTCGAGCCAGGCCGAGAGGTGCGCCTGCGGCGGGGCTTGATCTTCCTCGTTCATTCCGGCGAGCTGCAGCAGCGTGACCTGGTCTGCGTGCCTGAGCAAGGGCAGGGCGGCATGCAAGGCGAGTGCCGCTTCGCGCGAGCGGTTCCACGCGACCACGATGCGACGCGGGCTGGCCTTGAACTCGCCGGCGTGCGGCACGACCAGCACCGGGCGCCCCAACCCGAGCATCACCTCGCTCACCAGGCCTTGGGAGGGTGTGTCCGTTCGGACGTCGCCGCCTTCCTGCCCGAGCACCACGAGGTCGCTGGTCCGCCCATGTTCGATCAGGGTGTCCGTGGCCGGGCCCTCCACCTTGCGCAGCTCGAAGGAGACCGATCGCCATGCCTTCATGTGGGTACGGAAGTTATCGGCGATTCTTTCGGCGCGGTGCCTCAGATACGCGGCGGATTCGGCGATGTAGTCGTTGGCCCCCGCATTGATCATGCCGGCCGGGATCGAGGTCTCGTAGAGGCCCGTGGGGAGCAGTCCGACGATATGCGCGCCATGTTCGGTCGCCAACGCGCCGGCGAAGTCGATGCGCGCCGCGCAACGGCCGCTGTAGTCGAGATGGACCAGGATCGTCTTGAAGTTCACGACCGTCCTTCCTTGTCGAGGGTGGGCGATGGCTTTCATGCTAGGCGCCTCGGCAGGCGCGCCTGTTGATCTGCATCAATGGGCGGCTGTCGCCCAGCGGCTGAACAGAGGCTGAACGTCATGCGGTTGATGCGCGAAAGACGTGCCACTACGATCGCTGCGTGAACAGTCTTGCAACCCCACATCTCGCCGTTCTGGACGACGAGGAAGAAATCACCCGGATGCTCTCCGTCTATCTGACGGCCCAGGGCTATCGCGTGAGTACCTTGCATTCGGGCCAGGAGCTGATGGCCCTGATGGTCAGGGACGCTCCGGCACTCCTTCTGCTCGATCTCGGCCTGCCGGGAGAAGACGGGTTTGCCATCGCGCGATCCGTGCGGGAGCACTGGAACTGCGGCCTCATCATCGTCACGGGCCGTGGCGACGCGATCGACAAGGTGGTGGGCCTGGAAGTGGGTGCGGATGACTACGTCACCAAGCCCTTCGACCTGCGCGAGCTGCTGGCGCGCATCAAGGCCGTGCTTCGTCGGATGACGCCAGCATCGCCGATTTCTCCGCCATCCGCCACGCCGGCGCCGACCCCGGGCGGCCAGGTGCTGCGCTTTGCCCAATGGGAACTGGACCTGGCTTCGCGGCGTTTGCTCGATCCGAGCGGCATCGAGACTTCGCTGACCACTGGCGAGTTCGAGTTGCTGAGCGTGTTGGCCAATCATCCCAATCGGGTCTTGACGCGCGACTTCCTTCTCGAATCCACGCGCGGCCGCGAAGCGGGCCCCTTCGATCGGACCGTCGATGTGCAGATTGGACGTCTGCGCCGCAAGCTGGAAGCGGACCCGGCCAACCCCCAGATCATCAAGTCGGTGCGCGGCGCGGGCTACATCCTGGTCGCGAAAGTCGAGGTCACGTGATCGCGATCAAATTCGGCGGTCTTGCTTCGTTGACAGGCAGCGTGCATTGGCGATGATTCCGGATGCGCCCGGTGCCTTCGCACCAGGAGTGGAAAGGGGGTCCGCATGGCATCGACTTCACCCAGGCCGCGTGGCGCCTTGGCCTTCCCGATCTGCACGCTGGTCGCGATGCTGGCCGCGCCGCCGGCGTTGTGTGCCGAAGAGGCGTCCGCCGCTGCGCCGCCCAAGACTTGTTCCACCTGCGGCAAGGTCGAATCCGTGCGGCAGGTCAAGAGTTCCAAGCCCGCCTCGGGCGTCGGTGCCGTCGCTGGCGGTGTGGTGGGAGGCGTGATCGGCCACCAGGTCGGCAGCGGCAGGGGGCGGACCGTCGCCACTGTCGCAGGCGCAGCGGGCGGCGCGTATGCCGGCAACACGGTCGAGAAAAAGAAGAACACGAAGACGGTCTACGAGGTCAGCGTGCGGATGCAGGACGGCTCGATGCGCACGGTTCAGACGACCTCCGCGCCACCGGTCGGACAGGCGGTCACCGTGAAGGGCGACTCGCTGCAGGCGACGAGCAGCAAGAAGAAGTAGCCGAGAATCGTCTCGGCATGCACCCTGAGACCCACGACGACAAAGCACCCGCGGGAGAGAAGGGCAGAGCCTTCGAGGTGCTGCTTGCCTTCCTGAAGCTCGGCCTGACCTCTTTCGGTGGTCCGGTTGCCCACCTGGGCTACTTCCGCGCCGAGATCGTGGAGCGCCGTGGCTGGCTCGACGAGCGCAGCTACTCGGACCTCGTCGCGCTTTGCCAGTTTCTTCCCGGTCCGGCCAGCAGCCAGGTCGGGTTGGCGATCGGGCTCACCCGCGCCGGGTGGCTTGGCGCGTTGGCTGCCTGGTGCGGCTTCACACTGCCATCCGCCATTGCCCTCATCGCATTCGCCTACGGCATCGAACAATGGGCAGCGCTTGCCGGGAGCGGTGCGGTGCACGGCTTGAAGGTCGCCGCCGTCGCCGTGGTGGCGCAAGCGGTTTGGGGCATGGCCAGGCACCTGTGCCCGGATCGCGCCCGCGCCGCCATCGCCGTTGTCGCGGCGCTGCTGGTCCTGGTGCTTCCGACCTCGCTGTCGCAAGTCATCGCCATCGCGATGGCGGGAGTGGTCGGGTGGCGCATGCTGAAGCTGCCGCCGCAGCAGCCAGTCCCCCATCGGGGCTATGGCGTTTCCAGGACTTCGGGTGTCGTCGCGTTGTCGGTTTTCTTCGGGCTTCTGATCGGCCTCCCGCTCATCTCGCTGGCGACCCGATCGCAGTTGTGGATGCTCGTCGAAGGCTTCTACCGTGCTGGCGCCCTCGTGTTCGGTGGCGGCCACGTGGTGCTGCCCTTGCTGCAGGCCACGGTTGTCCCGGCAGGGGTCGTCACGAATGAACAGTTCCTGGCCGGCTATGGCGCGGCGCAGGCCGTGCCCGGCCCGTTGTTCACGTTCGCGGCCTACCTGGGCGCAGTGATGCACGGGCCGCTGTCGGGCTGGACAGGTGGGCTCACGCTGCTTGTCGTGATCTTCGTGCCGGCGTTCCTGCTCGTGGTCGGGGCGCTGCCTTTCTGGGATGCCCTTCGGCGGCAGTCCTCCGTGCAGTCGGCGATGGCGGGGATCAATGCAGCCGTGGTCGGCATCCTGCTGGCCGCGCTGTACGACCCGGTGTGGACGAGCGCGATCCACAACCGGGCGGACTTCGCCGCCGCGCTTGCGGCGTTCGCGCTGCTGGTCTATGCCCGCATGTCACCGCTCTTCGTGGTGCTGCTGGCGGCTGCGACCGGCTGGGCCTTTCTTTGAATCGACTGCATGATGCGATCGAGATGGATCAGCAGAAGCGGTCGTTCGACTTGGTAGGGCGTGGCCGACCGCTATCGGTAAACACGGGAAGCCATGACCATGACAGCTGGCGGCAAGGTGACGCCTAAAGCCTCGGCCGTGGCTGCGTTCACGCTCAGGTCGAACTTGGCGACAAGCTCGACCGGTAGGTCGCCGGGTTTGGCACCTTTCCAGATGCGAGCCACATAGTCGGCCGCGCGATCGGCGGCATAGAGATAGTCGGGCCCGTAGCTCATCAACAAGCCTGCCGCGGGGAAAATCGGGCCGTCTCCGATCGCCGGCAAGTGCTTCGCCAGCGCGAGCGACGCGATCACTTTTTCCTTCCCCGCGAAGTGCGGTGGATTGTCCAGAACGACACCATCCACACGTCGACGGTGGATCTCATCGAAGGCGCCCTCAAGGTCCGCCAAGTCTCGGATCCTCACGAACTCCATGCGGATGCTGGCTTTGCCTGCCGCCTCCGTGAGCGCGCGTTCGTAGGCCTCGTAGCGTTGTACAAAATCTTTACCAAACAGGTGGGTCGAGAGATAGGCGATCGCCGTCGGCTCACTCAGAACCTGGGTGAGCAGTTGCAGGCGCTTGGTGACGAGCTCGACGCCAAAGGTGCAGACTCCCGTGACGTTGCCGCCCGGGTGGGCAAGACTACTCACCAAATGGTCCCCGACAGGGTCCCCGGCGCTCAACATCACGATCGGGATGGTCGAGGTCGCCTGCATGGCCGCGAGAACGCTCGACGAACCGCCCATGGCAACGATCACATCAACCCCATCACCTACCAGCTGCTGCGCTGCCGGGGCGAATTGGCCCCTTTCGTCGGGCAATCCCATCACCATCGTGTAATTTGTGCCGGCAATCATCCCGTGCTGGGCGAGCAGCGCTCGAAATTTGCCCCGGGCCTCAGGCAATGCCATGAAGGCCGGCAGTACGAGCACCCCAACACGGTAGTCGCGGTCCTTGGCCAAGGTGGCCCCGCCGAGCCCAATCAACGCGCCAGCGCAGACCAAAGAGCGACGGTGCATCTGAACACCCCTTCCTCGTCACACACGGCTCGGGCGCCCAACTGGCGCCGCGCGGCAATTGTGGTTCGGACTCAACGTGTTGTCGATGCCATCAGCCCCCAATCGGAAGGATCCAGAGCCGACGCCAGTGCGCATTTGCGCCCCTTGGCACGTTCAACAACGAGGCGGCAGAAATCCCGCGGTCACGGCTCGCTCTTCATGATGGAACTCACACGATGCGCACGCTCAGGTTCGGCAGCCCATCGACGTGCATCTCGATCACATCGCCGCGGACCACCGGCCCGACGTTCTCCGGCGTACCGGAGTAGATGATGTCCCCGGGGAACAGCTCATTGGCTTCGGAGAGTTTGCTGATCTGCTCGGCCACCGACCAGATCATCTGGTCGAGGTCGGCGTTCTGCTTGGTCTGGCCATTCACCTTCAGCCAGATCGCGCCCTTGGTGAAGTGACCGGTCTGCGCCACGCGATGCACGGCGCCAATCACCGCGGAGTGATCGAAGCTCTTGCCGATCTCCCAGGGCTTCTTCTCGTCGCCCATTGCGCGCTGCAGGTCGCGCCGGGTCATGTCGAGTCCGAGCGAGTAGCCATAGACATGATCGAGCGCCTGCGCCGCCGGAATGTTGCGGCCGCCCTTGCCGAGCACGGCGATCAGCTCTGCCTCGTAGTGGTAGTTCTTCGTCAGCGTCGGATAGGGGTGATTGCCCACGGTGCCCGCGGGCACGTGCTGGATGGCGTCGGTGGGCTTCTGGAAGAAGAAGGGCGGCTCCCGGTTCGGATCGGACCCCATCTCGCGCGCATGCGCAGCGTAGTTGCGTCCGATGCAGTAGATGCGCCGCACCGGAAAGACTTCATCGCTGCCGACGATGGGCACGGTGATGTCTGCCACCTGGAAAGGCGTTCGCTGCGTGCCGGCCGATGTCGGTGTGGTGCTGCACGCGGCGAGCGCGGCGGTCGTGAGGCCCGTGGCGATCGCGCCGCGTCGCGTGAGTCGGGATGTCTTCGAATGAGTTGTCATGTCTCCGTTCAGTTGTCACTGGTGGTTGTTGTTGTCGTTCCCGTGTCCGGGGCCGTTGCCATTGTGATCCCCGTCATCGTCGTGGTCATCGCGCACGGCCACGCAGACGAAGTTCGCGGCGTCCTCGATGCTGCCGTGACCCGTGTAGCGCGGCTGGGCGGGGTAGGCGCAGATGGGCCGGGTGCGTCCGGGCCACGGGGTGTCGGCGGGTGCGGTGCCGATCAGCGCCGATGGCCCCTGTCCCTTTTCGACCCATTTGACGAGCGCGCTGAAGGCATCGAATTGCGACGTGGCGTATCCACCGCCGCAGTGGTTCATGCCGGGCACGACGAAGAGGCGCGCGAACTGCTGCGTGTCGCGCACGCCGCCGGTGCGGTCGATCAGGTCGCGATACCAACCGATGTGGTACTTGGACGAGAACACCGGGTCGGCCTGCCCGCTGTAGACGATCAGCTTGCTGCCACCGGCGCGGAAGCGGCGGTAGTCGGTCGAGCTGGTACCCATGAAGTCCATCGCCGACTGCGAATAGATGCCGCTGCGCGCGTAGATCCTCGGCGCATCCGCGTCCATGTTGAAGCTGAGCAGCCACGGCATGAAGGCGTCGTTGAGCCCCGGGAGACTCGGGGCCGGCCCCGCGGTGGTGATAACCGTGCCCGCGTAGCCCGGTCTGCCGGAGGTCTTCGAATTCGGCGGGGTGGTGAAGACGAACGGCAATGCCGCGCCGCCGAGCGTCGTGTTGAGCGACGTATTGCCCGGTGCGGGGAAAAGCGGTCCGATCTTCCAGAGGCGCCAGCCCGGCGCGGCGATGCCCGGATCCCAGAACCAGCCGGCATACAGCGCACGGCCCTTCGAGTCCCTGGCACCGTCGAACACGTTCCTCAACGCGGTGACCTGGCTGGCGGACAGCAGTCCCGAGCCCTGCGGGCCGAGCGTGCGTGGATCGAAGCGGCAGGCTTGCGGGTTGGAGATGATGCCGTCGACGAGGCCGTCCTTCGCATCGCATTCCTTGAGGATCGCATCGCCGATCGCACTCAGCTCTGCCGCGGTGAACGAGGTCGCGAGGTCGGGAAAGCCGAAGGGTGTTTGCGAACGCGCGGCGTTGGCGAAGGCCTGCGTATCCCAGGCTTCGGCGATGGCGGCCTTGGGCAGGTCGATGCCGGGGTTGCCGGCGATCACGCCGTCGAAGAGGTCGGGATAGCGCTGCGAAAACATGAGGCCCTCGCGGCCGCCTTCCGAGCAGCCTTCGAAGTAGGCGTACTTGATCTTCTGGCGGTAGTAGGTTCGCGTGATGGCCTTGGCGGCCTGTGCGACGCGGGCGGGGCCGTCGTAGCCGTAGTCGAGACGTGCCTGCGGGTCGAAGCCGAACTCGGCATTGCCGGCGACGGCCGAGATGTTGGTCGCGGCGTCGTGCCCGCTGTCAGTCGAGACCACGGCATAGCCTTGATTGATCTGCGCGGCATCGGCACCGCCGACGCTGCCGTCAAGCCCGCCGCCGCCCTGGTAGTAGAAGCGTTCGCTCCATGCCGTGGGCATGCGCAGATGGAACTTCACCGCGTAGCTCTGCCCGTCGGCCCCCGTGTGCTGGCCGATGCTGCCGAGCACTTCGCAGTGCTCGGGCAGGGTCGCCGCCGCCACGTTGAGGACGGCGCTGGTGATGGTCGCGCCCTCGATGGTCTGGTTGAGCAGGGCGTTGCACGCGATGGGCGTCGCCGCATGGCTGTAGGCCGACGCTCCCAGGAGGAGCAGCGCAAGCGGCGCAGGAAATCGATCCTTGAGGTTCATTCCAAGTCTCCTGTTTGTTGTACTGGAGGAATGCGCGCAAGGTTCTGTTTTATAACCAGTTAGCAGGGCTCGGCAAGTGGTACTTCCGAGCTTGCTGGGGCGGCCATGTCGGGGGCAGGCGAGACTGCCCTAGCATCGCGTCCAAATGAACAGGCCCAATGTCACCCCCGCAAGCCAGGACCCGGCGCTGTTGCGTCGATTGCTCCGCGCCAAGGACCGCATGGATGCCGCATCGCACGAGGAGTGGCCCGTCGGGCGCCTTGCGCAGGTGAGCGGCGTTTCCGAAGCGCACTTCGCGCGTTCGTTCAAGCAGGCTTTCGGTGTCCCGCCGCATCGGTACCTGCTCACGCGGCGCATCGAGCGAGCAATGGCACTGCTGCGCGATACCGATCAGCCCATCACCGACATCGCGTTCGCGACCGGTTGGTCGAGCCTGGGTACTTTCGGGCGCACGTTCCGTGACGTCACCGGCGACAGCCCGAGTGCGGTTCGTGCGCGTGCAAGGGCGGCCACGCATGACCTCGGCCGGGTGCCCGAATGCATCGTCAATGCCGCGCATCGACCGGATCTCAAGACCGCAGTTTCGGAGAAGCGGCGGCAGTCCCTGGACGGTACAAACGAAACCGTTCAACAGGAGATTTCATGACACAAGGAATTGAAGTGGTCGGCTTGTACGTGCGCGATCAGGACGAAGCGCTCGGCTTCTATGTGGAGAAGCTCGGGTTTCGCGTGCACAGCGACGTGCGCAACGGCGACTATCGGTGGCTGACGGTGCAGCACCCGGACCAGCCATCGTTCCAGCTTGGCCTGAACGTGCCTGGGCCGCCGGTGCTCGATGCGGCCACGGCGCAGGCCGTGCGCGAGATCGTGGCCAAGGGTGCGATGCCTCCGCTCGTGCTGGCGGTGGACGATTGCCGCGCTGCCTATGACCGCATGGCGGCGAAGGGCGTGGAGTTCACGCAGGAGCCAATGGAGCGCTACGGCACTGTCGACGCCGGCTTTCGCGACCCGTCGGGCAACGGGTGGAAGATGATCCAGCGCCGCGGTTGAACTGCAGGCGCACTACTGCTGACCGCCCTGGAGCATCGCTGCCATCTTCTGATGGACCAGGTTGATCGCCTTCAGCGGCCGGATCATCACCTTGAATTCAGTGATCTTGCCTTCATCGTTCCACTTGATCATGTCGACGCCGTTCACGGCAATGCCGTCGATCTGGACCTCGAATTCAAGGACGGCGTCGTGCTCGCTCTTCAGCTCCCGCACGTAGCGGAACGTCTCGTTGAAGAAGACATGGAATGCCGCAGTGAGATACGCGCGGGTGAGCGCGCGTCCGACCTGCGGTGTGTGCACGACGGGGGAGTGAAAGACCGCGTCATCCGCAAGAAGGGCGTCGAGCCCCTGGGCATTGCGGTCCTTGAGGAGTTGGTGCCACGCGGCGATCGGATCGGGAGACATCGTGAGTCACTTTCATGGGGACAGGATGGCTCGCGACGGTACCCGATCGCTGCGAAGCGGGCAATCGAGGCGACTCAGCTGCGCCAGGGAAGGTCCAGAACCCGGCCGTCCGGCAGGTAGGTGACGACCGGGCTCGCGCCGAAGATGCCCATGGTTTCCATCGGCACCGCGCCAGTGTTGAAGATCTGGTGATCGCGCCCGCGCGGCAGGATCAGGGTGCTGCCGGGACCGAAGCGATGCACCTCGCCGTCCGCATGCAGTTCGCCGAACCCGGCCTGGCACAGCACGACCTCGTCGCATTCATGCCGGTGCGGTGGCGTGGCGGCGCCGGGTTCGAGGGTCTGGCGCCAGATGGAAATCTGGTCAACGCCCTCGTCATGGCCGGCCCAGGTGGTATGGGCGACGCCGGGAATGGCCGCGGCGCTCGGGGATGTCTGCTCGATCACATACATGGTTCGCTCCAGTCGAAAGAGTGGTTGAAGGAATGCCGTAGCGCCACGGACGACTGAAGTTTGGGGCGCATCCCGATCGAGCGGAAGCTGCGGCGGCGGCCTAACATTGCCGACAGAATGTCCGCAATGGAGAGTCCGCCATGCATGGCTTGCAAGCGCTTCTGGCTTTCTCGGAAACCGCCAAGCGGGGTGGCTTTGCCTCGGCCGCACGTGAACTCGGCACATCGTCTTCAGCGCTCGCCAAGTCGGTGGGTCGACTGGAGGATTCGCTGGGCCTGCGGCTCTTTCATCGCACCACGCGGCGCGTGACGCTCACCGTCGACGGCGAGCGGCTGTTCAGGCGCTGTCAGCGCGTGCTGGCCGAACTCGACGAACTGCAATCCGAAGCCTCGGGCGTGCGCGCCGCGCCGAGCGGCACGCTGCGTATCAACATGCCGATCGTGTTCGGTCGCATGTTCGTGCTGCCGGTGCTTGCGCGGCTTGCGGCGCAATACCCCGGGCTGGAGATCGATGCACGCTTTTCCGACGCGTACGTGGACCTCATCCAGGACGGTATCGACGTCGCCATCCGTGCAGGCGACTTGCAGGATTCGACGCTCGTGGCGCGCCGCTTCGCGAGCCAGCAGCTCGTGCTGGTGGCCGCGCCTTCCTACCTGGAAGCCAACGGCGAGCCGAAGGCGATCGAGGACCTCAGCGCGCACCGGCACATCCTCTTTCGCATGCCGACGACGGGACGCGACCGGCCGCAGCAGTTCACGGTGAGGCGCAAGACGATTTCGCTGCACCCGGCGCATGGCACCCGCCTGAACGACGGCGAGGCCATGGTGCAGGCGGCGGTCCTGGGCATGGGGCTCACGCAGGTGCCCGACTACATGGCCGCTGCCGAGATCGCCGCGGGGCGGCTCGTCGAAGCGATGGCGCAGCATCGACCACCCGCGATGCCGATCCATGCCGTCATGCCCGGACATCGCATGGTGCCGCCGCGCGTGCGGGTGCTGATCGATGCGCTCGAAACCTGCCCGCAAGGGTTTGTCCCGAGACGGTAACAAGATGAAACCAAACTTATGATCAATATTCAAAAATTCTGAGGAGAAGAGCTTTGTCGGCTTTCATTCGTAGCGTGTCCGCCTTGCGGCGCGTGTCCCTTGTTGCGTTCGCTGGCCTCACCATCGCGCTCACCGGTTGTGCGACTCACTATGTCGATGGCGCGACCCGTGAAATCGCAGCCAGCGAATACCACAAGCCGGTCGCCGCGCAACCCGTCCAGGTCTTCTTCGAGTTCCAGACCAAGGGCGTGGCGAACACGGCCGCCACCTCGTTCCTGAAGGCGCAGGTGGTCCAGAAGGTGAAGGACAGCGGCCTGTTCTCGACCGTCGAAGAGACACCGGTGAAAGGCGGCGGACTGCTGAGCGTGAAGCTCAACAACGTACCGATCGGCGATGACGCATTCAGCAAGGGCTTCGTCACGGGCCTCACGTTCGGGCTGGCGGGCTCACAGGTTTCTGATGGCTATGTCTGCACCGTCACCTACATGGCCGACGGGCACACGCCGATCACGAAGAGCGCGCGTCACGCGATTCACACGACGATCGGAGCCGCGCCCACGCCGGGAGCCGCCAGGAAGGCCAACTCGGTCAACGACGCCGTGACCCAGATGACCAGCCAGGTCCTGAGCACCGCGCTCAACGACCTTTCGCATGATTCCGCCTTCGCGGCTCAATAAGGGGGAGGATCGAATGACGCATGCAATGAATGTGCTGCGCCGTCTGTCCGTCGGCCTGACGTGCCTGGGCGCGGTTCTGCTGGTGGGTTGCGCGAACGTGAAACTGGCGGAGCCGACCGCCGCTGTCGAGAATGTCCAGAAAGCCAAGGCTTCGGGCATTGCGCCGGTTGCCGTCGGCAGCTTCAAGCTGGCGCCGGGCAAGGACCAGTCCCTCGATCAGGTCGTGTCGATCCGAAGCAACAGGTTCTATTCGCCCTACGATAGCTCTTTCTCGAAGTACCTGGCACAGACGTTGAGTGCCGACTTGCGTGCCGCGGGCCTGCTCGCGGCAGATTCACGTCGCACGATCCAGGGCGAACTGACGCAAAGCACCGTCGATGCGTCGATCGGACAGGGCAAGGGCAGCCTGGCCGGGCGGTTCTCGGTGCTCGATGAAGGCAAGAAGACTTACGACAAGGAACTGAAGGTCGACGCGACCTGGGAGTCGTCCTTTGTCGGCGCGGTGGCGATCCCGGCGGCCGTCAACGAGTACATGGCGCTGTACCACAAGGTGATCGCGCAGTTGCTCGACGACCCGGAGTTCCGCAAGGCCGTCGCGCCCTGAATCTGTTCACGCACGTTGCGGCGAGTTCACCTCGACCGTGACGTGCGCCAGTTCTTCGTGAATGCCGAGCAGTTGCCGGAAGTAGTCCGGGCTGATCGGCTCGCGCACCTCGACCGCGAGGATGCACGCGTACTTCGCGCGGCCGACGCGCCAGACGTGCAGATCGCTCATGCGCGCGGGCACCGGGCCCGAGGCCACGGCCTCTCGAATCTCGTCGACCACTGGCGCATCCATCTCCGCATCGAGCAGCACGCGGCTGCTGTCGCGTAGCAGGCCGATTGCCCAGACGGCGACCAGCACCGATCCGACGACGCCCATCACCGGATCGAGCCAACTGAAGCCCCAGAGCAGTCCGCCCAGCAATGCGGCAATCGCCAGGATCGACGTGGCCGCGTCGGCGACCACGTGGAGGTAGGCCGAGCGCAGGTTGAGATCCTGGTGGCCGTGGTGGTGATCGTGATCGTGGTCGTGATGCGCATGACCATGGTGGTGATGGTGGCCGTCCTTCAGCAACCATGCGCAGGCGATGTTGACCAGCAATCCGACGACCGCGACGAAGATCGCCTGTTCGTAGTGGATCGCCGCCGGCGAGAACAATCGCTCCACCGATTGGAACGCCATCCAGCCCGCGACCAGTAGCAGGAAGATCGCGCTGGTGTAGCCCGCCAGAACCTCGATCTTCCACGTGCCGAAGGCAAACCGCGTGCTGCCCGACAGCTTGCGCGCCGCCGCATAAGCCGCGACCGAGAGCCCCAGTGCGAGTGCGTGCGAACTCATGTGCCAGCCGTCGGCGAGCAGCGCCATGGAGTTGAACCAGTAGCCGCCCGCGATCTCCAGGACCATCATCGTCGCGGTGAGCAGGACGGCGAGGCTGGCGTTCTTTTCGCCAAGCGGATTTCCGTCGTCGAAGACATGCGAATGGCCGCCCGCATCGAACAGGGCGGCCTCGGAATTGGTGGAAGCATGGATCATCCTGATACTCTACCCCAGTATCTGATGCGGCCTAGAATCGCGCCCCATGTCGCATACGGTTCTCAACAAGAAGCCTCTGCTCACCCGCATCCGGCGCATCAAGGGGCAGGCGGAGGCGCTGGAGCGCGCGCTCGACGAAGACCGCGACTGCGCCGCCGTGCTCCAGCAACTCGCCGCCATCCGAGGTGCGGTCAACGGATTGATGCTGGAAGTGCTCGACGGCCATGTGCGTCATCACCTCGGCGCGCAAGATGCCTCTCGAGAGGAGCGCGCGGAAGACCTCGACGTGGTCGTTTCGGCGCTGCGTTCGTACCTGAAGTAGCCGGGCGCATTTAGACTGGTGAACTCCCGTGGCGTCCCCCGCTTATCGAGGAACCCAGTGACTTCAGAAACCCTTTCACCGGACAGCGCGGGCGACGACCTGCTGCTGCGGGTTTCGCCGCCGAGGGTGCCTCGCCATCTGCTTTCGCGGCCGAGGCTGTTGGCCAACGACCCGGCTTTTCGCGGTATTCCAGCGATCCTGATCCAGGCGCCCGCTGGCTTCGGAAAGACTTCGCTGCTGGCGCAGTGGCGGCTCGAGCACCTGTCGCATGGCCTGGTCGTGGCCTGGGTCTCGGTGCAGCCGCGCGACACGCCGCAGCGGCTCGCGCAGGCGCTGGCGATGTCGGTGCGCCGCAGTTCGGGGCGCTCGACCTTCGGCCATGTGCTGCTCGACGCGGTGGGGCCGAGCGGCCTCGAAGGCATCACGATCTGGCTCGCCGAACTGGCGCAGACCGCGCTCGACGTGGTGCTGATCGTCGACGAAGCCGAGCGCCTGCCCGCCGAGTCGCGCGAGGCGCTGGGCTACCTTCTTCGCAACGCACCGCCCAATCTGCGCACCATCATCGCGACCCGGCCGGACAGCAGCCTCGACATCGACGACCTGATCGCCTACGGCCAATGCGTGGTGGTCGGTCCGTCGATGCTGCGGTTCAAGCTCGAGGAGACGCTGGAGCTGGTGCACGAGCGCTTCGGTTCGAGCATCGACAACGACACTGCCGCTCGACTGCACGCGCTGACCGAAGGCTGGCCGCTGGGTCTGCAGTTGTCGCTGACGGTCATGGCCCGCGGCGCAGACGTGGCAGGCATCGCGGGCATCGGCGGGCAGTTGCGCGACCAGTTCCTGACGCTGCTGCTCGCGAACCTCGATGCATCCGACCGCGAGTTCCTCACCCGCATTGCGATCCTCGACCACCTGCATCCGGAGCTGTGCCGAAGGGTCGCCGAGATCGACGATGCCACCGAGCGCCTTGCCCGCCTGAGCCGCGATACGCCGGTCTTCGTCGCGGCGGAGCAGGGCGACTGGCTGCGCATGCACATGCTCGCGCGCGACGTGCTGCGCGAGGCCTTCACCGGGCTGCCGAAAGCGCAGCAGGAAGGCGCGCACGCGCGCGCGGCCGAATGGCTCGCCGAGCGCGGCATGCTCGAAGACGCCGCGCGGCACGCACTGGTCGCTGGGCAGCGCGAGCTGGCCTACGAACTGGCCGAGCGCAGCCTCTACGAAGCCATCGTCAAGCATGGGCGGCAGGGCGTGGTGCTCGAATGGCTGGCGCAGTTGCCCGCGGACGAACTCGATCGCCGTCCGCGCCTGTTGCTGGCCGCTGCGTGGACGCTGGCCATCAGCGAGCGCCATGAGGACGCCGGCCGCATGGTCGCCCGCATCCAGGCGCACCAGACCAAGGACAAGCCTGACCCGACGCTGCAGTGCGAATGCGCGCTGATCCTCAGCGGCGCGGCGGTGTTCGCCGACGATCCGGACCGCTTTGCTGCGCTGCACGATCCATGGGCCGAATCGCCGCCGCTGCGTGATCCGATGCTGTTGCAGGTGCACGCCAACCGCACCGCCTACCGCACGTTGCTCGAAGGCGATCCGGCGCTGGCGCGGCTGCGGCAACAGCAGTCGCCGCGTGGAGATTTCGGGCGCGGGCAGGGCTTCGTCGGGCGCTGGGGCGAATTCATCATCGGCCTCTCCTACGTGTGGGAAGGACAGGTGCTGCTGGTCGAAAGCCTGCTGCAGCCGGCCGTTGCCAGCGCCGATGCGGAGCTCGGTCGGCGCAACAGCTTGAGCTGCATGCTCGCGGCGCTCCTGGCGTCGGCCATGTGGGAGCGTGGACGTCCCGCCGACGCCGCGGCGCTGCTGGCTGATCGGATCGACGTGCTGGAACGCAGCGGCCTGCCCGAATCGCTGCTGCTGGCCTATCGCACCATGGCGCGCATGGCGATGGCCGAGGGCGCCGAACATCGCGCGATGGAGCTCCTCGGCGCGCTCGATGCCGTGGGCTCGGCCCGCTCGCTGGCCCGGCTGCGCATAGCCAGTCTGCTGGAGCAGGTACGCATGCATGCGCGGCGCTACCGTGCCGGCACATGCCGCGAGCTGTGCCAGCGCATCGACGCGATGCTCGATGACCCGTCCTTGCCGCAGGGCCGGCTCTGGCGACGGGGCGTCGACGCGCTGCGCGGGCTCGCGCAGGGCTATGCGGCGATCGCCAGCCAGGACTGGCGCGCGGCGCTGGAGCCGCTCGCGCGCGCCGACGAGCTGGCGCAGGCGCTGCACCAGGGGCGCTTCCGCATCGAGATCATGGGCATGCGCGCCTTCGCGCTGGATCGCTGCGGCGAGCGCGCCGGGGCGACGATGCTGCGCGAGGCGATGGACCTGGCGCAAAGTTACGGGCTCGTCCGCGTCTTCGAGGACGCCCATCCGGACCTCGGCCAGTGGGTGCGGCAAGTGGCCGAGCAGGGCGGCGAGCCCCCTCGGGCGACGTCCCCTGCCGCTCCGCCCGCGCGGCCGTCGCCGGTCCGCGAAACCCTTCCTCCAGCGGCCGCACGCGGCATGGTGCTGACCCCCAAGGAGCGCCAGGTGCTGGAGCTTCTGGCGCGCAATCTCTCCAACAAGGAGATCGGACGCGCGATGCAGGTGGGCGAAACCACCGTCAAGTGGCACGTCAAGAACCTGCTCGCCAAGCTGGACGCCGGCACGCGCAAGGAAGTCGTCGTGCGGGCGCGCATTCTCGGGCTCATTCAGCCGGGGGATTGAGGGGGCGGAGAGGGGTCCCCCCCTCCCGCAAGGAGGGGGGGCAAATGGCCTCCGCTGCCTATTCTTTGGGCCTGGGAAGTCGCGCTACGCGGCTCCATTACTCAAGAGCCGGCAAACCCGTGCTCACAACGGAGACAGGCCCATGAACACAACAACCGAAGCAACCCCGCTGAAGGGCGCACCCGCCGTGGTGTCGTCCGCCGCGCTGAAGACCTCCATCCAGGTCGAGCGCCTGACTTGCACGATCGGCGCCGAGCTGCGCAACGTCGACCTCGGTGCCGCCTCGCGCGATGCCGAAACGGTGGCCGAGATTCGCGCATTGCTGCTCAAGCACAAAGTCCTCTTCTTCCGCGATCAGGACTTCAGCCGCGCCGAACATGTCGCCTTCGCGCGTCATTTCGGTAACCTGGAGGATCATCCGGTGGCGGGCAGCGATCCCGAAAACCCCGGCCTCGTGCGCATCTACAAGTCGCCGGAAGTCCCGAACGACCGCTACGAAAACGCCTTCCATACCGACGCCACCTGGCGCGAGAAGCCGCCGTTCGGTTGCGTGCTGCGCTGCGTCGAAACGCCGGAAGTCGGCGGCGACACGATCTGGGTGAACATGGCCGAGGCCTATTCCCGTCTGCCGGAAGACGTCAAGGCGAAGATCGACGGTCTGCGCGCCCGCCACAGCATCGAGGCCAGCTTCGGCGCCGCGATGCCCATCGAGAAGCGGCTTGCGCTGCATGCGCAGTTTCCCGATGCGGAGCACCCGGTGGTGCGTACGCATCCCGAAACGGGCGAGAAGATCCTCTTCGTCAACGCCTTCACCACGCACTTCACCAACTTCCACACCGCCGCGAACGTGCGCTTCGGCCAGGACCACGCACCGGGCGGGAGCCTGCTGCTGAACTACCTCGTCAGCCAGGCCGCGATCCCCGAGTACCAGATCCGCTGGCGCTGGAAGAAGAACAGCGTCGCCTTCTGGGACAACCGCAGCACGCAGCACTACGCGGTCATGGACTACCCGCCCTGCCATCGGAAGATGGAACGCGCCGGAATCATCGGCGAGGCCACGTACTGATTCGCCCCGCCCGCTTCACCCCGATCTACCCAACACCCAACTGAAAGAGCAATCATGAACTTCCTCGACGGCTCCCTCTTCCCGGAGAACCAGGACAAGCTGGTGATCACCGCCGCGCCTTACGGCCCCGAGTGGATTCCTTCCGACTTCCCGCAGGACATCCCGGTCACCATGGAACAGCAGGTGCAGAAGGCGGTCGACTGCTACAACGCCGGCGCCAGCGTGCTTCACCTGCATGTGCGTGAACTGGACGGCAAGGGCTCCAAGCGCCTGTCGATGTTCAACGAACTGATCGCCGGCGTGCGCAAGGCCGTGCCCGACATGATCATCCAGGTCGGCGGCTCGATCTCGTTCGCACCTGAGAGCGATGGCGCCAACGCGAAGTGGCTGCATGACGACACGCGCCACATGCTGGCCGAGCTCGATCCGAAGCCGGACCAGGTCACGGTCACCGTCAACACGACGCAGATGAACGTGCTGGAGCACATGGAAGCCGAAGACATCGCCGGCACCTCGCTCGCCGATCCGCAGAACAACGCGGCCTACCGCGAAATGATCGTGCCCTCGGGCCCCGGCTTCATCGAGGAGCATGTTCGCCGCCTGAGCGCAGCGGGCATCCAGAGCGCCTTCCAGTTCTACAACATCAACAGCTTCGAGACGGTCGAGCGCCTGATGCGCCGCGGCATCTACAAGGGCCCGCTGGTGTGCAACTGGGTCGCGATCAGCGGCGGCATGGACCAGCCGACCATCTACAGCCTGTCCAACTTCCTGCGCGCCATCCCTGACGGCACCATGCTGACGGTCGAAAGCAGCATGCGCAACGTGCTGCCGATCAACATGATGGGCATGGCGATGGGCCTGCACGTGCGCTGCGGCATCGAGGACAACCTCTGGAACCAGTCGCGCACCGAGAAGATGTCGACGGTCAAGCAGATCGAACAGCTCGTTCGCATGTCGCGCGAGTTTGGCCGTGAAGTGGCCAATGGCAAGGAAGCGCGCGAGATCCTGAAGATCGGCGTGTTCTACGAAACCGTCGAAGAGACGCTGGCCGCCAACGGCTTCGCGCCCAACCCCAAGGGCCGCCAGCAGGGCTACCTGCGCCGCGTCGCTTGAAGATGGAGCGTGACGCCGTGATGCCGACCGTCCTCATCGTCCCGGGCCTGCGCGACCACGTCGCCGAGCACTGGCAGACGCTGCTGGCCGCCGACCTCGCGGCCAAGGGGCGCAAGGTGCGCACCGTGCCGCCGATGGGCCGCACCGATCTCGATTGCAAGGCGAAGGTCGCCGCCATCGAGCACGAGGCGCAGGCCATCGACGGCCCGATCGTCCTGGTCGCCCACAGCGGCGGCTGCGTGATGGTCGCGCACTGGGCGCGCCAGACGCGACGCGCGATCGAAGGCGCGCTGCTGGCCGCGCCGCCGGACTTCGAGCGTCCGATGCCCGAGGGCTATCCGACCATCGACGAACTGCGCGCCAGCGGCTGGCTGCCCGTGCCGCGCAGGACGCTGCCTTTCCCGAGCATCGTCGCGGCGAGCCGCAACGACCCGCTCGGCGACTACGCCCGCGTGGCCGCGCTGGCACGCGACTGGGGCAGCCGCCTGTTCGACCTCGGCGAGGTCGGCCACCTGAATCCCGCGTCCGGCTTCGGCAAATGGCCCCGCGCGGAACTGTTCGTCAGCGAATTGACGAAGTAACTGACACCCAGGGCACCCGCGGAACCGGCTTTGCCGGGCCGCCGGGTGCGCCCCCGGAGAGGGGGTGGCGCAGCGACACGAAGTGCGCGCAGCCTGGGGGTGATTTCTAACTAGGAGACAAACATGGCCAAGGCCATTCGCTTTCATGAAACCGGCGGTCCGGAAGTCCTGCGCCTGGAGAACGTCGAACTCGGCGAACCCGGCCCGGGCCAGGCGCGCGTGCGCCACACCTACATCGCGGTCAACTTCATCGACATCTACTTCCGCACCGGCCGCTATCCGCTGCCGCTGCCCAATGGACTGGGCTCGGACGCGGTCGGCGTGGTCGAGGCGGTCGGTCCCGGCGCGACGGACATCAAGGTCGGCGATCGCGTCGGCTACCTGATCGGCCCGCAGGGTGCGTATTCCGACGTGCGCGTGATGCCGGCCGAAGTGCTGATCCCGCTGCCCGATGGCGTCTCCGACCGCACGGCGGCCACGCTGATGATGAAGGGCATGACGGCGCAGTACCTGTTCCGCCAGGTCTTCCCGCTCAAGGGCGGCGAGACGATCCTCTATCACGCGGCAGCCGGCGGCGTCGGCCTCATCGCCTGCCAGTGGGCACGCGCGATGGGCGTGACGATGATCGGCACGGTCAGCACCGACGAGAAGGCCGAGATCGCCAAGGCCAACGGCTGCGCCTACACGATCGTGACCTCGCGCGAGAACATCGCCAAGCGCGTGCGCGAGATCACCGACGGCAAGGGCGTGCCGGTTGTCTACGACTCGGTCGGCAAGGACACGCTGGAAGCATCGCTCGACAGCCTGCAGCCGCGCGGCTCGCTGGTGAGCAACGGCACCACCTCGGGACCGGTGGTGATCGATTCGCAGCTGCTCGCCGTGAAGGGCTCGATCTGGGTCACGCGGCCGGCGATGATGCACTACATCACCCCGCGCTCGCACATGCTGGAGATGGCTGACGAACTCTTCAGCCACGTGCTCGCAGGCCGCATCGTGAGCGAGCCGAAGCAGACGTTCGCGTTGGCAGATGCCGCCGACGCGCACCGTGCGCTCGAATCGCGCAAGACCACCGGCGCGACGGTGCTGGTGCCCTGAAGCGAGGGGACAGCCATGGACATGCATGCCCTCGACTCGAAACAAGGGTCCGACACCTACCTGTTCGGACCGCGCCAGGCGTGGTTCGCCTTCGCGATGACGCTCGGCCTGATGATGGTCGACTACATCGACCGCCAGGTGATCGTTTCGCTCTTTCCGCATCTGAAGCAAGCCTGGGGCCTTTCGGACAAGCAGCTCGGCGCGCTGGTGTCGGCGGTGTCGGTCACCGTCGCCGTGGGCGGCATCCCGATCGCGCTCATCGCGGACCGCTTCAGCCGCGTGAAGAGCATCGTCGCGATGGCGACGATCTGGAGCCTCGCTTCGATCTCCTGCATGTTCACGCGCAACTTCGGCCAGTTGCTGGCCGCGCGTGCGGCGGTGGGCCTCGGTGAAGCGGGGTACGGCTCGGTTGGCGCGGCACTCATCGCGAGCCACTTTCCGGCACGCATGCGCGGTGCGCTGATGGCGGCCTTCTTCTCCGCCGCATCGATCGGCTCGGTGCTGGGCGTGATGCTCGGCGGCGTCATCGCCGCGCGCTGGGGCTGGCAGGCTGCGTTCGGCGTGGTCGGCGTGCCGGGGCTGGTCCTTGCGCTGCTTTACATCAAGGTGCGCGACTATCGCACCGTCGAACTCACGCCGCGCATCGAACAGGCCACCCGTTCGACGCAAGGCACGGCGCGCGCCATCATCAAGCGGCTGATGCGTTCGCGCACCTTGCTGTGGGTCTGTATCGCCGCTCCGGCGCAGCTGATCCTGGTGTCGGCCATCTGGGCGTGGCTCCCGAGCTTCCTCAACCGTGTGCACGGCATGACGCCCGAGCAGGCCGCGATCAAGGCCGCGCTGGTGGTCCTGTGTGGCGCCCTTGGCAGCGTGGTCTGGGGCGCGGTCGCCGATCGCGCCGGCAAGAAGCGTCCCGCGGCCAAGCTGCAGGTGACGGCGGTTGTCTGCATCGCCTCGGCAGCGGTACTCGCACTGGGCTTCGGTGCCGAGCACATCGGGCTGGTCCTGTCGAAGCAGGCGCAGTTCGCGCTGCTGGTGTTCGGGGGCTTCCTGATGACCTGCTCGGTGGGCGTCGTCGCGGCCGTCGTCATCGACGTGATCCATCCCGGCATCCGTGCCACCGGCGCTTCGGTGCTGTCGCTGTTCCAGAACCTGCTTGGCCTGGCCATGGGGCCGCTGGTCGCGGGCTTCCTGTCGGACGCGTGGTCGCTCGAACACGCGCTGATCGCCATGCCTGTCTTCGGTCTGCTGGCTGCGGGCGCCTTCATGCGTGCCTCGCGCAGCTATGGGGCTGATCTCCAGCGCGCATGCGAAACCGCAGAAGCCGAACCTGAATCCGCGCCCGTAGGCGCCCCCAACAGCGTGCCGGCCTGAGCCTGCGTCACGCAACCCTCTCAACTGAATTTACGGACCAAGCCCATGAACGGATTGATGATGGATCAGCCCCTGCTGATCTCCAGCCTCCTCACCCACGCCGAACGCCATCACGGCGAACAGCAGATCGTCTCGCGCCGCGTCGAAGGCGACGTGCATCGCTACACCTACCGCGACATGGGCGGGCGCGCCCGCCGGCTCGCCAATGCGCTCGCCGCCCGCGGCATCGAGCAGGGCGACCGCATCGCCACGCTGGCCTGGAACGGCTACCGCCACATGGAGCTGTACTACGCGGTCTCCGGCTCCGGCGCGGTGCTGCACACGCTCAACCCGCGCCTGCACCCCGACCAGGTGGTGTGGATCGCCGACCATGCCGAAGACGAGATCCTCTTCTTCGACCTGACCTTCCTGCCGCTGATCGAGGCCATCGCCTCGCGCGTGTCCACCATCAAGGCTTTCGTCGCGATGACCGACCGCGCGCACATGCCGGCCTCCTCGAAGGTGCCGAACCTGCTGTGCTACGAAGAGCTGATCGACGACCACACGAGCGACTTCCGCTGGCCGGTGTTCGACGAGAAGACCGCCTCGTCGCTGTGCTACACCTCGGGCACCACGGGCCACCCGAAGGGCGCGCTCTACAGCCACCGCTCGACGATGCTGCACACCTACGCCGCCGCGCTGCCCGATGCCCTCAATTGCTCGGCCCGGGACGTGATCCTGCCGGTGGTGCCGATGTTCCACGTCAACGCCTGGGGCCTGCCGTACATCGCGTGCATGGTCGGCGCCAAGCTGGTGTTCCCGGGGCCGTGGCTCGACGGCAAGTCGCTGCACGACCTGTTCGAGGCCGAAGGCGTGACCGTCTCTGCCGGCGTGCCCACCGTGTGGCAGGGCCTGCTCGCGCATGTCGAGAGCAACGGCCTTCGCTTCAGCACCATGCGCCGCACGATCATCGGCGGCTCGGCCTGCCCGCCCGCGATGATGCGCGCGTTCCAGGACCGCTACGACGTGCAGGTGCTGCACGCGTGGGGCATGACCGAGCTGAGCCCGGTCGGCACCGTGTGCACGCTCAAGCCGTGCCACCAGTCGCTCGATGCCGGACAGCGCCTGGCGATCCAGTCGAAGCAGGGCCGGTCGGTGTTCGGCATCGACATGAAGATCGTCGGCGAGGACGGCGCCGAGCTGCCGCACGACGGCAAGACCGCCGGCGAGCTGATGGTGCGCGGCCCGTGGGTGATCTCGGGCTACTTCAAGGGCGAGGGCGCGGGGCCGCTGGTCCATGGCTGGTTCCCCACCGGCGATGTCTCGACCATCGACGCCGACGGCTTCATGCAGATCACCGACCGCAGCAAGGACGTGATCAAGTCGGGCGGCGAGTGGATCGGATCGATCGACCTGGAGAACATCGCGATGGCGCACCCGGCGGTCGAGATGGCCGCCTGCATCGCCGCGCGCCACCCGAAGTGGGACGAGCGCCCGCTGCTCGTCGTGGTGAAGAAACCGGGCCAGGAAGTGACGCGCGACGAGCTCATCCGCTACTACGACGGCCGCATCGCCAAGTGGTGGACGCCGGACGACGTCGTCTTCGTCGAGGGCATTCCGCTCGGCGCGACCGGCAAGGTGCAGAAGAACCTGCTGCGCGACGCGCACGGCGACCACCTGATGGCCACGAGCGGGTCGAGGTTCGCATGACCAGCCTGTCGATCGCGGCGTGGCCGGCGCGCAGCCGCACGCTGTTCCCGGGCGTGCTCGCGTGCGCGGTGGTGGCCGCGGCCTCCACCTTCCTGTCGCAGCACTACGGCGCGCCGGTGATGCTGTTCGCGCTGATCCTCGGGATGGCGATGAACTTCCTGTCGGTGGACGGCGCCTGCAGGCCCGGCATCGAATTCACCGCGCGGCAGGTGCTGCGCTGGGGCGTGGCGCTGCTGGGCCTGCGCATCACGGCGGCGCAGGTCGTGGCGCTGGGCTGGCATCCGGTGGTGCTGGTGATGCTGTCGGTGGTGGTGACGATCGGCGTGTCGATGGTGGTGGCCAGGCTCATGGGCTTCAACACGCTGTTCGGCCTCCTGAGCAGCGGCGCGACCGCCATCTGCGGCGCCTCGGCGGCGCTCGCGCTCGCGGCGGCGCTGCCCGCGCATCCGCAGAAGGAGAAGGCGACGCTCTTCACGGTGGTGGGCGTCTCGGCGCTCTCGACTTTCGCGATGATCGCCTACCCGATGATCGCGCGCGCCCTGGGGCTGGACGACCACGCCTCGGGCGTGTTCCTCGGCGCGACGATCCACGACGTGGCGCAGGTGGTAGGCGCGGGCTACGGCATGTCGAAGGACACCGGCGACATCGCCACCGTGGTGAAGCTCATGCGCGTGGCGATGCTGCTGCCGGTGATCGTCTTCGCCGTGATGTGCGCGCGGGCCAGCGGCATGCAGGCGGGCGGCGCGCGTCCGCCGCTGTTGCCCTGGTTCGCGGTCGCCTTCGCGCTGCTGGTGGCGATCAACAGCACCGGCTGGCTGCCGGGCGCGCTCACGGAACTGGGCGGCGACTTCTCGCGCTGGTTCCTGGTGGCGGCCATCGCGGGCATCGGCATGAAGACCCAGCTTCGCGACCTGGCCACGGTCGGGCTCAAGCCGGTGGCGCTGATGCTGGGCGAGACCGTGTTTCTCGCGATACTCGCGCTCGCGCTGCTGCGCTGGGCGGCCTGAACCCGGAAAATGACGAGGAGAGAAGGAACATGAATCCGAATCAACGGCGGCGCCGGCTCGTCCAGGCCGCGTGCCTTTCCTGCCTGGGCGTGGCGAGCCTGTCGTCGCACGCCCAGCCGGGCGCGAAGTGGCCCCAGAAGGTCGTGCGGATCATCGTGGCGGGGCCCGCCGGAGGGACCGCCGAAATCGTGGCGCGGCTGGTCGGCGACCAGCTGTCGAAAGACACCGGCCAGCCTGTCGTGGTCGACCCGAAGCCCGGCGCGGGCGGCGCGCTCGCGGTCAACGAGCTCTCGCTCGCGCCGCATGACGGCAGCACGCTGCTGGTCGGCGTGAGTTCCCTCGTGAGCGAGATCCCGCACATCGTCAGGCTGAAGAACGACATGGCCAAGGAGATCCGCCCGGTGGCCGAGCTCGGGCGCGGCGGCCTGGTGATGGTGGGTGCGCCGTCGGTGCCCGCCGACAACTTCGCCGACCTGGTGCGCTGGGTGAAGGCCAACCCCGGCAAGGTGAGCTACGCCTCGTACAGCCCCGGCACCGTGTCGCACGTGATCGGTCTGCAGCTCAACAAGGCGGCAGGCCTGGACATGACGCACGTCGGCTACAAGGGCTCGACGCCCGCGCTGACGGACGTGGTGGGCGGCCACGTGCCGCTGATGTTCGACGGCCTGGCCACCTCGCTGCCGATGATCAGGGCCGGCAAGCTCAAGGCCTTCGCGGTCAGCACACCCCAACGCTCGGCGTTGCTGCCGGACGTGCCGACGTTCGCCGAACTCGGCTATCCGCAGCTCGAGACCGTGTCGTGGATGGGGCTGTGGATCAAGCCCGACGTGCCCGCCGCCGTGCAGGCGAGCGTGCGCGAGGCGACGCTCGAGGCGCTCTCGCAGCCGGCGGTTCGCGCGCGCCTGCTCGATGCCGGCCTGGAAGCGGGCAGCACGCGCGGCCCCAACGAACTGATGGCGTCGCTGATGAGCGACTACCAGCGCGTGGGCGAGGTGCTGAAGTCGATCGACTTCAAGCCCGAGTAGGGCGCCTTGATCCGGCCTGCGGCGCTCACTATCCTTTGCGATCCACTTGTCGCAAAGGAGCCGCGATGCAACACGCCGCAGACGACCGGCCGGCCTGGCCGGTCCTCGAATACGCACAGTGGCAGGGCACCCTGCAGACCCTGCACCTCTGGGCGCAGATCGTCGGCAAGGTGCGCCTGACGCTCTCGCCCTGGCTGAACCACGGCTGGCAGGTGCCGCTGTACCTGACCGCGCGCGGCCTCGGCACGACGGCGATCCATGCGGCGGGCGACATGGTCGAGATCGAGTTCGACTTCGTCGATCATCGGCTCGTGGTGCGCCACTCCAAGGGACCCGATCGCGGCTTCGCCCTCGCGCCCATGTCGGTCGCCGCGTTCTATCGCCGCTTGATGGACGAGCTGAAGGCCGCGGGCTTCGAGGTCACGATCAACATCATGCCCAACGAGCTGCCGGCGCCGATCCGTTTTCCCGACGACGAGACGCATGCCTCCTATGACGCCGAAGCGGTGCACCGCTTCTGGCGCGCATTGATGCAGGTCGATCGCGTGTTCAAGGTCTTCCGTACCGGCTTCCTGGGCAAGTCCAGCCCGGTGCACTTCTTCTGGGGCAGCTTCGACCTGGCGGTGACCCGCTTCTCGGGCCGGCCGGCGCCGCTGCATCCGGGCGGCTTCCCGGGACTGCCGGACACGGTGACGCGCGAGGCCTACTCGCACGAAGTCAGCAGCGCAGGCTTCTGGCCCGGCAACGAGGCCTACCCGCATGCGGCGTTCTTCTCCTATGCGTATCCGACCCCGGCCGGCTTCGCGAAGGCCTCCGTGGCGCCTCCGCAAGCCTTCTTCAGCGAAGCGCTCGGCGAATGGATGCTGCCGTACGAGGCGGTCCGCGCGGCCGCCGATCCCGATCGGGCCTTGCTCGACTTCCTGTCGTCCACCTACCGCGCGGCCGCCGAGCTCGCGGGGTGGGACCGCAGCCTCGATTGCGCGATGGGCGTGGCGGGCAGGCCCAGGGCGGTCCACGGCTAACCTGCGATGCGGTCGCGCGGACGGCCGCCGCCAACAAGATCGGAAGTACCAGTTGCACGGAAAGGGCAACTGGTTATAAAAAAGAACCTTGCGCGCATTCCTCCAGTACAACAACAGGAGACTTGGAATGAACCTCAAGGATCGACTTCCGGTGCCGCTTGCCTTGCTCCTCTTCGGGGCGGCTTCCTCCCTTCACGCGGCCCCGCAGCCCATTGCGTGCAATGCCTTGCTGGGGCAGAGCATCGCGGGCGCGACCATCACCAGCGCGGTGCTCAACATGGCGACGGCGACGCTGCCCGAACACTGCGAAGTGCTCGGCAGCATCGGCCAGCACACGGGCGCCGACGGCCAGAGCTATGCGGTCAAGTTCCACCTGCGCATGCCCACGGCGTGGCGCGAACGCTTCTACTACCAGGGCGGCGGCGGGCTCGACGGCAGCGTGGGGGGCGCCGACGCGCCGCAGCTCGGCCAGGGCTACGCCGTGGTCTCCACCGACAGCGGGCACGACGGCGCGACCAACGTCTCCGCCCTCGCCGGCAATGCCGAGTTCGGTTTCGACCCGCAGGCGCGCCTGGACTACGGCTACGACGGACCGGGGCGCGTCGCGCAGGCCGCCAAGGCCATCATCCGCACCTACTACCGCCAGACCATCCGGTACGCGTACTTCGAGGGCTGCTCCGAGGGCGGGCGCGAGGGCCTGATGTTCTCGCAGCGCTATCCCGATCTCTTCGACGGCATCATTGCGGGCAATCCCGGCATGGACCTGCCCAAGGCCGCGGTCGCCGAGGCCTGGGACACCCAGGCTTTCGCCGGCGCGGCACGCTCGCTCACGCCGTTCGGCTTTCCCGATCTCGCCACCTCGTTCACCTCGGCGGAGCTGAGCATGGTCGCCGATGCGATCCTCAAGGCCTGCGACGCGAAGGACGGCCTGGTCGACGGCATCGTCGCCAATCCCGAAGCCTGCCGCTTCGATCCGCGCACGCTCGGGCCGCAGGGGTCCGGACAGCTCTCGGCCAGCCAGGTCGGCGCGCTCGACAAGGTCTTCGACGGCGCCCGGGACTCGAAGGGCCGCGCGCTCTATGCCGGCTGGTTCTGGGATCCGGGCATCGCCGCGGGCGGCTGGCGCACCTGGAAGATCGGCCCGCTCTTCCCGGCCCCGGGCAACACCTCGCTCAACACCACGCTGGGCGGCGCGGCATTGCCGTTCGTCTTCACCACGCCACCCAATGCGCAGACAGCCGGCCGGCCGGGCTACCCGGGCACGGTCGTCACGACGGCGGGGCCGGTGCCCGGCCTGCCGGGCCTCAACGACGCGTTCATGGCCTGGCTGCTGAGCTACAACATGGACCTCGACGCCCCGAAGATCTACGCCCGCAGCGGCAGCTTCTCGCAGTCGGCCATGGAGTTCATGGGCACGAGCTCGACCGACTACCGGCGCTTCCGCGCGGGCGGCAGCAAGCTCATCGTCTACAGCGGCCAGGCCGATCCGGTCTTCTCGTCGAAGTACCACATCGGCTGGTACCGCGACCTGGCCGACCGCTTCGGCGGCATGCGCGACACGCAGCAGTTCGCGCGCCTGTTCGTGGTGCCGGGCATGAACCATTGCGGCGGCGGCCCCGCCACCTCGCAGTTCGACGCCTTCGGCGCGCTCGTCAAGTGGGTCGAGCAGGGGCAGGGCCCGGCCGCCCTGATCGGCACCGCGCCCGCCGACACGCCGTGGCCCGGGCGCACCCGCCCGATCTGTGCCTACCCTGCGCAGCCGCGCTACGTGGGGCATGGCAGCATCGAGGATGCCGCCAACTTCGCCTGCGTCGCGGTGCGCGACGACGACGACCACCCCGGCGATGGCGGGCATGGCAACGGCAACGGGCACGGCAACGGCAACGGCAACGGCAACGGCAACGGCAACCGGCAGTGACCGGCCTCGCAGGCGGCCGCCTCACGCGGGGCGCCGTCGTGTCGCGGCGGCCGTGCCCACGCTCGTTCATCGGTGTCCTGCACGGTCGGGGGCTTGATCTTCCGCAATGACGGGTTTGCAAGGTGGTGCAAACAATGGGTCATGCTCAACCAGAAGACAAGGGACACCATGAACGCGTGGAACGCGTGCGCGTCGGCCTCCATCCTGCGCCAGTCCGGCGCGCGTGCGGGAGCCTGACATGACCAAGAACTACAAGGACATCATCGCCGACACCTCGGCCAACATCTCCAAGCTGCGCAAGGACACGCCCGAGTTGCTGCAGGCGTTCAACGGGCTGTCGGCCGCCGCGCTCAAGGGAGGCGCGCTCGATGGGAAGACCAAGGAACTGATCGCCATGGCGCTGTCGGTCGCCGCGCGCTGCGACCCGTGCATCGGCTACCACGCCAAGGCGCTGGTCAAGTTCGGCACCACCCGGGCCGAGCTCGAGGAGATGCTGGGCGTGTGCGTCTACATGGGCGGCGGACCGTCGCTGATGTACACCGCCGCCGCGCTGGCGGCCTACGAGGAATTCGGCGGGGAGAGGGCGGCCGCTTGAGGCCCGCCCGGCGAAGCCGAGGCAGGACGCTCACCCTAGAATCGATGCCGAAGGCCGGCCCGCCAGGGGCGGCTCACAGGAGGTTCACCGTTGAAGCTCATTCCGATGCTGGGCTCGCTGCTCGGCGGCCTCGCGCTCTTCCTCTTTGGCCTCGAACTGCTGACGGATGGCTTCAAGACCATCGCCGGTCCGAAGCTGCAGACCATCCTCGGAAGGATGACCGCCAACCGCTTCCGGGGCGTGGTGGCCGGCGGCGTGGTCACCGCCATCCTGAACTCGTCGACCATCACCACGGTGCTGATGGTGGGCTTCGTCTCCGCCGGCCTCATGACGCTCGCGCAGACCGTGCCCATGATCATGGGCGCCAACATCGGCTCGACCTTCACGGCGCAGATCATCGCCTTCAACGTGTCGGCGCTCGCGCCGTTCATGCTGGCGATCGGCTTCCTGGGCCGCGCATTCGCCACGCGCGAACTGCTGCGCCAGCTCGGCAGCGTCCTGCTCGGCTTCGGCCTGCTCTTCCTGGGCATCCAGTTCATGAGCGACGCCACGCACCCGCTGCGCACCTACCAGCCCTTCATCGACGCGATGCAGAACATGAAGGGACCGCTCCTGGGCATCGTGGTGGGCGCGGTGTTCACCGCGATCGTGCAGAGTTCGGCGGCCACGCTGGCGATCATCATCGCGCTCGGCGCGCAGGGGCTCATGCCGCTCGAGGCGGGCATCGCGCTGATCCTCGGGGCCAACGTCGGCACCTGCGGCACGGCGCTGCTGGCGGCGATCGGCCGGCCGCCCGAGGCGCTGCAGGTCGGCATCGTGCACCTCTTGTTCAACGTGCTGGGCGTGCTGTTCTTCGTCTTCATCATTCCGCAGCTCGCCGACTTCGTGCGGGCCATCTCGCCCTCCTCGCCGGAGCTCGAAGGCGCGGCCCGCCTGGCGGCCGAGACGCCGCGGCAGGTGGCGAACACGCACACCATCTTCAGCGTCGGAAGCACCCTGATCCTGATCTGGTTCGTCGGGCCGATCGCGCGCTTCGCACGCTGGCTGGTGCCGGACCGTCCCCGGACGGACGTGGGCGCGGGCGAGCCGGTCTACCTCGACGACGCCTCGCTGGCCGCGGCCTCCCTCGGGCTCGAGAAGGTGTACCTGGAAGTGGAGCGCCTCGGCGGCATGATCCTGCGCACGCTCAAGGCCGGACTGGCCGCCACCATCGAGACCACGCCGCAAGACCTGCAGACCCTGCTCGACGAGGACCGCGAGATCGACCGGCTGACCTCGTCGATCCTGCACTACCTCGGCCGCCTGTCGGAAGGGGAGCATTCGGAGGACGAGGGCCGCAAGATCGTCGGGCTCACGCAGGTCACGTCCAGCCTCGACGGCATACGCGACGTCGTGACCAGCAACCTGATCGTCGCTCGCCAGCAGCGCATCGACGAGGCCGCCGCGGGACTCTCGCGCCTGCGCGACGAACACACTCGCGAGTTCGTGCAGGCCGTGCTGAACAACCTGGAGCAGGTGATCGGCATGCTCCATCGCACGGGCTCTGCCCGGGCCCCGGCCGCCGCGGCGGCCATGACCCCCAAGCCGGAGATCGAGGCGCTCGCCGCCGCGGCGCGGCGCAGTGTGTTCGACAGGCTGCGGCTCACCGAGAAGGCCGACGTGCTCGACTTCCGCCGGGCCACCGACCTGATCGAGGCGATCCGGCAGATCGCGCGCTTCGCGCGCCGCATTGCCCGGACCGTGCGGGATCAAGGCCTCTAGGCCGGAAGGCCCTGCGCCTGCGCCACGCGTAGTCGAACGCGTACGGCAAGCGCGGGACTTGTCTTTCCCGCTCGCGGCATCGCACCGCCCATCATGGACTCATCGACACAGGAGCCAACCATGAAAAGCCTCATCCTCTGGCTGTGCGGCGTGCCGCTCGGCGTGATCATTCTGCTGAAGGTCTTCGGCGTGTACTGAGCGCCAGGAGGCGTTCCTCAGGCGGCCCCGGCCGCGTGTTCGTCCATGAACGCTTCCACGCGCCTGGCCGTGCGGGCCGCGCGGGTGAGCACGAAGAGGTGGCCGCAATCGACCGTCTCCAGCGTCGCCTTGCGCAGCCGGGAGGCGATGATCCGGCCGTTGACCGGCGGCACGATCGGGTCGTCCTCGCCCATGAGGACCAGTGCCGGCGCCTGCACATTGTGCAGCCGCGGCCAGCTCGTCCAGCCGACGGTGGCCAGCAGCTGGTAGAGGTAGCCGAGCCGGCTCGGGCTGCGCATCGATTCCGCATGCAGTTGCAGCAGTTCCGTTTCGAGGCGCAGCTCGCCGCCATACAGGTCGCCGCCGATCTGCATCAGGTAGGCCGGGTCGGTGTAGCGGCGCGGGCTCAGCATCTTGAAAAGCACGTTCAGCCGGCCGGGCACCATCACGATGCCGGCACAGGTGGCGGCGAGCGTGAGCGTCGCGCAGCGGGCGGCGTGGTTGATCGCGAATTCCTGCGCGACCGCGCCGCCCCATGAGACGCCGATCACGTGCGCCTGCCGCACGCCCAGGTGGCCGAGCACGTCGGCGCCGAGCTGCGCGACGTCGCGTGGCCGATAGGGCAGCCAGGGCGCGGGCGATTCGCCGACGCCGGGCGCATCGAAGGTGACGACCCGCGTGTGCGCGAAGCGCGCCATGAAGGGCGCCATGGTCTCGACGCTGGCGCCGATGCCGTTGAACAGCAGCAGGGTGCGCTCCGCCTTCGGGGCGCCGCCGATGGCGACGCGCAGGCGCTGCGTGCCGATGCGGATCGAGAAAGTCTCAAGGGGTCCGACCGCGCGACTCATGCGGCCGCCGACTCGCTGGATGCGATGACATAGGTTCCCGGCGCATCGCACAGCGGCGGGTGCTTGCGCGAGCCCGCGCGCGCCGGCGCTCGCCGCTGCGCGTCGGAGCGTTCGGCGAGCCAGGCCGAAAGATGCGGCCACCAGCTGCCTTCGTGCGCCGTCGCGCCGGCCTCGAAGCCCTGGGGCGAATCGTGCGCGGCGCTGTTCGTCATGAACGTTCCCTTCTTGCCGCCCGGCGGCGAGACGATCGATTGCACGTGGCCGGTGCCGGTCAGCACGAACTCGCTCTTTCCGCCCAGCAGGTCGCGCGTGCGGTAGCAGCCCTCCCATGGCGTGATGTGGTCGGTGCGGCCCGCGACGACGTAGCTGTCGCAACGCACGTTCGAGAGCGACAGCGGCAGCTCGCCGATCGCGAGGCCGCCATCGTGCGCGAGCGCGTTGGTCTCCAGCAGCGCGATGAAATCGGCGTGCAGCTGCGCGGCCAGGCGCGTGGTGTCCGAGTTCCAGTAGAGGATGTCGAAGGCCGGCGGCTTCTCGCCCATCAGGTAGTTGTTGACCCAGTAGTTCCACACCAGCTCGTTCGGCCGCAGCCAGGCGAAGACCTTGGCGAGGTCCTTGCCCTGCAGCACGCCGGAGGTGCCGCTCGCGGTGCGCGCGAGGTCGAGCGTCTCCAGGTGGGCGAAGAGGCCCATCGAGCTGTCGGAGATGCCGCGGATGTCGAGCAGCGAGACGAGCAGCGTCAGGCTGCGCGCCCAGTCGCTGCCCTTGGCCTGCAGATAGGCCAGGAGCGCCGCCGAGGTGATGCCGCCCGAACACGCGCCCAGCACATGCATCTGCGGCGAGCGCGAGATCTCGCGCACCGCCTGCATGGCGTCCTCGAGCGCGAGCACATAGTCCTGCAGGCCCCAGTCCGATTGCGCCGGACCGGGGTCGAACCAGCTCACGACGAAGACCTGGAAGCCCTGCCGCACCAGGTGCTCGATCAGGCTGCGCCCCGGCGCCAGGTCCCAGATGTAGTACTTGTTGATCTGCGGCGGCACGATGAAAAGCGGCGTGCCGTGCACCGTCTTCGTCTGCGCCTGGTACTCGATCAGCTCCAGCATCGCGTGGCGGTGCACCACCGCGCCGGGCGTGACCGCGAGGTTGCGGCCGACGCCGAACTGCGTGCCGTCGACCATTGCGGGCAGGCCGCCGTTGTCGCGCCAGTCGGCGGCGAGCTGCCTGGCGCCCTCCAGCAGGTTGCGCCCGCCGGATTCGAGCGTGCGGCGGATCGCGGCCGGATTGCCCGGCAGCGTGTTGGTCGGCGCGAGCGTGTCCGCGATCATGCCGAGCGCCATGTGCGTGCGCGCCTCGTCGCGCGGCGCGAGATCGAGCGCGCCAGCCAACTGGTGCGCTTCCCGCGTGACCGCGAGATGGCCCTGCATGAGCGCGCGGTAGAAGGGGTTCAGGTGCCACGCCGGGTCGTCGAAGCGCTTGTCGCCCGCGGCCGGTTCGATCGCCGACAGGCCGGTCGAGACCTCGATCAGCGCCTGGCCGGAGCGCTGCAGGCTGCGGACCGTCTCGAGCGGCCTGCGGCAGACGGCGGCGGCCAGCGAGATGAAGGAGTCGGAGAGTCGCGAGCCGCTGCGGACGAGGTCGGATCGGATGCGCACGCTGTTGCTCATGCGACCACCATCGCGAGCGATTCGGCCACCATCACCGGGCGCCAGGCGTCGCCGCCGGCATAGGCCGTGTTCTTGCAACGCACCAGCCACTGGCCGGGCTGCTTTTCCGACACCTCGGCGAGCTCGACGTGGATGCGCACGTAGCTGCCGCTTTGCACCGGCGAGAGAAAGCGCACGCGGTCGAAGCCGTAGTTCAGCACGCCCTTGGCATCGTCGGGATAGACGTCGAGGTCGAAGTGCGCCTTGGGCACCAGCGAGAGCACCAGCAGCCCATGCGCGATGGTCTGCCCGAAGGGGCTCTGCGAGCGGGCGCGTTCGGCGTCGACGTGGATCCACTGATGGTCGCCGGTGCAGCCGGCAAAGTGGTCGATGCGCCGCTGGTCGAGCAGGGCCGGGGGCGCGTGGCCGAAGTCGCGGCCCACGTGCTCCTTCAGCGTGGCGATCTTGTAGTTCTCGGGATGGGACATGGTCGTGAGGTGAATCGAAGCAGAAAGGTCAGGCCGCGTTCGGCGCGGTCGCGGGCGCCGATGCGGGCGCCTGCGGCACGGGTGCGCTCGCGCGCGGGCGCAGCAGGAAGTGGGAGAGGGCCGGGATCAGCAGCACCGCGCCGACCATGTTCCAGATGAACATGAACGCGAGCAGGATGCCCATGTCGGCCTGGAACTTGATGGGCGACAGCGCCCAGGTCAGCACGCCCGCTGCCAGCGTGACGCCGACAAGCGCGACCACGTTGCCGGTGAAGCGCAGGGCGCGTGCATAGGCCTCGCCGAGCGTCGCGCCGCGGCGCTGCTCGGCCAGCTGCACGCTCAGCAGGTAGAGCGCGTAGTCCACGCCGATGCCCACGCCGAGCGCGATCACCGGCAGGGTCGCCACCTTGACGCCGATGCCCAGGCACACCATCAGCGCCTCGCACATCACCGAGGTGATCACGAGCGGCACGACGGCCACCACCACCGCGCGCCAGCTGCGGAAGGTGACGAAGCACAGCGCGATCACGGCGGCGTAGACCAGCACCAGCATCTCGTTCCAGGCCTTGTGCACCACGATGTTGGTCGCGGCCTCGATGCCGGCGCCGCCCGCGGCGAGCAGGAACTGGCGGTCGCCATTGCTGTGCGCTTCGGCGAATGCGGCGCTTTCGGCGACCACGCGGTCCAGCGTCTCGGCGCGGTGGTCGGAGAGGTAGGCGATCACCGGCATCACCGAGCAGTCGGTGTTGAAGAGCTCGGGGTTGTTCACGCTTGCCTGCTGCGCGCCATAGTTCAGCACGTCCTGGTTGCGCGCGATGGTCAGCCACTTGGGGCTGCCTTCGTTGCTGCCGGCCGTGATCTGCCGCACCGCGTTGGCGAGCGACACCGTGGTCTGCACGCCGGGCACCTGCTGCAGGGCCCAGGCGAGGCGGTCGGCCTCGACCAGCGTGCCGTATTGCAGGCAGCCCTCCTTGGCGGTCTTCACGATCACCGCGAAGGTGTCGCTCGACAGGGAATAGTTCGCCGTGACGTAGGCGTTGTCGCGGTTGTAGCGCGACTGCGGACGCAACTCCGGAGCGCCTGGATCGAGGTCGCCGATCTGGAGGTGCGTGCTTGCCGCGAAGCCGATGGCGAGCAGCGCGGCCGCCGTGCCGAGGGTGCGCACCGCCCACTTGCGCTCCGTGAAGTGGCCCAGCCATGCATGGATGCGCGAGCGGCCCGCCTCGGTCTCCGCGCGCAGGCTGCGCGCGGCGGCGGCCGGGCTCACGCCCACGTACGACAGCAGCACCGGCAGCAGGATCAGGTTGGTGAAGATCAGCACGCCCACGCCGATGCTGGCGGTGAGCGCGAGGTCCTGGATGACGGGGATGTCGATCACCATCAGGACCGCGAAGCCCACCACGTCGGCCACCAGCGCCGTGAGTCCCGCCATGAAAAGCCGGCGGAAGGTGAAGCGGGCCGCGATCAGCTTGTGCTGGCCCCGGCCGATGTCCTGCATGATCCCGTTCATCTTCTGCGCGCCGTGCGAGACGCCGATCGCGAAGACGAGGAAGGGCACGAGGATGGAGTAGGGGTCGAGCTCGAAGCCGAGCGCCGCCACCAGCCCGAGCTGCCACACCACCGCGATGAGCGAGCAGGCGATCACCAGCACGGTGCTGCGCACGCAGCGGGTGTAAAGGTAGATGATGGCCGCCGCGACCAGGGCCGCGATGGCGAAGTACAGCGCCACCTGGTGCAGCCCGTCGATCAGGTCGCCGACGAGCTTGGCGAAGCCGACCGTGTGCACGCGGATGCCGGTGGGCTTGCCGGCGGCATCCTGCTCGTAGCGCGCCGCGAGCTGGTCCAGCGTGTGCGACAGCGCGCGGTAGTCGATGCGCTGGCCGGTGGCCGGGTCCTTGTCGAGCAGCGGCACGATGATCATGCTCGACTTGAAGTCGTTGCCGACCAGGCTGCCCGTGAGGCCGGCGCGCGCGATGTTGGCGCGCAGCTGCTCGATGGCGCGCGGCGAGCCGTCGTAGTTGTCGGGCATCACCGGGCCGCCGCGGAAGCCTTCCTCGGTCACTTCGGTCCAGCGCACGCCGGGAGCCCAGAGCGACTTCATCCACGCGCGGTCCACGCCGGGGGTCAGGAAGAGTTCGTCCTGCAGGCGCTTGAGCGCGTCGAGGTACTTCGGCTGGGCGATGTCGCCGTCGGTGTTCTCCACCACGATGCGCAGCGAGTTGCCCAGGCCCCGCAGGTCCGCGCGGTGCGCGAGGTAGTTCTGGATGTACGGGTGGCTGCGCGGGATCATCTTCTCGAAGCTGGCGTTGAGCCCCAGCTTCGTGAAGGCGATGAAGCCCAGTGCGAAGGTGATCAGAGCGCACGCGATGACGATCGCGAGCCGGTTGTTGAACACCAGCCGCTCCAGCCGGGGGCCGGAGCGCAGGTCGAAGGATGCGAGCGAGATCGGCGCGGCGTCTTCCGCACGCGCGGCGGGGGTGTGCATGTCATGTCTCCGTGGTGCCCACTTTCAGCCTGCGCCGGGGCACCTGCAGCGCCACGCGCAGTGGGCGAGGCTGGGGGTTACTTCAGGGCCGTGGCGCCGCGGGGGCCGGCGACGATCAGGCTTCCGCGGGCCGTGACGGCGACGGCGGCCGCGGGCAGGGCGCCGGCCACGGGCTGCGGCTTGAAGCTCGCGCCGTCATCGCGGCTCACGAGCACGTGGCCGGCCTGGCTCACGATGACGAGGCGGCCTTCGCCGTCGCGCGTGCTCGCCGTCAGGCCGACCTGCAGGCCCGTGGGAACCTGCTGCCATTGGTGTCCGCCGTCGGTGCTGCGCAGCACGGTGCCGCGCAGGCCGTGGACGACGATGGTCTGTCCGCTGCCACTCACGCCGAACAGCGTGCCCTTGTAGGGAAGCGACAGGGCGCGGAACTGCGTGTCGCCCTGCGCGAGCTTGAGCAGCAGCCCTTGTTCCCCGGCGATGTAGATGTCGGACCCGATGCCGCGCACCGCGTAGAGATGCAGGCTCTTGGGGTTGTCGACCGCCTGCGAAAGCGGCTCCCAGGTCGCTCCGCCATCGGCCGTTCGGAACACGAGGCCGAAGGCGCCGACGATGTAGCCGTGGCTGGCATCGCGGAACCACACGTCGAGGAAAGGGTTCTCCGCGCCGTGTTCGCCCAGGCGGCGGCCGTCGAGCTGGGGGGTCCAGTTCTGGCCACCGTCCTTCGAGTGCAGCACGATCCCGTCGTGGCCCACGGCCCAGCCGTCGGTGGCGGTCGGGAAGCTCACGGCGACGAGGTCGGAGCTCACCGGCACCTCGGCCTGGCGCCAGTGCTTGCCGTCATCGTCGGAGTAGACGACGTGTCCGCGCTGGCCGACCGCGACGATGCGGTCGCCGGCCCGCGCCAGCCCGTTGAGCAGGGCGCGCGATGCCAGGGGGCTGCGGGCGGCCGGCGTGTCGAGCACGTCGCGCCAGCCCTTGTCGCCCGCCGCCTGCGTTCCCCACGCGGCGGCGCAGGCCACCGCCACGGCTGCCAGGGAGGCAACCCGGGCGGCTCTGTTCGCTCGCTTCGCGTCCATGTCGGGGCTCCCGGCTTCAGCGGATGCCGGAACCGGCCAGCGAATCGGCGGTCCACTCGCGGTCGGGCAGCGGCTTCGTGTGGCGCAGCCCGCCGGTCTCGGCGATGTAGCCGGTCAGCGAGTAGACGCGCGAGACGAAGTCGTAGTGGCCGAACATGTCGGTGTACGGCGCGGGCAGGTCGTAGCTGGGGGCCATGTAGGCGAAGCCGGCGCGGTAGAGCTGGCCGCGTGCGTCGTAGTTGTCCGATGCCAGCGCCGCCCACGAGTCCTCGTCGAGATAGAAGGTGCGCTTGCTGTAGACGTGGCGCTTGCCTTCACGCAGCGTGGCTTCCACCACCCACACGCGGTGCAGTTCCCAGCGAACCGCGTCGGGGTTCAGGTGGTTGGGCTTGAGCAGGTCGTCCTGCTTGGTGCCGTAGACCGCCGCATAGGTGTTGTAGGGCACCAGCATCTCCTTCTTGCCCACCAGCTTGAAGTCGAAGCGGTCCATCGAGCCGTTGAAGATGAAGGTGTCGTCGAAGGTCGTCGCGCCGGCGGTGCCGGGGTTCGGCGTGTCGAACGAGAGGTCGGGCGCGACCTTCACGCGGCGCTGGCCGGGCAGGTAGCTCCAGGCGCGGCGGTCCTTGTTGCCGATGTCGAGCGGGTCCACGATCATCAGCGCTTCGCCCGCGCGGCGGGCCGGGCCGGTGTAGGTCAGCTTGATGCGCCAGTAGGTGTCGGCGTCCGCCTTGGCGGTGTCCCAGAACGGGAAGTCCTGCACGCTCACGCCTTCGGTGGCGAGCGCCGGGCGGCCGCTGGCATCGACGTTGATGTTGCGGTACTTGGCCTCGTACGACTGGCCGTTGAAGCGCACCAGGTGGTTCCACATCGCCTCGTAGCCGGTCTTCGGGATGGGGAACGGGAAGCCCGCGTGCACGCCCTCCACCGATCGGCCGTCGTTGGTGGTCTTGGCGTTCACGGCGCTCCTGGCCGTGTTGTCGATCACGAACTTCGGGAAGGCCACGGTGCGGTGCGTCGGATAGACATCGACGCGGAAGCTCGGGTAGGTCTTCAGGAGCGTCTTCGTGCCTTCGGTGAGCTTGTCGGCGTACTCGCCCATGTTCTTGGCGTCGATCACCAGGCGCGGCTTCTCGCCGGCGAACGGGTCGGGGCGGATCCCGTCGCCGGCCTTGAACTCGGCCGGGGCCTTGGTCAGGCCGCCGCTGTAGGCGGGGATGGTGCCGTCCTTGTTGCCGGCCTTCTCGGCGCCGACCGGCGTCAGCGTGGTGCCGAGCGCCTTGGCCTCGTCGGCGCTCACCGCGGCCTGGGCCGCGAGGCCCGCCTGTGCCGCGACGAAGCCGGCGATGACGATGCGCTTGAGTGTGAACTTCATGGGGTGTCTCCTTGCGAGTGGCTCTAGAGCGGGCTCTAGAAGGTGGTCTTGAAAGTCAGGCTCACGAAGCCGCGGTCCTTCAGCAGCGTGGTGAACCCGTTCTGGCTCGTCACCGCGGTGCCGTTGGTGCTGCGGTACTGGCCGAGGTAGTCGATGTATTTCAGGTCGAAGCGGTACTTCTGGCGGACATCGACACCCAGGCCAACGCTGTAGTTGCCGTTGCCCTGGTTGCCGCCGAAGACCGTGGCGGCGTTGCCGCTGAGGCCCACCGCGTAGGTGATGGGTGCGGAGAGGTCGATGCCCGGCCACACCTGGAACCAGGTGGGCGTGAACGCCATGCCGGTGCCGACGTAGTTCTTGGTCGTGCAGCCGTCCCACTTGTCCTTGCCCACGCAGGGCGCGAAGCCCTCGGCAAAGAAGAGGTTCGCGCCGCTGCGCACCTTGGCCCACTGCGACCACACGAGTTCGACGGCCCAGGTGGCGGTGTCGAACAGCGCGGTCTTCGGGATCACGCCCACGGCGTTCACGAGGCCGTGGTAGGTGTCGCCGCGCGGGCCCTTGGTGTCGCCCTGGCCCGGCAGGCCCGGCGCGATGCCGAGCACCGTGCTGTTGAGCGGCGTGTTGTGCCGGTAGGAAAGCTCGCCGCCGAAGCTGATGCCCGCGATGTTCTTCGCCAGGCTCACGCCGTACAGGTCGATGTTGTCGGCGTAGATCAGGTTGTAGCGGCTGATGCCGGGGCCGACCTGCGTGAGGAAGGTCTGCGGCAGCTTGTCGGCGTAGTTGCGCCAGTAGAGGCCCATCGTGCCGTCGAGCCATTCGGGGCTCCAGCGCGCGGCGAGGCCGCCTTCGCCGTGCTGCTTGGGCTCCGACGGATCGCCGCGCCGCGCGAAGCCGAGCTGGTTCGAGATGAACTGGCGGTCCGGGCCGTTGAAGGCGAAGTCGACCGGGCCGAGGTAGGTGCCGCCTTCGGGGTAGCGGAAGGATTCCCACTCCAGCATGTACTGGCCCGCGATCGACAGGTCCTGCGTGACCTGTGCCTGCGCGGAGAGCTGGTTGAGCGGACGGAACAGTTCCTTGGCCTCCACGCCCGGCGTGGCGAAGCCCTTCTGCAGGTCGAGCGGGTTCTGCGCGTACGCGATGCCGTTGAGGTTGCCGCCGAGGAAGAGCGACTCGCCCCAGTACAGCGAATGGCGGCCCAGCTTGGCGTTGACCGGCACGTCGCCGATGTCGGCGCCGCCGAAGACGAAGGCGTCGAGCCATTCGCCCGACGGCCCGCGGTAGTAGCGCTTGGTGTAGTCGCTGTACTGGTGGTTGATGTAGCTCGGGATGTTGGACAGCGGCGGCAGCGGGTTCGAGCTGCTCGTCGAGCCGTAGGCGCCATCGGCCCAGCCGGCCGCGCTCACGCGCGCGCCGTAGCGCTTGCGCCAGGTCACGTCGAACTCGCTCAGCAGGTCGATGCGGTTCGCCACCGTCTGGCCGCGGTCGAAGCTGTAGGTGCCTTCGTCGGACACCGCGGAGTTGCCGATCTTCGGATCGCGGCTTTCCACCCGGTTCGCGTAGTTGTAGCGCACCGTGTTGTCCCAGCGCATCTCGACGTCGGGGTTGCCCGTGTCGATCTCGAACGCCCGCGCGTTCGAGGACGTCATGGCCAGGAGTGCGGCGGCGAAGGCGGTCGCGGCGAGCCTGAAGGTCGGACGGGCTGCGAAGGAATCCGTCTGAAGGGTGAGCTGGGGCACGAGTCTCTTTCTTTGTTGCTTGCGGGATGGGTGGGGGCGTTCCCCGCCTGCGGGCGGCCAGGAACAGGATGAAATTCTGGGAGGCGGGGTGCGCCGGGCGCCCCTCCTTGGCGGAGGGGGCAGGGGCGGGGGAAGGCCCCCGGGAAGGGGCGCGGGAGGTGCCGCTTCGGGGAGCGGTGCGTTGCTGGCGGGCCGCCCGGGGTCAGGCCCGCGTCATCCACTGCCGCAGCCGCGGCAGGTCGCGCACCATCGGCGGCAGCGACAGCGCCATCAGCAGCGCGGCCAGCGGCACCACGCAGATGAAGCCGACGTACTTGAAGCCCAGCGCCCCGGCGACGCCGCCGAGCACGAACATGCCCACCAGCCCGCCCGACATTTGCATGCGCCTGCGGTTGTGCTGGACCCAGGGCCCCGGCGCCTCGCCGTGGCGGTTCCAGTAGAGCATCTTGCCGATCTCCATCCCGAGGTCGGTGATGTTGCCGGTCATGTGGGTGGTGCGGATGCTGCCGCCCGAGGTCTTCGATGCCACCGCGTTCTGCAGGCCCATGATGAAGGAGAGCAGCAGCACGGTCAGCGGCACCGCGAAGGGCGTGGTCCAGGTGAGCGTGATCGCGCCCATGAGGCCGAAGGGGAACATCAGCGCCGCTTCGAGCAGCAGCGGCAGCGCGTAGACGCCGTGCATGTGGCGCCGCCGGCCCCAGTTCACCAGCAGCGCGCAGACGGCCGCGCCGGTGAGGAAGGCCAGCACCGCTCCCAGCGCGTTGAGCAGCAGCCTGAAGTCGCCCAGCGCCATGCCATCGGCGAGCTGCGATGCGAAGCCGGTCATGTGCGAGGTGTACTGGTGCAGCACGAGGAAGCCGCCGGCGTTGATCGCGCCGGCATTGAAGGCCAGGAGCAGCCCGAGGGCGCGGTTGGTCGATGCCGCCCGATGGCGGCTGGTCAGGAAGCGGAGTCTGCGCATCGTCCTGAAGTGTGAGGCAAGTGCGGAAGACGCGATGCTACGGGCGATGCGCGGCCGTGTGCGCCCGGAAGGGGCGCGGCGAGCGCTCATCGGCGCGTTTTTCGCTACGCTTCGGTGATGAACGCCTTCTCCCCGTTGCTGGAGACGGTCGGCGCGCCGATCGGCCCGCCGCCGCCCGCGCCCGACGTCCCGACGCCGCCTCCGGTGGTGCCGCCATCGCCCACGGTCGATCCTCCCCCCGCGGATCCGCCCCTCGTGGAGCCCGGGGCGCCCGCGCCGGTGGCCGATCCGCCGCCGGGCGCACGGGCGATCGGGCGGCTGCATGCGCGGCGCCTGCGCGAGGTCTACCGCTCCGCCGGCTGGCCATGCTGCGATGCGATCGAGGTCGACCTGCTGGCGGCCGGCCTGCTGGAGCGCATGCGTTCCGCGCACGGCCACGAGACCCTGCGCGTTACCGACGCCGGCATCGCCTGCATCGCGAGCTCGCTGGTCGTGAACCGCGCGATGACGTCGCGCCACGAGGCGCTGGTGGAGCAGGTCGCGCGCGAGATGACACGCGCGGGCCGGCTCGCCTGGCGCGGCCTGAGCCTGCGGGCGCGGCTGCCGCCGGTCGACGAGGGCGGCAAGGCGCGCTGGTGCGTCGCGCGGCCGGACGTCTTCTCCATCCGGAACACCAGCGTGGAGGCTTATGCGCAGCCGATCGTCCACGAGGTGAAGGTCAACCGGGCGGATCTCCTGGGCGACCTGCGCAAGCCCGACAAGCGCGCCGCCTACCTCGACCTCGGCGGCGAGTGCTGGTATGTGCTGGGCTGCGACGCACTCGGGCGGCCCATCGGCGAGCCGGAGGAAATCCCGGCGGAATGCGGCGTGCTCGTCGCCCGCGGCGACCGGCTCGTGGTGGCGCGTCCGGCGGTCCATCGCGCCTTGCCACGCCTGCCGTTCGGGGTCTGGATGGCACTCGCCAAGGCCCCGCCCGTGGCCGGCTTCGACGAGGACCTGCAGGATCTGCTCCCCGGCTTCGACGCCTGAGTTGCGTTCGCGACCCGGCCAGAAGTCGTAGTCGCTTGTCAGAGCTGCGACAGAACGTAAACTACGCCCCCTTTTCCGCGAATGGCGCCGTGACTTCGCGCTTTTTGAACGAGGAATCCGCGATGCAGCCAGTTCTCGAAATCCGCAAGCTTGGTGAGCACTCCTACACCTACACGGTGCGGGCGACGGGGCCGGCGGGCGCGCCGGAACCCGAGGCCTGTTACGTCGATCGCGGCCTGACCTCGTTTCCCGACTGCCTTCGCGACGCCGCGGAGGCGCTGACCTACTTCGCGAGCGTCGACATCCGCTACGAGGGGCTCTGCGTCGGCGAGCAGGCGGTGTCGCGGCTGGAGAACCAGCCCGAGGCGGTCGCGCGCGAGCTGTTCGCCCGCTACCTCGAAGGGGTCCAGGCGCCGCTGGCTTCGTAGCGGGCGAGCCAGCTCCAGAGCTCGAAGCGCGCCTGCGTGGTGTCGCGCAGGAACTGGCGATAGCCGATCAGCACGGCCAGGGGGGCCTCGGCGCGCACCACGACGCGTTCACCCTGCGCGTCTTCCTCGACGACCTTCGCGCCGCGGCGCGCCAGTTCCTCGCGCACGTGGGCGGCATGGGCGATGGGCACCTGCACGCGCACGAACATCACCGGCTGCAGGCGCGTGCCGTCGTCCACGCGCAAGGCGCCGTGCGCGCGCGGCGCACCGAAGCGCACCGAGCCGCCGAACGCGGCGGCCACCAGCGGCGCAGCCTCTTCCAGCGTCTGTTCGTCGGTGGCGCACAGGGTGAACTGTTCGCCGTCGTCCACCAGCAGCCAGCGTTCGGGCTTCGAGAGCCACTCGGTCGCCCCGCTGTCGCGCAGCGAAGCGAGCTTCTGCGCGCTCGCGGAAACCGCCTGGCGCAGCGGATAGGGCTCCAGCGCGCGGTCGTCGAGCCTGGCCTTCGGGGGTGGGGTCGCGCTCATGGTTGCCCGGCCGCGTCAGACGGTGTATTCGCCGGCGGCCTCGGGCTGGTAGAGGATCTCCTCGACCCGTGCGCTGCGCTCCTCGCCGCCGGGCGTCTGCCACCGCGCCGTGGCGCCCAGGCGCAGCCCGATCAGGCCCATGCCGACCGGCGAGAGCACCGACAGGAAGCCCTTCGCCGGATCGGCCTCGCGCGGGTAGCAGAGCGTCATCGTGTCGCGCTGCCCGCTGCGGGCGTCGACGAGCGTGACGCGCGAATGCATGGTCACGATGTCGGCCGGCACCTCGCGCGAGCGCATCAGCTCGGCGCTGTCGAGCAGCGATTCGAGCGCCGGATGCACCCGGGCGTCCAGCAGCTTCGCGAGGCGGACGTGATCGAGTTCGGTGAGCACGCGCTCGCCGTGAATGTTCTCTGCCATGAAAGACTCTCCAGTCGATGCGGCCTGTTGAAAGAAGCGGCCGCTGTCGCGCGGGGCTGGAGCCCGGCGATCGAAGGTTGCGCTAAAGAGGGGGGAGAGGGGATCGCCGGGCGGTGGAGGGTGCGGCCGGCTGGCGCAGCCCCGCCATGCCGGCCAGGGGCGTGGCGGCGTGATGGTGGGCGAAGAGGGCGGGAGCGCGCATCCGCCGATTGTAGGCCGCGGGCCCATCGGCAGTACGATGAACGCGCCATGGCCTGTCCTGCATGCGGGTTCGAAGCCGATGCCTCGTTCGCCTTCTGTCCGAAGTGCGGCCAGCGCCTCGCCGTGGCGGCCGCGGAGCCGGAGCCGGAATCGGACCGGCGGCCGGTCACGGTCATGTTCGCCGACCTGGCTGGGTTCACGGCCCTGAGCGAATCGCTCGACCCCGAGGTGGTGCGCGCCCTGCAGACCGAACTCTTCGCCGAAATGGCGGCGACCCTTCACGCGCTGGACGGCTTCGTCGAGAAGTACGTCGGCGATGCGGTGATGGCGGTGTTCGGGGCGCCGCTCGCGCATGACGACGACCCGCTGCGCGCCGTGAGCGCGGCCCTGGCGCTGCACCGCGGCGCCTCGGCGCTGAGCGCGCGCTGGGCGCCGCGCCTGGGCCGCCCCCTGGCCCTGCACATCGGCATCAACACCGGGCCGGTGGTCGCGGGGCGCATCGGCGCCAGTGCGGCCGCGACCTATGCGGTGACCGGGGACACCGTGAATGCCGCCGCGCGCCTGCAGTCCGCCGCCCGCGCGGGCGAGACACTCGTCAGCCGCTCGACGTGGGAGCTCACGCGGCATGCCTACGGCTTCGAGGAACTGCCGCCGCTGCCGCTCAAGGGCAAGAGCCAGCCGGTGGTCGCGTACCGCCTGGGTGCGGCGCTCGGCGCGCCGCGGGCCGCGCGCGGGTTGCAGGCGCATGGCCTTGCGACGCCCCTCGTCGGCAGGGAATCGGACCTCGATGCGCTGGTGAGCGCCTTCGAGGCCATGCGCGCCGGGCAGTGCCAGCTGGTGAGCCTCGTCGCCGAGGCCGGTGGCGGCAAGAGCCGGCTGCTGGCGGAGTTCATCGCGCAGTTGCGCGCCTACGGCAGGCTCTCGGGCGTGGCGTTGCGCAGTGCCGCGTGCTCGTCGCTGGGCGAGCGTCCCTATGGCGTGCCCGCCGCGCTGCTGCGCGACGCCTACGGACTGTCAGCGCAGGAGCCGCTCGCCGACGCACGGCGCAAGATCGCGGCGGCGCTCGCCGGGATGGGCGTGGGAGACGCCGAACGCGAGCAGGTGGCGAGCTACCTCGGCTGCGTGCTCGGCCTCGAAGCCGACGACGCGCACACGCGCTACCTCGACCCGGAGCAGCTCAAGCGGCAGATCTTCTCGGCCTTGCTCGCGATCATCCGGCAGCGCCTGCAGCGCGAGCCGGTGATGCTGGTGGTGGAGGATCTCCATTGGGCCGACGCGGCGTCGCTCGAGGTGCTGCGCTACCTGCTGGACCAGCTGGACGGCCGGCCCTTCATGCTCCTGGTGACCCATCGTCCGGCGCCCGCGGCCGAGGTGCTGGCCGGCGGGGCCGCCGCACACACGCGCATCACGCTGGAACCGCTCTCGCCGGCGTGCAGCGCCCGCCTCCTCGACGGGCTGTTCGGCGCCTCGCGGCGCACCTTGCCCGACGAACTGCGCTTGCGCATCGTCGACCATGCCGGCGGCAATCCGCTCTTCCTCGAGGAGATGGTGCGCGCGCTGATCGCCGACGGGGTGCTGCAGCGGCAGGGCGACGCATGGACCTATCGCCCGCGCGCCGCGGCCGAGCAAGTGCCGCTGACCATCCATGGATTGCTGCTCGGCCGCATCGACCGGCTGCCGGCGCCGGTGCGCCAGACGCTGCGCGAAGCCGCGGTGATCGGACCGGTGTTTTCCGAGGCGCTGCTGCGCGACGTCGCGACCGAACGCGCGGGTGCGCTGACCGATGCGCTGGGCGCACTCGTCGAGGCCGGCCTCTTGTCGGTGGCGCAGTCCGCGCCGGGCACGCAGGGTGCGCGCGCCGGGGAACGGCAGTTCCGCTTCCGCCACGGCCTGTTCCAAGAGGTGGCCTACGAGACCCTGCTGGTGCGCAGGCGCACCGAGCTGCACACGCGCATCGGCGAGGGGCTCGAGCGCCTTTGCGGCGGCGCGCCGCGCGACCAGGAGGCGCTGCAGGCGCTGGCCCATCACTTCCGCCTCGGCAGCGACCCGGCGCGCGCGGTGCACTACCTCGTCGCCGCGGGCGACTGGGCGCGCAAGACCTACGCCAATGCGGATGCGATCCGGCACTACGAACTCGCGCTGGAGACGCTGGCGGCCGCCGGACACGGCGCGCAGCCCGGGGAGCGCCTCGCGATCCGCGAGCGGCTGGCCGACGTGCTCGCGCCCGCCGGCCGGCTGGCCGATGCCGCGGCGCACCTCGAGGCCGTGCGCGAGGGCCACGCGCGCACGGGCGACCGCGTGGACGAGGCGCGGGTGCTGCGCAAGATCGCGGCTCTGCACTGGGAGGCCGGGGAACGCGATCTGGCCCGCCAGTGTCTCGAGGCCGGCTTGCGGCTGATGGACACGTCGCTCCCGAATCCCGAACTCGGCTGGCTGTACCAGAAGATGGGCGAGCTCGCCTTTCGCAGCGGCGACAGCCAGGGGGCGCTCGCGTGGAGCGGGCGCGCCCTGGCGCATCTGCGGGAGGCATCGCGCGCGAGAGGCCTTCCGGCCGAGCCCGCCCAGCGCGAAGGCCGCGCCGCGGTCGCGCTCGCGCTCAACACGCAGGGCGTGGCGCTGGCCCGGCTGGACCGGCTCGACGAGGCCGTCGAACGCCTCGAGCAGAGCGTGGACATGGCGCGCTCGGCGGACCTTCCGCAGGCCGAATGCCGCGCGCTGTCGAACCTGGGCGTGCTCTACAGCGGCAGCGATCCGCAGCGTGCCATCGAGGCCTGCGAGCGCGGATTGCAGACCGCGCATCGCATCGGCGACCTCGGGCTGCAATCGAGGCTCTCGGCCAACCTCGCGGTCGCGTACTGCACCTTGACCAACCGCTGCGACGAGCGCGGCATGGTCGCGGCCCATGACGCCATCCGCATCGACCGCAGCACGGGGCAGCTCGATCACCTGGCGGTCTCGCTGGTGGTGCTGGCCCAGATCTACCAATGCCACGGCGATCCGGCGCGCGCCCTGCGCCACTACCAGGAAGCCCTGGCGCTGGCCGAGAAGTCGGGCGAGCCGCAACTGCTCTTCCCGTGCTACGACGGCCTGGCGACCCTGCATCTCGACCTGGACCAGGGCGAGCAAGCCGAGCGCTACATGGCGCTGGCACAGGCGCTGTGCGAACGCGCGGGGCTCGATCCGGATGCGCTGGTCGTGCTGCCGTTCCTCGCTTAGCGCGGCGGGCCGGTCAGCTCACCCCACGGCGCCCTTCTTGCGCAACTCGGCGATCTCGCGGGCCTCCAGCCCCATCTCCAGCAGGATCGCATCGGTGTCGCCGCCCAGGTGCGGCGCCGCGCTGCGCACGCCGCCCGGCGTGAGCGACAGCTTGGGCACGATGCCGGGCACCTCGATCTCGTGGCCGTCGCGTGGTCAGGCGCAGGATCATGTCGCGCGCGCGGTAGTGCGGGTCCTCGCAGATGTCCTTGGCGGTGTAGACGCGGCCCGCGGGCACGCGGGCCGCCCCCAGCGCGGCCAGCACCTCGGCGATGCTGCGCGCGAGCGTCCAGGCGCCGATGGCGCCGTCGATCTCGTCCACGCGCGCGACGCGGCCCGCATTGCTTTGCAGGTCGGGCGCGGCGGCGAGGTCGGGGCGGCCGATCGCTTCCATCAGGCGGCGGAAGATGCTGTCGCCATTGCCCGCGACCAGCACGTAGCCGTCGGCGCAGCGGTAGGCGTTGGAGGGCGCGATGCCTGGCAGGGCGCTGCCGCCCGCCTCGCGCACCACGCCGAAGGCGCTGTACTCGGGCACCAGGCTTTCCATGACGTTGAACACCGCCTCGTGCAGCGCCACGTCGATGACCTGGCCCGGCCCGCCGTGCACCGCGCGATGGTAGAGCGCCATCATCACGCCGATCGTGCCGTGGAGCGCGGCCAGCGTGTCGCCGATGGACACGCCGGTGCGCACCGGCACGCGTCCCGGCTCGCCGGTGAGGTGCCGCAGGCCGCCCATCGCCTCGCCGATGGCGCCGAAGCCCGGCAGGTCACGGTAGGGGCCGGTCTGGCCGTAGCCCGAGATGCGCAGCATCACCAGGCGCGGGTTCAGCGCATGCAGCGCGTCCCATCCGAGGCCCCAGCCTTCGAGCGTGCCGGGTCGGAAGTTCTCGATCAGCACGTCGGCCTCGGCGATCAGCCGCCGCGCGATGTCCTGCCCCTCGCGCGACCGCAGGTCGAGCGCGATCGAGCGCTTGTTGCGCGATTGCACCTGCCACCAGACCGAGGTGCCGTCCTGGAGCATCCGCCAGCCGCGCAGCGGATCGCCGCCGCTCGCGCCCGGCTGCGCGGGGTCGGCGGGCGGCTCGATCTTGATGATGTCGGCGCCGAAGTCGCCGAGCGTCTTGCCGCAGAAGGGGCCGGCGATGAGCTGGCCCATCTCGATCACGCGCAGGCCGGCCAGCGGGCCCTGCGTCGCGGTGGCGGCTTCCGGCCGGGAATGTGGTTCTGTCATGGACGGGGTGTCGCGTCGGACTTGAGGTGGCGCTCGCCCACCACCAGCAGGGTCACCCCGTGCCGGATCAGGTAGAGCATCCACTTGAACTCCTTGACTGCGGGTTTGCGCAAGAGGCCCTTGAGCGTCATCAGCGCCACCTTGAAGTCGCGCAGCGGTTCGTGCCGGCGGTAGTAGTAGCGCCGCGCGGGGCCGATGACGTGCGCGGTCTCGGGATGGGCGAGGTCGTAGAAATCCCACTTGCGGCGGAATTCCTCGGCGGTGGAACGGCCAGAGCGCGTGAGGTTCAGGCCGTGCTCGCGCCGGCGGTAGAGCCGGTCCGGCAGGGCATGCACCTCGGCCAGCAGGCTCATCTGGCAGAAGATGTCGGAGTCCTCGTGCGACCAGTAGCTCTCTTCGTAGAGCGTGGTGCGGCCGAAGACCGAGGCGCGGAAGATCGAGAAGTGGCCCTGGCCGGTGCTCGAGAAGAAGGCGACGAAGGGCGTGACGATCTCCGAGCTCTTCATCTGGCGCGGGAACGAGAACAGGCCCGGCACGATGCGGCTGCGGAAGCCGCCGTCCATGTGCTCGCCCGCCGAGGTCATCCGATCGAACTGGCACGAGACCAGGCCGCACTCGGGATGGGCGTCGAGGTGCCCGCCCAGGCGTTCGAGGAAGGTCGGCGCCAGGAGGTCGTCGCCGTCGAGGAAGGTGATGTACTCGCTCGGCGCCGAGTGGCGGTAGCCCACGTTGCGGCCGGCGGAGGGCCCTTCATTGGCCTTCTCGATGATCTTGAAGCGCGGATCGCCCGCGCATTCGGCCCGCGCGATGCGGACCGTGTCGTCGGTGCTCCCGTTGTCGACGATCGTGCAGTGCCAGTCCGTCTCGGTCTGCTTGCGCACGCAGTCGATCGCCTGGCCCACATAGGCCGCGTAGTTGTGGGTCACGATCACGACGAGATGCTTTGTCACAGAAGCTCCATGAACATGAACCGCGCCATTGTCCACACCTTCGCGCCGCGCTTCCGACGCGGACGCGGGAGGAAATCACGGGCGGCCACAACGTGTGGTGCCGTTGGATGCGAAGGGAGGGGGAGTGGAGCGGGCGAAGGGAATCGAACCCTCGTATGAAGCTTGGGAAGCTGCCGTTCTGCCATTGAACTACGCCCGCAGCGGCTGCGCATTCTAGCGCCACTCTCCTACTGCATTGCCCGGCGATGGGACGCAAGATAGTGGATCACGGCCTTCCGGCGCCGCATTCCTTTCATGTATCACTCCATCCAAGTCTGCCGGGCGGTGGCTGCCATCCTGGTGCTCTTCTTCCACACCGGCGGCAACCTCGCCAAGGACAAGTACTTCGGGGAAGCCGCCGAGCCGCTGGCGCGGCTGTTCATCTTCGGAGGTTCGGCGGGCGTGGCCTTCTTCTTCGTGCTCAGCGGTTTCATCATCGTGCTGGTCCATGGCGGCGACGTGGGCCATCCGGAGCGCGCCGGGCGCTACGTGCGCCGCCGGCTCACCCGCATCTACCCGACCTACCTGCTGGTGTTCGCCGCGGTTTATCTCGGCGCGCTGGCCGCGCCCTCGTTGCGCGACGCGATGCCGAAGGACGCCGTGGTCCTCCTGAGTTCGTTGCTGCTGCTGCCGCAGGATGCCGCCGTGGTGGGCGGTACCGGGGCGCCGGTGATCGTGGTGGCGTGGTCGCTGCAGTACGAAATGGTCTTCTACGCGCTCGTCGGGCTGGCCGTGCTGCACCCGGTGCTGGGCGGGGCCGCGCTGGCCGCGCTGGCGCTGAACTTCGCGGTGTCGGGGCTGGGCCTGGGCGGCGCGCAACACTTCCCGGCCTCGTTCTTCGCGAATCCGCTGATGCTGCTGTTCGCCATGGGCGCGGCGGTGGCGGCCCTGGAGCGCTCGGGCTGGCGAATGCCGCGTCCCGTTCCGGTCGCCATCGCGGCGACCCTCGCCTTCTTCGTGCTCTGCGGCGTGGCCGAGTGGCGCAATGACGGACACAGCCTGGGCTTCAGCATCGGCTACGGCCTGAGCGGCGCGATCGCGATCGCGGCGCTGACCCAGGCCGAGAGGCAGCGGCCGGCGCGCTTCGGCAGCCGCGCGGCGTCGCTGCTGGGCGATGCCTCGTACGCGCTCTACCTGATCCACTTTCCGCTCATCGCGGTGCTCTGCAAGCTCGCCGTCCTGGGCGGATTGCGGGGCGCGTCGGGCGCGCTGGTGTCGTTCGTGCTGATCAGCCTGCTGTGCGTCGGCGCGGCCGTGGTCTTCTACCGATGGGTCGAGCGCCCCATCCTGGACGCCTTGTCGCCTGCTCGAAAACGGGGCATCCAGCCCGCCGCCTGACCCGTTTCGGGGTGCTTGCACCAGACCAGGGCGCGGAATGCGCGAAAATCGTGGGTTCGATTCTCGAATACACACGGAGCACCCTCAGATGAGACACGTATCGGTACATGACTTCCTGCAATACGTTGCAGACCGCAATCCGGGGCAGCCGGAATTCCTGCAGGCGGTGGGGGAGGTCATGGAGAGCCTCTGGCCGTTCATCGCGGCCCACCCCCGGTACGCGGAGCATGGGTTGCTCGACCGGCTGGTCGAGCCCGAGCGTGTCGTGATGTTCCGCGTCTCGTGGATCAACGACCACGGCGACGTGCAGGTCAACCGCGGCTACCGCATCCAGCACAGCTCGGCGGTCGGTCCGTACAAGGGCGGCATGCGCTTCCACCCCTCGGTGAACCTGTCGATCCTCAAGTTCCTCGCTTTCGAGCAGACCTTCAAGAACGCGCTGACCACGCTGCCCATGGGCGGCGGCAAAGGCGGTTCGGACTTCGATCCCAAGGGCAAGAGCCCGGGTGAGGTCATGCGTTTCTGCCAGGCGCTGATGACCGAGCTGTACCGCCACCTGGGCGCCGACACCGACGTGCCGGCCGGCGACATCGGCGTGGGCGGTCGCGAGGTCGGCTTCATGGCCGGCATGATGAAGAAGCTCAGCAACCGCTCCGACTGCGTGTTCACCGGCAAGGGCCTGAGCTTCGGCGGCTCGCTGATCCGTCCGGAGGCCACCGGCTATGGCACGGTGTATTTCGCGGAGGAAATGCTCAAGCGTGCCGGCCGCAGCTTCGAGGGCCTGCGCGTGAGCGTTTCGGGCTCCGGCAACGTGGCGCAGTACGCGGTCGAGAAGGCCATGGCCCTGGGCGCGAAGGTGGTGACCGTGTCCGACTCCAGCGGCACGGTGGTCGACGAGGACGGCTTCACGACCGAGAAGCTCGCCGAACTCATGGAGGTGAAGAACCACCTCTACGGCCGCGTGAGCGACTACGCCGAGCGCACCAAGACCAGCTTCAAGCCGGGCGTCAAGCCCTGGTTCGTCCCGGTCGACGTGGCGCTGCCTTGCGCGACCCAGAACGAACTCGGCATCGAGGACGCCGCCACCCTGATCAAGAACGGAGTGCAGTGCGTGGCCGAGGGCGCGAACATGCCCACGACCATGGAGGCCATCAAGCGCCTGCAGGAAGCGGGCGTGCTCTATGCGCCGGGCAAGGCCAGCAATGCCGGCGGCGTGCTGACCTCGGGCCTCGAAATGAGCCAGAACTCGATGCGCCTGTCGTGGCCGCGCGAAGAGGTCGACCGTCGTCTGCACGACATCATGGTCGGTCTGCACGACACCTGCGTGCGGCACGGCCAGCGCGCCGACGGCAAGGTCAACTACGTCGATGGCGCGAACATCGCGGGCTTCGTCAAGGTGGCCGACGCGATGCTGGCCCAGGGCGTCATCTGATTCCCTGATCAGGCGCGCGCCGGCCTCGGCGCGGCGCGCGCGTTCACGTAGACCGCGTAGAGCGAGGTCGTCGCGCAGATGAAGAGGCGGTTGAGCTTCGGCCCGCCGAAGCACACGTTGGCGGCGACCTCGGGCAGGTGGATCTTGCCGATGCGCTCGCCTTCGGGCGTGTAGCAGTGCACGCCGTCGCCCGCGCTCGTCCACAAATGGCCCTGGGCGTCGACGCGGAAGCCGTCGAAGAGCCCCGGGTCGCACTGCGCGAAGACTTCGCCGCCGCTCAAGGCGCGCCCGTCGTCCGTCACGCGAAAGCGGCGGATGTGGCGCGGGCCGTCCGGCACGTGCGTCGCGCCGGTGTCGGCCACGTACAGCCATTGTTCGTCGGGTGAGAAGGCCAGCCCGTTCGGCTGCACGAAGCCGTCGCCCACGCGCTCGACCGCGCCGCTGCCGGGGTCGATGCGAAAGACGCAGCGTTCGCCGATTTCGCTCGGCGCGGCGTCGCCCTCGTAGTCGCTGTCGATGCCGTAGCTCGGGTCGGTGAACCAGATGCTGCCGTCGGACTTGACCACCACGTCGTTCGGCGAGTTCAGCCGCTTGCCGCCGACGTGGGATGCCAGCACCGTGCGCGAGCCGTCGTGCTCGATGCGCGAGACGCAGCGGCCCCGGTGCTCGCACGAGATCAGCCGGCCCTGCAGGTCCACCGTGTGGCCGTTGCTGTTGAAGGCCGGCTGCTGGAACACCGAGACCGATCCGTCGGTCTCGTCCCAGCGCATCACGCGGTCGTTGGGGATGTCCGACCACACGAGGTAGCGTCCCGCCGCGAACCAGGCCGGCCCCTCGGCCCAGCGGCAGCCGGTGTAGAGCTTCTCGACGTGCGCATTGGCGTGGACCAGCCGGCCGAACCGGGGGTCGATCACCTCGAAGCCGGCATCGGGTTCGATGGTCATGGGTGCTCCTGTTGTGCTTGTGGCGACTCAGCCGGCGTGCCGCCGGCCGCGTCCGTAGACGAGCAGCATCGCGATGATCACGACGCCGTAGATCACCTGCCGCCCCATCTCGGGGATCTGCATCACCGACAGGATCGATTGCAGCAGGGTGATCAGGATCACCCCGACGACCGTGCCAAGGTAGGAGCCCTGGCCGCCGAGGATGTGCGTGCCGCCGAGCACCACGGCGGCGATGGCCGGCAGCTGGTAGGCATCGCCCATCGCCTGGTAGGCCTTGGTCGAGTAGCCGGTCAGCAGGACGCCCGCGGCGGCCGAGCACGCGCCGGCGATGACGAAGCACAGCAGCGTGACGCGGCGCGTGGCCACGCCCGACAGGTAGGCGGCGCGCTCGCGGTTGCCCACGGCGTAGATCGCGCGGCCCAGCGTCGTGCGATGCAGCATGAACATCGTCGCGCCGCCGACCGCGATCCACACCAGCACCGCATTGGGCACGCCGAGGAACGAACGGCCGGTCGCGATCAGGTGCATCGCGGGCGTGGCGCGGTCCTGGGGCGCGAAGCCGCCCGTCTGCACCACGATCAGCCCCTGCGCCACCGCGTTGATGCCCAGCGTGAAGATCATCGACGGCACGCGCAGGTAGGCCACCCCGATGCCGTTGACGAGCCCCAGCGCCGCGCCGCACAGGATGCCGAAGGGAATCGCGAGCACCGCGCCCGCGCCGCCCCACCAGCCGGCGGCGGCGGCCGACATCATCCCGCCGACCGTGACCAGCCAGGGCACCGAGAGGTCGATGCCGCCGAGCAGGATCACGAGCATCGCGCCGGTGGCGACCACGCCGAGGAACGAGGCGATCTGCAGTTGCAGCAGCAGGTACTCGGGCGAGAGGAAGTTGCTCGAATAGAGGCTCCCCACCAAGAGGAGCAGCGCCGTGCACAGCGCCCCCGCGAGCACCGGCAAGTGTCCGGAGCGTTTGAGGCGAAGCGCGATGGAGCTCATCCCCCGCATCACCTGAACAGTTCGAGCCGGTTGCCGACCTTGAGCAGGCGCAGCGAGCCGAAGCTCACGGCCGCCAGCAGGATCACGCCCTGGAAGAGCGGCTGCCACAGCGGCTCGAGGTCGAACACGAAGAGCAGGTCGCCGATGGTGCGCAGCACGAAGGCGCCGAAGATCGAGCCGATCGCGCTGCCCGCGCCGCCGGCCAGCGAGGTGCCGCCGATCACCACCGCGGCGATCGAGTTCAGCGTGTAGACGCCGCCGATGGCCGAGGAGGCCTCGCCCGAATAGGTCACGAAGGTCAGCAGCAGCCCGCCGATGGCGGCGAGCAGCCCCGCGAGCGTGTAGGTGACGAGCTTGGCGCGGCCGATCGCGACACCGGACATGTAGCTCGCGGCTTCCGACGATCCGATCGCGAGCGCGGCGCGGCCGGTGACCGAACGCCGGTACGGCACCCACACCACGAGCACCACGGCGGCGAGCACCACCAGCATCGCCGGGATGCCACCGGGCAGGGCGCCCGTGAGCGCGTCGGCCAGGCCCGCGTGCACGTCGCCGCCCGGCACCGGGCGCAGCCCGAGCGCCAGCCCGAAGTACACGATGCCGGTGGCGAGCGTGGTGATGATCGGCTGCAGCCGCCCGTAGACGATGATGACCCCATTGAGCAAGCCGCAGAGCGCGCCGGTGGCGAGCACCGCCGCGCAGCCCAGTCCGGCCTGCCATGCCGAGCCGACGACGAGGTGCGAGGCGAGGCAGTTCGCGAGCACGAAGACCATGCCCACCGACAGGTCGATACCCGCCGTCAGCACCGGCAGCGTCTGCGCCATGGCGACGATCGCGAGCAGCACGCCCTTGTTGGCCGCGGTGGTCAGCACCGGCGTGCTCCAGCCGACCGGGTGCTTGCCGATGTACAGCGCGAAGATCAGCGCGAACATCGCCGCCGTCGCGAAGGTCGCGCGATGCTCGCGCAGGCGGAAGCGCCAGTCGGAATGCGTCATGCGGGCGCCTCTTCGAGGTTGAGGGCGCTCGACACCAGCGCCCGTTCGGTGAGGTCGGCGCCCGCCAGCCAGCGCAGGATGCGCCCGTCGTAGAACACCGCCACGCGGTCGCAGCAGCCGATGAGCTCGGCGTAGTCGGTCGAATAGAGCAGCACCGCCGCGCCTTCGTCGGCCAGCGCGCGCACGAGCGCGTAGATCTCCTGCTTGGTGCCGACGTCGATGCCGCGCGTCGGGTCGTTCAGCAGCAGGATGCGCGGCGCGTTGAGGAGCCACTTGCCGATCACGACCTTTTGCTGGTTGCCGCCCGACAGGGTGCCCACGGCATCGCCGATGTCCGGCACCTTGATCGCGAGCCGCCGCACCATCGCCGAGACGGCCGCGGCTTCCTCGGCGGCGAGCAGAACGCCTGCGCGGCTGAGCCGGTCGAGCGCGGCGAGGCTCAGGTTGTGCCGCACCGACATGGGCAGCATCAGGCCTTCGGTCTTGCGGTCCTCGGGCACCAGTGCGATGCCGACGCCGGCGCGCTTGGCGTGGCGCGGGTCGCGCACCCTGGCAGGGGTGCCGCCGAGGCGCACCTCGCCCGTCACGCCGCGCAGCACGCCGAAGAGGGCGAGGAAGAATTCGCGCTGGCCCTGGCCGTCGAGCCCGCCGAGCCCGACGATCTCGCCGGGCCACGCGGCCAGGTCGATGTCGTGCAGCCGGCCGCCCCACGAAAGGGCCCGCGTCTCCAGGGCGGGCGCGCCGCCCGCGCCGTCCGGCCGCGCGGGCGGCTTGGGCGGAAAGGCATGGGCGATGTCGCGCCCGATCATCATCTCGATGATCTCCGCGTCGCTGCGGGTGCCGGCCTCGAAGGTGGCGACATGGCGGCCGTTGCGGAACACCGAGCAGTCGTCGGCCAGCTCGGCGATCTCCTTCATGCGGTGCGAGATGTAGACGATCGCGAGGCCCTCGCCGCGCAGGCGCCTGAGCAGCGCGAAGACGCGCTGCACGTCCGCCGCGGTCAGCGCCGAGGTCGCTTCGTCGAGGATCAGGATCTTCGGGTCGCGGGCCAGCGCCTTGGCGATCTCGACCATCTGCTGGCGCGACAGCGTGAGGCTTCCCACCGGCGCGAGCGGGTGGATGTCCTCCGCGCCGGCCCGCGCGAGCGCGGCCTCGGCGATGCGGCGCTGTGCGCGGCGGTCGATCAGCCCGTGGCGGCGCGGCGGGTTGGTGATGCAGATGTTGTCCGCCACGCTCAGGTCCGGCATCAGCGACAGCTCCTGGAAGATGCACGCGATGCCGGCCGAGACCGCCTCCTGCGGATGGCCGAAGCGGCGCTCGGTGCCCTCCAGCACGATGCGCCCCTCGTCGGGCCGCACCACGCCGGCCATGATCTTGATCAGCGTCGACTTGCCCGCGCCGTTCTCGCCGAGCACCGCATGGATGCGGCCCGGCGCACAGGCGAAGCTCGCGCGCTCCAGCGCGCGCACGCCGCCGTAGCGCTTGGAGATGTCGGCCAGCTGCAGGATCGGTTCCAAAGCCGCAGGCGCCGCGTCAGTTGTTCTTCTCGTCCTTCGACATGATGTCCGTCGCCTTGAGGTTCACGTCGCACGGCGGGAAGTCGTTGGTGGTGAAGAAGTTGTCCGTGAGGTCGGGGAAGTAGTTCTCGCCGGCCTTGAAGTTCGGATGCGTCGCCATGGGAATGGGCACCGAGATCATCTGCGGCATCACCTTGCCCTGCAGCGCCGCCACCGCGGCCTTCATCGAGATCGCGACCAGCCCCGGCGACTGGCCGAGCGAGGCGCACAGCAGCCCGTCCTTCGCGTGTTCCACGCACAGCTTGCGGAAGCCGTTCTCGGCCTCGCCCGCCACCGGGATCATCTTGTGCTTGGCGTCGATCAGCGCGCGCACCGCGCCGGTGGTGCCGCCTTGCACGAACATGCCGTCGAAGTTCTTGTGCACCGCCACCGCGTCGGCGACCGCCTTCTGGGCCGTGCCGTCGTCCCAGTTGCCAACCACTTCGACCACCTCGAACTTGTTACCCGGCGCCTCGACCACCTTGCGGAAGCCCAGATGCCGGTCGCGGTCCACCGAGTTGCCCGGCACGCCGCGCACTTCGAGCAGCCTGCCGCTCTTGCCCGGGATGTTCTTCACCACCCATTCGCCGGAGAGCTGCCCGATCTGCAGCTGGTCTTCGTTGACCATCATGACCTGGTCGCTGTCGAGCACGTTGTCGAAGGGCACCACCACCACGCCGGCGGCGTTCGCCCGCTTGATGACCGGCGCGAAGGCCGTGGGGTTGACCGCGATTGTCACGATGGCGTCGTAGCCCGAGTTGATGAAGTTGTCGATCGCCGCGATCTGCGCCGCCACGTCGGTGCCGGTGGAGACGATCTTGAACTCCTTGAGCTGGGACTTCATTTCGGGCGTCGCCGCATAGGCCTTGGCCATCTTGATCATCTGGATGCGCCAGGTGTTGCCCACGAAGCCGTTGGCCAGCGCGACGCGGTACGGCCCCTTCTTGGCGGGCCACTGGAAGTACTTGGTGCTGGCGTCCCAGGGCTTGAAGCAGGCCGGGTTCTCGCCGGGGCCGGCAACCACCGACGGTCCGGCCGCGAGCACGGCGGATGACGCGACCCAGGCCGCGACCGCGGCGACGATGCGAGTGCGAAAGACCATTGCTGTCTCCTTGTCTGGACGTGGGGCCCGCCTGGACGTGAGCGCCCGAGGGGCGAGAACAATGCCGCGCACCTGCACATCGTCCTGTGGGCAGGTTGCACGATCATCATATGAATCCGGTCGCGTCCGGCCCGCTCGGGAATTACCCTTGCACCCGTCCGGCGCGAGGGAGGGCGTAACCTTTTCTTGCAGATGAATGACCTGCCCGCGCCGACCCGGCGCCTCTTCATCGGCCTGTTCCCCGATCCGGGCGTGCAGGCCGCGATCGCGGCGCACCGCGCGTCATGGTCGTGGCCGCCTGGTGCGCGGCTGACGAACGTCGCGCGCATCCACATGACGCTGCACTTCCTCGGCGAGGTGGAGGCAGGGCGGGAGGCGCTGCTCTCGCGCCTGCTGTGCGAGGTGCCCGTGCACCGGATGAGCCTGCGGCTTGGCACGCCGCAGACCTGGCGCCAGCAGATCGCGGTGTTGCGGACGCAGCCGCACGCGGGCCTGGATGCACTGCACGAGGCGATCGTGAGACAGGTCGCCCGGGCCGGCTTCGCGGTTGCGAACGAGCGCGAGCGCTGGCTGCCGCACCTGACGATCGCGCGCAGGACGCGCGGCGCGGTGCCGCCCGCGGACCCCGCGCCGATCGTGTGGCGCGTGGACCACTTCGCGCTGGTCTGCTCGCACCTGCGACCTTTGCCGCACTATGAGGCGATTGCGCGTTATCCCGCGCCCGGTTGAGACGAGCGCTTGCGGCAGAATCGTCCGATGAAGAAATTTCCGGTAGAAGCGAGTCTTCTTCTCGTCGACGACGATCCGAACGTGATCCAGGTGTTGAGTCGGATACTTTCGGATTACTCGACCCTTCGCTTCGCCACGAGCGGCGCCGACGCGCTGCAGCTCAGCCGGGAAGCGGCGCCCGATCTCATCCTGCTCGACGCGCAGATGGGCGACATGAGCGGCCTGCAGGTCTGCGAGGCGCTCAAGGCCGATCCGGCGCTGGCCGACGTGCCGGTGATCTTCGTGAGCAGCCACCAGGAATCCGAGCTCGAAGTCGCGGTGCTCCAGATGGGCGCGGTCGATTTCATCCGCAAGCCTTTCAACGCGCAGCAGGTGCTCGCGCGGGTCCATACGCAGCTCAAGCTCAAGCGGCTGTCCGACGATCTGCGCCGGCTGTCGCGCGTCGACGCGCTCACGGGCCTGGCCAACGAGCGCGCGCTGGCCGAGGCGCTGGCACGCGAGACCGCTCGCGCCGCGGAAGCCGCGCAGGACATCGCGATGGTGCTGTTCGAGGTCGACTTCTTCGAATCGTTCGAGACGCTGTACGACCGCCGGGCCACCGATGCGTGTCTCGCGGCCGTGGGCGAGGCCCTGCGCCGCAGCGCGCGCCGCCCGGGCGACTTCGCGGCGCGGCTGGAGCGCGAGCGTTTCGCGCTGCTGCTGCCCGACACCTCGGCCCTCGATGCGCTCCATGTGGCCAACCGGGTCCTGCGCGCGGTCGAGGCGCTCGACATCGGCCACCAGGGCTCGGGCGTCTCGCGTCACGTGACCTGCAGCGCCGGCGTCTCGTGCCTGGGTGGCGCGCAGCGTGCCGAAGGGCTCGGCCCCGGCGCCTCGATGGCCGACGCGCTCGCGGCCGGCGCACAGGCCGCGCTCGACGCGGCGATCGCGGCCGGGCGCGGCC